>NZ_JAKUHD010000001.1:0-957539 GCF_022664325.1 Bacillus cereus group sp. BfR-BA-01310 | reverse complement strand
TCGCTCGTATTTTTTCTTTTGAAGAAAATTTAGCCATAAAAAAGTGCACCTCCAATTGTTAGACTGTGTCTAACAATCGGGGTGCACTTCAAAGAAGCCGACTTTTATAAAAAGAGTCGGTTATTTTTCTGTCTTGCAAATTATGAAAAAAAGGAGCAAAATAAAAAAGGTCCTGGTCTATACAGGTACAAATGAAAAATTTTATACAGGGGCATTTTAAGTTAGCGAACTTAAAGTGTGTAAAATATACTGATAAACATAAAATAAGATGATGAATGAGAAAACGGGTGATTAAGTTGAATAGAGCGATCGGTGTCATTGATTCAGGAGTAGGTGGATTAACAGTAGCGAAGGAATTAATTCGTCAGTTACCTAAAGAACGTATTATATATTTAGGGGATACAGCGCGTTGCCCTTATGGTCCGCGTTCTCGTGAAGAAGTGCGTAAATTCACGTGGGAAATGACAGAACATTTGTTAGAACTAAACATCAAAATGTTAGTTATTGCATGTAATACAGCAACTGCGGTTGTGTTAGAAGAAATGCAAAAACAATTACCAATTCCAGTAGTTGGAGTTATTCATCCTGGATCACGTACAGCTTTAAAAATGACAAATACGTATCATGTTGGGATTATTGGAACGATTGGCACTGTGAAAAGTGGTGCATATGAAGAGGCGCTAAAGTCTATTAATAACCGTGTTATGGTAGAAAGTTTAGCGTGCCCGCCTTTCGTAGAACTTGTAGAGAGCGGGAATTTCGAAAGTGAAATGGCATATGAAGTTGTAAGAGAAACATTGCAACCGTTGAAAAGTACTGATATTGATACCCTAATTTTAGGGTGTACACATTATCCTATTTTAGGTCCTGTTATTAAAAAGGTAATGGGAGATCAAGTACAATTAATTAGTTCGGGTGATGAAACAGCACGTGAAGTAAGTACGATCCTATACCATAGTAAGATGCTAAATGAGGGAGAAGAACAAAGTGACCACCTCTTCTTAACAACTGGTAAAATAGGTTTGTTTAAAGAAATCGCTTCAAAATGGTTCGGTCAGCCGATTGAAAATGTGAAGCATATTAATTTAGAAACAGAATAATAGTAGATTCATATAAGAGAACCCCTGAGAAATCAGGGGTTTTTTCTGTATAAGTAGCCATAGCTTGTTCTAAAACATGAAACAGCTCGTATACATAATAGTACAAACTTAGATTTTAGGGGGGAATGGCATGCCTAAATCCACTTTTAAATGGGTTGTTGGTGCTACTATGAGTGCAATTTTATTAACAGGGTGTGGCTTATTAAATCAGGAGAAAGCGAAAGAGCAAATTGATCCGCCGAAAAAAGTTACGTATACAGAAGGTGAAAAGAAAGAAACAGCTAAAAAAGATAAACAAGGGCAAACAGTAAATAGAGAGTTATACCTCGTTGATAAAAATGGGTATGTTGTACCGCAAACTATTGCAATGCCTACTCCGAAAGCGAATGAAGTTGTACAGCAAACGTTAGAATATCTTGTGAAAGATGGACCAGTCACAGATTTATTGCCGAATGGATTTCGAGCGGTTCTCCCAGCAAATACAACGATGACCCTAGATTTGAAGAAAGATGGGACAGCGGTAATTGATTTCTCTAAAGAAATGAAAAACTATGCAAAAGAAGAAGAGCGTCAAATTGTTGAATCAGTAGCGTGGACTTTGACGCAATTTAAAGAGATAAAACAAGTGCAGTTCCAAATAAATGGTGAGAAGTTAGCGAAGATGCCTGTAGCGGGTACGCCGCTTGGTGAAGGTGTGAGCCGTGCAAATGGAATTAACTTTGATGATGAACAAGTAGCAGATGTAACGAATACAAAACCGGTTACACTTTATTTTATGGCGCAAAGTAATAAGAAACAATACTATGTACCAGTAACACGCCGCGTTGCAGATGGGAAAGAGAATGATTATTCGACAATTGTGAATGAGCTTGTAAAAGGTCCGATTCAAGGTTCGCTATTAAATGATTTTAATCCAGGGGTTAAGCTTATTACGAATCCAAAAGTAGAGAACGGAAATATTACATTAAACTTTAATGAAAATATATTTGCGAATCAAGACAAAAATATGATTTCAAATTACGTACTGAAATCGTTAGTATTATCTTTAACGGAAAAACAAGGTGTAAAAAATGTTTCTATTGAAGTGAATGGTAAAGCGAATCTTATGGATGAGAAAGGTGAAAAATTAATAAAACCTGTTGATCGTCCACAAAACGTGAATACAGGTAGTTTTTAATCGTGAATAATTTGATATAATTATGTAAGAAAGGGGAATTGCTTTTTGAGTTCCCCTTCTTTTATTGTTATACATATCATACATTTAAATTTGGCTATACTAATGAGTAGTAGTTAAGAGGGGGTTATTTTTATGCGAGTAGATGGTAGAGGGCAAGCGGAACTACGCCATATACATATTCATACAAATTATTTAAAACATCCAGAAGGATCGGTACTAATTGAAGTTGGGGATACAAAGGTAATTTGTTCAGCGACAATTGAAGAGCGTGTACCGCCATTTATGCGTGGAGAAGGAAAAGGATGGGTAACAGCAGAATATGCAATGATTCCACGTGCGACAGAGCAACGTACAATTCGAGAGTCAAGTAAAGGGAAAGTAACGGGTCGTACAATGGAAATCCAGCGTTTAATTGGACGAGCATTACGTGCGGTTGTTGATTTAGAAGCGCTTGGTGAAAGAACAGTGTGGATTGACTGTGATGTAATTCAAGCGGATGGCGGAACGAGAACAGCTTCTATTACAGGTGCTTATGTAGCAATGGTATTAGCTTTTGAAAAATTATTGCAAGCAGAAAAAGTATCTAAAATCCCTGTGAAAGATTATTTAGCAGCAACGTCAGTAGGGATTGTTGAAGAGCAAGGTGTCGTTTTAGATTTAAACTATATAGAAGATTCTAAAGCAGACGTTGATATGAACGTAATTATGACTGGAAAAGGTCAGTTTGTTGAAGTACAAGGAACTGGAGAAGAAGCGACGTTTAGTAGAGCGGAATTAAATGAATTACTTGATGCTGCTGAACAAGGGATTTTCCAACTTGTTGAAAAGCAAAAAGAAGCGTTAGGTGACATCGTATCTCATATAGAGTAGAGGTGGGAAATATGAAGCAAGTTGTTGTAGCGACAAAAAACGTGGGGAAAGTGCGTGAGTTTGCTGAGTTATTTGAGAGATTTGACTTAGAAGTGAAATCTTTACACGATTTTCCTCATATTGAAGAAGTCGAAGAAACTGGTGAAACATTTGAAGAAAACGCAATTTTAAAAGCGGATAGTCTTAGTAAACAATTGAATTCCATCGTAATTGCGGATGACTCTGGTCTTATTGTAGATGCTTTAAACGGGAAACCAGGTGTATATTCAGCTCGTTTTGCTGGAGAACCGAAAGATGATCAAGCGAATATCGATAAAGTTTTGCAAGAGTTAACTGACATCGTTTTAGAAAAACGTACTGCTCGTTTTTACTGTGCGTTAGCAGTTGCCTTCCCTGAAACGGATAAAGAGCCGGTTATTGTAAACGGAACGTGCGAAGGGAAGATTTTAGAACAGCGCCGCGGGGAAAATGGTTTCGGATACGATCCGATTTTTTATGTAGAAGAATATAAAAAAGCGATGGCTGAGCTAAGTTCAGATGAGAAAAACGCAATTAGTCACCGTGGGCGTGCTCTTCGTAAATTAGAAGAAAAAATCCCAGAATGGTTTTTAGAAGAGTAAGGGAGAGAGATTGATGAAAGCTTTAATCGTAAGCGATAGTCATAGCTCTGTGAAGGAATTACAGCAGTTAAAAGAGAAATACGAAGGGAAAGTAGATGTCATGATTCATTGCGGTGATTCAGAGTTAACGCCTGCTCATGAAGAGCTGCAAGGTTTCGATGTTGTAAAAGGTAATTGTGATTATGCTAACTTTCAAGATGAAATTGTAACTGACGTAGAGGGCATTCGTTTCTTAGTTGTACATGGACATCGTCATAATGTGAAAATGACATTACAAACATTAGCGTACCATGCAGAAGAAGTGAGAGCACAAGTTGCATGCTTCGGACATTCTCACGTATTAGGTGCGGAATTCATTGATGGCGTTTTATTTATCAATCCAGGAAGTGTTTTATTACCACGTCAGCGTGTAGAAAAAACATTTGCCTTATTAGAAATGGATGAAAATCAAATGGAAGTTCGTTTTGAAACATTAGATGGACAACTAGTTGAACAAGCAGTTTTTAAAAGAGGATAAGAAAAATTATCCTCTTTTAAAAAAGGTGTTGACTTTATGTGTGGATATACATATAATAAATATTGTCGATAGGACATCGACGCTAAAAACAAACAATAAAATAACATATGCGGGTGTAGTTTAGTGGTAAAACAAGAGCCTTCCAAGCTCTGGTCGAGAGTTCGATTCTCTTCACCCGCTCCATGTCCCAGTAGCTCAGCAGGATAGAGCAACGGCCTTCTAAGCCGTCGGTCGGGAGTTCGAATCTCTCCTGGGACGCTAAGAAAACCTTGTTATCTTTTGATAACAAGGTTTTTTGTTTGTCTTTTTTGAAATCTTACAATTCTGTAAGGTAAGTGTAAGGAAGTTCGATGGTAACACATTACGAATCCTCTATAATGAAGATAACAACGATAAATGAGGAGGAAGAGATGATGAAAGGATTAATCGTAACAGGTTTAACAGTAGCGTTTGGATTTGTAGCATATGAGAAATTAACGTATGTAATTGACGTTGTAAAACATTTAGTAGCTTAGAAAAACTGCCATGAGAGGGAAAGGGAATGAGTGAATGAATGGAATGGTTATTCGGAATTATAGGTACTTGTAGTGTAGTTTTATTGTTCTTTGTCCCGAGTGGTATACTTAGTTCGACAACAAGTTTGTTCTTCTTAAGTTTGTTTGCTTGTACAATGCTTATTATTATGTTTTTAATGAAGCGAAGTAAACCAATCTTCTTTTTTAGCATGATTGTTATGGCAATTATTGTTCTCCAAATTATTACCCTTGTTATATATCCCACAATTATAAAAGCTTTCCATTAATGATGAATCCTCTGCGTCTGTTGCTGAGGGTTTTTGTTTATGAAAAAATGAATTTTATGTAACAGTTTGTTGATTTTTTGTTGTAAAAATTAAATATTCCTATATTTCAAATAAACAGTTTTGGAATGTTGTGTTCTCATTACGCATTTGATATATTTACTGTGAAGATAATTAAAATCTAGAAAAAGAGGCGGACGTATGGATAAAAAAGAAAATACGGTCGTATTGTTTCCGCAACTATCAGAACGCTATATTGACGAAGGTTTTTTAGCGCTGAAAGAGCGAAAATTCGAAGATGCATTGCGCTGCTTTGAAATATTACGTCAGTATAATGCAGAAACGGAACAAACAGAATTAGCTTCAGTTATTTGTTTGCTAGAATTAAAACGTATGGAAGAAGCGAAAGAAAAATGTGAGCAGTTGCTTGAAACAGGAGCTGTATTATTTGGTGATATTCTTGAAACGTATGTAACTATTTTAGTTCAAACAAATGATTATGAAGGTGTTATCGAAACTGTTGAGGAAGTTTTGCAAACGAAAGATATAATTCCAGAGCAAAAGGAAAAACTAGCGCAGCTTGCTTTGTTTGCGCAAGGGATGCTGGATGAGGGAGATATACCGCTAGTGGATTCGAATTTTGAATTGGGAGGATTTACCGATGAACTTTTTGGAGAAAACTTTGGTCAAAAATTAAGGGTAATTCAGAAGCTTTCGTTAAAAGATCTTGATCTCGCACTTCCTGCTTTAAAGAAATTTTTAATAGACGAAGATCAGCACCCGTATTTAAAAACTTCTATTTTGTATAAAATGGTAGAAAATCAAATAGAAGAAGAGATAGAAGTAGAGAAGTTTGGAAATACGATAAAGGTGATACCAGCATTTACAGGTCATAATGAGGAGCAATCCGATAAAATTATACATAAATTATCAAGCCGATTAGAGCAAAGTTATCCAGATATATTTGATACAATGGTTACATACTGGAAAGAATTACAAATTAGCATTTTCCCATTCCCTCTATTAATGGATAAAGTAGAAATTTGGGCTGCCGTCATAGAGAGAATTGGAAGAAAGCGTTTCGGATTGGCTATTGATGAAGAAGAACTTATGACAGCATACAATATCGAGTTTGAGGAATTTCATATTGCTTATCAATGGTTACTACGCGTTGAAAGAGAAGGGTATTTGCCCGTATAATTATGAAAAAGAATCGTTCAGTTATTGAAACGAGCATATTCTATGTTATAATGTAAGGGTTGCAAAAGGCAGAAAACTGCCTGTTTGTAAGAGAAGAGGAGTATAATTCTCTTACTTAATATGTTTCATATTAGTCTCGAACAAAATATACCGTAGTTGTCTTTTAGACAATTAGTAGATTGGAACTTTATATCTGAAAGCTTTTGCTAGAGGATTATTTGTACATTTGTTATTTCAAAAAAGAGATAATAAAAATCTTAATCTATAGAGGTATGTGCATACATTATTATAGTTGGAGGGAAAGAATAAATGTCTACAAAATGGGAAAAATTAGAAGGTAACGTTGGCGTTTTAACAATCGAAGTTGATGCTAAAGAAGTAAACAACTCTATCGACGCTGCATTCAAAAAAGTAGTAAAAACAATTAATGTACCAGGTTTCCGTAAAGGAAAAATGCCTCGTCCATTATTCGAACAACGCTTTGGTATTGAATCTTTATACCAAGATGCTTTAGATATCATCTTGCCAAAAGCATACGGTGAAGCAATCGATGAAGCTGGTATCTTCCCAGTTGCTCATCCTGAGATTGACATCGAGAAATTCGAAAAAGGCCAAAACTTAATTTTCACTGCAAAAGTTACAGTAAAACCTGAAGTTAAATTAGGTGATTACAAAGGTTTAGCAGTAGAAAAAGTTGAAACAACTGTAACTGACGAAGATGTAGAGAACGAAGTAAAAGCTTTACAAGAGCGTCAAGCTGAACTAGTTGTTAAAGAAGAGGGAACTGTTGAAAACGGTGATACAGCTGTAATCGACTTCGAAGGTTTCGTTGATGGCGAAGCATTTGAAGGCGGAAAAGGCGAAAACTATTCTCTTGCAATCGGTTCTGGTACTTTCATCCCAGGTTTCGAAGAGCAAGTAATTGGTCTTAAATCTGGTGATTCTAAAGAAGTTGAAGTATCATTCCCAGAAGAGTACCATGCTGCTGAATTAGCTGGTAAACCAGCAACATTCAAAGTAACAATTCACGAAATCAAAACAAAAGAACTTCCTGAGTTAAACGACGAGTTCGCTAAAGAAGCTGACGAAGCGGTTGCAACTCTTGATGAATTAAAAGCAAAACTTCGCACAAACTTAGAAGAAGGCAAAAAGCACGAAGCTGAGCACAAAGTACGTGACGAAGTAGTAGAATTAGCTGCTGCTAACGCTGAAATCGACATTCCAGAAGCTATGATCGACACAGAGTTAGATCGTATGGTTCGTGAATTCGAGCAACGTTTAAGCCAACAAGGTATGAACCTTGAGCTTTACTACCAATTCACAGGTACTGACGCTGACAAATTAAAAGAGCAAATGAAAGAGGATGCACAAAAACGTGTAAGAATCAACCTTGTTCTTGAAGCTATCATTGAAGCTGAAAACATCGAAGTTACTGAAGAAGAAGTAACTGCAGAAGTTGAAAAAATGGCTGAAATGTACGGTATGCCAGTAGACGCTATCAAGCAAGCTCTTGGAAGTGTAGACGCTTTATCTGAAGATCTTAAAGTGCGTAAAGCTGTAGACTTCTTAGTAGACAACAGCAAAGCTGCATAATAAAATAACAAGGCGCGATTTTAATCGTGCCTTGTTTTATAAATATAGAAATATATTTATAAAACTTTTCGATGAAGAAGGAAAAGTTCCTTTATAAGTCGAATATACATATTTCAAAAGTTTCAAAAAATTTTATCTGTACATAACTAGTCATATTATTTGTATTTCTCGCCGCGTAGTGACATAATATGTATTTACATACGATACATTTATCGTGTACATACGAAGGCAAGAGGTTAGCACTTTGTAAGGGGTGTGAAAATATGTTTAAATTTAATGATGAAAAAGGGCAATTAAAATGTTCTTTCTGTGGTAAAACACAGACGCAAGTTCGTAAGTTAGTTGCAGGTCCAGGTGTTTACATTTGTGACGAGTGTATCGAGCTTTGTACTGAAATTGTACAAGAGGAGCTTGCGAAGGATGAAGAAGTAGAATTCAAAGATGTACCGAAACCGGTAGAAATTCGTGAAATCTTAGATGAGTATGTCATCGGACAAGATAACGCGAAAAAAGCACTAGCGGTAGCGGTATATAACCATTACAAACGCATTAATTCTAACAGCAAAATTGATGATGTAGAATTAGCGAAGAGTAATATTTCACTTATTGGGCCAACTGGTAGTGGTAAAACATTATTGGCACAAACATTAGCGCGTATTTTAAATGTTCCATTTGCGATCGCGGACGCAACATCTTTAACAGAAGCTGGATATGTTGGGGAAGATGTAGAAAACATCTTACTAAAATTAATCCAAGCGGCTGATTATGATGTAGAGAAAGCGGAAAAAGGAATCATTTATATTGATGAGATTGATAAAGTGGCACGTAAGTCCGAAAATCCATCAATTACACGTGATGTATCTGGTGAAGGTGTACAGCAGGCACTTCTGAAAATTTTAGAAGGTACTGTAGCAAGCGTTCCGCCTCAAGGTGGCCGTAAGCACCCGCATCAAGAGTTTATTCAAATTGATACAACGAATATCTTATTCATTTGTGGTGGAGCGTTTGATGGCATCGAGCCAATTATTAAACGCCGCCTTGGTGAAAAAGTAATTGGATTTGGTTCTGAGAAGAAAAATGCTGATGTAAACGAGAAGCATGTTTTATCTCACGTTTTACCAGAGGACCTTTTAAGATTCGGTTTAATTCCGGAGTTTATCGGTCGTCTTCCAGTTATTGCGAACCTAGAGCCGCTTGATGAAGATGCTCTTGTAGATATTTTAACTAAACCCAAAAACGCACTTGTTAAGCAATTCCAAAAACTATTGGAGCTTGACGATGTTGAGTTAGAGTTTGAAGAAGGTGCACTGATTGAGATTGCGAAAAAAGCAATTGAACGTAAAACAGGTGCTCGTGGACTTCGTTCAATTATTGAAGGCTTAATGCTTGATGTAATGTTCGAACTTCCATCTCGCAAAGATATCGAGAAGTGTATTCTTACAAAAGAAACAGTAGCTGATAATGAGCCACCGAAATTGGTGTTACAAGATGGTACTGTACTTGATACAAAAACATCTGCATAATGTGAAGGAGAAACAGCAATTTTTATAATTGCTGTTTTTCTTTATGTTTAGCACTATTCCTCCCAGGAAATACTAAAAGATAAAACATAGCGGGAGGAAATGAATTATGAGCTGGACAAATATATTTTTACTTGTTCAACTTGTTTTTGGCGTAATTGTCGGATTGTATTTTTGGCATTTACTTCGAAATCAGCGAACACAAAAAGTTTCAATTGATCGAGAATCGAAAAAAGAATTAGAGCAACTTCGTAAAATGCGTGAGATTTCTTTAACAGAGCCACTTGCGGAAAAGGTACGTCCTACATCCTTTTTAGACATTGTAGGGCAAGAAGACGGAATTAAGTCGTTAAAAGCGGCTCTTTGTGGTCCTAATCCGCAACATGTGATCATATATGGTCCGCCAGGTGTCGGAAAGACAGCGGCAGCACGCCTTGTATTAGAAGAAGCAAAACGAAATCCGAAATCTCCATTTCGTACGAATGCAACATTTATCGAACTTGATGCGACGACAGCTAGGTTTGATGAACGTGGTATTGCAGATCCTTTAATTGGTTCAGTGCATGATCCGATCTATCAAGGAGCGGGTGCAATGGGGCAAGCGGGTATCCCACAACCGAAAAAAGGGGCTGTAACAGATGCGCATGGTGGTATTTTGTTCATTGATGAGATTGGTGAATTACATCCGATTCAAATGAACAAAATGCTAAAGGTGTTAGAAGATCGGAAAGTATTTTTGGAAAGTGCGTACTATAGTGAAGAAAATTCGATGATCCCAACGTATATACATGATATTTTTCAAAAAGGTTTACCAGCAGATTTTCGCCTAGTTGGTGCAACGACACGTTCACCAGAGGAGATTCCACCTGCAATTCGGTCGCGTTGTTTAGAAGTGTTCTTCCGTGAATTAGATACAGAAGAAATCCAAAAGGTAGCTAAAAATGCAGCTGATAAGGTGGAAATGCAAATAGGTGAAAACGGTATTGAAATGATTGGAATGTATGCAAGAAATGGACGGGAAGCAATTAATCTCGTGCAAATTTCTACTGGTATGGCGATAAATGAAGAACGTTCTTTCATTAAAGATGAAGATATTGAGTGGGTTGTTCACTCGAGTCAACTTACACCAAAGTACGAAAAACGTATTTATCCAATTCCAAGGATTGGTCTTGTAAACGGGCTTGCTGTATATGGACCGAATACAGGCGCGTTATTAGAAATTGAGGTAACAGCTATTCCTGCGAAAGATAAAGGGTCAGTAAATGTAACTGGAATTGTAGAAGAGGAAAGTATTGGTAGCCAAACGAAATCGATTCGTCGAAAAAGTATGGCGAAAGGTTCTGTTGATAATGTGTTAACAGTACTTCGTTCTCTAGATGTGTTGCCAGAAGGGTATGATATACATATTAATTTTCCAGGTGGTATCCCGATTGATGGTCCTTCGGCAGGAATTGCTATGGCAACAGGTGTCTATTCAGCGGTGCATCGTACGTATGTGAACAATGAAGTAGCGATGACAGGTGAGATAAGTATCCACGGAGAGGTGAAGCCTATTGGTGGTGTGTACGCAAAAATAAAAGCTGCGAAAAAAGCAGGAGCTAAGAAAGTCATCATTCCTGCGGAAAACATGCAACCATTTTTGTATACTATTAAGGGAATTGAAATCATTCCCGTTCGCAAACTAAAAGAAGTATTTGAGCTAACATTTATGCAGGAAAACAAGCATCGTGAGCTTGATGTACATAATACTTTGGACGAAACAGATGCACAATCAATGTGAGAATAAATAATAATAAAATTTGCCAGACTTCGTTTAAGTTTGTATGCTTAAGCGGAGTTCTTTTTCTTTTCATGAGGCAGAAAAAAACAGGGGATTTACAATTACGAAGAATCTCTGCAATTGCATCTAGATGTATTGTAATATAAAATAGTTGAACAGGAGTTTAATTTATTATGGAGGTGCTATGTCTAGTATGAATGCGAACGAAAGAATCGTGCCCCTCCTACCATTAAGAGGCGTTCTCGTATATCCAACGATGGTTCTGCATCTTGATGTAGGACGTGATAAATCGATACAAGCACTAGAGCAGGCGGCAATGGATGAAAATATCATCTTTTTAGCAATGCAAAAAGAAATGAATATCGACGATCCGAAAGATGATGACATATATAGTGTAGGTACAGTGGCGAAAGTGAAGCAAATGTTAAAATTGCCGAACGGTACGCTTCGTGTCCTTGTAGAAGGTTTACATAGAGCAGAAGTAATAGAGTTTATTGAAGAAGAAAATGTAGTAAAAGTTTCTATTAGAACGGTAACTGAAGAAGTAGAAGATGATTTAGAAGAGAAGGCTCTTATGCGTACGTTACTGGAGCATTTCGAACAATATATTAAAGTTTCGAAAAAAGTTTCAAATGAAACATTTGCAACGGTAGCTGATGTAGAAGAACCAGGAAGACTAGCTGATTTAATTGCTTCTCACTTGCCGATTAAAACGAAGCAGAAACAAGAGATTTTAGAGATTGTATCTGTGAAAGAACGATTACATACACTTATTTCAATTATTCAAGATGAACAAGAATTACTTAGCCTAGAAAAGAAAATTGGACAAAAAGTGAAACGTTCAATGGAGCGCACGCAAAAAGAATATTTCCTACGTGAGCAAATGAAGGCGATTCAAACTGAACTTGGTGATAAAGAAGGCAAGGGCGGGGAAGTTGAAGAACTTCGTGAGAAAATTGAACAGTCAGGAATGCCTGAAGAAACAACGAAGGCTGCACTGAAAGAATTAGATCGCTATGAAAAGTTGCCAGCAAGTTCTGCGGAGAGCGGTGTTATTCGCAATTATATTGATTGGTTATTAGCACTTCCGTGGACTGAAGCGACAGAAGATTTAATTGATCTTGCTCATTCTGAAGAGATTTTGAACAAAGATCATTACGGTCTTGAAAAAGTGAAAGAGCGCGTACTTGAATATTTAGCTGTACAGAAGTTAACGAATTCATTAAAAGGACCTATCCTTTGCTTAGTAGGACCTCCTGGGGTCGGGAAAACTTCGTTAGCGCGTTCGATTGCAACATCATTGAATCGTAATTTTGTTCGTGTATCTCTTGGTGGTGTACGTGATGAATCTGAAATTCGTGGTCACCGTCGTACATATGTAGGAGCGATGCCAGGACGTATTATTCAAGGTATGAAAAAGGCGAAAACAGTTAATCCAGTCTTCTTATTAGATGAGATTGATAAAATGTCTAACGATTTCAGGGGAGATCCATCAGCGGCATTACTTGAAGTGTTAGATCCAGAACAAAATCATAACTTCAGTGATCATTACATTGAAGAGCCATATGATTTATCAAAAGTTATGTTCGTTGCAACTGCGAATACACTTGCAAGTGTTCCAGGCCCTCTTCTGGATCGAATGGAAATCATTTCGATTGCTGGTTATACAGAACTTGAAAAGGTGCACATTGCTCGTGAGCATTTACTGCCGAAACAATTAAAAGAGCACGGCTTACGAAAAGGTAATTTACAAGTGCGTGATGAAGCGCTTCTTGAAATTATTCGTTATTATACGCGCGAGGCTGGTGTTCGTACGTTAGAGCGTCAAATTGCAAAAGTTTGTCGTAAAGCAGCAAAAATTATTGTTACAGCAGAACGCAAGCGCATTGTTGTAACGGAGAAAAATGTTGTTGATTTACTTGGTAAGCACATATTCCGTTATGGGCAAGCTGAAAAAACAGACCAAGTTGGTATGGCGACAGGTTTAGCATACACAGCAGCTGGTGGAGATACACTTGCAATTGAAGTGTCTGTAGCACCAGGAAAAGGGAAATTAATTTTAACAGGAAAACTTGGGGATGTTATGAAAGAATCCGCACAAGCAGCGTTTAGCTATATTCGTTCTCGTGCAGAAGAGCTTCATATCGATCCAGATTTCCATGAGAAAAACGATATTCATATTCATGTTCCAGAAGGAGCAGTTCCAAAAGATGGACCGTCAGCAGGTATTACGATGGCAACGGCACTTATTTCGGCACTAACAGGTATTCCTGTAAGTAAAGAAGTTGGTATGACAGGTGAAATTACACTTCGTGGTCGTGTATTACCAATTGGTGGTTTGAAAGAAAAAACATTAAGTGCTCACCGCGCAGGCTTAACAAAAATTATTTTGCCAGCAGAGAACGAGAAAGATTTAGATGATATTCCAGAGAGCGTAAAAGAAAACCTTACGTTTGTGCTTGCATCTCATTTAGACGAAGTATTGGAGCACGCATTAGTAGGAGTGAAACAATGAAAGTAACAAAAGCAGATATTGTAATTAGTGCCGTGAAACCGGAACAATATCCAGACAGTGATTTACCAGAAATTGCCTTGGCAGGTCGTTCTAATGTCGGGAAGTCTTCCTTTATTAATAAAATTTTAAATCGTAAAAAGTTAGTACGTATTTCTTCTAAACCAGGAAAAACGCAAACGCTGAACTTTTTCTTAATCAATGAAATGATGCATTTTGTTGACGTTCCAGGTTATGGATATGCGAAAGTATCTAAATCGGAGCGTGCGGCATGGGGTAAGATGATTGAAACGTACTTTACAACACGTGAGCAATTAGACGCTGCTGTATTAGTAGTTGATTTACGTCACCAACCAACAAAAGATGACGTGATGATGTATGATTTCTTAAAGCATTATGAAATCCCAACAATCATTATTGCAACGAAGGCCGATAAAATTCCGAAAGGGAAATGGCAAAAGCATTTAAAAGTTGTAAAAGAAACGCTTGCTGTTGAAATTGGCGATGAAATCGTTCTATTCTCTTCTGAAACAGGACTTGGAAAAGAAGAGGCATGGAAAGCAATTCATAAAATGACAAAAACAAAAAACGCGTGACGAATGTCGCGCGTTTTTTTATTTACGTAACTTTTTAGCGTACGTTTAATGTAACTTCAATATTTCCTCTTGTTGCTTTAGAGTAAGGACATACACCGTGAGCAGCTTCTACAAGTTCTTGTGCTTCGGCATGAGAAACGCCAGCGACATGTACATCAAGTACAGCAGATAGTCCGAAACCACCATCTGTATCTTTCCCGATAGAAACGTGTGCAGTAACTTCTGTACTTTCCACTTTCACACGTTTTGTACGAATGACAAGTTGTAATGCACTATCAAAGCAAGCTGCATAACCAGCTGCAAATAGTTGTTCTGGATTTGTTGCCTCTCCGCCTGCGCCACCTAGTGCCTTTGGCATTTTCACATCAAGATTTAATATGCCATCATCTGAAACTACTTTCCCATTTCGTCCACCTGTTGCTGTTACTGAAGCTGTATATAATTTATCCATGTTTATTCCCCTTTTCTATCATTAATTATTTTCATGGTTTCAATTAATTTATTTAATTGGATTAATAAAGAACGATATTCTTGTTCTGTAATTCCTAAATTTGTAGCCATCGTTGTCGGTAATGAACAAGCCTTTTCTTTTAAATCTTTACCTTGTTCCGTTAATTCGATACAAACTTTTCGCTCGTCTTCCTTTGAACGAACACGTTTTACAAGTTTTAATGATTCCATCCGTTTTAACATAGGTGTTAAAGTACCAGAATCTAAAAATAGACGTTCTCCAATTTCTTTTACTGTTAGTCCGTCTTGTTCCCATAGTACGAGTAAAGTAATGTACTGGGGGTACGTAATGCCCATTTCTTCTAAATATGGTCGGTAAAAACGGGTAACTTCTCTTGAACAAGCGTAAATAGAAAAACAAAGTTGTTTATCTAGATGCAAAGAATCTTTTTTCATGAGTAACTCCTTTCTTTTTAGGTTGTGCACAATTTAATTTTGTAAAATTAATATAACGAAAAAGAAATACAATGTCAAATACATTGTATTGAGAAAGTGAGTGCTATATTTTGGAACAATCATACATATTTTCCTTCGTTATGAAAGAAGATAGAAAAGATGATGGTATAATTAATATGGAATAGTTTCCATCACTTGATTATGAGGACTTTTTTTGGTAACGTACAAATAGAGTTATTATTTTATAATTATTATAAAGTAGAAAGTTATTTCATAAGATTTACTGAATCTCCTGTACTACATACGGAGAATATATAAAAACAATCGATTGTTCACACGATTGTCAGATTCATAAGAGGAAAGTTGTATTATGATAGTAGATAAAGTGATAAAACGGGTGAAGGGGGACATGCTGCGTGCATATTCTTGTTGTTAGTGTAAATTATCGAACAGCCCCTGTAGAATTTCGTGAGAAACTCACATTTCAGGCAGCAGAGCTAGAGCAAGCAATGACTACATTACAAAATCAAAAGAGCGTGCTAGAAAATGTCATTGTATCAACTTGTAATCGCACTGAGATTTACGCTGTTGTGGATCAATTACACACGGGACGATATTACATTAAGAAGTTTTTAGCTGATTGGTTTCAGCTTGAAATAGAAGAAGTCGCACCATACTTGTCTATTTTTGAACAAGATGGCGCAATAGATCATTTATTCCGCGTAACATGCGGTTTAGATTCCATGGTTGTTGGAGAGACACAGATTTTAGGTCAGATAAAAGATAGCTTTTTAGAAGCACAACAAGTAAAAGCGACAGGTACAATTTTTAATGAACTGTTTAAGCAAGTGGTTACATTAGCAAAACGTGCGCACTCAGAAACGACAATTGGTGGAAGTGCGATGTCTGTTAGTTATGCTGCTGTTGAGCTTGGAAAGAAAATATTTGGCGAGTTAACAGATTGTCATGTACTTATTCTTGGTGCTGGTAAGATGGGTGAACTTGCATTGCAAAACTTATACGGAAGTGGAGCTCGTAAAGTAACAGTTATGAATAGGACGCTTACGAAAGCGGAAGTGATGGCTGAGAAATATATGGGACATGCAAAGCCTTTAAGTGAATTGCAATGTGCATTATTAGAAGCAGATATTTTAATTAGTTCAACTGGTGCATCAGAATATGTCATTACGAAAGAGATGATGACGAAAGTAGAGAAAATGCGCTCTGGTCGTCCGTTATTTATGGTTGACATTGCAGTACCACGTGATATTGATCCTGCAATTGATGAACTAGAAGGTTCTTTCTTATATGATATCGATGATCTGCAAGGTGTAGTGGAAGCAAACCGTGCTGAACGTTTGAAAGAAGCAGAGAAAATCCAATTTATGATTGAAGAGGAAATTGTGTTATTTAAAACGTGGTTAAGTACGCTTGGTGTTGTGCCGTTAATATCGGCTCTTCGTGATAAAGCGCTAGCAATTCAAAGTGACACGATGGAAAGTCTTGAGCGAAAAATACCAACTCTTAGTGATCGTGAGAAAAAAGTAATTAGTAAACATACGAAAAGTATTATTAATCAATTGTTAAAAGACCCAATTTTAGTAGCTAAAGAACTAGCTGCTGAAGAGGGAGCTGACGAAAAATTAGCTCTATTTGCGAAGATTTTTGATTTAGAAGCGGAAGAAACCGCAGAAGATACGGAAGAAGTAGAACATAAAAGAGCGTGGACACCATCCGTTCCATCTTTATAATTTGGAAGGATGATCGGATGAGTTTTTTAAATAACAGTATTATTTATCATATTGCAATTATTTTATATGCTTGTAGCATTAGTTTATATTTTATAGATTATTTCCAAAGTAACCGAAAGGCGAATCGATTTGCTTTTTGGTTACTTTCGATTGTATGGGTTCTGCAGTCTATTTTTATGTTGCTTAGGGCTACTGATTCAGAAACGAATCCCATTTTGACTTTATTATCAGGGATTTATTTTTATGTTTGGTTATTGATTACGATGTCATTAATCATTAATCGATTTATGCGAATTGACTTTTTAGTCTTTTTTACAAACGTTGTCGCATTTGGCGTAAGCGCTTTTTCTATTTTTACACCGCTTGGAAAGATGTCGCCAGTACTTGCAGAACAATTAGTGTCAGAACTTGTATACGTGCATGTCGGTATGGCGATTATTTCCTATGCAACGTTTACTGTATCGTTTATTTTTTCTATTATGTATTTATTGCAATATCGGCTATTAAAAAAGAAAAAATGGAATGCGAGATTAAGAAGATTAGGAAATTTGCCGAAGCTTGAATCTATGTCTTATGGATTAAATTTATTTTCTGTTCCGTTTTTCTTATTAGCAATTATATTAGGGTGCATATGGGGATATACAAAGTTGGATAATTTCCATTGGTATGATACGAAAGTAATCGGGTCTTTTGTCGTCCTATTTACATATTGTGCAGGCTTATATTTACGAGCGGCAGATGTGTTGCAAGGTAAGAAAATTGTGCAGTGGAATATCGGGGCATTTCTCGTAATGCTAGTTAACATTTTTCTATTAAGCAGTTTATCTAATTTCCACTTTTGGTATTTATAATGAGGAGAGAGAATTATGCGCAAAATTATTGTAGGTTCACGAAAGAGTAAACTAGCATTAACACAAACAAATTGGTTTATCGATCAGTTAAAAGCGTTCGGCTTACCATATGAATTTGAAGTGAAAGAAATCGTTACAAAAGGTGATGTTATTTTAGACGTTACTCTTTCAAAAGTAGGCGGAAAAGGTTTATTTGTAAAGGAAATTGAACACGCGTTACTGACGAAAGAAATTGATATGGCTGTACATAGTATGAAAGATATGCCGGCTGTACTGCCAGAAGGATTAATGATTGGTTGTACACCAAAGCGTGTTGACCCTCGTGATGCTTTTATTTCTAAAAACGGAGAATCGTTTAAAGACTTAGCGGAAGGGGCGATATTAGGGACGAGTAGCTTGAGACGTAGTGCACAACTACTAGCTGCGAGACCAGATTTACAAGTGAAGTGGATTCGTGGAAACATCGATACACGCTTACGTAAGTTGAAAGATGAAGATTACGATGCAATTATTTTAGCGACAGCTGGATTACAGAGAATGGGCTGGGATGATGAAGTTATTACAGAACATTTAGATGAAACGTTATGTGTACCAGCCGTAGGACAAGGTGCATTAGCGATTGAGTGTCGTGAAGACGATAAGGATTTACTGGAGTTGTTATCACATATTAATGATGCAGTAACAGAAAAAACAGTGGCAGCAGAGCGAGTATTCCTTCATAAACTTGAAGGTGGATGCCAAGTTCCAATCGCTGGATATGCAACCCTTAAAGAAAATGATGCAATTGAATTAACTGCGCTTGTCGGTTCTATGGACGGTTCTGTTTTATTGAAAGAGACAGTATTAGGAACTGATCCAGAGCAAGTAGGATTAGAAGCTGCAGACCGTTTAATTAAACAAGGAGCAAAAGAGCTCATCCTTGCTGCAAATAAGGAGCAACAATAAATATGGATGCTCTCGCTGGCAAAACAGTATTGATTACACGTGCCCAGCATCAAGCGAAACAAATGAGTGTAGCGGTGAAAGAAAGGAGCGGAATTCCATTGGAAATTCCGCTTTTGCGTATGGAAGGCACATCTCAGCAACAAATTCAACGTGCAGCAAGGCAACTACATTCGTATGACTGGGTTATTTTTACGAGTAAAAATGGTGTGACTTTTTTTCTGGATGGTTTGAGAAAGAAAATACCTTTAGCTATTAAAATTGCTGCAGTAGGTGTGAAAACAAAATTAGAGTTGGAAAAAAGAGGATATGAAGTTCATTTTGTTCCATCGTCATTTGTCGCTGAGGCATTTGCAGAGGAGTTTGTAAAAGAGTTAAGTGGAAACGAACGCATTTTATTTCCGAAAGGGAACTTAGCAAGAGATGTAATCCCAGTAAAGTTAAGGGAGTTTGGTGTTTTTCTAGATGAGCTAATCGTATACGGTACGAAAGCGAATGTAGGGAAAAAGCAAGAGCTTATAACTGCATTGAAATTAGGGAAAGTAAATATTATTACATTTACGAGCCCTTCAACTGTTGATAGTTTTGTTCATTTACTCGAGGGTACAAACTGGAGAGAATGGACAAAAAAATGTACAATTGCTTGTATAGGACCGATAACAGCAAAAGAGGCAAGGAGCTATTTCTCAGATGTTATCGTACCGGAAGAATACACAATAGAATCGTTAATACACTGCATTTGTGAATCTACTTTACATGCATAATCAAAATAAAAGAATGGGGATAGAAATCTATGAATTCTTTACAATTTAATCGTCATCGTCGTTTAAGACAAAGCGGGGGCATGCGTGCGCTTGTGCGTGAAACTTTTTTACATACAGAAGATTTTATTTACCCTATTTTTGTATTAGAAGGAGAAAATACTCGTAATGAAGTTCCTTCTATGCCAGGCGTATATCAAATCTCTTTAGATTTATTGCAAGCTGAAATGCAAGAAGTTGTTGATTTAGGTATTCGTTCTGTTATTGTATTTGGTTTACCTGCTGAAAAGGATGAAGTTGGGTCATCAGCATATTGTGAGCATGGAATTGTACAACTTGCAATTAAACAAATTAAAGATGAGTTCCCTGAGCTAGTAGTAGTTGCAGATACATGTTTATGCCAATTCACAAGCCATGGTCATTGCGGTGTTATTGAAGATGGCGTTATTTTAAATGATGAGTCTCTTGCAGTTCTTGCAAAAACAGCTGTAAGCCAAGCGAAAGCAGGAGCAGACATTATTGCTCCATCTAATATGATGGATGGATTTGTAACGGCAATTCGTCACGCGTTAGATGAAAATGGTTTTTCACACGTACCAGTTATGTCGTACGCTGTGAAATATTCATCAGCATTTTACGGACCATTCCGTGATGCAGCACATGGTGCACCGCAGTTCGGTGATCGTAAAACATATCAAATGGACCCAGCAAATCGTATGGAAGCATTCCGTGAAGCAGAATCAGATGTAATGGAAGGGGCCGACTTCTTAATTGTAAAACCAGCTCTTTCTTACTTAGATATTGTTCGTGATGTGAAAAATAACTTTAACTTACCAGTCGTAGCTTACAATGTAAGTGGTGAATATTCTATGATTAAAGCAGCAGCACAAAATGGCTGGATTAACGAAAAAGAAGTTGTATTAGAGAAATTAATAAGCATGAAGCGCGCAGGAGCAGACTTAATTATTACGTATCATGCGAAAGACGCAGCAAGATGGTTACAAGAAGGGGGCGCTAAATAATGAAAAAGTTTGATAAATCGATTGCAGCATTTGAAGAGGCTCAAGATTTAATGCCTGGAGGCGTAAATAGCCCTGTTCGTGCTTTTAAGTCTGTTGGTATGAATCCGTTGTTTATGGAGCGTGGAAAAGGCTCTAAAGTATATGATATCGATGGTAATGAATACATCGATTACGTATTATCGTGGGGACCTTTAATTCATGGTCATGCGAACGATCGTGTTGTTGAGGCTTTAAAAGCTGTTGCTGAAAAAGGAACAAGCTTTGGTGCACCAACAGAAATTGAAAATAAACTAGCAAAACTTGTTATTGAGCGCGTGCCATCGATTGAGATTGTACGTATGGTTAACTCTGGAACAGAGGCGACAATGAGTGCGCTACGTTTAGCACGTGGTTATACAGGGCGTAACAAAATTTTGAAATTCATTGGTTGTTATCACGGTCACGGTGATTCTTTATTAATTAAAGCAGGTTCGGGTGTAGCGACGTTAGGTTTACCAGATAGCCCTGGTGTACCAGAAGGTGTAGCGAAAAATACGATTACAGTAGCGTATAACGATTTAGAAAGTGTAAAATATGCTTTCGAACAATTCGGTGATGACATCGCTTGTGTAATTGTAGAACCAGTGGCAGGGAATATGGGTGTTGTTCCTCCGCAACCAGGATTTTTAGAAGGACTTCGTGAAGTGACAGAGCAAAACGGTTCACTGCTTATTTTTGATGAAGTAATGACAGGATTCCGCGTTGCTTACAACTGTGGACAAGGTTACTACGGCGTAACACCTGATTTAACTTGTTTAGGTAAAGTAATCGGTGGGGGTTTACCGGTAGGAGCATACGGTGGTAAAGCAGAAATTATGCGTCAGGTTGCGCCAAGCGGACCGATTTACCAAGCGGGTACATTATCAGGTAATCCACTTGCAATGGCAGCAGGTTATGAAACGTTAGTACAGTTAACACCAGAATCGTACGTGGAATTTGAGCGTAAAGCAGAAATGTTAGAGGCTGGATTACGTAAAGCGGCTGAAAAACATGGCATTCCTCATCATGTTAACCGCGCAGGCTCTATGATTGGTATTTTCTTTACAGGTGAGCCTGTAATCAATTACGATGCAGCAAAATCTTCGAATTTAGAATTCTTTGCAGCTTACTATCGTGAAATGGTAGAACAAGGTGTATTTTTACCACCTTCTCAATTTGAAGGTTTATTCTTATCGACAGCACATAGTGATGCAGATATTGAAGCGACAATTGTAGCGGCTGAAATTGCAATGTCAAAATTAAAAGCATAATTTCTTAGAGAAAATCGCTCTCCATAAGGGGAGCGATTTTTTTTATTCATAAAGTGGCCTTCAGAAACATAAATCTGTAATGACATATAGTTTGGGAGGGGGAAAAGAAGTGGCAACAGATCATTCATTACGATTTTCGTTAAAAGAATCTGTTTGGTTCCAAAAAGGACAGGAAGTCGAAGAACTTTTGTCAATTTCGTTAGATCCAGACGTTGAGATAGAGGAGCTTGATCATGAAGTCATCGTGAGAGGGCAATTAGATTTAACGGGAGAGTACGTTGCAAGGCAAGATGATTCAGCTTATTCATTAAGGGAACTATCACCAGCAAAGGCAATTGATTATGTAGAAACAAGGGAAGATGGGGTTAATGAGCTTGTCCATTCCTTTCCACTCGAAATATCAATTCCAAGAAATCGAGTGAAAGTAATTGAAGAGTTATATGTATCAATCGAGGAATTTGATTATGAGTTAAAGGAACATGGTTGCTTACAACTATTAGCGGATATATCTATTACAGGTTTATGTGATGAGGAAAGAATTGAGGAAGAAGAGGAAGAAGAGGAAGAAGAGGGATATGCTGAGTTAGAAGAGGATACTCAAGCTGAAGAAGAGGAAAGTAGACCAGCGCAGCTTGAAGAGGTATCGGCTTATAAAGAATCAGATGGATGGGAAGATTACGCATTTGAACCGTTCCAGCTAGAAGAAAGAAAAGAGCAGGAAATAGAAGAAGAGGAAGTCGAAGTCGAAGAGTTTGAGAATGTGGCGCGTGAAGGGGAGCAAGAAAAAGCGCCACAGTTTGAATTGTTCGGAAGAAAAGATTTTAAGAAAGAGAAAGCGAAAAAGCAGGAAGCGCAAGAGGAAGAAGCTTACTCGCAGCGAGATGAAAACGCACTTTATTTAACGAAAATATTTACGAAAGAACCAGAAGAAGAATTTACGAAGTTAAGAATGTATTTCGTACAAGAAGGAGATACAATTGAATCAGTTGCAGAACGTTATGAAACGTCTGTACAAAACCTATACCGTGTAAATCAAACAGAAGATATATATTTAACTACAGGGCAAATTATATATATTCCTGTTTCAAAAGCAAAGGTGAAATAAGTGAGTGAGTTTTTTTCACTCACCTCTTTTCTTTTCCTAGAAGCTATGTTTTGAATAAGAAAGGGTTATTCGTATGGATATTGAATTACGAAATCGCTATGAACCCATTGTGAAGCAATATAGATTGGACACTCAGCATATGGAAGAGCACGGAAGTGTAATGAAAATTTATACGAATCAAGGTCCGTATGCGTTAAAGAGAATACAAGATAGGAAATTAGAGCGGAATAACTTTTTGCATCACATTCAATACTTGAAGGAGAAAGGTTTTTCGAATTATGTACCTATATATCATGCGACGGACGGGAACTATATTTTAAGTGATGGGACGTATAGTTATTATTTAATGCCTTGGTTAGAACGTGTAGAAGGCAACGGCGAGGATAATGATCAATATCATAAAATGTTCCAGACACTTGGAATGTTGCATCAAAAAACGGTGAAAGAGGAGACTTATACAGAAGAAGATTTAGAAAAGCATTATACGAATATATCGGAACGCTGGGAAAATGATGGTGAGATGTTAGAAGAGTTTCTTGTAGAATCTGAAGCGAAGTGGTATATGTCTCCATTTGAATTACAATATTGTACGTATTATCACCATGTTATGAGAGCACGTGAGTTCGCAACGAAACAATTAAATGAATGGCATGATGCAATGAAAGAAAAGGAAAAAACACGTATTACCTTCGTTCACGGAAATGTATCGCTTAACCATTTTTTATTTGATTATGAACGAAACGGTTATTTTATTAGTTTAGAAAAATCACAGTTTGCCACACCCGTACAAGATATCGTTAGCTTTTATTCAAGATCTTTGAACACATATCCAATTGCACGGAGTGACCGCTTTGAATGGTATCAAATGTATCAAAAAAATTTCCCGTTTACGAAAGAGGAGCAACTTCTTATGTTTGCGTATATGACGTACCCATCGCATTTTATTCGGCAAATTGAGTCTTATACGAAAAGAAGACAGAGTCGTAATGAAGAAAATGAGCTCCGCGGAGTGAAAAGCCTGCAACAATCGCATTGGCTCGTTAGCAATACAGAATATTTCCTTTCACAATTACAAGCTGCCCAGCAAGGGAACGGATAAAGAAGATAAGTAGGGCGTGCTCTGCTTGTCTTTTTTTGTGAGATAAAAGTCGTAGTCTCAAATTTATCTTGACGAATAAGGTTTCGTTTTTTACACTATTGTATATAATAATTAACAATCATATAAATGCATTGAAGGGGAAGAGTATAACATGAAACGTCTTCAGAGAGGGGAATCATTAGCTGGGAGATTCTCTAGATAGTTATGTTAGAAGGTAGCCCTGGAGCATCTTTTCTGAACGGAATGATTCTCATTAGGAAAAGACGGATTTGTCCGTTATCAAATTAAGAGTATAAGCAAATTCTGAATTTGTTTGTAAATAAAGGTGGTACCGCGATGTCCCTCGTCCTTTTTTGGATGAGGGACATTTTTTATTTTAAGGAGGGAAAATAATGTCAAACACGGAAAAGAATTTACCAACTAAATATGATCATATGTCCGTTGAAGAAGGCCTTTATCAATGGTGGCTTGAAGGCAAATATTTCGAAGCAACAGGAGATGAAAAGAAACAACCTTATACAATCGTAATCCCACCGCCAAACGTAACTGGTAAGTTGCACTTAGGTCATGCTTGGGATACGACGCTTCAAGATATTTTAACTCGTACAAAGCGTATGCAAGGTTACGATGTATTATGGCTTCCAGGAATGGACCATGCTGGTATCGCAACACAAGCGAAAGTAGAAGGAAAACTTCGTGAAGAAGGTATTTCACGTTACGATCTTGGCCGTGAGAAGTTCCTTGAAAAAGCTTGGGAATGGAAAGAAGAGTACGCTTCTCACATTCGTCAACAATGGGGGAAAGTTGGTTTAGGACTAGACTATTCTCGCGAACGTTTCACATTAGATGAAGGTTTATCTGATGCGGTTAATAAAGTATTCGTTCAATTATACGAAAAAGGCTTAATTTACCGCGGTGAATATATTATCAATTGGGACCCAGCAACACGCACGGCTCTTTCTGATATTGAAGTAATTCATAAAGAAGTTCAAGGTGCGTTCTACCATATGAACTATCCGTTAACAGATGGTTCTGGTCACATTCGTCTTGCAACAACTCGTCCAGAAACGATGCTTGGTGATACAGCAGTAGCAGTACACCCAGAAGATGATCGTTACAAACATTTAATCGGAAAAACAGTTACACTTCCAATCGTAGGCCGTGAGATTCCGATTATTGCTGATGAATACGTAGAAAAAGACTTCGGAACAGGCGTTGTAAAAATTACACCAGCTCATGACCCGAATGACTTTGAAGTAGGTAACCGTCATGACTTACCACGTATTTTAGTAATGAACGAAGATGGAACGATGAACGAAAAAGCTGGTAAGTACAACGGTATGGATCGTTTCGAATGCCGTAAAGCGTTAGTGAAAGACTTACAAGAAGCTGGCGTATTAGTAGAAATCGAGCCTCATATGCACTCAGTAGGTCATAGTGAGCGTAGCGGTGCAGTTGTTGAGCCTTACTTATCAACACAATGGTTCGTAAAAATGGCTCCACTTGCAGAAAAAGCGGTAGAACTTCAACAAAAAGAAGAAGAAAAAGTAACGTTCGTACCAGAGCGTTTTGAAAACACATACTTACGCTGGATGGAAAACATTCATGACTGGTGTATTTCTCGTCAATTATGGTGGGGACACCGCATTCCAGCTTGGTATCATAAAGAAACTGGTGAAGTATACGTAGGTACAGAAGCGCCAGCAGATATTGAAAACTGGAATCAAGATAATGACGTACTTGATACATGGTTCAGTTCAGCTTTATGGCCATTCTCAACACTTGGTTGGCCAAACGAAGATGCAGCAGACTTTAAACGTTACTATTCAACAGATGCACTAGTAACTGGTTATGACATTATCTTCTTCTGGGTATCTCGTATGATTTTCCAAGGTTTAGAGTTTACGGGAGAGCGTCCATTTAAAGATGTATTAATTCACGGTTTAGTTCGTGATGAGCAAGGACGTAAAATGAGTAAATCTCTTGGTAACGGCATCGACCCGATGGATGTTATCGAGAAGTACGGTGCAGATGCAATGCGTTACTTCTTATCAACAGGAAGTGCACCAGGCCAAGATTTACGTTTCAGCATGGAGAAAGTAGAATCTACTTGGAACTTCATTAATAAAATTTGGAACGCATCACGTTTCGTATTAATGAACATGGATGATATGAAGTATGAAGAAATTGATTTAACTGGTGAAAAATCAGTTGCAGATAAGTGGATTTTAACTCGCTTAAACGAAACAATCGAAAGTGTAACACGTAACATGGATAAATATGAGTTCGGTGAAGCTGGTCGTTCATTATACAACTTCATCTGGGATGATTTCTGTGACTGGTACATTGAGATGGCGAAACTTCCACTATATGGTGAAGATGAAGCAGCTAAGAAAACAACTCGTTCTATTTTAGCTTACGTATTAGACCAAACAATGCGTCTATTACACCCATTCATGCCATTTGTAACAGAGAAAATTTGGCAACACTTACCACATGAAGGTGAGTCTATTACAGTAGCTGCATGGCCAACAGTTCGCGAAGATTTACAAGATAAAGAGGCGGCAGCAGAAATGCACCTTCTAGTTGATATCATTCGCTCTGTTCGTAACATCCGTGCAGAAGTAAATACGCCAATGAGTAAAAAAGTTCAAATGCAAATTAAAGCAAAAGACGAGGCGGTACTAGCTCAACTTACGAAAAACAGCTCTTACATTGAGCGTTTCTGTAATCCAAGTGAATTAACAATTAAAACTGATTTACAAGCGCCAGAAAAAGCGATGACTGCAATCGTATCAGGTGCAGAGTTATTCTTACCGTTAGCTGATCTTATCAATCTTGATGAAGAGAAAGCTCGTCTTGAAAAAGAACTTGAGAAATTCGATAAAGAAGTAGAACGTGTACAGAAGAAACTTTCAAACCAAGGATTCGTAGCGAAAGCTCCTGCAGCAGTTATTGATGGAGAGCGTGCGAAAGAGCAAGATTATCTAGAAAAACGTGAAGCGGTTCGTCAACGTCTAGCTGACCTAGAGAAATAAAAATGTTTTTCAGAGACTCACTATATTGGTGAGTCTCTTTTCTTTGCGTATAATAGAATTATGAAGGTTGTCTTTTGAAAGGGGAATAACATACGTGATACATACATACGAAGAAGCGATAGGATGGATTCATAGCCGATTGAAGTTTGGTATTAAACCAGGATTAGAAAGAATGAGATGGATGTTAGAAGAGCTCGGAAATCCAGAGCGTCACATAAAATGTGTTCATCTTGCTGGCACAAATGGAAAAGGTTCAACTTTAACATATATGCGCTACATGTTAGAAGGTGCAAAATATAAGGTAGGAACGTTTACATCTCCTTATATAGAAACATTTAATGAACGTATAAGTGTAAACGGAACACCAATTGCAGATGAAGAGATTGCAGAACTTGTAAATATGGTAAAGCCAGTCGTTGAAAAATTAGATGAGACGGACTTAGGGGAAGCGACAGAGTTTGAAATTATTACAGTAATGGCAATTTGTTATTTCGGTAAAGTTAATTTCTGTGATGTTGTTTTATTTGAAACGGGACTTGGGGGAAGATTTGATTCTACAAATGTTATTCATCCTGTTCTCACGATTATTACGAATATCGGTCACGATCATATGCATATTTTAGGAAATACACTAGGAGAAATTGCATATGAAAAAGCAGGGATTATTAAGTCTGGTGTGCCGGTTATTACTGGTGTGCAAGATGAAGAAGCATTGCAAGTAATGCAAAGAGTTGCGAAGGAAAATCATGCAAACGTATATGAACTTGGCAAACAGTTTACATCACTACATAAACATTCTAATGAAGATGGGGAACATTTTGATTTTTCTTGTCCATTTGCCTCGTTTGAAGATGTTCGGATTTCAATGAAAGGGAGTCATCAAGTAGGAAATGCTTCACTAGCGCTTATGGCGATTATGTATTTGAAAACATATTTATCATTTTTAATTAATGAAGAGGAAATGAAGGTTGGATTACAAGAAGCGTACTGGATTGGTCGATTTGAAAAGTTACAAAGTAATCCAGATATTATAATAGACGGTGCTCATAATCCAGAAGGTATTGAAAGTCTTGTGAAAACGGTAGAGGCACATTACAAAGATAAAAATGTAATAATTTTATTTACTGCTCTTGGAGACAAACAGTTGCATAACATGGTAGGACAATTAGAAGAAATTGCTGATGAAATAATATTTACGACATTTGCTTTTGATCGTGCCATTTCTGCTGACAAACTTGCATCGTATTCACAAAAAGAATCAAAATTAATTTTTGAAGATTGGAAAGAGGCAATTGATACGAAGATTGAAATGATAGGAGAAAATGATGTCTTCATCATAACAGGTTCTCTATATTTCATTTCTGAAGTTCGAAAATATATTCGCAAGAAAAACTAGATAGTATTTGCTATCTAGTTTTTTGTTCTACAAATGAAGTCAAATGCATACATATAAGATAATTATATAGGGTAATTTGGCGAATTCCTCTGACAAATATCTCGTTTTTTTGTGAAATGAATATGATATGATGCGGACAACGATAAGAGGTGAGGTGTGAGTGTATGGACAAGCAATCACGAACAATCTCGGTGAAAGTAAATGGAACAGAAGCGAAGTATGAGGAAAAGAAGAAAGATGAGTTTGAATGGATGGTAGTAGAAAGTGAAAGACCGCAAAATGTCGTGCCGTTTCAAAAAGCGAAGTCAGCGCATATGGGAAAATACCGAAAGAAATGGAGTAATACACTAATCGTAATAGTTGCAACTGCAATTATTATTGGTACGGCATTTGGAATGGGGATGCTTCATTTGCTAACGGGACAAGGGGCAACAGGAGAAAGTACGGCAACAACTTCGAAGCAGATGGGGAATGAGGAAAAAAAGGTGGGCGGAACGACAGAACCAAAAGAGGAAAAACCAAAAGCGCAAGGGGCTTCATTAGAACCAATGAAATTATTTTTTGTTCAGGGAGGGCTTTATTCTTCTGAAGAAAAGGGACAGGCCGCTCTTGAAGAGTGGAAAAGTAATGGAGGTATTGCTGCTTTGAAACCAAGTGGTGATAAGTATGCGCTAGTTGTTGGAGTTGCGAGTGATGAACAGGTAGTTAATCAATTAATAGATCAGTATAAGCAAGATGGCGTTTCAGTTTTGAAAAAGAATTGGGATATTACAGATAAAGCATTACTCAAAAATGATAAAGAAGTAGGTGGGTTTTTAGCGAAAGTGCAGCCATTCTATACTCATTTAACAAAATATGTGTCCACCGTACAAACTAGTGGAAAGAGTGATTCAAAAGATGTAGAGGCGATTGAAAAAGAATGGCAAGCCATTGAAAAGGAAGGGAAGAGTATGAAGCGTGAAGATGCGAAGAAGCTTTATACGTATACATCTGTGGCTATGCAAACGATTAAGGAAAGAAAGAGCGATAAGGAATCTGTAGCTAAATTAAATCAAGTTATTATGGATGGATTACTTTCGTACGAAAAAATGGTTTCACAAAAAGGAAAATAATAAGATAATGAGATGAAGGAGAAAGAAGTATGTATACTTCTTTCTTTTCTTTTGAATTTAGAGCAAAGTGCTTTCTTTATGGCAGAATATAATCGCATTTAAAAAGAATCATTATTTTATTTAGAGAAAATGATATTTCTATAATTTGTGGGGAAACTATTCCTTTGATACGATTGATTTGAATTGTTCTGCTGCATATGAGAAAGGAAGGAGAAAATATGAGAAAAATTATTTTAGCTTCAGGATCACCCCGGAGGAAGGAATTACTTGAATTAGCTGATGTGCCATTTGAAATTGTTGTTAGTGAAGTAGAAGAGACGATTGGTGCATATTCATCACCTTCTGATATTGTTATGTCGCTTGCTTTGCAAAAAGCATCTGCTGTGGCGGAAAATCATAGTGATCACGTTGTAATAGGTGCAGATACAATTGTTACATATGATTCGCATATTCTTGGAAAGCCGTCTAATGAGGCTGAGGCGAAAGAAATGTTACGATTATTATCGGGGAAAACACATGAAGTATACACAGGTGTTGCCATTATATCAAAAGAGAAAACGGCAACTTTTTATGAGCGTACAGAAGTAACATTTTGGGAATTAACAGAAGAGGAAATTGACGTATACGTTGCATCGAAGGAACCACTTGATAAAGCAGGAAGTTATGGGATTCAAGGTAAAGGGTCTATTTTTGTTCAGCATATTCAAGGGGACTACTACAGTGTAGTTGGATTGCCAATTGCGCGTCTTGTCCGTGAATTAAAGCAGTTTGATAGCGATGTAACCCATGCGTAAAATTGCATGGGGTTTTCTTTGGGAGAAATCGTAAAAAAGGGGTGGAGAGATGAACGGTATTCGTGATGTTGTGAGAGAAGAACAGCCACGGGAGCGTTTATTGTTAGAAGGAGCTGGAAGTTTATCGAATCGAGAACTACTTGCAGTTTTACTCAGAACGGGTTCTAAAGAAGAGACGGTTTTAATGTTATCAGACAAAATTTTACATCATTTTGATGGCTTACGAATGTTGAAAGATGCAACGTTAGAAGAGATGATGAGCATTCATGGTGTTGGGATCGTAAAGGCGTCTCAGCTTGTGGCTGCTTTCGAATTAGGTAGAAGAATGGTACGTTTAGAATATCAAAATAGATATAGTATTCGAAGTCCAGAAGATTGTGCGAGCTATATGATGGAAGAAATGCGTTTTTTGCAGCAGGAGCATTTTGTTTGTTTATATTTGAATACGAAAAATCAAGTTATACATAGGCAAACGATTTTTATTGGAAGTTTAAATACGTCGATTGTGCACCCGAGGGAAGTTTTTAAAGAAGCGTTCCGTCGTGCAGCAGCCTCTATTATATGTCTTCATAACCATCCCTCAGGAGATCCGGCGCCGAGCCGTGAAGATATTGAAGTTACAAAACGATTAGTAGAATGTGGTCGAATTATCGGAATTGAAGTGCTTGATCATATCATAATAGGTGACCATAAATTCGTGAGTTTAAAGGAAAAAGGTCATATTTAAGACTATTCTTTTTACTTATTTTGTTTTATAATGTGATTTATGAGTTTTTTGTAGAAAATTATCTACAAAAAGGATACAAATATAAAAAACGTACTGTTTTTATAAATATAAAGTAAGAAAAATGAGTCCGTGAAAATAAGAAGGGAAGATAGATGATATGTTTGGATTTGGTGGATTTACTCGCGATCTTGGAATAGATTTAGGAACAGCGAACACGCTTGTATATGTGAAAGGAAAAGGTGTAGTTTTACGTGAACCTTCAGTAGTAGCATTACAAACTGATACGAAACAAATCGTTGCGGTAGGTAGCGATGCAAAACAAATGATTGGTCGTACACCAGGAAACGTAGTGGCACTTCGTCCTATGAAAGACGGTGTAATTGCTGATTACGAAACAACAGCAACAATGATGAAATATTATATTCAACAAGCTCAAAAATCAAATGGATTTTTCTCACGTAAACCATACGTAATGGTATGTGTACCATCTGGTATTACAGCTGTAGAAAGACGTGCAGTAATCGATGCGACTCGTCAAGCGGGCGCTCGTGATGCATACCCAATTGAAGAGCCATTTGCAGCAGCAATTGGTGCGAACTTACCTGTTTGGGAGCCGACTGGTAGTATGGTTGTTGATATCGGTGGTGGTACAACAGAAGTTGCAATTATTTCTTTAGGTGGTATTGTAACAAGTCAATCAGTTCGTGTTGCTGGTGATGATATGGATGATTCAATCATTCAGTACATTAAGAAAAGCTATAACTTAATGATCGGTGAAAGAACTGCAGAAGCATTAAAATTAGAAATCGGTTCTGCAGGCGAGCCAGAAGGTATTGAGCCGATGGAAATTCGCGGTCGTGATTTAGTAAGTGGTTTACCAAAAACAGTACTAATTCAACCAGAAGAAATTGCAGATGCATTAAAAGATACAGTAGATGCGATTGTAGAGTCAGTTAAAAATACGTTAGAGAAAACTCCACCTGAATTAGCGGCAGATATTATGGACCGTGGTATTGTATTAACAGGTGGTGGAGCATTGCTTCGTAACTTAGATAAAGTTATTAGTGAAGAAACAAATATGCCAGTTCTTGTTGCAGAGGACCCATTAGATTGCGTAGCAATTGGAACGGGTAAAGCATTAGACAATATCGATCTTTTCAAAACTGCTGCTCGATAATATTGCAAAATAAAAATCACTGAAATTAAGAGGGTGTGAACGTGCCACAGTTTTTCTTAAACAAAAGATTAATTGTTTTGTTAGTTAGTATTATTCTTCTCGTGGCATTGATTGGAATCTCATTGAAAGAACGGAACAGTTTAACATGGCCAGAGCAGTTTATTAAAGATACTGTCGGTGTTGTAGAACGTGTATTCCAAAAGCCAGCGAATTATGTTGCCGGATTCTTCGAAAACGTAGAAGATGTAAAGCGCACGTATGAAGAGAATAAAGAATTAAAAGCAAAATTAGATAATTATGCAGATCTATCAGGAAAAGTAAAGCAATTAGAAGATGATAAAAAGAAATTACAAGAGTTAACTGGTAAAAAAGAGTTGAATAGCGATTATACTGAAATTCCAGCTACTGTTGTTTCTCGTAATCCAGATAAATGGTACGATTTAATTGGAATTGATAAAGGGGCACAGCAAGGAATTAAAAAAGATATGGCTGTAATTACTTCACAAGGTTTAGTTGGACGAGTGAAAAGTGTATCGCAGTTTACATCGTCAGTAGAGTTGTTAAGTTCTATGAGCCGAACAAACCGTGTTTCTGCTATTGTACAAGGACAAGAAAAAATCTTTGGATTGATTGAAGGTTATGATAAAGAAAAACAATTACTTCTTTTCACAAAGATTGGCTCTGATGCACCAGTAGCAAAAGATCAACTAGTTGTAACATCTGGACTTGGTGATATTTTCCCGAAAGGTCTTGTAATTGGGAAGATCGTTGATGTTCAGCCAGATCCATACGGTTTAACAAAAACAGCTTATGTGAAACCTGCTGCTGATTTAAATGACGTAGAGCATATTACGGTTGCCAAACGCGCTACGCCTACAGCGCCGTTAGAATAGGAGGGGAAGAAGAGATGATGAAGATTTTAAAAAGAGCAGCTCTTCCTCTTTTGCTCCTTTTTGTTTTTTTATTTGAAAATATGTTCTCTACTGTTGTTCCAACGGAAGTTTTTTGGAAAGGCAGTATAGCAGCACCGCATTTCTTTATAATTGTGCTCTGTTTTATTACAGTGTACTATAGTCCGATTCAAGGGATTTACTACGGACTATTGTTTGGTTTTTTATTTGATACCGTATACACAGAGCTTGTCGGTATATATATATTTGCTTATCCAATTTTAGCTTACTTAGTTTATAGTGCGATGAAGGTATTACAATTGAATTTATTTATTGTTGTTTCTATCGTATTAGCTGGTATTGCAGCATTAGAGTACTATGTGTATGGATTTTTAACTTTGTTAGGACGTACTCATATGTCGGCGCATGTCTTTTTCACCGATCGTCTCCTTGCTACTTTATTGCTAAATGGAATTTTCTTATTAATAGTTTGTTTCCCACTGAGACGATATTTAGTGCGTCTTTCAAAAGCGATGGAAGAAAAAGAAAAAAGGATTTTCTAATTTTATGTCGAATTGAATCGGTGGGGTGAACTTTAGTGGAAGAAAAAAAGCAACAAAATGTAACGATAAAAGGGACGAAAGATGGAATAACGCTTCATTTAGATGATTGCTGTTCATTCTCAGAATTACTGAAAGAATTGGACGAGAAGCTTTCTACACATTACTATGACGGTGACGGACGCTCTTTAATTGAAGTGCATGTTAAAGTAGGAAATCGTTATTTAACAGAAGTTCAACAAGAAGAGATTCGTACGTTAATTCGCAATAAGAAGAACCTTGTTGTGGATTCTATTGAAAGTGATGTTATAACAAAGGCGGAAGCAATAGCTTGGATAGAAGAAACAGAAATTGTCCCTATTTCTAAAATTGTTCGCTCTGGACAAGTGTTACATGTAAAAGGAAATTTATTATTAATTGGGGATGTTAATCCAGGCGGAACGGTTATCGCTGGGGGGAATATTTTTGTTGTGGGATCATTAAGAGGGATTGCACATGCTGGGTATAATGGAGATTCAGAAGCTGTCATTGCTGCATCTATTATGAACCCTATGCAACTCCGAATTAGTGATGTGGCAATGCGGGCTCCGGAAGAGAAAGAAGACGGAGCTGAGGCGGCGGAATGTGCGTATATTAATGAGAACAATCACATTGTTGTCGATCGCCTGCAACTTCTCACTCATCTTAGACCTAATTTAACAAAGTTAGAAAGGGGAATTGTATAGCTGTGGGAGAGGCAATAGTAATTACATCTGGAAAAGGCGGAGTAGGTAAAACTACAACGTCTGCGAACATTGGTACAGCCTTAGCGTTATCTGGAAAGAAAGTATGCTTAATTGACACAGATATCGGTTTACGTAATTTAGACGTAGTAATGGGGCTGGAAAATCGTATTGTATTTGATCTTGTTGATGTCGTTGAAGGGCGTTGTCGTTTACCTCAGGCTCTTATTAAAGATAAGCGTTTTGATGATCTATATTTATTACCTGCAGCACAAACGAGTGATAAATCGGCGGTAACACCTGAACAAATGGATGAATTAATACAAGTATTACGTCAAGATTATGATTACATATTAATTGATTGTCCTGCCGGGATTGAGCAGGGATTTAAAAATGCAGTAGCGGGTGCGGATAAAGCAATCGTTGTAACAACACCAGAAGTATCCTCAATGCGTGATGCGGATCGTATTATCGGGCTTTTAGAGAAAGAGGATATTGAACCACCGAAACTTGTTATTAACCGTGTGCGTAGTCATATGCTTCATGAACAAGATATGTTAGATGTAGATGAAATCGTACGTACACTGTCAATCGAGCTTCTTGGAGTTGTTGAGGATGATGATGAAGTTATTCGTGCTACGAATACAGGTGAACCTGTAGCACTGCAACCTAGTGGGAAAGCAGCGCTAGCTTATCGTAATATTGCAAGACGTTTATTAGGTGAGAATGTACCATTACAAGCATTTGAACAAGAAAAAGTATCGGTATTTACAAAGATGAAAAACTTCTTTGGAATCCGTTAAAAGCACTTCGCATATATGCGGAGTGCTTTCTTTTTTCTTCGCATGAATATCTTTCTTCCGTAGCTCATACATATGTACAAACTGTATATAACTGTTTCTATTTGAATAAGGCTAACTAAAGAAAGGAGACAGTATGAAGAATAGACGTGTAGAAGAAATTAAAAAGCGGATTGCGAAAAGAAAAGCAGAGCAAGAAAGGATGGAGGAAGAGCAGTATTTTGCTGGAAGTGATTTTGACAGCGAAACGGTATTTATTGAAGAAGGGGAAAAGGAAATTCATCCCCTATTTCGAAAAGAAGTCTTTTTCTTCAAAGTTTTGCTATCAGCAATATTAGTTCTTTCAATCGCTATTTTATTTAAAAATGCTCCTCCTTCCTTTGATGGTACTAGAGCTGTTACAGAAAAAGTTATGCAAGAAGAGTTTCAATTTGCTACTATATCGAAATGGTATGAAAAGCAGTTTGGAAAACCTCTTGTGTTCTATTCTCCAAATGAGAAAAAAGAAGGGGCTATTCAGCAAAAAGATTATGCAATTCCTGCTTCTGGAAAGGTGATGCAAGGATTTCAAAAAAACGGCCAAGGTGTATTTGTTCAAACAGCTACAAATGCAACGGTGGAGTCAGTAAATGAAGGTGTAGTTATTTTTGCAGGTAAGAAAGAGGATCTTGGAAATACAGTTCAAATTCAACATGCCGACGGTACAGAATCGTGGTATGGAAATTTAAGTGATATGTCAGTGAAGTTATATGATTACGTTTCAAAAAAACAGAAAATCGGAACGGTGAATAGTGACGAAAATAATAAAAACGGTAAATTTTACTTTGCGATAAAAAAGAATGAAAAATTTATTGATCCCATTCAGGTGATTTCATTTGATTAAATATAGAGATGTTTTAACGAAAATTACAGTACATCCATTGTTTTGGGTTATTATCGTTATTGGCATTTTCACGGCACGTTTTAAAGAGTTAATATTATTATTTTGTATCGTTCTAGTTCATGAACTTGGGCATGCTTTTGCAGCGGCATATTATAATTGGCGTATTAAACAAATTCAGCTTTTGCCATTTGGTGGCGTAGCTGAGCTTGAAGAACATGGGAACAAATCATTAAAAGAAGAATTAATTGTCGTTATAGCTGGGCCAATTCAGCATGTATGGATGATTGCGGTTGCTTATATTTTGTATCAAGCGGGCTGGGTAACTAATGATTTGTATCATTTCTTTGTGTGGAATAATGTCGTCATTTTAGGTTTTAATTTATTGCCTATTTGGCCACTTGATGGTGGGAAAGTATTATTTAATGTATTATCATATCGTTTTCCTTATTTACAAGCACATGAAAAGATGATGAAATTGTCATGTGTTTTTTTTAGTGTAATATTAGGATGGCAGTTACTTTGGAATAGTAATAACATTATGATGTGGGTATTACTCGTTTTTCTAGCGATTTCTTTATATCAAGAATGGAAACAAAGAAGGTACGCATTTATGCGCTTTTTATTAGAACGTTATTATGGAAATAAAAGAGATATTGAAAAAATTGCACCCATTGAGGTGAAAACAGAAGATCGTTTATATACGATTTTCACAAAATTTCGCAGAGGATATAAACACTCTATTATCGTCCATGGAAAATATAAAGAGCACTACACATTGGATGAAAATGAGTTGTTGTATGCGTATTTTGCTGAAAAAAGAACAACCTCATCTGTTGAAGAATTAATTGGTTAGTGTTGACGACAACACTAACCTTTTATATTGTAAGGAAAAGAAGTGAAAAGTGAGGAAAGAATTTTGAAGACGTTATATATTAACTACACTGGTTCGGAAAAGCGTGTTGCGATAGAAGAGAAGCGAAAAATTGTCGAGCTATTATGGAAACGTAATGAAGAGCAGGAAATTGTCGGACATATTTATGTTGGACGTATCGTAAGAACAATTGCTGGAATGAATGCAGCCTTTGTAAATATCGGATTAGAAAAACATGCATATCTTTCATACGATGATGTACCACCTTCATATCGCATACATGAAGGGCAGGCGATACTTGTACAAGTTGTGAAAGAGGCAATTGATACGAAAGGGCCAAAATTAACGGCGAAGATAGAATTTACTGGGAAATATGTCGTGTATATGCCGTATGATGAAATGCGTGCTGTTTCTCGGAAAATAAAAAATAACAAGAGAAGACAAGAGTTACTTCATATTGAGGTGGAAGGGACAGGAGGATATATATTCCGTTCTGCTTCTGAAAAAGGGACAATCGATGAAATACAAGCTGAAATGCAGCGACTGCAACAACTATATGAAGAATTAACAAGAAAAGAAACCCAAGGGAAGGCACCGTTACTACTTCATCGACCAGCGACGTTTTTAGATCGTGTATTTCAGGAGAATCCAATTGAAACGATTGAAAAAGTAGTTGTAGATACGAGAAGTGTAGTAAAAGAATTAGAAGAAAAAGTCGGAAAAGAAAGAGTCTCCCTGTATAATGAAAAATCTTCGATGTTTAACCATTTTGGAATAGAACGTGAAATTGAGAAAGCACTTCAAAAAATTGTTTGGCTGCCAAATGGTGCCTATCTAATTATGGAACAAATGGAGACGATGACTGTAATTGATGTGAATACGGGTAAGTTTACTGGAAAACAAAATTTACAAGATACAGTACTTCGTACAAATGAAATGGCTGCTGAAGAGATCGCGCGTCAATTGAGACTCCGTGATATTGGCGGCATGATATTAATCGATTTTATTAATATGAAAAGACGGGAAGATAAAGAGAAGGTAAGAGAGAGTTTAATGTTAGCTTTACAAGATGATCGTACATATACGAGAGTGCTTGGGTTTACTGAGTTAGGAATTTTAGAAATGACGCGTAAGCGCAAGAAACATTCGTTACGTGACGTATTATTAGAAGAGTGTGCACCTTGTAAAGCGACAGGCTACGTTATGTCTAATGAAACAATCACGTACGAGCTAGAGAGAGAACTTATTACTTATGGTAATATAGAGGATGAAGCTGTATTGATTGGTGCCTCGAAAAAGGTGCAAAAAATATTTTTACAAAAAGAGTTACAAAAAAATATTCCGTTTGAAATTTATTTCAAAGACGAAGATGTAGAGAAGTATGCGGTAATTCGTTTCGGAAGTAAAAAAGAAATAATGGAACGGAAAAAATAGTTAGCAGAACATTTGTTGACAATAGTTAATGATTCATGATAACATCTTTATGTTATAGTTTATAGCACCTAAATGGCTATATGCTACAACCGCACAAGACAGGTTCCCTAAAGGCATTTATGTCTACCTCGTTTTTGGCGAGTCTTAGTAATTAAGAGGAGGTGCAAGTATGTACGCAATTATCGAAACAGGTGGAAAACAAATTAAAGTTGAAGCTGGTCAAGCAATCTACATTGAAAAATTAGATGTTGAAGCTGGTGAAACTGTTACTTTTGACAAAGTTCTTTTCGTTGGTGGCGAAAACGTTAAAGTTGGTAGCCCAGTTGTAGAAGGTGCAACAGTTACTGCGAAAGTTGAAAAACAAGGTCGCGCTAAGAAAATCATCGTTTTCAAATACAAAGCGAAAAAGAACAATCGTAAGAAACAAGGTCATCGTCAACCTTACACTAAGCTAGTTGTTGAAGCTATCAACGCTTAATTCTGGTTAACATGATTAAAATTACGATAAGTCGCACGAAATTAGGAAGTATCCAATCATTTAAAATGACTGGACATGCCAATTATGCGCCACATGGACAAGACCTTGTCTGTGCTGGAACTACAGCGGTTGTGTTTGGTTCTATAAATGCAGTGGAAGAACTTTGTAATGTGCAGGCAACTATTGAACTCGGAAGTGATGGCGGATTCTTAACGTATGAATTGCCTAATGATTTAGACGTTCATACAGCAGAAAAAGCACAGATACTTTTAGAAGGATTGGTTGTTTCGCTTAAGACGATCGAACTTGATTACGGAAAGTATATCCGTTTAATAGAAAAAGTGCAGGAGGTGTAACGTATGTTAAGATTAGATCTTCAGTTTTTCGCATCTAAGAAAGGTGTAGGTAGTACAAAGAACGGTCGTGACTCTCAGTCAAAACGTCTTGGTGCTAAACGCGCAGATGGTCAAACGGTTTCAGGTGGTTCAATTCTTTACCGTCAACGCGGTACAAAAATTTATCCAGGTGTTAACGTTGGTCGTGGTGGCGATGACACTTTATACGCGAAAGTTGACGGCGTAGTACGCTTCGAGCGTCTTGGCCGTGACCGCAAACAAGTGAGCGTATATCCTGTTGCTCAAGAAGCATAAGAACTCACGGAAAACTCTAACCTGAGTGCAGGTTAGAGTTTTTCTATATTAAGGGGTATCTAAATGAATGAAAAATGGACAATTATAGATGCATTACGTCATTCGAGACATGATTGGCTCAATCGTATGCAGATGGTTAAAGGAAACCTTTCCCTTGGAAAAGTGGAAGAGATTCATAGGCTCATCGATCGTTTTGTCCAAGAAGCGAGACAAGAATCCAATCTGATGGGGCTATCAATGCCTTTATTTTCAGAGTGGATTTTAACATATAATTGGAAACAGCAGCCGTGCTTATTGGAGTACGAAGTATTAGGAGAACTACATAACTTATCTCATCTAGATGAGACTGTATGTACATGGACGAATCAATTTTTCTCAATACTTCAGCATAGTTTAGACGTATATGTTGAAAATTATGTTTGTATCACAATTGAATGTGACGCGGAGAATGCTCGTTTCTTTTTTGATTTTCGTGGAAAGCTAACGGATGTAGAAGAACTACAGAACTGGCTAACGAACCAAAACAATAAATGGTATTCCATTTCTTATACAGTACGAGACGAAGAAGTCTCAGTTATATTACAACCAATCGAAAAAAGTGTGGTGAAATAATGTTTGTAGATCAGGTCAAGATATATGTAAAAGGCGGCGACGGTGGTAACGGAATGGTTGCGTATCGTCGTGAGAAGTATGTTCCTAAAGGTGGCCCAGCAGGTGGCGACGGTGGTAAAGGTGCAGATGTTGTTTTCGTTGTTGAGGAAGGCTTACGTACATTAATGGACTTCCGCTACCAACGTCATTTCAAAGCTGATCGTGGTCAGCACGGAATGAGTAAAGGTCAGCACGGTCGTAAATCAGAAGATTTAATCGTAAAGGTTCCACCAGGAACAATAGTAAAAGATGAAAAAACAGGTCAAATTCTTGCCGATTTAGTAACGCATGAACAAACAGCTGTAATCGCAAGAGGTGGCCGTGGTGGCCGTGGTAACTCACGTTTCGCAACAGCAACGAATCCAGCGCCTGAAATCGCTGAGAACGGGGAACCAGGTCAAGAACGTGATGTCATTCTAGAACTTAAAGTGCTAGCAGATGTTGGACTTGTTGGATTCCCAAGTGTAGGTAAATCTACATTATTATCTGTTGTATCATCAGCGCGTCCGAAAATTGCAGAGTATCACTTTACAACAATCGTTCCAAATCTTGGTGTTGTTGAAACTGGTGATAACCGCAGCTTCGTTATGGCTGACCTTCCTGGACTAATTGAAGGCGCGCACGCTGGCGTCGGACTTGGACACCAATTCTTACGTCATATCGAACGTACACGTGTAATTGTGCATGTTATCGATATGTCTGGTTTAGAAGGCCGTGAGCCATATGAAGATTATGTCACAATCAATAATGAATTAAAAGAATACAATATGCGTTTAACAGAGCGTCCACAAGTTGTTGTTGCAAACAAAATGGATATGCCAGATGCGGAAGAAAACTTACAAGCATTTAAAGAGAAAGTGGGAGACGAAGTAAAAATCTTCCCAATCTCAGCTGTAACGAAACAAGGTGTTCGTGATTTACTATTTGAAGTAGCGAACTTATTAGAAACAACACCAGAATTCCCAATGTACGATGTTGTCGAGGAGTCTGAAGCAAGTGTAATGTACAAATTTGATGCTGAAAGTCTTAAATTTGAAATTACACGTGAAAGTGACGGCACGTTTGTTATTTCTGGTTACGATATCGAGAAGACATTCAAAATGACGGACTTCTCACGTGATGAATCTATACGTCGTTTCGCTCGTCAAATGCGCGGAATGGGTATTGATGAAGCGCTTCGTGCACGCGGTGCAAAAGACGGAGATATTGTAAAAATTCTTGAATATGAATTTGAATTTATCGATTAAGACTGCCAAAATACGGCGGTCTTTTTTTATTCCACTATTTGAGGAAAGTAAAACTCCATTTCAAAACTAGGGGATGTAAAGAAGTTAGGTGGGAATCGGGCTACTAGTTAAAAATTAGTAGGGATAGGAAAAACTTCCCACTAAATAAAGTTTCAATTTATAATAGAAAAAGGAGTGATTTTAGAAGAATATTTTATGGGGAGAAAAGAAGCATGTATAAAATATTAATTGTAGAAGACGATGAGAAAATTGCAGAAATATTAGAGGAACATTTAGAAAGATATGGATATCAATCATTTAGAGCAAGCGATTTACGTCATATAAAAGATGAGTTTGTAAAAATAAATCCACATCTCGTATTACTCGATATTAATTTACCGTATTTTGATGGCTTTTATTGGTGTCGCCAAATTCGCACAGTATCGAATGCACCAATTATTTTTGTCTCTGCAAGAACAGGGGAGATGGATCAAGTCATGGCGATTGAGAATGGCGGAGATGATTATATTACAAAGCCGTTCCATTTAGATATTGTAATGGCAAAGGTGAAGAGTGCACTCCGCCGCGGATACGGTGAGTATGCTTTGGCCGCGGAAAGTGACTGTTTAGGTGTTAATGGATTGTTATTATTCCCATCACAGCACACAGTAGAGTGGAAAGGTCAACAAACGGAACTTACAAAAAATGAGTTTTATTTATTAGAATGTTTAATGAAACAAGCAAATCAATATGTAACACGTGAAGAGTTATTAGAGGCTTTATGGGATGAAGTAGCTTTTGTTGATGATAATACATTAACCGTAAATGTAAAGCGTGTAAGAAAGAAGTTAGAGGAGCTAGGTATTAAAAATGCTATTGTAACAAAACGCGGTTACGGCTATGCGCTTCTTACAGAGTGGGGCGAAGGGTATGAAGGTTAAAAGCTACCTCATAGACCGTTTTTCCTTAATCCTTTCTTACATTATAAGCCTTTGTTTATTTGGGCTTGTACTGCAGTTACAAAGCCTTTTAGAAAAGAGGTCATTGGACTGGAGTACGTGGCTATATGGACTTTTATTAGGGACAGTTGTGTTTGCTGTATACCTCATTTACGATTATCGAAAACGGAGTGTGTTTTTAAAGAGAATAGAAAAATATGTTGCTGGCGGAAATACATTACATGACTCTTTGCTTATTGATACTTCTTATACGGCAGAGCAAGAAATGGCCGTCGAAGCGTTTACGTTGCTAAGACAGCAATATATGAATGAAGTTCATAAACAGCAGGCGAAAGAGCAACAGCAAATGATATTTATGAACCAATGGATTCATCAAATGAAAACACCGGTATCAGTTATTGAGTTATTATTGCAGAAGTTTGGTAAAGAGCATCGAGAAGCAAGGGGGACGATTGAAAGTATTCGTGAAGAAAATAATCGTATTTTAAATGGCTTAGATTTAGCGTTACATATGGCAAGATTAGATCAGTTTGCGAAGGATTATAAAGTAGAAGTAGTAAATGTTATAGATGTCATTCGAGATATTATTAATGAAAATCGAAAGTCGTTCATTCAATCTTCTGTATTTCCGAAACTTATGCTTGAAGAAGAGACTTGTATGATTGCGTCTGATAGAAAGTGGCTTAGTATCGCCATGAGTCAAATTGTTGTAAATGCAATTAAGTATACAAAAATTTCAGAAGCAGAGAAAAAAGAAATTCAATTTCAAATTGAAGAGAAGGATCAAAAGGTGTTACTACATATTAGGGACAATGGAATCGGTATTCCAGAACAAGATGTGAAGCGTATATTTGATCCGTTCTTTACGGGAGTAAACGGCCGTAAAACGAGGGAAGCAACTGGAATGGGTTTATATATTACGAAGGAAATTTGCGATAATTTACATCATGGAATTTATGTACAATCAACAGAAGGTGAAGGGACAACGTTTACGTTCCAATTTGCAAAAGATGAGGAATATCATACATTAATGAGAAAAATGACAAAACTGTAAGATAACAAAACGTTTTGTAAGGGAAATCACTCGTTTCTTTTTCTTATTTTTCTTATAGTAAATGTAAGAAGAAAACACATAGGGGGATTAGAAATGAGTGTTCTTGAAGTAAAAGGGTTAACAAAGGTATACCAATCGAAAGGTTCAGTAGCGACGACTGCTTTAAATGATATAAATTTTAAAATTGAGGAAGGCGAATTTGTAGGAATTATGGGTCCTTCAGGGAGCGGAAAAACAACGCTTTTAAATTTATTAGCGACAATTGATAAGCAAACTTCAGGTCATGTGCTTGTAAATGGTGAAGAAATTAATCAAATGCGTGCTGCAAAATTAGCGGAATTTCGCCGTACACATTTAGGGTTCATCTTCCAAGATTTTAATTTACTTGATACGTTATCCATTAAAGAAAATATTATTTTACCACTTGTTATGGCGAAGAAATCTGTAAATGAAATTGATACGAAAGTACTTGAGATTGCGAAGTTTTTGAATATCGAAGGTATTTTAAATAAGAAAGTGTATGAAGTGTCTGGGGGACAACAACAGCGTGCAGCAGCAGCGAGAGCAATTATTCATGATCCAACATTAATTTTAGCAGATGAGCCAACAGGAAACTTAGACTCTAAGTCTGCGAAATCATTAATGGGTGCACTGCAAGATTTACATGAGCAAAAGAAAGTGACAATTGCAATGGTAACGCACGATCCAGTTGCGGCTAGCTATTGCGAACGCATCCTCTTCATTCGTGATGGAGAAATTTTCTCAGAAATACATAAAGGAAGAACGAAGCAAGCCTTTTTCCAAGAAATTTTAGACGTACTTGCGATGCTAGGGGGAGAATATCATGAACTTTCGCCAGCTCGCGCTTAATAACGTAAAAGGAAATTGGCGTAATTATAAAGCGTTCCTTATTAGTAGTTGTTTATCGATCGTAGTATTTTTCATGTATGCTTCCTTCATTTATCATCCAGATGTCGTGAGTGGTAATATTAGTATGAAAACGATGATTACAAAAGGATTAGAATCGATGAATTATATCGTAGTCATCTTCTCAGCACTCTTTATTTTATATGCAAATTCAACGTTTTTACGAGCAAGAAAAAAAGAGTTTGGCTTATTAACGTTAATAGGCGGAACGAAGTCGCAACTTGGCAGAATGATTATATTAGAGCAACTGATGTTAGGTAGTATTGCAATTGTAGTAGGTATTGGAACTGGAATGCTTTGTTCAAAACTGTTTTTCCAAGCACTGAGTGTATTACTAAAGATTGATAAAACACTTCCGCTTGTGTGGAATAGTAAAGCAGTTCTTATTACAGCTGGTGTGTACTTTATTCTCTTTTTAATACTATCATTGTTTAGTGTTTGGACAGTAGGACGCTTGCAAATCATTGATTTATTAAGAGAAGCAAGAAAACAAAAAGTGGAGCCTTTTGCATTTACATGGTTATGTGTAGCCGGTATAGGATGTATCATTGCTGCATACGTCCTTTGCTTCCAAGTAACAATTATGAATTTTATGATGTATTTCTTACCGATTGTAGGGCTGACAATTGGCGGAACGTATTTACTATTTACACAAGGAAGTACAGTTGTATTAAAAGCATTGCAAAAAAGAAAGCAATCTTTTTATACGTATCCAAATATGTTTGTCCTTAGCAATCTTATTTATAAAATGAAAGATAATGCTCGTTTTCTATTTGTCATTTCTATTATTACGGCGGTTGTTTCTTCAGCAGTTGGCACACTTTACGTATATTTTGAAAATATGAGTGCGAAAACGGTAGATATTACGCCGCATGCTATTTCATATGAGGAAAAGGGTATAAATACACATAACATTATTAATGAAGATAAAGTACAAGAGATTGTAAAAAAACATGGATTTGAAGATGCACGAAAATTAACTTTCGTAAAACTACCTGCAACGCAGAAAGTAACGTTTTTTAACAGTGAACATGAAGTACCAACTGCAGTTATTTCAGAGAAAGTATATAATGCGGAAGTGCGTAAACAAAAAAGGGAAGAAGTTAGAGAAGTTCATAATGCACCAGGTAGTGCGATGATGATCATGAGTGATATGACAAATGATATAGTAAAGATAGATCGTACGAAGCCATATGAAGTTACAATCAACGGACAAAAACAGTCTGTTCAGTTAAATGAACCAACTTCATATTCGGTGTTTAATGATGACGATTATCTCATTGTGAATGATCAAGATTTTGAGAAATATGCAAAGCTCGTACCAGATGAAGAAAAGACGAAATATTACGGTTATTATATTGAAGATTGGAAAAGTACAGAAGACCTTGTGCTAGATTTGAAAAAGGAAATTGCACCAGAAAAACAAGGAGAGTTGAAAAGCTCTGTGCTTGCTTATAAAAATATAAGAGAGGCAGGAGCAATTACAATGTTCATCGGTTTCTTCGTAGCAGTACTCTTCTTCTTCTTCGCTTGTAGTATGACATACTTTAAATGGTTTAACGATAAAGAACAAGATCGTATTCAATTTAAATCGTTAAAGAGAATCGGTATGACAGATAAGGAAATCCGTAAAATTGCAATTCGACAAATGGGCGTTATCTTCTTTATCCCGATTATAATCGGTGCGATTCATAGTGGATTTGCTCTTCATACGTTAGGAAAAATGCTTTATATCGATTTATGGAAATCAGGTGCGATTGTAATAGGGGCTTATATTTTAGCTTCTGCAATTTACTTTATGATCGCGCAAAGAGGATATTTAAAACACGTAAAAAGCTAGGGGAACCTCTAGCTTTTTACCTATGTAGTAAGTTACAGGAGGACGATAGATGAACATTCGGCAACTAGTGATGCAAAATATAAAGGGGAATTGGCGTAATTATAAAGTATTTTTCTTAAGTAGTTGTTTTGCAATATTTGCTTCTTATGCATACATGTCTGTCATTGTACATCCATACATGCAAGAAACGATGTGGTATCAAAATGTACGCTGGGGACTTATCATATGTAACGTTATCATTATTTCTTTTTTCGTCATATTTATTTTGTATTCTACCTCTATTTTCATAGAAGCACGTAAGAAAGAATTAGGATTATATATGTTAATGGGAGCGACGAAGTCTAACGTAATAGGAGTGATTATGGCCGAGCAAATATTAATCGGGATTTTCGCTAATATTTTCGGTATTGGACTTGGTATGATCTTTTTGAAACTCTTTTTCATGGTGTTTAGTATGTTACTTCGCCTTCCGAAAGAACTCCCTGTCATATTTGATATGAGAGCGATTGGTGTAACGTTTGTTACATATATGGTCGTTTTTATTGTCTTATCTTTTATAAGTGCTTTACGCATATGGAATATAAAAGTAATTCGGTTATTAAAAGAATTTCGTACAGATAAAAGAGAAGCGAAAACATCAAAGTGGCTTTGTTTATTCGGTTTCGTTTGCTTAGGGATAGGGTATGCCTTAGCGCTAAATGCAACGATGCCAACGATAGCGTTATACTTTTTTCCGGTTGTTATATTAATATCTTTTGGGACGTATTTCTCATTTACACACGGCGTTACACAAATATTAGAAATGATAAAGCGGAATAAGAAGATAATGTATACATATCCGTATTTGTTTATAGTGAATCAATTATCACATCGAATGAAGGAAAATGGTCGCTTTTTCTTTATATTGTCTATGGCAACGACAATTGTTGTTACGGCAACAGGTACGGTGTTCTTATATTTTTCTAGTATGCAAGATATGTGGCGGGGCGGAGGCGTCCACTCATTTTCATACATAGAAAAAGGTGCTTCTGCCCATGAAGTTTTTGAGGAAGGTGCGGTTGAAAAATTACTGCATCAATATGGGTATAATGATTTTCAATATATGAGTTTTGTTGGAGTATATGCATCTTTTCAGTCCAATAAGGGAGAAACAGAAGTGGCACCGCTTATAAAGGAAAGTGAATACAATCAAGAGGCGAGAAAACAAAAACAGAAAACGTATCATCCTAAAAAAGGCACAGTTACACTTGTTTATTATAATAAACGGAATCATCCGAATGTATATGATCAAAAAGAAATTCAATTACAAGTAATGAACCAAACGTATCAATTCGCATTTAACGGTCAGAAAGAAGGGGTACAATTTAACTACCACCCTTCGCACATTAATGGCCTGTTTTTCGTCATGAATGATGAAGATTTTGAAAGTATAGCAAATACAATTCCGGATTCTGAAAAAATGATATATAGAGGCTACATACTACCAAATATCGAAAATACGAAGGAATTAAATGTAGATTTACGGAAACATATGAAACAAGATACAAATGATGTATTTCGAAGTAATATGGAGTTATATGTGAATATGAAAGAGTTCGGTGAGATTACTCTATTTGTTGGCTCGTTCATTAGTATATTATTCTTCCTTACTTCATGTAGCATCGTATATTTTAAATGGTTTCATAATATCACATCGGATCGAAAGCAGTATGGTGCACTATCTAAACTTGGAATGACGAAGGAAGAAGTGTGGAAGATTTCTCGTTGGCAATTATGTATGCTATTTTTTGCGCCAATTATAGTAGGGAGTATGCATAGTGCAGTTGCGTTATATACGTTTCATAATACTCTCTTTATGGATGGTTCATTAAGAAAAGTAGGCTTGTTTATTTTGTTTTATATCGCCGCATGCATCATTTATTTCTTTTTCGCTCAAAGAGAATATAGGAAACATTTAGACTAGCGGATGCTAGTCTTTTTTAAATATTCGAAATTTACATAGAAGAATATAAAAAAGTATGGTATAACAGTAAGAAAACGAAAAAGAGGGGAAAAGACGATGATTCGAGTAGGATATTTAGGACCAGAGGCAACATTTACAAATATGGCGGTGAGTCGTTTTTTTCCGGAAGCAGAGCATGTACCGTATCGAACGATTCCAGATTGTATTGATGCAGCTGCAAATGAAAATGTAGATTATGCGGTTGTACCGTTAGAGAACGCCATAGAAGGTTCGGTTAATATAACGGTTGACTATCTTGTACATGAGCAGCCGCTTTCTATTGTAGGAGAAATTACAGTGCCAATTCAGCAACATTTACTTGTGCATCCGTACTATGAAGAAGCATGGAAAGAAGTATACGCTGTACATTCTCATCCACATGCTATTGCACAGTGTCATAAGTTTTTAAATGAGGAATTAAAAGGCATAACGGTTCGAGATATGACATCAACAAGCGCAGCTGCACAATATGTGAAAGAACATCCCGAAGAAAAAATTGCAGCTATTGCAAATGAGGCAGCGGCAGAAAAGTACGGATTAACAATTGTAAGGCGTGACATTCATACGCATAAAAACAATCATACACGTTTTCTTGTCTTGCATAAGAAAAAAAGAGCGGCACTCCCAAATAACGGAGAAAACCGCGGAGAGAAAACAACGCTTATGATAACGTTACCTGCGGATTATGCAGGAGCGCTATATCAAGTGTTATCAGCTTTCGCATGGAGAAAATTAAACTTATCAAAAATTGAATCACGTCCAATGAAAACAGGTCTTGGCAATTACTTTTTCCTAATCGATGTAGATAAAGCATATGATGATGTATTATTGCCAGGCGTAACGATGGAACTTGAAGCACTTGGGTTTTCTGTTACTGTGCTGGGGAGTTATTCTTCTTATTGGTTGTAGAGGTGAGGGGTGTTGGTATTTGTCGAATCGCCGATATAATTTCATTTAATAGTATGCTTTGTGCTAGATTAATAAAATCCCACCAGTAAATGGTGGGATTTTTTATCCCGCATTAACGGGCAGTAAGACTCCCACCTCAAAATTCGGCTGGAGCAAAGAAGTTAGGTGGGAGATCAACTGCCCGTAAACGCCCGATTGGTTCAACTAATAATCAGTGGGGGATGAACAAAACCCCCACTGATTAAAGTTTCACTTTATATTAACTTCGCAAGACGATCCTCTAACTGCTCACGCCAAACATCAGCTAGTTCTGGGACAGCAAGGATCTTCTCAATGCTATCTTTATCTTTTCTATTATGAAAATAGATTTCGTTAGAGAAAAGAACAGAAACATTGCTCGGTTGACGTTCTAGTAATGTAATTTTCGAATCTTTACGTACGGTACCTTCTTGAAGAACACGGCATAAGTAGCCGGTATATCCAGTTGCTACAATGCGTGGTAAAATGCCTGGAATGCCAAGACGTTTTGAAATTGTGCTACAGGGTACGCGAGCTTGTGTGACTTGAATGATTGCTTCGCCTAGTTGATATGTATCTCCGATACAAACATCACGCTCTAACATATTTGTTACGGTAATGTTTTCGCCAAATGTGGAAGCTGGGAGCGTTGTTTGAAATTCCTTTTCCCATAGTGCGTAATGTTCATGTGGATACACACAAACAGCGCGGTCAGGTCCACCGTGATGTTTTAAATCTGCTACATCATCACCACGGAAGCCGTCTTTTGAGAGAAAAGCTTCTTCTGTAAGTTCTTTACATATACCTGTAATCATTTCTTTATCTTCGCTATATTTCATTTGTTTCGGTTTGCCAATGCTAAAGCGAACGAGTTCAATTCCCATAGTTGATCTCCTTTATAATTGTTTACAATATTATATCATCTACAAAATAAAAGCACAGAGATTGATGAAAAACTCTGTGCTTTACATTAATAAACGAGAAACCCAGCTCGATCTAGTGCATCACAAGCTGCATCTAATTTTTCTTTAGAATCTGCTTCAATTGTATGTAAGTGAATACCATCTGTTAGCTGAGAAAGGTAAGAAGCGTTAGTGTTTTCGATTTTTTGTAAATATTGCTCTACATCAAAGCGATTACTTACCATAATCGATGCTGTTAAGTCACCGTATACAGGATGCTCAACTTTTACGTCTTTAATCGTAACGCCGTGGTCAACTAACATTGTAAGTTCTTGACGTACTTCTGCTGGTTTATGTTGGCATACGATTACACGTTCAAAAGCTTGTTGTTTCGCTTGTGGTTTTAAATATAAATACCCTTGTGCAGTCGCAATAATCGGTTCATTTCGTGCTTTTAGTAAGGAAATATCTTGAACGATAACTTGCCTACTTACATTCGTCTTTTTAGATAGTTCACTTCCTGATAACGGTTCATTTGCAGCAAGAAGCCATTGCAGGATGAGCTGTCGTCTTTCTTCACCTAAAATCTTTTTTTGATCATTTTGTTTCATTATGATTTAACACCTCTATAAAATTGATTTCCAATTGTGTGTAGTGCATGAATAGTTGTATCAATTTGTTCTTTCGTTGTGTGATGTCCGAAAGAAAAGCGGACATATTGTTTTGCCTCTTCATACGTTCTTCCAATTGCGAGCATTGTCTTTGAAGGTTCTTGTTTACCGACTTGGCAAGCACTTCCAGTCGAAATGGCAATACCATGACGGTTACATTCTAACATCGTATACTGACCTTCTATTCCTTTTATTGTAACCCCAATAATATGTGGTAAACAAGAAGTAGAATGTCCTTCCACTTCAATTTCTAGAGGAAGTGTTTGTAATTGCTCTAAAAAATAAGATCGTAATTGTTTAAAACGAAAGCTCTCTTCCTTTTGATTCTTTAATATATGCTCTGCGGCTGTTAAAAAAGCGGCAATTCCAGGTACATTCACTGTACCTGGGCGAAATCCTTTTTCATGAGAAGTTCCAGGAAATATTTGTTCCCAACGAACTTGCGGATTTATATAGCAAGCTCCGACTCCTTTTGGGCCGTAAATTTTATGTGCTGAAACAGAGAGACTATCAATCTCCATCGCTGTAACGTCTATTGGAAGTTTACCAAACGTTTGAACACAATCCGAATGAAATAAAACATTATATTTTTTTAAAAGTGCTCCAATCTCTGCAATGTTTTGAACGGTCCCGATTTCAGAGTTTCCATGCTGTATACTTGCTAGAACAGTATCTTCTGTAATAACTGCTTCTAAATCTACTAAATGAATTAGCCCGCTTTTATCAACAGGGATTTCAGTAATCGTATAGCCTTGCGATTGTAAGGAGTGAAAATAACTTCGAATCGATGCGTGTTCCATAGGTGTCGTAATAATATGATGCCCATTCCTAGCATTTAGAAGGGATTGAATCGCAAGGTAGTTAGATTCTGAACCGCCGCTTGTAAAGAATACACCTTGTTCTTTACCCCCAATCATTTCTGCAAATGTTTCTCTACAAACTTGTAATAAAGACGAGGCACTTCCACCGATATCGTGTAAACTTTGTTCATTTCCAAAATATTTCTTTGTTGCTTGTATATATGTTTCTAAAGCTTCTTCGCTCATAGGTGTTGTCGCTGCATAATCAAGATATATCATTATATAATTTCCTCTCTTCAGTAAGAGTGATATTAATTTTCGTTTTTAGAATGGTAGTGAAAATAAGAATTGTAAAAAAACTCTTGTCATTATTTTAAAACTATGTAAATATAGGTGTCAAGACAGTTGAAAAGTGTAAAGTAGGAGGCAACAATTATGCCAAGTGCAGATGTCTTAATTATTGGAAGTGGCGTTGCGGCACTTCGTGTTGCGAAAGAGCTTTGTCACGAAAAGAATGTGATAATTATCACAAAAAAAACAGGGCGCAATAACAATACACATTTAGCTCAAGGAGGAATTGCAGCAGCTGTTGCTGCACATGACAATCCGAGTGGGCATTTTGAAGATACATTAGTGGCAGGTTGTCATTATAACAATGAAGAAGCAGTTCGGTATTTAGTTGAAGAAGGGCCGAAAGAAATAAATAAACTTATTACAAATGGAATGAAATTTGATGGGGATGAAGCAGGGCTCCATCTTGGTAAAGAAGGGGCGCATCGAAAACGTCGTATTTTACATGCGGGAGGAGATGCAACTGGTAAAAATCTATTAGAACATTTAATTCAAGAAGTAGCTCCATACGTTACTATCGTTGAGCAAGAAATGGTACTTGATTTTATTATAGAAAATAATAAATGTATAGGGGCTTTAACACGAAATAGTGAAGGAAAGTTGAAGCGTTACTATGCTGATTATACAGTGTTAGCATCAGGAGGAATTGGTGGTTTGTACGCCTTTACGTCGAATGATGAGACAATTACAGGTGATGGACTTGCGATGATCTATCGAGCTGGGGGCGAACTTGTTGATTTAGAATTTGTGCAATTTCATCCGACAATGTTATACGTGGGCGGGCGATGTTGTGGTCTCGTTTCTGAAGCAGTCCGTGGTGAAGGAGCTGTCCTTATAAATGGAAAAGGACAGCGTTTTATGATGGAGATACATCCCGGGAAAGATCTCGCACCGCGTGATGTAGTGGCAAGGGCTATTCATGAACAACTTCTTGCAGGTGAAAAAGTGTACTTGAACATCGAAAGCATTCAAAACTTTGAAAAGCGTTTTCCAACAGTCTCATCATTATGTAAAAAGAATGGTGTGAATCTAAAAGAAAATCGTATTCCAGTCGTACCTGGTGCTCATTTTCATATGGGTGGCGTGAAGACGAATTGTGACGGCGAGACGTCTATTCCAAATTTATATGCAGTCGGCGAAGTGGCTTGTAATGGGATTCACGGTGCGAACAGATTAGCGAGTAATTCATTATTAGAAGGTCTAGTGTTTGGAAGAAGAATAGGAAAACATATTTTAGCTAGACCAGTACAAGAAAGAAAAAATGTATCAGAAGAGAGAGAAAAAAGCTTTATAGCTCTTAATGATTTACCGTTGAAAGAAGAAGTACAAGAATACATGATGAAGCACGTTGGGATTGTACGAACTGAGAAAAGCTTATCATATGCTAAGAGATGGTTTAGTAGGTACGGTGTGCGAAATATGATATTACAATATGATGCACTTACAAATGAAGAGATAACACTTATTAATATGTTAACAGTTTGTGAGCTTATAACAGTATCGGCTTTACAAAGAGAAGAAAGTATTGGTGGTCATTATCGCAGTGATTATCCAGAAAGAAATAAAGTAAGGAAAGAGATTATTCGAGTGAGAAGAAAACTACAACTTGTTTAATGAGGGGAAGAGGGGTTTTATGAACACGTTAAAGGTTAAGGAAGCATTAAATAGATTTTTTCTAGAAGATATAGGAGAAAGAGATGTAACATCTCAGCTTATCTTTCCCGATAATGCACTTGCGAAAGGGACGTTTCTTGTAAAGGATTCAGGGGTCTTTGCAGGGAGTTTAGTAATAGAAGAGGGCTTTAAACTAATCGATGAAAAAATTGAAGTTGCACTCCATAAAAAAGATGGGGACTTAGTAGAAAAAGGTGAAATTATAGCAACGGCACAAGGGCCTATTGCGTCTTTATTAACAGCGGAGCGCGTTATATTGAATATCATTCAGCGTATGAGCGGTGTAGCGACGATGACTCGTAAAGCAGTTCTTGCGTTAGATAGCAATTACACGCGTATTTGTGATACGAGAAAAACGATGCCAGGATTGCGCATGTTTGATAAGTATGCGGTAGTGTGCGGAGGCGGGTTTAACCACCGCTTCGGTTTGTATGATGGTGTCATGATTAAAGATAATCATATTGCGTTTGCGGGGTCTATTACAAAGGCTGTTACGACAGTGAAAGAAAGATTAGGGCATATGGTAAAAGTAGAAGTTGAAACAGAGACGGAGGCGCAAGTGAGAGAAGCGGTAGAGGCTGGCGCAGATGTTATTATGTTCGATAATCGCACGCCAGAAGAGATTCGTGAGTTTTCAAAACTTGTACCGAGTGCTATCGTTACGGAGGCTTCAGGTGGCATTACAATTGAAGATTTATCGAAATACGGAAAAACAGGGGTAGATTATATTTCACTTGGAGCGTTAACACATTCAGTGAAAGCACTTGATATTAGTTTTAATATTGAGTCTTAATGAGAGTGGTTTAGAGGGGGAGAATCGTAAATGGGTATTTTAGAGAAAGTTCAGCCAATTGAAGTAATGTTACCGGAGCGTTATCAAACGATGTCTACATTAGAAATGGAAGAGCGTGTTCGCGAAATTAAAGAAAAAATGGGGGGATTACTATTTATTCCAGGGCATCATTATCAAAAAGATGAAGTGGTGCAATTTTCAGACGCAGCAGGGGACTCGTTGCAACTTGCACAAGTTGCAGCGAGTAATAAAGAGGCAAAATATATTGTGTTTTGTGGTGTGCACTTTATGGCAGAAACGGCAGACATGTTAACAACAGATGATCAAGTTGTCATTTTACCAGATATGCGTGCCGGCTGCTCTATGGCGGATATGGCAGATATTGAACAAACAGAAAGAGCGTGGAAAGAGCTCACAAAATTATTTGGGGATACGATGATTCCGTTAACGTATGTAAATTCAACAGCTGCGATTAAAGCATTTTGTGGTCGTAATGGAGGGGCAACAGTAACCTCTTCTAATGCAAAACAAATGGTATCTTGGGCGTTTACGCAAAAAGAGCGTCTCGTCTTTTTACCAGACCAACATTTAGGGAGAAATACAGCGTACGATTTAGGTATTCCTTTAGAGAAAATGGCAGTGTGGAACCCGCATACAGATTCACTAGAGTACGATGGAGATATAGAAGAAATTCAAGTGATTTTATGGAAAGGCCATTGTTCTGTTCATCAAAACTTTACTGTGAAAAATATTGAAAGTGTGCGAAAAAACCATCCGGATATGAATATTATTGTTCACCCTGAATGTTGTTATGAAGTTGTTGATGCGTCTGATTATGCAGGATCGACGAAATATATTATTGATATGATTGAAGCAGCTCCAGCAGGAAGTCAATGGGCGATTGGTACAGAGATGAATTTAGTGAATCGAATTATTCAGCAACATCCAGATAAAGAAATTATTTCTCTAAATCCGTTTATGTGTCCTTGTTTAACGATGAACCGGATTGATTTACCCCACCTGTTATGGGCGCTTGAGAATATAGAAAGAGGAGAACAAATCAATGTTATTCGTGTAAATAAGCAAGTAACAAAAGAGGCGGTTCTTGCATTGAATCGTATGTTAGAGCGTGTGTAAAGCAACGGGACTTCCGTTGCTTTTTTTCGTGCATGTAATCATAAGAAGAGTGAAATAGGCATACATTGTGTTGAGGAAATCATTGTGATTTTTTTATGATTATTCCACTTCAAACCATATTGAAAATAGAAGAAGTGATAAAAGTAGATGAAGTTAAGTTTTTTAGAAAGTGTTACTTCGAAGTGTTTTTACTTATAGATAAGTTATACAGGAGGGGGAAAATTTGAAAATTCATATCGTGCAAAAAGGGGATACCCTTTGGAAAATTGCGAAAAAGTACGGAGTGGATTTTGAAACGCTAAAGAAAACAAATACACAACTTAGTAATCCAGACCTTATTATGCCAGGGATGAAAATTAAAGTACCATCGAGCAGCGTTCATGTGAAACAACAGGCTGGATCGGGTTCAGCGCCTCCGAAACAATATGTAAAAGAGGTGCAGCAAAAAGAGTTTGCATCAACACCAACTCCACTCGGAATAGAAGATGAAGAAGAAGTTACGTATCAATCAGCACCTATTACACAGCAACCAGCTATGCAACAAACGCAAAAAGAAATGCAGGTGAAACCACAAAAAGAAATGCAGGTGAAACCACAAAAAGAAATGCAGGTAAAACCACAAAAGGAAATGCAAGTGAAACCACAAAAAGAAGTACAGGTGAAGCCGCAAAAAGAAGTGCAAAAAGAAATACCAATTCAAAAACCGCCTGTCATTCAAAAACCACCTGTTGTAGAGAAAGTAGAAAAACCAAAACCGACTACGAAAGAGAACACTAAATTTTCTGTTAATGTATTACCGCAGCCGCCGCAACCGCCGATTAAACCGAAAAAAGAATATAAAATTTCAGACGTAATAAAAAAGGGAAGCGAGTTAATTGCTCCTCAAATTAATAAAATGAAACCTAACAACATCATTTCCCCTCAAACGAAAAAAGACAATATAGGAAATATATCACCACAAGTAAAGAAAGAGAACGTAGGAAACGTATCACCACAAGCGAAAAAAGAAAATGTAGGAAACATAGTATCACCGCAAGCGAAAAAAGAAAATGTAGGAAACATAGTATCACCGCAAGTGAAGAAGGAAAATGTAGGAAACATAGTATCACCGCAAGTGAAGAAGGAAAATGTAGGGAATATAGTATCACCGCAAGTGAAGAAAGAAAATGTAGGAAATATAGTATCACCGCAAGTGAAGAAAGAAAATGTAGGAAACATAGTATCACCAAACGTATCAAAGGAAAATGTTGTTATTCCGCAAGTAATACCGCCAAATATTCAAGTGCCAAATATAATGCCGATGCTGGATAACAATCAACCACCAAACATAATGCCGATAATGGATAACAACCAAATGCCAAACATAATGCCAATAGCGGATAACAATCAAATGCCAAACATAATGCCGATAATGGATAATAATCAAATGCCAAACATAATGCCGATAATGGATAACAATCAAATGCCAAACATAATGCCGATAATGGATAACAATCAAATGCCAAACATAATGCCGATAATGGATAGCAATCAAATGCCAAACATAATGCCGATAATGGATAGCAATCAAATGCCAAACATAATGCCGATAATGGATAATAACCAAATGCCAAACATAATGCCGATAATGGATAATAACCAAATGCCAAACATAATGCCGATAATGGATAATAATCAACCACCAAACATAATGCCGATAATGGATAACAATCAAATGCCAAACATGATGCCAATAATGGATAACAACCAAATGCCGAACATGATGCCAATAATGGATAACAATCAAATGCCGAATATGATGCCAATAATGGATAACAATCAAATGCCGAACATGATGCCAATAATGGATAACAATCAAATGCCGAATATGATGCCAAATCAAATGCCAATGATGCCGCCATATCCGCATTATCAACAACAAAATCCATACTATAATATGCCATATCAACAAGGAGCACAGGTGGTACCACAATATACTTCTATGCCAAATCCGAATATGATGCCAATGGATAATAATATGCCACCACTCGTGCAAGGTGAGGAAGATTGTGGATGCGGAGGAGAAAGTAGGTTATATAGTCCGCAACCAGGTGGACCACAATACGCCAATCCTTTATATTATCAACCGACTCAGCCAGCATATGCACCGCAGCCGGGAACGATGTATTATCAGCCAGATCCGCCAAATGTATTTGGAGAACCAGTTTCAGAAGAAGAGGATGAAGAGGAAGTTTAAAAAAAGGTGGGATTATTCCCGCCTTTTTTGTATTTGTGGTAGTTAAGAAAACGTGAGATTTACATCAAGTGCTAGAAAATTCCTAGTGAAATATTAACAGTGTAAAAAGCCGCTCTGTTACTCATTATAAGAAGGAGCTTTTCGAAAAGAGAAGTTCATTCTAACAGGGGGGGTTTTTGTATTGAATACGAAAGTTAAAATTATTGCTGCTTCTTTGTTAGTTACCAGTGCGTTAGCTGCATGTGGTACACCTAAAGAGAAAACTGCGATGGACGGGCGTAATTATAATTACGAGCGTACATCTTATAATGATACACATCCAAATCGTACTAATGTAACGCGTAACGATCGTTATACAGATTATGTAACATACCGAAATGGAAACAGAGCAACAGACAATGTGTATGATAATCGTAACGGTACCGGATATAATTATTACCGTGATGTAAATTACAATGGACAAATTGCTAATCCGCACCCAACACGTAATATTACAATGAACAATTCATACATTAACAATGATGGTAAAACTGCAGAAAAAATTACGAATCGTGTGAAACGTATGAATAACGTAGATCGAGTTTCTACAGTTGTATATGGAAACGATGTAGCGATTGCGGTAAAACCACGTAATACAGCGACAGATGAAACAGCGATGGCAAACGAAATTCGTCAAGCTGTTGCGAGTGAAGCTGGAAACAGAAACGTGTACGTCTCTGTAAGAAATGACATGTTTACTCGTGTTGATGCAATGAGTACGCGTCTACGTAATGGTACAGTTACAAACGATTTTAATCGTGACATAACAAATATGTTCCGAGACATTCGTTACGGTTTAACTGGTACAGTACGATAACAATAAAGAGGAAGGGGAATCCCTTCCTCTTTATTCATCTTCGTCTTGTAAACGACGTTTTTTAATAAGATAACTAACGGAATAAGAAGTTAAAAAGCATACGAAGAGGATACTACCTGTAAGGATAGCTTCAAACAGAGGTCTCTCTGGACTGAAAATGATATAAATAATAGCCATAATAATCCCTACAATAAGGGAGCGTAAGACAAGTTTGTAATAAGGAGTTAACTTTATTTCCTTTTCGCTTTCTTCTACATCGATTGAAATACTTAATTGTAAATAGCTAAGTAAAATACTTGTAAGAATAAATAATAACCATAATGGAGATTTCGTAATTTGATCCATTCCTTCAGTGAATCCGATATAGCCTAAAATTCCGATTATACCAATTGATTGAAAGAGAAAGGCAATACGTATGTTTTTTAATGTTTGAAGAATGAGACGTTCATCTTTAATTTTTTTCAAAGCATTCAGCCCCTGTTTATATTTATAGTATTAATTGTAACATATATATTGCATTAATCAATTTATAATTTACATAAACTTTATTTAGGTAAAAAAGGAAATGAAATATTTTTATAAACATGTTGCGTTCCTATCTTATTAATGTTATATTAGCAAAGCGATGAGCTAATTTACGTAAGACGAGAGATATGCTTAAGTGCTAAACACGCGAATGTGGTCGCCTGGTCTCTCGCCGTAAACGCATCAAGACGCCTGCTATGCAGGCGTCTTTCATATTTTATAAAGATAAAGTGAAGTTTAGAGAAATCTAAACTTCACTTTTTTGTTGGTTTTAATGACGAAATATTCGGAATGTATTTACGAATATTCTCAAAAGAATTAATATGTAGTGGTAATTTTGGGTACAACGTTTTTTTCTTTATGGGACTTCACTATACTTCTACTATGAATGGCTCACTTATCATTGCTACAATGCAATCCAATAAAGATAAAAAACTACTTTCGTATAATCACTGCGATTCTAAATAGGGGGAAATAGTGTAAAGGTGTACAAAAAATTGAATTCTATAATTCTTAATAGGGGTATTCTATGAATTAGGGATAAAACCCCCATTTCCGGAAAAACTACAAATGAAAGTATGATTTTGCCTAGAAGAGGTGAACGGAAATGAAATGGATACTGATTGCAGTGCAAGCTTTCGTTATGGTGTTTTGTTTAGTTTATGAAACGAGTGTGAGGGCGGAAGGGCCAGTACCAGAAGTAAAAGAAAAAGAACCTCAAGTTACAATTTTATTAGAGCGTATGTATGTTGATGGAGAAGTAAGTGAGGAAATATTTACGGAAAAAGTAGTGAATTTGGAGCAGTTTTTGCAGCAATATAAAGAGTGGCAACTTGTTGATCGTGATGATGTACAAATCGTATTACAAAAGAAAATTGATGATATTTCACCTTTATTGAAAACAAGTGGTTATTTTGGTGTTTCAGAGGAAGGAATATTACAAATTTTTAAAGGGGTACCGAAAAGTGATAACGCGATTCACTCATTTTTTCAAATTGATATGAAAAAGCTTGAAAGTTATGAGCGTGCGAAATTAAAACGTGGCATTCGTATAAAATCAAAAGAAGGTTTTGTGAAGACCATTGAAAAAATGAAGCAGTATGCAGTGAGAAAGTAAGAAAAGCAGCTCTGGTGCGAGCTGCTTTTCTTATTTATTTTTATCTAAAATTTGTTTAGCAACTTCATCAATTAGCATATCTTTTCCGATTGGATTAAATGCTTTCGTATTGAAGACTTCATTCGATACTTCGTATACGTGATTATTTTTCACTGCTTTATTATCTTTCCAAACTGCACTGTTTTTATAGTCTTCATACACTTTATCAGCTTCGCCGCCGAAGTTTACAATGAACATTTGATCAGGCTGGAATGCAACGAGACCTTCTAGTGATACTTGTGCCATCGTTTGTTTTAAGTCTGTACCTTTTGTTGCTGGAAGTTTTAAGTCGTTAAAGATGATGTCACCATATCCGAAGCTACCGTATACACGGAAGTTTTGTGGTGTTACTGCAACGAACATAAAGTTTTCGTCTTTTGTTTTTTCTTTAATTTTTTTAGATAAAGAGTCTGCTTTTTTATCGTAGTCTGTAATCCATTTATCAGCTTTCTTTTCTTCGTCAAATAGTTTACCTACTTCTTTAAACTTACCGCGCCAGTCTTCTAGATTTGTTTCTAGAACAACTGTTGGTGCCACCTTTTCTAGTTGATCATAAATTTTCAATTGACGATTGTTTAAAATAATTAAGTCTGGTTTTAAAGCAGTAACAGCTTCTAAATCAACTTTAGGTGCCCAATACCAGCCAACAGCTTTTACTCCGTCTAGCTTTTCTGTTAAATGATTTTGGATTTTATCTTTATATGTATTTGCTGTACCAACAGGTTTATGTCCAAGAAGTAACAATTCTTCTGTTGATCCAGATAAGTCAACAATTCTTTTTGGATTTACTGGAATTGTCGCTTCTCCTTTAGCATGTTTGACAACTTTTGTTTTCGGTTGTTCTTTCGCTTTTGACTCATCTTTTTGAGAAGAGCAGCCAACGATAGAAAGAACAACTAACATGATAGTAAATAAAATAAATAGCCTTTTTTTCATCCTGATGTAACCCCTTTAATTAATATTGATAATCATTATCGACTATTGTATAGTAATGTTCTTTCTGTATTTATGTCAATAGAAAAAAACGGAAATTTTAAACAGAGAACATTTGTTGGGGTAGCCTCGCTTTTCTATTGTTAAATATGTTAAAATGGAATACATGATTTGAGAGGGAGAGATCGTATTTTGTTTGAATATGTTACAGGTTACGTGGAGTATGTAGGACCGGAATATGTCGTAATTGATCATAATGGAATTGGTTATCAAATTTTTACACCAAATCCATATGTCTTTCAAAGAAGTAAGCAAGAAATTCGTGTCTATACATATCATTATGTGAGAGAAGATATTATGGCACTTTACGGATTTAAAACACGTGAAGAGCGTTTATTATTTACAAAATTGTTAGGTGTATCAGGCATTGGACCGAAAGGCGCTCTTGCAATTTTAGCTTCTGGTCAAACAGGACAGGTCGTTCAAGCAATTGAACATGAAGATGAGAAGTTTTTAGTGAAATTCCCAGGTGTCGGAAAGAAAACAGCGCGCCAAATGATTTTAGATTTAAAAGGGAAATTAGCAGATGTTGTACCAGATGCGTTTGTTGATTTGTTCTCAGATGTCGAAAGTTTTGATGAGAAGAAAGGTTCATCAGTTGAACTTGATGAAGCGCTGGAAGCACTGCGTGCACTCGGTTATGCAGAACGAGAAGTTTCTCGCGTTGTACCAGAACTATTAAAAGAATCACTAACGACGGATCAATATATTAAAAAGGCACTTAGTCTTTTACTAAATGGTAAGAGGTGAGTATAATGGACGAACGTCTCCTTTCAGGGGAATCTGCATATGAAGATGCAGATTTAGAGTATTCATTACGGCCACAGACGCTCCGTCAGTATATTGGCCAAGATAAAGCGAAACATAATTTAGAAGTTTTTATTGAAGCGGCGAAAATGCGTGAAGAAACGTTAGATCACGTACTTTTATATGGGCCACCTGGACTTGGTAAAACGACGCTTGCGAATATTATTGCCAATGAAATGGGTGTTAACATTCGAACAACGTCAGGTCCCGCAATTGAAAGACCAGGAGATTTAGCGGCTGTATTAACAGCACTTCAGCCTGGGGATGTATTATTTATTGATGAAATTCATCGTTTGCATAGATCTATTGAAGAAGTGTTATACCCAGCGATGGAAGACTTTTGCCTTGATATCGTTATTGGGAAAGGACCGTCAGCTCGATCTGTACGTCTAGACTTACCCCCATTTACACTAGTTGGGGCAACGACGCGTGCAGGTGCATTATCAGCACCACTTCGTGACCGTTTCGGTGTACTTTCACGATTAGAGTATTATACAGTAGATCAGCTTTCTGCGATTGTAGAACGTACAGCAGAAGTATTCGAAGTGGAGATTGATTCGTTGGCAGCACTAGAAATTGCAAGACGTGCCCGTGGTACACCTCGTATTGCGAATCGTCTATTACGACGTGTACGTGACTTCGCGCAAGTTCGCAGTGACGGAACGATTGCGATGGAAATTACACAAATGGCGTTAGAGCTATTACAAGTAGATAAATTAGGACTTGATCATATTGACCATAAATTACTGCTTGGTATTATTGAAAAGTTCCGCGGTGGTCCAGTTGGATTAGAAACAGTTTCGGCAACGATTGGAGAAGAATCTCATACGATTGAAGATGTGTATGAGCCGTATTTATTACAAATTGGCTTTTTACAACGAACGCCAAGAGGCCGAATCGTAACTCCACTCGCATATGAACATTTTGGGATGGAGATGCCAAAGGTATGACGGAGATGCCAAAGCTGCTTATTACAGCTGGTATTTTACTCATTGTTGTTGGTCTAGCTTGGAAGTTTATTGGAAGGCTTCCAGGCGATATTTTTGTGAAAAAAGGAAACGTTACCTTTTATTTTCCTATCATTACATGTATTGTGTTAAGTATTGTATTATCTTTTGTTATGTATATAATAAATCGATTTAAATAAGAAATAGGTGGATATAGTTATGGATATTAATCTGTTTGATTTTCATTTACCAGAAGAGCTTATTGCACAAATCCCGCTTGAAGAGCGTGAAACATCAAGATTGATGGTGTTAGACCGTGAAACAGGGGATATTGAGCATAAACATTTTACGGACATTCTTTCTTACTTACATGAGGGGGATTGCTTAGTTTTAAATGAAACGAAAGTTATGCCTGCTCGCTTGCACGGTGTGAAAGAAGATACAGGTGCACATATCGAAGTGCTTCTTTTAAAACAAGAGGAAGGCGATAAGTGGGAAACACTTGTCAAGCCAGCGAAGCGTGTAAAAGAAGGTACTGTAATCTCTTTTGGTGAAGGAAAGTTAAAAGCAACTTGTATTGGAACTGCAGATCAAGGTGGGCGTCAACTTGAGTTTTCATATGACGGCATCTTTTATGAAATTTTAGACGAACTTGGAGAAATGCCACTTCCTCCGTATATTAAAGAGACGTTGGAAGATCGCGATCGTTATCAAACGGTATATGCGAAGGAAATTGGTTCAGCAGCAGCACCGACAGCTGGACTTCACTTTACAGAAGAGTTACTCGAGAAATTGAAGCAAAAAGGCGTTCAATTAGCATTTATTACGCTCCATGTAGGACTTGGAACATTTAGACCAGTTTCTGCAGATACGATTGAAGAGCATCATATGCATGCAGAGTATTACCATATGTCTGAAGAGACAGCTGCGTTATTAAACCGTGTGAAAGAGAATGGTGGACGTATTATTACAGTAGGTACGACATCAACTCGTACATTAGAAACGATTGCGACAGATCATGATGGTAAGCTTTGTGCAGCTTCTGGATGGACAGATATATTTATGTACCCAGGATATGAATTTAAAGCAATTGATGGTTTAATTACAAACTTCCATTTGCCGAAATCAACATTAATTATGCTTGTAAGTGCATTCGCAAATAGAGATAATGTACTTCATGCATATAATGAAGCAGTAAAAGAAAAATATCGTTTCTTTAGCTTTGGTGATGCGATGTTCGTTGCATCTCACGCTAAAATGAGAAACAAATAAAAGGAGTAAATTATGACAGCAATTCGTTATGAATTTATTAAAACTTGTAAACAAACGGGTGCGCGTTTAGGACGTGTGCATACGCCACACGGTTCATTTGATACACCGACATTTATGCCAGTTGGTACACTTGCAACAGTTAAAACGATGTCACCAGAAGAATTAAAAGCGATGGATTCTGGTATTATTTTAAGTAATACGTATCATTTATGGCTACGCCCAGGTCACGAGATTGTTCGTGAAGCAGGCGGTTTGCATAAATTTATGAACTGGGACCGTGCAATCTTAACGGATTCAGGTGGTTTCCAAGTATTCAGTTTAAGTGACTTCCGCCGTATTGAAGAGGAAGGCGTTCATTTCCGTAATCACTTAAATGGAGATAAATTATTCTTATCACCAGAAAAAGCGATGGAAATTCAAAATGCATTAGGTTCAGATATCATGATGGCATTTGACGAGTGTCCACCGTTCCCAGCTACTTTTGAATATATGAAAAAGTCTGTAGAGCGTACAAGCCGTTGGGCAGAGCGTTGTCTAAAGGCACATGAGCGTCCACAAGACCAAGGTTTATTCGGTATTGTACAGGGCGGAGAGTTTGAAGAGCTTCGTCGTCAAAGTGCGAAAGATCTTGTTTCAATGGACTTCCCTGGTTACGCTGTAGGTGGTTTATCTGTTGGAGAGCCAAAAGATATTATGAACCGTGTACTTGAATTTACAACACCACTTCTTCCAGATAATAAGCCACGTTACTTAATGGGAGTAGGTTCTCCTGACTCATTAATTGATGGTGCGATTCGTGGTATTGATATGTTCGACTGCGTACTTCCAACTCGTATTGCCCGAAATGGTACATGTATGACAAGTGAAGGTCGCTTAGTTGTGAAAAACGCGAAATTTGCTAGAGATTTCGGTCCGCTTGATCCTAACTGTGATTGCTACACATGTAAAAATTACTCTCGTGCGTACATTCGTCACTTAATGAAATGTGATGAAACGTTCGGAATTCGTTTAACGTCTTATCACAACCTTCATTTTCTGTTAAACTTAATGGAGCAGGTGAGACAAGCTATTCGTGAAGACCGTCTTGGCGATTTCCGCGAAGAGTTCTTTGAACAGTATGGCTTTAATAAACCGAATGCTAAAAACTTCTAATACATAATTTAAAAGGAGGAACAAAAGATGAATCCAGGTATGATGAATATCGTTATGATCGTTGCGATGTTTGCGATTTTCTATTTCTTATTAATTCGCCCGCAACAAAAACGTCAAAAAGCAGTTGCTCAAATGCAAAGCGAGTTAGCAAAAGGTGATGCTATCGTAACAATCGGTGGTTTACACGGTACAATCGAATCAGTAGATGAAACGAAAATCGTTATTAAATCTGGTGGTTCACACTTAACTTTCGATCGCAATGCGATTCGTGAAGTTGTGAAAAACTAATGATGAAGGCCCTGCATGAAATGTGCAGGGCCTTTTTTAATTATTTTGTTTTGACATATTTACACCGAAAATACCTCCGAGTGTACTCGCACCCATTAATGCCAATTGGTAGAGTAACTGTGAGTTCGATAAAGTTTGAGAGAAGCCTAAATAGTTAACGAGAAAGACGAGAAGAGTGAATGTGAGTCCTGTTGTGAGGCCGACTAACCATCCTTTTCCTTTTGCCTTTTTACCAGCTGCAAATCCGGATATGAGAGTAGATAGAAGAGCTAGTATAAAAATGGTAACCGCTAATGTCTCTTCGCCAATATTAGTGAATTTTAATAAAAGAGCCATAATCATACTTGTAATAGATGCGAGAATTAATAGGGTGATAATACCAAAGCCAATTGCAGTTGATAATTTTTTCGTTCCATCCATTATGCATTCCCCCTTTTTAATACAAGCATATTTTCATTTTGTTTAAGTTAGACTAGTTTCTTTTTTGTGGGGGAGCCTATAAGTAAAAAAGGAGATGTAGAAATGGAATGGGTATCAATAATTGGACGAACAATGCTGTTGTATATAATCATTTTAATTATTTTTCGTCTTATGGGTAAACGTGAAATTGGAGAATTAAGTGTATTAGATTTAGTTGTATTCATTATGCTCGGTGAAATGGCTGTAGTGGCAATTGAAAATACAGATAAGTCACTTTGGCATCAATTAGTTCCAATGACTTTTCTTATGTGTATACAAATCATTTTGTCAGTCATTTCATTAAAGTTTCAACGTTTTCGGCATTTAATAGAAGGGGAGCCGGCTATTCTTGTAAATGCAGGTAAAATTGATGAAAAAAAGATGCGGAAGCAGCGATATAGCATAGATGATTTAATGATGCAACTACGGGAGCAAGGAGTCGGAGATGTACGTGATGTAGAATACGCTATTTTAGAACCAACTGGGAAGTTATCTGTCTTTCAAAAACAAAAAAGTAAAAAGAGTAAAAATGATACACCAATTTTTACACTCCCACTAATTATTGATGGAGAAATTCAATACCATCATTTGCAAATGATTGAGCATACAGATGAATGGCTCGTTGAAAAATTGAATAACTTAGGTTATAAAGATGTGAAACAGATTTTATATTGTAGTTTTCAAAATGGACAATTTTTTGTTGATTTGAAAGAAAATTAGAGGCTTACCATTTTGAATGGTAAGCCCGATTGGTGCGGGCTAATAATCAGTGGGGGATGCCCCCCACTGACTAAAGTTTCACTTTACTTTAAAAATGAAAGTTTACGAATGATAGGGAGTCGACTTAACTCTTCTTTTCGAATGATTTTGAAAACGAAGAGGAGAACAATATAAACGATGGTTGTTAAGGTGATCTCCCATAATGTTTGTACGCCAAGTGAATGAGAAAAAACGATATGCGTATGAAGATAAAAACCGAAAGCACCAGCAATCCCGATAGCAATCCCACCGAAAATATAGTCTTTTGCGTAAATCGTAAATGTAATCTTCTTTAAAACAGTAGCATAGTGAAGGAATGTTACCGTCACTATATTTGCAGCGATAGCAAGTGCAACCCCCATCATTTGAAACTCTGGCCGTGAAGCAAGTACAAAAATAACGATTAATTTTACGATGGCTCCAATAAATGTGTTCATCATAGCGGCTCGTGCTAAATTTAAAGCTTGCAACACAGATGTAAGAGGACTTTGGAAATAATGAAATAAAAAGCAAGGCGCAAGAAGTTGGATGAACGCTGTCGCGCTGTCTGATCCGTACATGAGAGTTAAAATAGGAGAAGCAAATACGTATAATATTACGACTGACCATCCACCAGTAATTAATGAGATTCGAAGGGCTTGTTGTAATCGGTGTTCCACTAATTTGTGTTGCCTCTTTGCCATTGCCTCGCTAATTGATGGGACAAGTGCTGTAGAAAGAGCATATGTAATAAAGGCTGGCAGTGATAGAAGTGGGAACGCATAACCGTTTAATATACCGTATTGCTGAGTTGCGACAGAAGCAGCGACTCCAGCAATCGCTAAGCTTTGCATAACGACGATAGGTTCAAAAAAATAAGAAACGGAACCAATTAAACGGCTTCCTGTAGTTGGGAGTGCAATGTCCATAAGGGAATAAAATGTATTTTTGCTCTCCTTTACAGTAGTGAAAAATCCAGAGCGTATAGATAAATGTTTTTCACGTTGGAATAAAGTAAGTAAAAATAATAAAGATGCAACTTCGCCAAGAACAGCTGATAGCATGGCACCGGCTGCAGCATATTCTACGCCATAAGGTAAAAATAAACGAATGCATACAGCGATAATGGTAATGCGGACGACTTGCTCTAAAACTTGGGCATAAGCGCTTGGTTTCATATTTTGTTTCCCTTGGAAGTAACCACGTAAAACAGAAGAAACTGCAATAACAGGGACGACAGGTAAAATGGCCATTAATGGATAGTATGTTCTTTCATCTGTTAATAATGTTTTTGCTAAAATAGGTGTGATTAGCATAATCGCAATTGTTAAAATGATACTAATAACGGATGTAACTGCCAGCGAGACAGTTAATATTTTTTTAACCCTTTGTTTATCGTTCACTGCTTCCGCTTCTGCTACAAATTTTGCAATCGCAACAGGAAGGCCGATTTGTGTTAATGTAATTGCTAAAATAAAGGTGGGAACAGCCATCATATAAAGGCCAACGCCTTCTTCTCCTAAAATACGTGCCATTACAATGCGGTTAATAAACCCAAGGATTTTTGTGATAAAACCGGCTATCATTAAAATAAATGCACCTTTTAAAAAGCTTTGTTTCGTCATGGTCCTCTCCTACCTTCTCAAAATCAGTGGAATGATTTACAATAATTTATATGCACGTATGAGACAAGAATGACAAGCATTTAAGAGAGTGGAGTATGATAATGCTCTTGAAAGTAGTTATTACTGTCCATTAGAGCGGGATTAAAAGCGACTTTTCGTGCTGAAACTATAAGGAGATGTTACGTATGTTAGAAAAAGAAGATTTGGTAGAATCATACCGCGGACAGTTACAAGTCGTTTTAGAAAGTAAAGTAGAAGAGTTTCGAATGTTCGGTTACGACCGGGTGACAGATAATGATATCTGGAAATTTCTTAAGGTGAAAAAGTGGAAAAAGATAGACAGCGATGTTAGATTATATGAATTAGTAAATGATGTATTAAGAGTAAGTACTAATGAATATATGAATTATTTAACTGTTGAAGCATATCAAGCGCCACTTTGGTCGTTTGATGAATATGAAAATAAATAACCGACTGCAATTGGTTTGTTCTTCCTTTTGCAGTATAATGATAGGTATTGATAAAGAGGAAATAATTATGTCTAAGATTATATATAAAGGAGGTAGTGAAGAGAAAAAATAATGAAAGTGTAGGTATTACGTAGGTCTTACCGACACAGCTAGTGATGACCTAGCAAGAAACACATGTATTTTACAGAAAGGAAGTCTACTAACTAGACAAGCATATAGGTATAGAGATTTGCTTATTGCAAGTGAATCAAGTGATGTATGGAATCTGTTAGTAGCAGAAAGAGGGTACATATGGCAAAGCGTGGTACAAGAATTGCCGCCTTTTTCCTCATCGTTTTATTAATTGGTGGAGTAATTGGTGCGGCAGGAAAAGACATAGCAAAAGGAATTAGTCTAGGACTAGACCTTCGCGGTGGTTTTGAAATTCTGTATGAAGTAAAACCAGCCAAAAAAGGTGATAAAATCGATCATAATGCACTTGTAAGTACAGTAGGTGCTCTTGAGAATCGTGTCAATGTTCTCGGTGTAAGTGAGCCGAACATTCAAATCGAAGGAGAAAATCGAATCCGTGTCCAGCTTGCTGGTGTACAAGATCAGCAAAAAGCACGTGAAATGTTATCAACACAAGCGAAATTAACATTCCGTGATGTGAATGACAATCTTCTTATGGATGGAACGGATTTAAAAGGCGGCGGAGCGAAGCAAACATTTGATGAGCAAGGCCGTGCGAGCGTAGGTCTTACATTAAAAAGCGCTGAAAAGTTCCGTGAAGTAACTGAAAAGATTTCAAAAATGCCACCACCAACGAATTTAATGGTAATTTGGCTTGATTTTGAAGAAGGAAAAGATTCATATAAAGCAGAATCTGCAAAACCGAACCCGAAGTTTTTATCAGCAGCAACAGTAAACCAAGTATTTAATCAAGCTGAAGTATCTATCGTAGGTGGAAACTTCACAGTTGAAAGTGCGAAACAACTTTCATCTTTATTAAATGCAGGAGCACTTCCTGTTGATTTAAAAGAAATGTATTCAACATCTGTTGGAGCGAAATTTGGACAACAAGCATTAGAGCAAACGATTTTCGCTAGTGCGATCGGTATTGCTATTATCTTCTTATTCATGCTTGTATTCTACCGTCTACCAGGACTTGTAGCGGTTATTATGTTAGGTTTATACATTTTCGTTACATTACTAGTCTTTAACTGGATGCATGCAGTTCTTACGTTGCCAGGTATTGCGGCATTAGTGCTCGGGGTTGGTATCGCAGTTGATGCGAATATCATTACGTACGAGAGATTAAAGGAAGAACTGAAAATTGGTAAGTCGATGATGTCGGCATTTCGTGCTGGTAACCATCGTTCATTATCAACAATTTTAGATGCGAACATTACAACAATTGCAGCAGCTGGTGTATTATTCGCTTACGGTAACAGCTCTGTAAAAGGTTTCGCAACAAGTTTAATCGTAAGTATTTTAGTTGGTTTTATTACAAACGTATTCGGTACTCGTTTCTTACTAGGTTTACTTGTAAAGAGCCGTTACTTCGATAAAAAGCCATCTTATTTTGGTGTTAAGGAAAAGGATATTATTCCATTAACAAAAGGTGTAGTACATCCACCGACGAAATTTGATCGTATTAACTTCGTAAATATCGGTCATAAATTCTTCTTATTCTCAATTGTAGTCGTTATTGCTGGAGCAATTATATTACCGATTTTCAAAATGAATCTTGGTATTGACTTTGAAAGTGGTACACGTATTGACTTGCAATCAAAACAAGCACTTACTGTGTCTGACGTTCATAAAGATTTCAACGAACTGAAGATTGATGTGAAAGAAGAAAATATTGTACCGACTGGTAATGATAATAAAGGTTTCGCAGTTCGTACATTAGGCGTTCTATCAAAAGATGAAATTGCGAAAACAAAAACATTCTTCCACGATAAATATGGTACAGATCCAAACGTAAGTACAGTTTCGCCGACAATAGGGAAAGAAATTGCGCGAAATGCATTTATCGCAGTATTAATTGCTTCTGCAGTAATCGTTTTATACGTAAGTATTCGTTTCCGCCTTACGTACGCAGTATCTGCAGTAATCGCATTATTACACGATGCATTCGTTATGATTGTTATATTTAGTCTTTTCCAAATAGAGGTAGACTTAACGTTTATCGCTGCTGTGTTAACAATTATCGGTTATTCTATCAATGACTCAATCGTTACGTTCGATAGAAACCGTGAGTTATACAAACAGAAAAAACGAGTTCGTGATATAAAAGATTTAGAAGAAATCGTAAACGCAAGTATTCGTCAAACAATTGGTCGTTCAATTAATACAGTGTTAACAGTGTTGTTCCCAGTAATTGCACTACTTATTTTCGGTAGTGAATCACTGCGTAATTTCTCACTTGCATTATTAATTGGATTAGTTGTAGGTACGTACTCTTCTATTTTCGTTGCTTCTCAAATTTGGTTAATGCTTGAAAACCGTCGTTTGAAAAAGGGTAAAGGAAATAAAAAAGTAGAAAAATCAGTAACTGAACCGCAAGTGTAAAAATGAAAATATATAAAAAAGATGATGTCCTTTTATGGGGCATCTCTTTTTTCGTTTCTGGATACAATAATGTAGCGTCTTTTAAAAAAGAATAAATGGAAGAAAGTGGTGGAGAGGTCTTTAGTTTTGTTATCATAAAGTGAAACTTTAATCAGTGGGGTGGGTCATCCCCCACTGATTATTAGCCTTCACCAATCGGGCTTTTACGGGCAGTTAATCTCCCACCTAACTTCCTCGTATTCGCCGGATTTTGAGGTGGGAGTCTTACTGCCCGTTAAAGCGGGATAAAACGATAGGTTAAGAAAAGAAGGGATTTTAATTATGGAAAAAGATGAACGTTTTAAACAGGCCGAGTTTGGTGCTATTGTCGGAATCGTTGGTAATATTATATTAGCGATTGTAAAAGCGGTAATTGGTTACATTGGAAACAGTAAGGCGCTTTTAGCGGATGCGGTGCATTCTGGATCGGATGTAATTGGCTCGTTAGCTGTACTTTTTGGATTGCGAGCGGCGAAGCAACCGCCTGATGAAGATCATCCGTACGGTCACGGTAAAGCGGAATCGATTTCAGCGATTATTGTTGCGGTATTATTATTTATTGTTGGACTGGAGATAGCGATCTCGTCTATAAAAGCTTTTTCGCAAGAATTAGAACCACCAAAAGGAATTACGATTTTTGCTGTCGTTCTTTCGATTGTAGTAAAAGAAGGAATGTTTCAGTATAAATTCCGATTAGGGAAACGTATAAATAGTGATGCAATTATCGCAAATGCATATGAGCATCGTTCTGATGTGTTTTCTTCAATTGCAGCTTTAATCGGCATTTGTGCAGCTATTATCGGCGGTAAGTTAGGTATAGATTGGCTTGTATATGCTGATCCTATTGCAGGATTATTTGTTTCACTTCTCGTTGCGAAGATGGCGTGGGATATTGGAGCGGAAGCTATTCATGCAACGCTCGATCATGTTCTTCATGAAGAAGATGTTGTTCCGCTTAGAGAGGCAGTTCTTCAAGTGGAAGGTGTGAAAAAAATCGGATCTTTATATGCGAGGGAACATGGTCATTATGTAATTGTTGATATTAAAGTATCTGTAGATCCTTATATCACTGTAGAGGAAGGACATCGCATTGGAAAACATGTAAAAGAAGTACTTATGAAACAAGATAACGTACAAAATGTTTTTGTACATATTAATCCGTATTCTCCAAATTGAGTATAGTAGATATTTGATTATGTAGATATCCACTCGTTGTTTGCATTATATTGTCACCCCTTAATCTGTCTTGTATAATGGATAGGTTAAGGGGTGATTTCGTGTTACAACCGAAGACGCGTTGGAAAGAAAAAGAATATAGTGAAGAGCGAGTGAGTGAATTAGCAAGTAAATTGCAATTATCACCTCTTGTTGTTTCGTTATTCCTCGGTAGAGGATTGGATACAGAAGATAAGATTGTAGATTTTTTAAATACAGAAAATCAAGAATTTCATGATCCACTTTTATTAGAAGGAATGGATAGAACAGTAGAACGTGTAAAACAAGCAATTCAAAATGGAGAACAAATATTAATATTTGGTGATTATGATGCGGACGGAGTAAGTAGTACGACTGTGTTATATCTTGCTCTTCAAGAATTAGGTGCAGATGTTGAGTTTTATATTCCAAATCGTTTTACCGAAGGCTATGGGCCAAATGAAGAAGCGTTTCGTTGGGCGCACAGTGCAGGGTTCTCGCTAATTATTACTGTCGATACTGGTATCGCAGCGGTACATGAAGCGAAGGTAGCGAAGGAACTTGGAATAGATCTTATTATTACAGATCACCATGAGCCACCACCAGAATTACCAGAAGCACTTGCGATTATTCATCCGAAATTAGAGGGCGGTGTTTATCCGTTTCATTATTTAGCGGGTGTTGGTGTTGCATTTAAAGTTGCACATGCACTTTTAGGTCGTGTGCCGGAGCATTTGTTGGAAATTGCAGTAATCGGTACGGTAGCCGATTTAGTATCACTTCACGGTGAAAATAGATTGCTAGTACAGCGTGGACTGAAGCATATGCGAATGACGCGAAATATCGGTTTAAAGGCGTTATTTAAAGTTGCTAACGTTTCGCAAAGTGAAATTACAGAAGAAAGTATTGGCTTCTCGCTTGCGCCGCGTATTAATGCCGTTGGACGTTTAGAAGATGCAGCACCTGCTGTTCACCTTTTATTATCGGACGATCCAGAGGAAGCGAAAGAGCTAGCTGAAGAGATTGATGAGCTGAACAAACTTCGAAAAGATATTGTAAAGCAAATTACAGAAGAAGCTATCGCTGAAGTCGAAAATAAATTCCCGCCAGAAGAAAATAAAGTATTAGTTCTTGCGAAAGAAGGTTGGAATCCAGGGGTAATTGGAATAGTCGCTTCTAAGTTAGTTGAACGTTTTTACCGTCCAACGATTGTATTAAGTATTGATCCTCATAAAGAAACAGCAAAGGGATCAGCTCGTAGTATTGCAGGGTTTGATTTGTTTGCAAACCTTTCAGATTGCCGTGAACTGTTACCGCATTTCGGAGGCCATCCGATGGCGGCGGGAATGACGCTTCATATGAATGATGTGGATGAATTAAGAAGGCGATTAAATGAGCAAGCAGATGTAATTTTAACAGAAGAAGATTTTATTCCGATTACAGCAGTGGATGCATTTTGTAAAGTAGAGGATGTAACGCTTGCCGCGATTGAGGATATGCAAAAGTTAGCGCCATTTGGCGTAGGAAATCCGAAACCACGTATTGCGGTGAAAAACGCTGACTTAGAAAGTATTCGTGCAATCGGATCTGATGGATCTCATTTGAAAATGGCTCTTCGTGATGGACAAGCAACACTGGACACAATTGGATTTGGATTCGGTGCTTATGCGAAAGAAATCTCTCCGGTTGCGAAGGTTTCTGTAGTAGGAGAAGCGTCTATTAATGAATGGAATAACTTTAAAAAGCCGCAATTAATGGTGCAAGATATTGCTGTAGAGGCATGGCAATTATTTGACTGGCGTAGTATGCGTAATGTAGAAGCGAATTTAGCAGAACTTCCGAAAGAAAAAATAATAATGGTGTATTTTTCTGAAGAGGTATTGAATAAATTTGCTTTAGAAGACTATAAAGAACAGCTCGTGCATGCATCAGAGGTAAGTCATTTAGATGATCAATACATTGTGTTACTTGATTTACCGAAAGGAACAGATGAATTACGTGATTTATTTAAGACAGGATTCCCTTCCCGGATTTATACACTATTTTATCAAGAGAATAATCATTTATTTAGTACAGTCCCAACGAGGGAACACTTTAAATGGTACTATTCTTTCTTGAACCAAAAAGCTCCATTTTCTTTAAGGCAATATGGGGAACAATTGTGTCGTCATAAAGGTTGGTCAAAAGATACAGTAAATTTCATGACACAGGTGTTTTTTGAGTTAGAATTTGTTACAATAAAAGACGGTGTCATTTTTATGGCAGACAAAAAACAAAAGCGTGATTTAATTGAATCGAACACATATCGTGAGAAAATGAACCACTTACAATTAGAGAAAGAATTGGTTTATAGCACATATCAGCAACTATATACATGGTTTGAAGCGATTCGTAATCATAAATAAGTAGAACAGTTATGGTAAAGGATTTGTATTTACAAACCTTTTATATCTGAGGAGGATTCAGAAATATGGATTTCAAGCAACATATCGCAATTGTACCAGATTATCCGAAAGAAGGTATTGTGTTCAAAGACATTACACCTTTAATGAACGACGGAAAAGCATACAAAGCAGCAACAGATGAAATCGTTGCTTATGCAAAAAAAAGAGACATTGATGTTGTAGTAGGACCAGAAGCACGTGGTTTTATTATCGGTTGCCCAGTTTCTTATGCATTAGAAGTAGGTTTCGCACCAGTTCGTAAATTAGGGAAATTACCACGTGAAGTAATTACAGTTGACTACGGTAAAGAATATGGAACAGATGTTTTAACAATCCATAAAGATGCAATTAAGCCAGGTCAACGTGTATTAATTACAGATGACCTATTAGCTACAGGTGGAACGATCGAAGCGACAATTAAACTAGTTGAAGAACTTGGCGGAGTTGTAGCAGGAATTGCATTCTTAGTAGAGCTTACTTACTTAGATGGTCGTAAAATGTTAGATGGTTACGATGTATTAGTATTAGAAAAATACTAATCATTATATAGGTGAAACTACGGTGATAAAAAGTACCCGTGAATCTCTTGGAGAGGAACGGGTACTTTTGTATAATTGCACAAAAAATATGGTGAAATGTCAGTAAAATCTTTTCCTTTTCACAATTCACAATCATTGGGTTATAATGATAGAATATAATTTATTCTATTCTATTCAATAAAGATAAAGTCAATTTTCAATAAAAGGTGATTCGATGGCAAATGAGCAAGTACTAACAGCTGAACAGGTACTCGAGAAAGCAAGTCAATATTTAGCGGATGAAGATATTGAGCTAGTGGCACGTGCCTATGAATATGCGCGTGATGCACATAGCGAACAATATAGAAAATCGGGTGAACCATATATTATTCACCCAATTCAAGTTGCAGGTATTTTAGTTGATTTACACATGGATCCATCTACAGTATCGGCAGGTTTCTTGCATGATGTAGTGGAAGATACAGAAATTACATTAGAAGATATTGAACGGGAATTTAATAAAGAAATCGCTATGCTTGTCGATGGTGTTACAAAGCTTGGAAAGATTAAATATAAATCCCATGAACAGCAACAAGCAGAAAACCATCGCAAAATGTTTATTGCAATGGCTCAAGATATTCGAGTTATTTTAATTAAACTAGCTGATCGTCTTCATAACATGCGTACATTGAAACATTTGCCTCAAGAGAAGCAGCGTCGCATTGCAAATGAAACGTTAGAAATCTTTGCACCTTTAGCACATAGACTCGGAATTAGTACTATTAAATGGGAGCTAGAGGATACGTCACTTCGCTATTTAAATCCGCAACAATATTATCGTATTGTAAATTTAATGAAGCGTAAACGTGCAGAGCGTGAAGAATATTTAGATGAAGTAATGACTGGTATTCGTGAGAAATTAAAAGAAGTTGCAATTCAACCTGAGATTTCTGGAAGACCAAAGCATATTTACAGTATTTATCGTAAAATGGCACTGCAAAACAAACAGTTCAATGAAATTTATGATTTACTAGCTGTACGCGTCGTTGTAAACAGTATTAAAGATTGTTATGCGGTGCTTGGAATTATTCATACGTGCTGGAAGCCGATGCCAGGTCGTTTCAAAGATTATATTGCAATGCCGAAAGCAAATCTATATCAATCTCTTCATACGACTGTAATTGGGCCGAAAGGTGATCCACTTGAAGTGCAAATTCGTACGAAAGAAATGCACGAAATTGCAGAATTCGGGATTGCGGCACATTGGGCGTATAAAGAAGGAAAAACAGCAGAAACAACGGGTACACTAGAGAAGAAACTAACATGGTTCCGTCAAATATTAGAATGGCAAAATGAAGCTTCTAATGCTGAAGAATTTATGGAGTCATTAAAAATTGATTTATTCTCTGACATGGTATTCGTCTTTACACCGAAAGGCGATGTAATGGAATTACCTCTTGGATCTGTTCCGATTGATTTTGCATATCGTGTCCATTCGGAAATTGGAAACAAAACAATTGGTGCAAAAGTAAATGGGAAAATGGTGACACTTGATTATAAATTAAAAACGGGTGACATCATTGAAATTTTAACATCGAAACATTCGTATGGCCCAAGTCAAGATTGGGTGAAACTTGCTCAAACATCTCATGCGAAAAATAAAATACGTCAATTCTTTAAGAAACAACGTAGAGACGAAAATATTGAAAAAGGCCGTGAACTTGTTGAAAAAGAAGTGCGTGGCTTAGAGTATGAGATGAAAGAAGTATTAGCTCCTGACAATTTAAAACGTGTTGCTGAGAAATTCAACTTTGCAAATGAAGAGGATATGTTTGCGGCAGTTGGATATAATGGCATCACTGCATCACAAATTGTTACGCGACTAACGGACAAGTTCCGCAAACAACGCGAAGAAGAAGAAATCGTCGAAGTTAAAGAAGTTCGTAAACCGATGAAAATTCGAAAATGGGATTCTGGCGTTAAAGTAAGTGGTGCGGATAATTTATTAATTCGTTTATCAAAATGCTGTAACCCAGTTCCGGGCGATGATATCGTTGGGTATATTACGAAAGGCCGAGGCGTATCGATTCACCGTCGTGATTGTGTAAATGTTCATACAGAAGAAGCTGTAGAACGTTTATTAGAAGTAGAGTGGGAAGGTAGTCCTGAAAAAGAAATTGAGTATAACGTTGATATTGAAATTTCAGGTTACGATCGCCGTGGTTTATTAAATGAAGTATTGCAAGCTGTTACAGAGACGAAAACGTACATTTCAGCTGTTTCTGGTAGAAGTGACCGTAATAAGATGGCGACAATTAATATGTCAATCTCGATTCGTAACTTACAACACTTGAAAAAAGTAGTGGAGCGCATTAAACGTGTTCCGGAAATTTATGCAGTACGACGCATGATGCATTAATAGGGAGTGTAGGAAGATGAGAGTTGTTTTACAACGATCAAAGGAAGCGTCTGTCACAGTAGATGGTGAGATTGTAGGGCAAATTCCATTCGGTCTAACATTGCTAGTTGGCATTACGCATGAAGATACAGAAAAAGATGCAACTTATATTGCAGAAAAAATTGCAAACCTACGTATTTTTGAAGATGAGAGCGGAAAGATGAACCATTCAGTACTTGATGTAGAAGGACAAGTTCTATCAATTTCGCAATTCACATTATACGGAGATTGCCGTAAAGGAAGACGTCCAAACTTTATGGATGCTGCGAAGCCTGACTATGCAGAGCGTTTATACGATTTCTTTAATGAAGAAGTTCGCAAACAAGGATTGCATGTAGAAACAGGGAAGTTCGGAGCAATGATGGACGTTTCTTTAATCAATGATGGTCCGGTGACCTTAATTGTAGAAAGTAAATAGTGTTGCCCGAGAAGAGAGGATTATATAATCCTCTCTTTTTCATACATTGTTGTATGTTTTGTTGATTTATCATAGGATGATTGTGAAGGGGAATAAAAGTAGAAGAAGGTGTATCATGATTCAAGAATTCAATATAGCTTTGCGCTTTATGTTAGAGTTATGCATTCTTGGGATTATTGGGTACTGGGGATTTCGTATAGGAGAAATACCGGTTGTAAAACTTATGCTTTCTGTAATTCTTCCGGTTGTTGTGGCTGTTATATGGGGGCTATTTGGGGCGCCCAATGCAGAGTGGGAACTTCATGGCACTCTACACGTTCTATTAGAGATTACCGTTTTTGGATTAGGCGTTGCAGCATTGTATCATTTGAAGCATCCTATACTGGCGAGTGGATTAGCTATTGTTATTATTGTTAATCGAATTCTAATGTTTGTTTGGAATCAATAGCTGTTTCAGTTATGTATAACTATCTCATCAATATGGAACAATAAAAAGTAAAACATCCATATTGAATGTGAGGGATATACGTATGCGTATGAATGAAAAAGGACATTCTGTTACAAATGGTGCAAATCAACTGTTTAACGTGAATTTTCATGATTTTATTTCAAAAGAGCAAAACAATACTTCAATGGAACTCGCTTCTGAGTTCGGAATTTCACTACAAGATGTAAAGCGTCTAAAGAAGCAAATTGAACGCTCTTAGAGCACTTGACAATCCTACGCAACAAACGTATAGTAATTTTATATTTACATATGAATATAGCCGTTGATAGAGAAGAGTAAATGAGACACACATGGAAAGAGAAGAAATGTCCTAGGCTGAAAACATTTCTACATGATGACTGATTGAATGACACTCTGTAGGTTTCAACTCGAAAGGTGTATATGCTTAGTAGAGATGAACGCAAATTTAAGCGTTATTAAAAAAGTGGAAGCATACGTGCTTCAATTAGGGTGGCACCACGGGTATAATACTCTCGTCCCTACTGTTCAAACAGTAGAGGCGGGAGTTTTTTTATTTTTATTAAGATTAAAACAATTTGAGGAGGAACTGAATATGTCTATTCAAATCCCACGCGGAACGCAAGATATTCTTCCAGGTAGTGTAGAGTTATGGCAGTATATCGAAGGGCAAGCGCGCGAAATTTGCCGTCGTTACAATTATAAAGAAATTCGTACACCAATTTTTGAACACACAGAGCTATTTTTACGCGGTGTAGGTGATACGACAGATATCGTACAAAAAGAAATGTATTCATTCCAAGACCGTGGAGAGCGTAGTTTAACATTACGTCCAGAAGGTACTGCACCTGTTGTACGTTCTTATGTTGAAAATAAAATGTTCGGTGATGCAACACAACCAACGAAATTATACTATATCGGTCAAATGTTCCGTTACGAAAGACCACAAGCAGGTCGCTATCGTCAATTCGTACAATTCGGTATTGAAGCAATCGGCAGTAACGATCCTGCAATTGATGCAGAAGTAATTGCACTTGCTGTAGAGTTTTACCGCGGCATGGGCTTAAAAAATATTAAAGTTGTATTAAACAGCTTAGGTGATGCAGCGAGCCGTCAAGCACACCGTGATGCATTAATTGCTCATTTTGAGCCTCGTATCGGTGAGTTCTGTTCTGATTGCCAATCTCGTTTAGAAAAGAATCCTCTTCGTATTTTAGACTGTAAGAAGGACCGTAATCATGAATTAATGGCTACGGCACCATCTATTACAGAATATTTAAACGAAGATTCAGCAGTATACTACGACAAAGTTCAAGAACTATTAACGATGATGGATGTACCATTTGAAAAAGATCCGAACTTAGTACGTGGTTTAGACTACTATCAACACACTGTTTTTGAAATTATGAGTGAGGCAGAAGGTTTCGGTGCTATCACAACATTAAGTGGCGGTGGCCGTTATAACGGACTTGTGCAAGAAATCGGTGGGCCGGAGATGCCAGGTATCGGTTTTGCGATGAGTATTGAGCGTTTAATTATGGCACTGAAAGCTGAAAATATTGAGTTGCCAATTGAACATAGTATTGATTGTTACGTTGTAGCGCTTGGTGAAAAAGCGAAAGACCATGCTGCGAAAATTGCGTTTGATCTTCGTAAAGCTGGATTATCAGTTGAAAAAGATTATTTAGATCGCAAAATGAAAGCACAATTTAAATCAGCAGATCGTTTAAATGCGAAATATGTAGCTGTATTAGGAGAAGATGAGCTAGATAAAGGTATCATTAACTTAAAAGATATGGCAACTGGCGGACAAGAAGAAGTAGCATTAGATGTATTTGCTTCATACGTAGCAGAGAAATTAATATAGGGGGAACTTACAGTGGCTGAAAGAACACATGCATGTGGAAAAGTAACAGTAGAAGCGGTTGGACAAACAGTTCAATTAAAAGGTTGGGTACAAAAACGCCGTGACTTAGGTGGATTAATCTTTATTGACTTACGTGACCGTACAGGTATCGTGCAAGTTGTATTTAACCCAGAAACATCAAAAGAAGCGCTAGAAGTAGCAGAAACAATTCGTAGCGAATACGTATTACACGTAGAAGGTACAGTTGTTGAGCGTGGTGAAGGCGCAATTAATGACAATATGGCAACTGGTCGTATTGAAGTACAAGCAACGAAAGTAAACGTATTAAACGCAGCGAAAACAACGCCAATCATTATTGCTGATGATACGGATGCATCAGAAGATGTGCGTTTAAAATATCGTTACTTAGACTTACGTCGTCCTGTAATGTTCAACACATTCAAAATGCGTCATGACGTAACAAAAACAATTCGTAACTTCTTAGATACCGAAGAGTTCTTAGAAGTTGAAACACCAATTTTAACGAAGAGCACACCAGAAGGAGCTCGTGACTATTTAGTACCAAGCCGTGTTCATGATGGTGAATTTTACGCATTACCTCAATCACCGCAGCTATTTAAACAGCTTCTTATGGTCGGTGGATTTGAGCGTTACTATCAAGTAGCACGTTGTTTCCGTGACGAAGATTTACGTGCGGACCGTCAACCGGAATTCACACAAATCGATATCGAAGCTTCATTCTTAACACAAGAGGAAATTTTAGATATGATGGAGCGCATGATGACGAAAGTTATGAAGGATGCGAAAGGTGTAGAAATTAACGCGCCGTTCCCTCGTATGACTTATGCTGATGCAATGGCTCGCTTTGGATCTGATAAGCCAGATACACGCTTTGAGATGGAACTAACCGACCTATCTGAATTTGCAGCAGGTTGTGGATTTAAAGTATTTACAAGTGCTGTAGAAAGCGGCGGACAAGTAAAAGCAATTAACGCAAAAGGTGCAGCGAGCAAATACTCTCGTAAAGACATCGATGCATTAACTGAATTTGCAAAAGTATACGGTGCAAAAGGTCTAGCTTGGCTTAAAGTTGAAGAAGACGGCTTAAAAGGACCGATTGCAAAATTCTTCGGTGAAGAAGATGCAAACGTGTTAATGAGTACATTAGAAGCTAATGCTGGCGACTTATTACTATTCGTAGCAGATAAGAAGAGCGTTGTTGCAGATAGCTTAGGTGCACTTCGTTTACGTCTAGGTAAAGAACTTGAGTTAATTGACGAAAGTAAATTTAACTTCCTATGGGTAACTGATTGGCCACTTCTTGAGTACGATGAAGATGCAGATCGTTACTTCGCAGCTCACCATCCATTCACAATGCCATTCCGTGAAGATGTTGAACTACTAGAAACAGCACCAGAAAAAGCGCGTGCACAAGCATATGACCTTGTATTAAACGGTTATGAGCTTGGTGGTGGATCACTTCGTATTTACGAGCGTGACGTACAAGAGAAAATGTTCAAAGCGCTTGGATTCTCACAAGAAGAAGCGCAAGAGCAATTCGGATTCTTATTAGAAGCATTCGAATACGGTACACCACCACACGGCGGAATCGCATTAGGTTTAGACCGTCTTGTTATGTTACTTGCGGGTCGTACAAACCTTCGTGATACAATTGCATTCCCGAAAACAGCAAGCGCAAGCTGTCTATTAACAGAAGCTCCAAGCCCAGTTGCAGAAGCTCAGCTTGAAGAGTTAAACTTAAAATTGAGCTTGAAAGAAGAGAAGTAAGAATGAAGTCTAGATGGTTATACTATAGCCGTCTAGACTTTTTTTGAGAGGTTGTTTAAAAAGTCCGGTTTAGATAACGGTCGCATCTCATCGTTGCTTCGCCAGTCCGGTGCTCGAGTAGAAAAGCTACACTGCGCTCCTCCTGGCTTCAGCGCCTCGATCTGCTCGGTTCTCTAAATCCTCCTTTTTAAACGTATATTGAAGAGGTTGTTTAAAAAGTCCGGTTTACAAGGTGCTTTCATTTTTGAAATATGTATTTTTAGGAATTCTATAACTTTTTCTATACAAATAGTCGGAAAAACGCTAGAATACATGGTAGACCATTTTTGTAATAGGAGTGTAGAGCTGAATGTTACATCAATTTTCACGTAATGAATTAGCCTTCGGAAAAGAGGGCCTTGAAATATTAAAAAATAGTACAGTCGGTATTTTAGGAATTGGCGGAGTAGGGTCATTTTCGGCAGAAGCGTTAGCGCGTTCTGGCGTAGGACGTCTTGTATTGGTTGATAAAGACGTTGTAGATATTACAAACGTCAACCGTCAAATTCACGCTTTAGTATCTACTGTAGGACGTTCAAAAGTAGAATTAATGAAAGAGCGTATTGCAGACATTAATCCGGAATGTGAAGTAATTGGACTAGAAATGTTTTATACAGATGAAACATATGAAGAGTTCTTTAAACACGGTTTAGATTTCGTAGTAGATGCATCTGATACGATTACGTTCAAAATTCATTTAATTAAACAATGTTTACGTCGTAAAATTAAAATTATCTCATGTATGGGTGCGGCAAATAAAATGGACCCAACTCGTTTCCGTATTGCGGACATTTCTAAAACACACACAGATCCAATTGCGAAAGTAATTCGTACGAAGCTTCGTAAAGACGGTATTAAAAAAGGTGTAAAAGTTGTCTTCTCTGACGAAAACCCAATCGTAATTCGTGAAGAGGTACGTAAAGAAATCGTACCAGACGAAAATGCAAAAATTCGTAAAGCGAAATTACCACCTTCTTCAAATGCGTTCGTACCATCTGTGGCTGGTTTAATTATGGCGAGTCATGTTGTACGTGAACGTATTAAAAACGTAGAAGTGAAGCGTGTAGGGCAAGAATAAAAAACAAAAGCGCATATTCCATGAGGAGTATGCGCTTTTTAATTTGTATAAAAAATTTTTAAAAAATATCCATATTGGTAATGTGATAGCTTCGAAAGCAGTTAAAAATAATAGATAATTATCGAATTTGTCTGACTTGTATGAGGAAGTCTGTTTTAAGTTTCTAATAGTGAAAAATCCTAAAAGTAAGACAAGAATCCCAAGTGTTATTTTGAAAATTGGTAATGAAATAGCTCATCTCTCCTTTCGATAATACACATCATTAGGGTTATAAAAATATAAAAGTTATATTTTACCTTATTGTAGTTTAAATGCACAAAAAATAATCCCCACCATGTAATATTAGGTGGGGATTATTTCAATTTTCTGCTGAATATATAATATCTAAATTTCCATTTTGATCAGTCTTGAAAATCGGAGCAATCTGCTCCTCCTGTTCTTCGACTGAAACAAGTTTTCGAGCACGATCCATAATTCTAACAAGCATTGCATAATCTTCTTCGATTGCTTGTTGTTTTTTTGTGAGAACAGCTAATTTTGCTTCAAGTTCATTATTCGTATTTTGCAGGGAAGTGAGCTGATCTCGTAATACGTCATTTTCAGTTTGTAACTTTGTGAGTGAAGGATTATTGTACTCCAAGTTTTGCAAAAATGAGATGACATTTTGCATTGTAAGATCTTGTTTATTTGGCGTAATATCTTCTGAAAACTCGGCATCGATTACGAGTTGTTTCGTTTGTGAGAACTGCTCTTTTTCTATTTTAGCTTCCGAACGCTTTAATTCTTTACGTTGTTTTTTTGCAAGTTGTACCGCATCTTCATAATTTGGTCTTACTTCAGCATTCCATCTAAATCCACAAGCTGCTGAAGTTCGGTTTAATGTATCGCCAACTTCATCGAATGCTTTTATTTGTGTACTTCCGCTGCGAATATGTCGTAAAACAGTTTCTGCTAAAAGGAGATCGTCTTCTTTTGTCCATGCATCTTGACGTGTTTTCATAAGCGAAGCCTCCGTAATGGTGACGTTTTCGCTTATATTACCCTTTATTCTTCGTTTTATGCGAACTTTGTAATCTTTCATAAACGGTAGACAACGCTTGTTCAAATTTCCCTGTCGTTTTCGGTTTATAATATTGCTTGTTTTTTATTTTATCGGGTAAGTATTGTTGTTGTACCCAGCCGTTTGGATGATCGTGTGGATATAAGTATCCAATGCCTCTTCCAAGTGATTCGGCACCTTTATAGTGACTATCTTTTAAATGACTTGGAATATCACCTGTTTGGCCATTACGTAAATCGTGAAGTGCGGCATCGAGTGCTTTATAGGCCGAATTTGATTTCGGTGATAGGCAAAGCTCGATAACAGCATTTGCAAGTGGTATGCGTGCCTCTGGGAATCCCACTCGTTCAGCCGACTCAATCGCTGCAAGTGTACGTGGGCCAGCTTGTGGACTTGCAAGCCCGATATCTTCATATGCCATAATAAGAAGACGTCTACCAATGCTTTGTAAGTCACCTGCTTCAATAAGACGTGCTAAATAATGAAGTGCGGCGTTCACATCACTTCCGCGTACTGATTTTTGAAAAGCAGATAAAACGTCATAGTGAGCATCGCCACCTTTGTCGTGAACAAAACTCTTTTTCTGTAAACATTCTTCAGCGATTTCGAGTGTGATTTCAGCCGCTTGGTCGTCTGTAGTAAAGCTAGATAAAACAGCAAGTTCAAGTGCATTGTAAGCTGAGCGCATATCACCGCCCGAGGCATTTGCGAAATGAAGGAGAGCTTCCTCTGTGACAATGACATCATATTCTCCAAGTCCTTTTTCTTTATCTTCAAGCGCTCGTTTTAAACCAATTAAAATATCATCTTCTGTTAATGCGTGTAATTCGAAAATTTGACAACGGCTTCGTATAGCAGAATTGATAGCATGGAACGGATTGCTTGTCGTCGCACCGATTAAAGTAAGGAGTCCGCTTTCTAAATGAGGTAATAGAAAGTCTTGCTTCGCTTTATCTAACCTGTGAACTTCATCCAAAATTAAAACGAGATGGCGATGCATTTTTGCTTCTTGTACGACAACTTCCATATCTTTTTTATTATGAGTAACAGCGTTTAAGAGGCGAAACGGCGTTCCGGTACTTCCTGCAATTGCGCTTGCAATCGATGTTTTTCCTGTGCCTGGAGGACCGTATAAAATCATTGATTGAAAATGGTTTGCTTGGACCATCCGCCATAAAATCTTTCCTTCACCAACTAAATGCTGTTGTCCAATAATGTCTTGAATCGTTGTTGGACGCATTCGATGTGCGAGTGGTTGTTTCATTTTGACCGTCTCCCTTAATATGTAATCTCATTGTATCGTATCATTTTTTATGTGGAAAATTGAAATATATTGCGGTGTTATTTGTATATTAATATTAAATATTCTTATTTTTCTTTCAATTGTAATAATTCCCGAGTTTTTCAATGTGATTTTATGTTATCATTTTGTTACACAAGTTGAAATTTCTTATAATACTATATTATGCTATAATTTCATAGGATTTTAAATTGTGTTCTTTTACGAATAAAGATATAACCAATAGAAGTGAAAATTTGAAAAGAGGTGCAAAATAGATGAAGATTTCAACAAAAGGCCGTTACGGCTTAACAATTATGATCGACCTTGCAAAAAAGTTTGGTGAAGGTCCAATTTCATTAAAATCAATTGCGCAGGCACATGACTTATCTGAGCATTATTTAGAGCAATTAATTTCGCCGCTTCGTAACGCTCGACTTGTAAAGAGTACGCGTGGTGCATACGGTGGATATGTATTATCTGATCAGCCGGCTAACATTACAGCTGGGGATGTAATCCGTGTACTAGAGGGGCCAATTAGTGTTGTAGAAATGATAGAGGAAGAAGAACCTGCACAACGCCAATTATGGATGCGTGTTCGTGATGCGGTGCAAGAAGTATTAGATAGTACAACTTTAGAAGATTTAGTACGTTATGAGGAAGAAAATCATGGGGGCTATATGTTTTACATTTAATTCCTTGTGAAACGATTTGGAAAGAAGGAGATTTAATGGAACGCATTTACTTAGATCATGCTGCGACATCTCCGACTCACCCAGAAGTGGTCGAAAAGATGATTCCATATATGACAGAAATATTTGGAAATCCGTCTAGTATTCATTTTTATGGGCGTCAAACGCGCCATGCGGTAGATGAGGCGAGACGTGTGTGTGCACGTAGCATTCATGCAAATCCAAATGAAATTATATTTACGAGCGGTGGTACAGAAGCTGATAATTTAGCACTTATAGGTGTAGCGCGCGCGAATCGTCATAAAGGTAACCACATTATTACAACGCAAATTGAACATCATGCGATTTTGCATACATGTGAAGTTTTAGAGCGTGAAGGGTTTGAAGTGACGTATTTACCTGTCGATGAAACTGGGCGTGTTCAAGTTTCTGATGTAGAAGCAGCGTTAACAAGTGAGACAATTCTTGTATCTATTATGTTTGGAAATAATGAGGTAGGAACAGTACAACCAATTGCGGAAATAGGAAAGCTGTTAAAAGAACATCAAGCATATTTCCACACAGATGCTGTACAAGCTTACGGTTTAGTAGCAATTGATGTGAAAGAATTTGGGATTGACCTATTATCAATGTCAGCGCATAAAATTAACGGTCCAAAAGGTGTAGGATTTTTGTATGCTAGTACAGATGTGAAATTTGAACCGTTATTAACAGGTGGGGAGCAAGAAAGAAAGCGTCGTGCTGGTACTGAAAATGTACCTAGTATTGCCGGACTTCAACATGCAGTTTTGCTAGCTGAAAAAACTCGTGAGCAAAAAAATGCCCAATATGAAGAGTTTAAAGATATAATGGTATCTGTCTTCAAAAATGAGGACATTCATTTCGAGGTAAACGGAAACTTGGAATATCGCTTACCGCATGTGTTGAATATAAACTTTACAGGAATGAACATTGAACCATTTCTTGTAAACTTAGACTTAGCTGGCATTGCAGTATCAAGTGGTTCTGCTTGTACAGCTGGTTCGATTGATCCATCACATGTATTAGTAGCGATGTTCGGAAAAGACTCCGATCAAATACGTTCATCCGTACGCTTTAGTTTCGGACTTGGAAATACGAAAGAGCAAATTGAAAAAGCTGCGTACGAAACAGTGAAAATCGTGAAGCGATTAACACAAAATTAGCATGGGAGGTGACATGATGAACAAACTACCTCAAGAAACACGCGTTGTCATCGGGATGTCCGGTGGCGTCGATTCATCTGTAGCAGCTCTTTTATTAAAAGAGCAAGGTTATGATGTAATCGGAATTTTTATGAAAAACTGGGATGATACAGATGAGAATGGTGTCTGCACAGCAACAGAAGATTACAATGATGTAATTGAAGTGTGTAACCAAATCGGTATTCCGTATTATGCAGTAAACTTTGAAAAACAATATTGGGATAAAGTATTTACGTACTTTTTAGATGAGTACCGAGCTGGGCGTACACCAAATCCAGATGTAATGTGTAACAAAGAAATTAAATTTAAAGCATTTTTAGAGCATGCAATTGCACTTGGTGCTGATTATGTAGCAACTGGTCATTATGCACGCGTTGCTTATATGGACGGCGAATATAAAATGCTTCGCGGCGTTGATGATAATAAAGACCAAACATATTTCTTGAATCAATTAAGCCAAGAGCAATTATCAAAAACAATGTTCCCATTAGGTGAATTAAAGAAACCGCAAATTCGCGAAATGGCGAAGGAAGCTGGTTTAGCGACAGCGGCGAAGAAAGATAGTACAGGTATTTGCTTCATCGGTGAGCGTAACTTTAAAGATTTCTTAAGCAACTATTTGCCAGCACAACCAGGTGTGATGCAAACATTATCTGGTGAAGTGAAAGGGAAACATGATGGTTTAATGTACTATACAATTGGACAACGTCATGGTCTTGGTATTGGTGGTAACGGTGATCCGTGGTTTGCTGTTGGAAAAAACTTGAAAGAAAACATTTTATATGTTGACCAAGGATTCCATAACGAGCTTCTATATGGTGATGAAGTTATTGCTACGAATGTAGGCTGGGTAAGTAATAAAGCGAAGGAAAAAGAATTTACATGTACAGCGAAATTCCGTTATCGTCAAGCAGACAATAAAGTAACGGTTCAAATCGTTGATGAAAATACAGTTCGTATTCTTTGTGATGAGCCAATTCGTGCGATTACGCCAGGCCAAGCAGTTGTTTTCTATGATGGAGATGAGTGCTTAGGCGGTGCTACAATTGATGAAGTATATCGTAGTGGTAAGAAATTAGATTATTTAGGATAGAACAAGAAGCCTCTGCCGATTAGCGGTTAGAGGTTTCTTTTACATAAAGCGAATTTTCGTTCGCTTGAAAAATACATTCTTTGTTATAATTTGATGTAGAGGTGAAGGACATGTCAAACAAACTTGAAACAGGTATTCAATATATGCAAGAAGGAAACTGGGAAGAAGCAGCTAAAAACTTTACGGAAGCAATTGAAGAAAATCCGAAAGATGCGCTTGGATACATTAACTTTGCGAATTTATTAGATGTATTAGGTGATAGTGAACGAGCAATTTTATTTTATAAACGTGCATTAGAATTAGATGATAAATCTGCGGCTGCTTATTATGGTTTAGGAAATGTATATTATGGCCAAGAGCAATTTGCAGAGGCAAAGGCTGTATTTGAACAAGCGATGCAAGCAGGACTACAATCAGCTGATGTAACATTTATGCTAGGTATCACACACGTGCAACTTGGAAATGATCGTCTTGCATTGCCATTTTTACAAAGAGCAACTGAATTAGATGGAAACGATGTAGAAGCTGTATTCCAATGTGGACTTTGCTTCGCGCGACTAGAACATATTCAAGAGGCGAAACCTTATTTTGAAAAGGTATTAGAAATGGATGAAGAGCATGCAGATGCGTATTATAATTTAGGTGTTGCGTACGTATTCGAAGAAAATAACGAGAAAGCTCTTACTTTATTTAAGAAAGCAACTGAAGTTCAGCCAGATCACTTTTTAGCTGGTAATGGTATTCGTTTATTAGAGCAAGAAGCTGAATAAAGTGAAATTATAGTTTAATGCGCAGTTACCCCTCATCTAAAGAGTGTGCAACAGGTGGGGGATGTACTGCTCATTAAAGTGAAAAGAAATCGGAAAGGAGAGGAAAGATGGGAAATCAACATGCAATGGATTTGTTTGAGGAAGAGAAAAAATTTATAAAAGCGCAAGTTCTTCATACCATTTTCCACAACGAAGAAAACCTCTATTCCGTTGTCAGTATGAAAGTCATTGAAACGAATGAAACATACGACGAAAAAAAAGTAATGATAAACGGTCATTTTCCCCGTATGCATGAGGATGAAGTGTTTACATTAACAGGTCATTTTAAAGACCACCCAAAGTATGGGAAACAATATTTAGTTGAAACGTTTAAGAAAGAATTGCCACAAACAAAAGCAGGTATGGTGCAGTATTTAGCGAGCGATTTATTTAAAGGGATTGGAAAGCGTACGGCTGAAAAAATTGTGGACCATCTTGGTGAGCATGCCATTTCTAAAATTATGGATGATCCTGATGCGTTAAATGGTGTTGTAAACAAGCAAAAAGCGCAGGAAATATATGAGACGATTATTGAGCATCAAGGGTTAGAAAAAGTGATGAGTTTTTTAAATGGTTACGGTTTTGGGACGAAGCTTTCAATTAAAATTTATCAGCAATATAAAGAGATGACATTAGAAGTGATTCGTAACAATCCATATAAGCTTATTGAAGAAGTGGATGGAATTGGTTTTGGGAGAGCAGATGATATAGGGCGTGCATTAGGTATATCGGGCAATCACGACGACCGTGTACGTGCGGGATGTTTTTATACATTAGAGAATGTGTCATTACAATTTGGTCACGTTTATATGGAAAAAGGTCAGCTTGTAAGAGAAACGATGTCACTTTTAAATAATCAAGAAGGCAGAGTGACTGAGGAAGACATTGTAGGCTGCGTTGAAATGATGCAAAGTGAAGGGAAAGTCATTATAGAAGAAGAGCGAGTGTATTTAGCTTCTTTATTCTATTCTGAGAAAGGCGTTGTAAAGTCAATTCGTCGTCTTATGAATCAAGAAGAAACTCCTTCATTCCCTGAAGCAGAAGTGTTAAAAACATTAGGAGAAATTGAAGAACAGTTGAAGGTGCAGTATGCACCGCTTCAGCAAGAAGCAGTTCAAACTGCACTTCATAAACCGATGATGTTATTAACAGGTGGACCAGGAACGGGGAAAACAACAGTTATTAAAGGAATTGTTGAAATGTATGCGTCATTGCACGGATTATCACTAAATCCAAATGAATATAGTGATGATAATCCATTTCCAATACTATTAACGGCCCCGACAGGAAGAGCGGCGAAGCGAATGAGTGAATCAACAGGACTTCCAGCTTGCACAATTCATCGTTTGCTTGGTTGGACACCAGAAGGTTCTTTCCAGCGTAATGAAACTGACCCGGTTCAAGGGAAGTTACTCATTATTGATGAGTTTTCAATGGTTGACATTTGGCTTGCAAATCAGCTATTCAAGTCGCTTCCGACAAATATTCAAGTTATCGTTGTAGGCGATGAAGATCAGTTGCCATCTGTAGGCCCTGGACAAGTGTTAAAAGACTTATTGAATGCAGGTGCAGTTCCGACAGTCAAACTTACAGAAATTTATCGTCAAGCGGAAGGATCATCTGTTATTCAGCTTGCCCATGCGATAAAAGATGGAATGCTACCACCAGATTTAGCGGAAAACAAAAAAGACCGTTCGTTTATTGCTTGTACAGGAAATCAAATTGTTGAGGTTGTCAAAAAGGTTTGTGAAAACGCAAAGACAAAAGGATTTAGTGCAAGAGATGTACAAGTATTAGCGCCGATGTACCGGGGACCTGCTGGTATTAATGTGCTGAATGAAGCGTTGCAAGAAGTATTTAATCCGAAAAAAGAAAAGAGTAAAGAAATTGCTTACGGTGATGTTGTATACCGAAGAGGTGATAAAGTACTACAATTGGTGAATCAGCCAGAGAGCCAAGTGTTTAATGGTGATATCGGAGAAATCGTTTCGGTGTTTTATGCGAAAGAAAACGTTGAGCAACAAGATATGATTATCGTTTCATTTGATGGGATTGAAGTAACGTATACAAAGCCAGATTTAAATCAAATTACACATGCATATTGTTGTTCGATTCATAAATCACAAGGTAGTGAATTCCCGATTGTTATTATGCCAATCGTAAAAAGTTACAATCGTATGTTACGTCGTAATTTAATTTACACGGGCATTACGAGAAGTAAAAAATTCCTTATTATTTGCGGAGAGGAAGCAGCTTTTCAATCCGGTGTAAATCGCCTTGATGATGCAATGCGTCAAACGACTTTAGCTGGTCGATTGCAAGAATCACAAGGAGAGGTACAGATGGTAACGGTTAATGGTGAAGAAATGGACGTGGAAAACATTTCACCGTATGATTTCATGTAACAAGGTGAAATTATATAGTGAAACTTTCAAACGTACAACGTTGAAAGGCTCTAGCATGTATAAATGAATGCGGTTTGGACATAATGGCGAATAGAATCTGGGAGACTGTGAGGAGATGAAAGCCATATGTTCAGTTGTCCAAATTGCAAAGGGAAAGACATTGGAAAAATAGGTGTCAACCAATTTTATTGCTGGAATTGTTATATTGAATTATCGGTTTCAAAGGGGAAAATCCATACGCATCAAGTAGAGGAAGATGGTTCATTAAGCTCTCTTGATGATTTATTTGATGAGAATGAGAGAACGATCGGATAACGAAAAGGGGGATCTACTTTGAATCTACGCAATTCATTAATCGCATTAGGTGTTGGGGCTGCAGCATATCGATATGCTCGCAAGCAAGATGTATTTTCAAAACGCAATATGAAAAAAGCGCGTAAGATGATTAAGTCTTATTTATAATCATTTCGATAAAGTGAAAAACTCCCTTATTGACGAGGGAGTTTTTTTACGTATTCATATGCAAATATAAAAGTCCGATTTCCGAGAAAACATAAGATAGACCGTAACATCCAACTCCAAGTATTCCATAATGCCATAATTGCTTCGCTCTTTCTTTTCGCGAGGAGCGAATAAAGAAACCTTTCCAAATACCAAACCCGATACAAATCCATTCAAGAATCATAAAAAGTGCGGATAATACGAGCATAAATAAAACCATAATTAGCCCTCCTGATTATATTTTGATTTTTTGTATTCTCAGGGGTGGTTGTCCTTATTATGTTAAATATATGTACGTCTTTAAAAAACAGTATGGTCTGTATGAAAAGATTTTAAAAGTTTTGCACATAACCTACCCCATTTATTTTCAAAATAAAGGTGGAGGAGGTTTTTCGTGTGAAGAATCTTAAAATCATTTGGATATATCGTTTAGGATTATTGTTACTCGTTTTTCTTTGTTTGCTTGTCTTTTTAAAAATTAAGCCGCTATGGGCACCGATTATTTTTGTGTTTAAAATGGCAATTACACCATTTCTTATTGCGTGTTTCATTGCATATTTATTACACCCGTTAATTGAAAAAATCCATAAGGAAGGGATGCCACGCACACTTGCTATTTTGCTCATTTATGTCCTTTTCTTCGGCGGGATTGGCTATGGAATTTATAAAGGAACACCAATTGTTATAAAGCAGTTGCAAGAGATTAATGAACAATTTCCGCAGTTTACAAAAATGTACGATTCTTGGATGGATGGGGTAACAGAACAAACAGCGAATTTCCCATCATTTATTCATGAAAAGGTGAAACAAATTTTTGTTGGTGTAGAAATGAAGATTCAAGCGCTTTTGAATAAAGTAATGAGCACAGCTCGTGGTGTACTGGATTCATTGCTCATTATTTTCTTAATTCCGTTCATTGTATTTTACATATTAAAAGACTACGGTGAGTTTTATCATACCTTTTGGAAACTAGTTCCAAGTAAATGGCGTAGTACAGGACAAATGCTCGCGAAAGAAATTGACAAGTCACTTGGAAGCTATATTCGAGGACAGTTATTTGTTTGCTTAGTATTAGGGGGAGTATCCGCTCTTTCTTTTTGGTTTATCGGTATGAAATATCCATTGCTGCTCGGTATTATTATTGGGGTAACGGATATAATCCCGTATTTTGGCCCTATTTTAGGAGCCATTCCGACATTGATGATCGCGGCAACGGTATCAACGAGTTTACTCATTAAGGCGGGAATTACAATTGCGATTTTGCAATTTGTTGAAAGTAATATTTTATCTCCTTACATCGTTGGTAAGTCGCTCCGTATGCACCCTGTTATTATTATGCTCGCATTACTAGTTGGGGGAGAAGTTGCGGGAATTGTAGGATTATTAATATCGGTCCCGATTTTAGCGGTCATTCGCACGGTGATCGTTCATGTAAGGCCTCTTTGGAAAAGAGAAGATATTTAATGTGAAAGCCCTCTATTTATAGAAATAGAGGGCTCACAATCTGCCTATTTAGGTAGTTGTTTTTTTATTTGCTGAACAACCCCGCTCACATCATTTGTTTGAATATGTTTTATTCTTTTCCATTCATCATCATACATAAATACAATTTGATTGCTGAAAAGTCGTTTCTGTTCTTTTAGATTAGAAATTTTTGCGAAAGAGTACTCTTCAAATATTGGGTTCCTACTTAAATCTGGTCCGTAAAAGAAGAGCCTTTTGTTCGTCAAGATTAACAGTCCTGGCCTTGCGACGGAACGATAGATAAATATATCTAATGAACATGCTGCATAAAAAAGGATTTTTTCGTCAGTAGTTAACATTTCTTTAGCTTGATTCAATAAAGTTGTCATTATAATCGCTCCTTTAATGTTAATAATTTAATTATAACAAAAATGTAATATTAAGAAATATTAACAAGTAGTAATTTTTTTGTATGAAAATATCCCTACTTGTTAATAAATACATAATATATAAAGGCTGTTTATAATGACAAGTAGATACTTATGTAGCTATCAGAAATGTATGTGGTACAATATAATTATTATTATCTACATTGACAAACTTAAGAGAATTCTATTATATTTAGTCATATAATACATTAAATCAATGACGGAACAAGTATGTTACAGTCCATTTATAGAGAGAAGCTTCCACTGGCTGAAAGAAGCTTTAAATGAAGGGTACCAGAAAGCTAATCCTGAGAGCAGCTAATCACTGCCGTCTTGCCACGTTACGGCACCATGAGGTGATGAATTGATTGTTATAATAATCAATTCATAATTAGGGTGGTATCGCGAGTTAACTCTCGTCCCTTTTATAGGGGCGGGAGTTTTTTATATTTAAGGAGGAAAATACAATGAAACAACTAACAGGCGCTCAAATTCGTCAAATGTTTTTAGACTTTTTCCAGGAAAAAGGACATGCAGTAGAACCAAGTGCATCACTAGTTCCACATGAGGATCCATCTCTTCTATGGATTAATAGTGGTGTAGCGACATTAAAGAAATATTTTGATGGTCGTGTAATCCCGCAAAACCCACGTATTACAAATGCACAAAAATCAATTCGTACAAACGATATTGAAAACGTTGGGAAAACAGCTCGTCACCATACATTCTTTGAAATGTTAGGGAACTTCTCAATCGGTGATTACTTCAAAGAAGAAGCAATTACTTGGGCTTGGGAATTTTTAACGAGCGACAAATGGATCGGATTCGATAAAGAATTACTATCAGTTACAATCCACCCAGAAGATGAAGAAGCATTCACAATTTGGAATGAGAAAATGGGTGTTCCAAAAGAGCGCATCATCCGTTTAGAAGAAAACTTCTGGGATATCGGTGAAGGACCAAGTGGACCGAATACAGAGATCTTCTATGACCGCGGAGAATCTTACGGTAATGACTTTAGTGACCCAGAATTATATCCAGGTGGAGAAAATGAGCGTTACTTAGAAGTATGGAACCTTGTATTCTCTCAATTTAACCATAATCCAGACGGTTCATATACGCCACTTCCTAAGAAAAACATCGATACAGGAATGGGTCTAGAGCGTATGACATCTATCGTTCAAGATGTGCCTACGAACTTTGATACAGACCTATTCATGCCGATGATTGGTGCGACAGAATCAATTTCTGGTGAGAAGTATCGTAATGGCGACTTAGAAAAAGATATGGCGTTTAAAGTAATTGCTGACCATATTCGTACAGTAACATTCGCTGTTGGTGACGGTGCTCTTCCATCTAACGAAGGCCGTGGTTATGTATTACGTCGTTTATTACGCCGCGCTGTTCGTTATTCGAAGAAATTAAACATCAACCGTCCATTCATGTTTGAATTAGTACCGGTTGTTGGAGAAGTAATGAAAGACTTCTATCCAGAAGTACTTGAAAAGAAAGATTTCATCGCAAAAGTTGTGAAAAATGAAGAAGAGCGTTTCCATGAAACACTTCATGATGGTGAAGCAATTTTAGCTGAAGTAATCGCAAAAGCGAAAGAAGAAAAAACAACTGTTATTTCTGGTGTAGATGCGTTCCGTCTATACGACACGTACGGTTTCCCAATTGAATTAACAGAAGAATATGCAGAAGAAGCTGGTATGACAGTTGACCATAAAGGTTTTGAAGCTGAAATGGAAAAACAACGTGAACGTGCACGTGCTGCTCGTCAAGACGTTGATTCTATGCAAGTGCAAGGCGGTGTACTTGGTGAAGTTAAAGTAGCGAGCGAATTCGTCGGTTACGGTACAGTTGCAACAGAAAGTAACGTTGTTGCACTTGTGAAAAATGGTGAGTACACAGATAGCTTACAAGCAGGTGAAGAAGGACAATTAATGCTTGATGTAACGCCATTCTACGCTGAGAGCGGTGGGCAAATTGCAGACCGTGGTTATCTTCTTGCTGACGGCGTGAAAGTTCTTGTAAAAGACGTACAAAAAGCACCAAATGGTCAAAACTTACACAAAGTTGTTGTTGAAGAAGGTACATTAACGAAAGATGCGGCTGTAAAAGCTGTTATCGATACGAAAAACCGTAGTAGCGTTGTGAAAAACCATACAGCAACTCACTTACTGCACCAAGCATTAAAAGATGTACTTGGAACGCATGTTAACCAAGCTGGTTCTCTTGTAACTTCTGAACGTTTACGCTTTGATTTCTCTCACTTCGGTCAAGTACAAGCTGACGAATTAGAAAAAATTGAGCGTATCGTAAACGAAAAAATTTGGGAAAGTATTGATGTTGCGATTTCTCAAAAAGCAATCGAAGAAGCGAAAGAAATGGGCGCGATGGCATTGTTCGGTGAAAAATACGGAGATGTTGTACGCGTTGTACAAGTAGGCGATTATAGCTTAGAGCTTTGTGGTGGTTGTCACGTTGATAACACAGCTTCTATCGGTATTTTCAAAATTGTTGCTGAGTCTGGTATCGGTGCAGGAACTCGTCGTATTGAGGCGGTAACAGGTAAATCTGCATACGAATTAATGAACGATCAAGTAGGTTTATTAAAAGAAGCAGCAGGAAAAATGAAAACAAATCCGAAAGATATTTTAACAAGAGTTGATGGTTTATTTGCTGAAGTGAAACAACTTCAAAAAGAAAACGAATCTCTTGCTGCGAAATTAAGCAATATCGAAGCTGGAAACTTAACTGATTCAGTAATGACAGTGGATGGAGTGAACGTATTAGCCGCGAAAGTAAATGTTGCAGATATGAACAACTTACGTACGATGATGGATGACCTTAAAAATAAATTAGAGTCTGCAGTTGTTGTATTAGCGTCTGTAAATGATGATAAAGTAAATATTTTAGCTGGCGTAACGAAAGATTTAATTAGCCAAGGTTACCATGCAGGTAAGCTTGTGAAAGAAGTAGCTTCTCGTTGTGGCGGTGGCGGTGGTGGCCGTCCTGATATGGCACAAGCAGGTGGTAAAAACCCAGCGCAAGTTGAGGAAGCTTTAGCATTTGTACAAGAGTACGTTAAATCTGTTTCAAAATAAAGAGATAGTAGTGTACAATGGTAGGGAGAGGAGAAGTTCTTCTCCCTATACTTACTACTTACAAGTGAGGTGCTTGAAATGGACGGTTTTGATAAAACAATGAAGTTTAGCATTCAAGATGAAAAACAGAGTGTCCATGTAAATGATGTACTTTTAACTGTGTATGATGCACTTCAAGAAAAAGGCTATAATCCGATTAACCAAATCGTCGGTTATTTATTAAGTGGAGACCCAGCATACATACCTCGCCATAAAGATGCTCGAAGCATCATTCGCAAGCTTGAGCGTGATGAGTTAATTGAAGAGCTTGTGAAGTCTTACTTGAAACATCATCGTGAGGAGTAGTTTATGCGGATATTAGGTTTAGATGTAGGTACCAAAACAGTCGGAGTTGCAATTAGTGACGAAATGGGCTGGACAGCACAAGGATTGGAAACAATCAAGATTAACGAAGAACGAGGTCAATTTGGTTTTGACCGTATTTCTGAGTTAGTAAAACAGTATGATGTGGACAAAATAGTAGTAGGTTTACCTAAAAATATGAATGGTACAATTGGCCCGCGTGGTGAAGCTTGTCAGCAATTTGCAGAAAACCTACGAGAGCTGTTACAATTAGACGTTGTAATGTGGGACGAGCGTTTGTCGACGATGGCAGCGGAACGTCTGCTCATTTCAGCTGATGTAAGCCGTAAGAAGCGAAAGCAAGTAATCGATAAGATGGCTGCAGTCGTAATCTTACAAGGATTTTTAGATAGTAAATAAGAGGTGACCAAAATGGAAGAAAATCAAATTACAATTGTAGACGAAAAAGGTAACGAACATTTATGTGAGATTGTTTTCACTTTTGATGCTGAAAAATTTGGAAAAAAATCATACGTAGTCTTCTCTCCAATCGGTGAAGTAGACGAAGATGGAGACCAAATTTATGATGCAATGGCTTATGAGCAAAATGAAGAAGAGGGCGGAACTTTACTTCCGATCGAATCTGAAGAAGAGTGGGAAATGGTACAAGAAATGTTCAACACTCTTGCTGATGAGCAAGACGCAGAATAATAAGTACTGAAAAGATGGACGACATACAGTCCATCTTTTTTTGTATTTATATGTAAAATGAAAGATTTTTTGTCGAAACCACGCAATCCTTTGTAGTATAATGAGACGGATTGTAGAAAAATAAAGCGAAACTTTAATCAGTGGGGTTTTGTCCATCCCCATTAATTATTAGCCCACACCAATCGGGATAAAACGTCTATCTAAAAAAGATAGGTGAGTTTGTTGTGGTTTTCCATCGTGTTGTATAGAAATATGTCCATATGGTCTACAATTGAATAAGGAGGAAGAGTTTTGGTAGAGAATCAAGTGAAAAAGAAGCGTAGACGCATTTTTTTATTTTCGATTATTGCATTGCTCTTAGTTTGTGGTTCAGTCTATGCGTATATTTCATCGGCGTTAGGACCGGTTAATAGCGAGAATAAAAAAGAGATTGAAGTAGAGATTCCAAAGGGGTCATCTACAAGCAAAATTGGTGAGATTTTAGAAGAAAAAGGTGCTGTGAAAAACGGTACAGTGTTTAGTTTTTATACGAAGGCTAAATCAAAAAGTTTACAAGCAGGTACATATTTATTAAATCCTTCGATGAGTGCTAACGATGTCATTGAACAAATGTCATCGGGCAACGTACATCGTCCGGCTCTTTATAAAGTGACGATTAAAGAAGGAGCACAAGTAACTGAAATTGCAGAAGCGATTGCGGTAGAATTAAAGTGGAATAAAGATGATGTTGTGCGTCAGTTAAACGATAAGGCATTTGTTCAAAAAATGCAGCAAAAGTATCCGAAGTTATTGACTGACAAAATCTTTGATAGCAATATTAAATATCCATTAGAAGGTTATTTATATCCTGCGACGTATTCGTTCTATAAGAAAGATACGACATTAGAAGAAATCGTAATGCCGATGCTTGAGAAAACGAATGCAATCATTGTTCAAAATGAGGCGAAAATGAAAGCGAAGAACTGGGATGTTCATCAGCTTCTTACGCTGTCTTCACTTATTGAAGAAGAGGCTACTGGTTTTACAGATCGTCAAAAGATCTCTAGTGTTTTCTATAATCGTATAGCAAAAGGTATGCCACTTCAAACGGACCCGACGGTATTATACGCGCTTGGAAAGCATAAACAACGTGTATTATACGAGGACTTAAAAGTGAACTCACCGTATAATACGTATGTTGTGAAAGGATTGCCAGTTGGACCGATTGCAAACTCTGGTAAACATTCAGTAGAAGCAGCGTTAGAACCCGCGCAAACAGATTATTATTATTTCTTAGCTGCACCAAGTGGTGAAGTGTATTATGCGAAAACATTAGAAGAACATAATGCATTAAAGCAAAAATATATAACGAAAAAACAGTAAAATGGGGAGGGGTAGCGAAAAAGGTCGCACATCCCTCTTTTTTATGATAAAATATATCGGGTTAAAAACTGGCAGAAGAATCGTTTTTAATATCAAAACGGGACGTACAAGCTAAGGGTGAAGCTGGCTTGTATTTTTATTGCATTCTATGTGTGAAAAGACAAAGTTTTACGCGTCATAGAGGCACTTCTCCATGTAAATAAGGAGGACCAATTATGGAGGATGCAGTTAACGAGTACCTATTATCATTTATTGATCCAAAAGATAAATTAATTCTTGAAATGGAAGAGTATGCAACAGAAAACCATGTGCCGATTATGGATCGACTTGGAATGGAATTTATGCTGCAATTTTTACGTTTAATTGGACCGAAAAGCATTTTAGAGCTTGGAACAGCAATCGGTTATTCTAGTATTCGTATGATGCAAGCTATTCCGAATTCTCGCATTGTGACAGTAGAGCGCAATCGCGAACGATATGAAAAGGCACTTGAATATATAGAATGTTCCCCGGTAACAGACCGTATCTCTGTTATTTACGGTGATGCTTTAGAAACGGGCGAACAAGTGAAAGAACATGGAACATTTGACGTTATTTTTATTGATGCAGCGAAAGGGCAATATCGTCGCTTTTTTGACTTATATGAACCGTTATTAAATCCTGGTGGCGTTATTATTTCAGATAATGTTATGTACCATGGCCTGGTAACGACAAAAGAGAAAATTGAAAATAGACGTACACGTGGTTTGATTCGTCGTATTAAGACGTACAATGAATGGCTTATGAACCATGAAGGATATGATACAACGATTTTCCCGATTGGTGATGGAGTGGCTGTAAGTAAAAAGAAAGGGTGACAAAGGTATGAAGAAACCTGAATTGTTAGTAACGCCTAGAGCAGTGGCGGATATCGAACCTCTTGCAAAAGCAGGAGCAGATGCAGTAATGATCGGTGAACAAAAGTTTGGTTTACGTTTAGCAGGAGATTTTTCACGTGAAGATGTGAAAGAAGCTGTAAACATTGCACATGAAAATGGTGTGAAAGTATACGTTGCAATGAATGCGATGTTCCATAATGATAAAGTAGAAGAATTAACGGACTATGTTGCATTTTTAAATGAGATACATGTAGATGCGATTGTTTTCGGAGATCCAGCGGTATTAATGGCTGTTCGTGAAGTTGCACCAAACATGCAGTTACACTGGAATACAGAAACGACAGCAACAAACTGGTTTACTTGTAACTATTGGGGACAAAGAGGTGCGAAACGCGCTGTATTAGCTCGTGAGCTTAGCTTAGATGAAATTGTTGAATTAAAAGAAAATGCTGAAGTGGAACTTGAGGTGCAAATTCACGGTATGACTTGCATGTTCCAATCAAAGCGTTCATTAGTCGGAAACTACTTTGAGTATCAAGGTCGTAATCTCGATATTGAAAAGAAAAAGTATGAAGAGAATATGTTCTTATATGATCCAGAGCGCAATAATAAATATCCAATTTATGAAGATGAAAATGGTACTCATATTATGAGTCCAAACGATATTTGTTTCATTGATGAGTTAGAGGAACTAATCGATGCTGAAGTTGATAGCTTAAAAATCGAGGGTGTACTAAAAAGTTCTGAATACATTATTGAGGTAACGAAGAAATATCGTAAAGCAATTGATTTATGTGTAGAAGATCGTGATGCGTATTATGACGTGAAAGACGATTTATATAACGAGATAGAAGAAATGCAACCAGTAAATCGTCCGTTAGATACAGGGTTCTTCTTTAAAGAGACGGTTTATTAAACGAGGAGGGTGTAGGAAATGACTGTACAAGAAATTTCACGAGTGATCGATGGCAAACGCGTTATTGTGAAGAAACCTGAACTGTTAATCCCTGCGGGTAACTTAGAAAAATTAAAAGTAGCTATCCATTATGGGGCAGATGCTGTATATTTAGGTGGACAAGAATTTGGTCTTCGTTCGAATGCAGGTAACTTTACGCTGGAAGACATGGCAGAAGGCGTTGAGTTCGCAAAGAAATATGGAGCAAAGATATACGTAACTACAAATATCTTTGCACATAATGAAAATATGGACGGGCTAGAGGAATATTTAAAAGGGATTGAAAAAGCTGGCGTAACGGGAATTATCGTTGCCGATCCGCTTATTATTGAGACGTGTAAACGTGTAGCGCCTTCTGTTGAGGTGCATTTAAGTACACAACAATCACTATCCAACTGGAAAGCAGCACAGTATTGGAAAGAAGAAGGTTTACATCGTCTCGTATTAGCTCGTGAAGCAAGCTATGAAGAGATGAAAGAAATTAAAGAAAAAGTGGATATTGAAATTGAAGCATTCGTCCATGGTGCAATGTGTATCGCATATTCAGGAAGATGTACATTAAGTAACCATATGACAGCGCGTGACTCTAACCGTGGTGGTTGTTGTCAATCTTGTCGCTGGGACTATGATTTAGTTCAAACAGTATCACAACATAAAGATGCAAAAGAGCTTCCTCTATTCCAAGAAGAAGATGCTCATTTTGCGATGAGTCCAAAAGACTTAAATTTAATTTTATCAATTCCGAAAATGATTGAAATTGGAATTGATAGCTTAAAAGTTGAAGGACGTATGAAATCTATCCATTACGTAGCGACTGTAGCAACTGTATATCGTAAAGTAATTGATGCGTATTGTGCGGATCCGGATAATTTTGAGTTTAAACAAGAATGGCTAGATGAGCTTGATAAATGTGCAAATCGTGATACAGCTCCTGCATTCTTTGAAGGGGTTCCAGGACATCAAGAGCAAATGTTTGGAAATCATAGTAAGAAAACAACGTATGATTTCGCTGGTTTAGTGTTAGATTATAATGAAGAAACGGGCATCGTAACGATTGAGCAACGTAATCATTTCAAACCAGGACATGAAGTGGAGTTCTTTGGACCAGAAATAGAAAACTTTACGCAGACGGTGGAGAAAATTTGGGATGAGGATGGAAACGAATTAGATGCAGCGAGACATCCGTTGCAAATCGTGAAATTCAAAGTGGATCAACCAGTGTATGTGAATAATATGATGCGCAAAAGCATACTTCAATAAGAAAGAGTGATAGTCGAATGGGGACGAATAAGCCTGTTGTAATTGGAATTGCTGGTGGCTCAGGATCAGGTAAAACGAGTGTAACGAAAGCGATTTTTGACCATTTTCAAGGTCATTCTATTTTAATCTTAGAGCAAGATTATTATTACAAAGATCAAAGCCATTTACCAATGGAAGAGCGTTTAAAAACAAATTATGATCATCCGCTTGCGTTTGATAATGATCTGTTAATTGAACATTTGCAGCAGTTGCTTGCATATGAGCAAATTGATAAGCCTGTATATGACTATACATTGCATACGCGTTCAGAAGAAATTATTCCAGTTGAGCCGAAAGATGTAATCATTTTAGAAGGAATTCTTATTTTAGAAGACCCACGTCTTTGTGAGTTAATGGACATTAAGCTATTCGTTGATACAGATGCTGACCTTCGTATTCTGCGCCGCATGCAGCGTGATATTGAAGAGCGCGGTCGTACGATGGATTCAGTTATTGATCAATACGTAAGTGTTGTACGTCCAATGCACAATCAATTTATTGAGCCTTCTAAGAAATTTGCGGATATTATTATCCCTGAAGGTGGACAAAACCACGTTGCAATTGATATTATGGTGACAAAAATTGCAACAATTCTTGAACAAAAAGTAAATTTGTAATAGCATAGTAAAAGATATACGATAGGAAGGGATTTTTTCCCTTCCTATCGAATACAATGAAACATGCAACCTCATCTATATATAGGTGAGGGCATATTTATATCAAGTTTCCATACATATCTTCTTACTATAAAGAAGAATTTGGAATACGGGGTTGTATGTGACAACTCCACTAGTGCCACGTGTACTAGAAACCTCCGCTAATATAAGTGGGGGAGTTTTCATATGGAACTCCTCTTTTTTCAGGGGATTGGTATATAAAAGGAGTGGAAAATATGGCAACAGAAAAAACATACCCTATGACGCAAGAGGGTAAGCAAAAACTAGAGAACGAAGTTGAGCAATTAAAAACAGTAAGACGTAAAGAAGTTGTAGAGCGTATTAAGATCGCACGTAGCTTCGGAGATCTTTCTGAGAACTCTGAGTACGATGCAGCGAAAGATGAGCAAGCATTCGTAGAAGGACGTATTACACAACTGGAAAACATGATTCGTAATGCGGTTATCATTGAAGACAATGGTGAAGAGTCTACAGTTGTAACATTAGGTAAAACAGTAACATTTAAAGAGTTACCAGGTGGAGACGAAGAAGCTTACACAATCGTAGGTAGCGCAGAAGCAGATCCATTCGAAGGAAGAATTTCTAACGATTCTCCAATCGCAAAAAGCTTATTAGGTAAGCAAATTGGTGAGAAGGTAGCAATCCAAACACCAGGTGGAGAAATGCAAGTAGAGATTATCTCTGTAAAATAATAAAAAAGATTCTCCCAATTGGGGGAATCTTTTTTATTATTTTAACTTGTTTATACAAATAAAAAGCTGTTAGAACTTTCAAACGGTTCGACAGGAAAGGACAATAAACTACTAAATAGTTTGATATCATAATTGAGGACTTTAAGTTTTAATTATTTCAACATGGAACAGTTTTAAAGGGGAAAAGAGGGTAAGTATGAAAAAAAAAATATTTACGGTACTGATTTCTAGTATCTCCATATTAGGGCTCACTGCGTGTGGAACTAACGAGGAAGCTACATCATCAAAGGGGGAAAAAGTGAAGCAAGAAGAAAAAAAGGATAATGCTGCAACCGAGAATTCAAAAAGTACAGAAAGTCCAAAAGAGAAAGTGGAATCAAGTATTGATAACGAGAAGTTTGATGATTTTGATTTGGAGTATCAATTAGCTATTGTAATGAAAATATTTCAGAATGTAACGATTAAGTATGATTATGCGATTGGGAATCCAGAATATTTATTACGAGATTCGATGGATCAAAAAACAATAGATGATATGAAGGGTATGTTACAAGAACAGGCAAAGAATAATGATAAACTCCTCAAAGATGAAGTAAATCAAGCATATACATATTTAAAACAATCTAAAATAAGTAATAAAAGTGATATTCAAAAAATAATAGATGCAGAAAATAATTACTTGCAAATTGTAGATAAGATGATTGTGTGTATTGATTCTGTAACAGTTGAAAATGCAAAAGAAAAAAGAAGTGAAATGAACAATTTAAGTGCTGAATACTTAAAGGTAGCAACTCAGGTGACAACAACTGTAATCGAGGTTGCAAAAAATGCTGGAGTGAATGAAACAGAATTTAGATCGCTTCTTATGAAGTTTCTAGAGAAGCCCCAAAAGTAATAATGACTTTAAGTATATTGAGGTAATACAGCTTTAAATTTTGCAGTTTGTATAAATAAAACAGTACCTCGTCTAAACTACAATAGACGAGGTGTTTTTTTATGAAAATGAAACGGAGAATTATAATTGTTTTAATTTGTTTTATGGGTATGATTTTTTTATTACTTTGTCGTTTAATCCAAATACAGATTATAGATACAGAATCGTTTACTGACCGAAATATTAATTTGATTGAAAAAAGTGTTACGCAGCGCACACAATCACTTACAGTAGATAATGGAAGAGGGCATTTTATAGATCGAAATGGTAAGGAAATTGGTGAAGAGAAATATCCAGTTTTAATTATTTTCCCATTTTTACAAATAAAAAATGACATGTTAGAGAAAATTGCGCATATCATTGGTGTGTCGAGACAAGAGATAAGACTGCAAATAAAAAATAAGAATGAAGCATTTATATTACGAAGGGGGAATATCCCATTTCAATTAACGGTCGAGCAGATGGAGAAGGTAAATCGCTTAGATATTTTAGGTATTGTAGCAGCAGAAGTTCGATTGAAGCAAACGGGAGAGGCAAATCATTTAATAGGTGATGTGGGAGAGAATGAACAGGAATTTCAAAAGCGTTATGGAGAAATGAAAAAACTTTCGAAACAAACGCCAATTGGTATTTCCGGATTGCAGCAATCATTTGATGAATTTTTACTAACTGATGGAGAGGCGAAAGTACTATATCAAGTGGATCGACAAGGAGAACCGATTTTCGGGAAACAGGCGAAATATACTTCACCAGGAAATCCATTTTATCCAGTTACTATTCAAACGACAATACATAAAACGTTGCAACGCCAGGCAGAAAAGATTATAGATGAAAACGGAATAAAAAAAGGTGGGTTAGTATTACTAGACATAAAGAATAGTGAAGTTTTAGCAATGGTAAGTAAGCCATCTTTACAGATGAGTGATAGGAGTGTATATAAAGCTACACTTGAAAATCAAATGTTAACTCCTCATTTTCCGGGGTCTGTTTTTAAAACAGTAGTTGCAGCAGCAGTAATTGATGAGAATTTGGTGCGGTTTAATCGTGCATTTAACTGTAATACGGATTTATACGATGAAAATCTGCCACAAGTTATGATGGGGTCATTAAATTTTAAGGAAAGCTTTGCTAGAAGCTGTAATCGGACGTTTGCCGCATTAGGTAACGAACTAATGCAAAAGGATAGTGAAGTTTTAGAAACGTACTTAGAGGCCTTAGGAGCAAGTCAGAAGGTAGGGTGGAAAGGTTCCGTATTTCATACACCGGAATTTGAGCAATTGCCAGAAGAAAAGAGTGCTATTATTTGGGGAAGCGAAGAAAATAAAGATAGTAGAAAAGCGATTGCCCAAACGATGGTCGGACAAAAAGATGTACGCGTGTCACCTCTAGCTATAGCGAATATGATGGCGACAATTGCTAGAGATGGAGAGAAGCTGGAAGTGAAAGCTGTGAAAAAAATAGTGTATAAAAATGGAACCGACTTTTTTACATTTGAAAACCATAAATTAAATGGGAAACAACTTTCTTATGAAACGGTGAAAAAACTACAAGAGTTATTAAGAGGCGTTGTAACGATGGAGAAGGGAACGGGAACGGCATTTCGTTCGTTACCACTAAGTGTCGCTGGAAAATCTGGGACGGCACAAACAGGAAAAGGAACGAAGGTGAATCGCTGGTTTGCAGGTTATTTTCCATATGAAAACCCAAGATATGCTTTAGTTGTAGTTGATATAGAAACAGATAGTAACGTAAATGCAGTTACACCAGTTTTTACAGAACTGGTAGAAGCAATTCATCAATTAGAAAATGAAAAGTAATCTTGCAATTATTTATGAAATGTTTTCATTTCGTGAAAATATTATTGTAAATGTTCAACCTTTCTAGATTTAATGTTACAATAGCAAGTATGAAAAACTGCATGGAGGTTTGAAGAATGGCAGGAGGATCTAGATTCCAACAGAAACAACAAAAACGTCGTCAAAACGGTGTTTTAAATATTGCGATTGCTATTGTATTAGTAGCAGTAGCTATAGTAGCATATCAATTGTTTGTTCCTGATACAAAAGAGCAAGCGTCTCCTAGTGATAAAAAAGTAGCTCAGCAAACAACAAAAGAGAATAAAGCTGAGAAAGCTAAAGGTAAAGAAGAGACGAAGAAGAACGAGCAAGAAAAAGCAGAGGCTAAGAAAAAAGAAGAAGAGAAGCAAAAGGCTGAGGAAGAAAAGAAAAAAGCTGAAGAAGAAGCAAAAGCTAATGAGAAAGTATCAGCTGAAAAAACACAGCCAAAGGCAACAGATGCTTATACGAAACCTTCTTGGAAGCCAGTAGGTACAGAACAAGGTGCAACACCTGCGATGACGTTTAAAAAAGGTACAGCAGATTGGAATGAGATGAATCAAGCGATTTCCGCTGCAATTGACGTTCCAGTAGAGCAATTAGTTATTCATAGAATCGGAAATAACGGTAAGAATAAAGCCTACGGTAACGTACAAGATAAGCAATCAGGTAAAAAATATTATGTAAACATTGATTGGGTAGATAATGAGGGCTGGAAACCAGTACTTGTTCAAACTCTAAACTAAAAAAGAGAGGCTCTTAGGAGCTTCTCTTTTTTAGTTAGCGTAATTTCTTTAATTTAAAATGAACAACCGCACTATAATAAGGTCTTTTGCTTTCAGAATCCATAATCATTTGATGCGAGATATGATGTACTTCGAGCATAAGTGCTTTATTATTATCAATTTGCTCACTAATTTTTTTTTCTAAAGAAGCTAAGTCCGCCGCTTCAAAAAACTCTACTTTATCTTCTAACATTTCAAAGGTAAATGACACGAAGACGACCCCTCTCCTATGTAATCACCTATAGTGTAACAAAGAAAAGAAGGAAATACTATGTGCATTTCAATTGACATTTTTAGAAAGAGGGAATATCATACTGATAAAACCGATAAGAAAAAGGGGAATTTTTATGGGCATAGAATTTAATGGTTTATTTGATGAATGGGCTCATACGTACGACTCATTTGTACAAGGCGAAGATATACAATATAAAGAAGTTTTCGCCCATTATGAGGACATTTTAGAGGATGTAGTTAACAAGTCATTTGGCAACGTATTAGAATTCGGTGTTGGTACTGGCAATTTAACAAATAAATTATTACTTGCTGGTCGCACAGTTTACGGTATAGAACCGTCACGCGAAATGCGTACTATTGCAAAAGAGAAATTACCAAAAGAGTTTTCAATTACAGAGGGTGACTTTCTTTCATTTGAAGTCCCAAATTCAATTGATACTATTGTGAGCACCTATGCATTTCATCATTTAACAGATGAAGAAAAAGACGTAGCAATTGCGAAGTATAGTCAATTGCTAAACAAAGGTGGTAAAATAGTGTTTGCTGATACGATATTTGCAGATCAAGATGCATATGATAAAACTGTTGAAACAGCAAAACAAAGAGGTTTTCATCAGTTAGCAAACGATTTGCAAACAGAATACTATACACGTATTCCTATCATGCAATCTATTTTTGAAAACAATGGCTTCCATGTAACGTTTACGAGATTAAATCATTTTGTATGGGTAATGGAGGCAACTAAGCAATAGAAAGAGGGATTAGATTGAGAATTGCTGTAATTGGAGCAATGGAAGAAGAAGTACGTATTTTACGTGACAAACTAGAACAAGCAGAAACAGAAACTGTTGCAGGTTGTGAATTTACGAAAGGGCTATTGGCAGGACATGAAGTAATCTTGCTAAAGTCTGGTATTGGTAAAGTAAATGCAGCGATGTCAACGACAATTTTATTAGAAAGATATAAACCTGAAAAAGTAATCAACACTGGTTCAGCTGGTGGATTCCATCATTCTTTAAATGTTGGAGATGTGGTTATTTCAACAGAAGTTCGTCATCATGACGTAGATGTTACAGCATTTAACTACGAATATGGTCAAGTGCCAGGAATGCCACCTGGATTTAAAGCTGATGAGGCATTAGTTGCATTAGCTGAGAAATGTATGCAAGCAGAAGAAAATATTCAAGTTGTAAAAGGTATGATTGCAACAGGTGATTCATTTATGAGTGATCCGAACCGCGTTGCAGCAATTCGTGATAAATTTGAAGACCTTTATGCAGTAGAAATGGAAGCAGCAGCTGTTGCGCAAGTATGCCACCAATATGAAGTTCCGTTTGTTATTATTCGTGCACTTTCTGATATTGCTGGCAAAGAATCAAATGTTTCATTTGATCAATTTTTAGATCAAGCAGCTCTTCATTCTACAAACTTTATCGTAAAAGTACTAGAAGAGTTAAAGTAATGTAACAAAAAGGCAACTGTCTCATATAAAGAAAATACATACAGTTGCCTTTTCTTTATTGGCAAATAAGGGGGAGAACACGATGAATGTATATCGTGGCGTTCATGAGTTGATTGGCCATACACCAATCATAGAAATTACTCGTTTTTCACTTCCGAAAGGAGTCCGTTTATTTGCAAAGCTTGAATTTTACAACCCAGGCGGAAGCGTTAAGGATCGTTTAGGAAGGGAATTAATCGAAGATGCACTAGAAAAAGGGCTTGTTACCCAGGGCGGAACAATTATTGAACCGACGGCTGGAAATACTGGCATTGGACTGGCACTTGCAGCGTTAGAACATGATTTACGCGTCATTGTTTGTGTACCAGAGAAATTTAGTGTTGAAAAGCAAGAATTAATGAAAGCGTTAGGTGCAACGGTCGTGCATACACCGACTGAGCAGGGAATGACCGGCGCAATTGCAAAGGCAAAAGAATTAGTAAAGGAAATACCAAATTCATACTCTCCAAGTCAGTTTGCTAATGAAGCAAATCCTCGTGCTTATTTCAAAACACTAGGTCCTGAACTTTGGGATGCACTGAATGGAGAGATTAACATATTTGTTGCAGGGGCAGGAACTGGCGGTACGTTTATGGGAACTGCGTCTTATTTAAAAGAGAAAAACATTGATATTAAAACGGTTATTGTAGAACCAGAAGGATCTATTTTAAATGGTGGTAAGGCTGGTTCACATGAAACAGAAGGAATTGGTCTTGAATTTATTCCACCATTTTTAAAAACATCTTATTTCGATGAAATTCATACGATTTCTGATCGAAATGCATTTTTACGTGTAAAAGAATTAGCGCAAAAGGAAGGTCTTCTCGTTGGAAGTTCTTCAGGAGCGGCATTCCATGCAAGCTTGCTTGAGGCTGAAAAAGCAAAACCAGGTACAAATATTGTAACGATTTTTCCAGATAGTAGTGAGCGTTATTTAAGTAAAGATATATACAAAGGATGGGAATAAAAAATGAGAGCAAAGACAAAGTTAATTCATGGTATTCGCATAGGAGAACCTTCAACTGGATCTGTAAACGTACCGATTTATCAAACGAGTACGTACAAACAAGAAGCAGTTGGTAAGCATCAAGGATATGAATATTCACGAACAGGTAATCCAACTCGTTCAGCTTTAGAAGAAATGATTGCAGTATTAGAAAATGGTCATGCTGGATTTGCATTTGGTTCAGGGATGGCAGCTATTACAGCAACAATTATGTTATTCTCAAAAGGAGATCACGTCATTTTAACAGACGATGTTTACGGTGGAACATACCGCGTTATTACAAAAGTACTAAACCGTTTCGGCATTGAGCATACCTTTGTAGATACAACAAACCTAGAGGAAGTTGTAGAAGCAATTCGCCCAAATACGAAAGCGATTTATGTGGAAACACCGACGAATCCGTTACTGAAAATTACTGATATTAAGAAAATATCCACTCTTGCAAAAGAGAAAGATTTATTAACAATTATTGATAACACATTCATGACGCCGTATTGGCAGTCACCAATTTCTTTAGGAGCAGACATTGTACTTCATAGTGCAACAAAATATTTAGGTGGGCATAGTGATGTGGTTGCAGGCCTAGTAGTTGTAAATAGCCCACAATTAGCAGAAGACCTTCATTTCGTACAAAACTCAACAGGAGGCATTCTTGGACCACAAGATAGCTTCTTACTACTTCGTGGTTTAAAAACACTAGGAATTCGTATGGAAGAGCATGAAACAAATTCACGCGCAATTGCTGAGTTTTTAAATAACCATCCAAAAGTAAATAAAGTATATTATCCGGGTCTTGAATCACATCCAAATCACGGATTAGCAACAGAACAAGCGAACGGATTTGGTGCGATCATCTCATTTGATGTAGATAGTGAAGAAACATTAAATAAAGTACTAGAAAAACTACAATATTTTACACTTGCTGAAAGTTTAGGAGCAGTAGAAAGCTTAATTTCTATTCCATCACAAATGACACATGCATCTATTCCAGCTGATCGCCGTAAAGAATTAGGAATTACAGATACATTAATTCGTATTTCTGTCGGTATTGAAGATGGTGAAGATTTAATTGAAGATTTAGCACAAGCGTTAGCATAATAAAAATGTACTGCTCTATATGAGCAGTACATTTTTATTATGCTAATTTGTGAAATATTTCACAAATTAGACACACACAAATGAAATGATTTCCTGTATATTAAATTCATGAAATGTTACTCACGAACAAACTTGTGAAATATTTCACAAACAATGAGGTTCATGTAAGAAGGCAACTCTATTTTTTTTACGATAATAGGGACTTATTTTGACCTATAGGGACATATAAGGACCACGATAGTAGAATAGGAGGAAATTTACATGGTAGTCAAAGAGAAAGTTGTAAATGAAATGCAAGAGGTAAAAGAGATGATTGATACGTTAGTGAAGAACGGTCAAAAAGCTTTACAAGCATTAGATAGTTTTACACAAGAGCAAATTGACAACATTGTTCATGAAATGGCACTAGCAGGTGTTGATCAACATATGCCACTTGCGAAATTGGCTGTTGAAGAAACGGGCCGTGGTGTATATGAAGACAAATGCATTAAAAATATTTTTGCCACTGAATATATTTGGCATAGCATAAAGAAAGATAAAACGGTAGGAATTATTCATGAAGATCCTCATGAAGAAATAATAGAAATTGCGGAACCTGTCGGTGTAGTAGCAGGAGTAACACCAGTAACTAATCCAACGTCGACAACGATGTTTAAAGCATTAATCGCAATAAAAACGAGAAATCCAATTATTTTTGCATTTCACCCTTCTGCACAAAATTGTTCCATTGCAGCGGCGAAAACAGTATATGATGCAGCAGTGAAGGCTGGTGCACCAAAGCACTGTATTCAATGGATTGAAAGACCTTCTGTCGAAGCAACGAAACAATTAATGAACCATGAAGGTGTTGCACTCGTTCTAGCAACTGGAGGAGCTGGTATGGTGAAATCAGCTTATTCTACTGGCAAACCAGCGTTAGGTGTAGGCCCTGGTAATGTACCATGTTATATAGAGAAATCGGCACATGTTAAACGAGCTGTTAATGATTTGATTTTATCGAAAACGTTTGATAACGGAATGATTTGTGCATCAGAACAAGCTATCATTGTAGATAAGGAAATTTATGATGATGTTAAAACAGAAATGATTGCAAACAATTGTTACTTTGTAACAGAAGAAGAGAGAAGAAAATTAGAAAAGCTTGTTATTAATGAAAATACATGTGCAGTAAATAGCGATATTGTAGGGAAATCAGCGCAGTATATTGCCGAATTAGTTGGGATTACTGTGCCTGAGAATACAAAAATGCTTGTAGCTGAAATACAAGGTATCGGAGCAGCGTATCCGCTATCTCGTGAGAAACTGAGCCCAGTATTAGCTTGTGTAAAAGCAAATTCATTAGAAGAAGGATTAACATACTGTGAAGGAATGCTAGACCTTGGTGGCTTAGGGCATTCAGCAGTCATTCATTCTACAAATAAAGAAGTACAAAAACAATTTGGATTACGCATGAAAGCTTGCCGTCTCATCGTAAATGCACCTTCATCACAAGGGGGAATTGGCGATATATATAACGGATTTATTCCATCACTTACGCTTGGTTGTGGTTCTTACGGGAAAAACTCAGTTTCCCAAAACGTAACGGCGACTCATTTATTAAATATAAAAAGGCTGGCAAATAGAAAAAAGAATATGCAATGGTTCAAATTACCACCAAAAATTTATTTTGAAAAACATGCGACAGCATATTTAGAAAACATGCCCAATATTTCACGTGCATTTATTGTAACGGATCCAGGAATGGTGGAGCATGGTTATGTAGATACAGTTACACACTATTTACGTAAACATGTAAATGATGTGAAAGTTGAAGTTTTCTTTGAAGTCGAGCCAGATCCATCAGATGAAACTGTTTTTAAAGGTGCGGACATGATGAAAAGCTTTAAACCAGATGTAATTATCGCACTTGGTGGTGGTTCAGCTATGGATGCAGCAAAAGGGATGTGGCTATTCTATGAGCACCCAGAAACAACATTCTATGGAATTAAACAGAAGTTTTTAGATATACGAAAACGCACATGTAAATATCCGGAATTAGGAAATAAAGCGCAGTTTGTTGCAATTCCAACAACATCAGGAACAGGGTCAGAAGTGACGCCATTTGCGGTTATTACAGATAAGAAAAATAATATAAAGTATCCGCTCGCAGATTATGAATTAACACCAGATGTAGCGATTGTTGATCCACAATTTGTAATGACAGTACCACCTCATGTAACAGCAGATACTGGCATGGACGTATTAACACATGCAATTGAAGCGTATGTGTCTGTTATGGCAAATGACTATACAGATGGTTTAGCATTAAAAGCAATTGATCTCGTATTTAAATATTTACCGAGAGCATATGAAGATGGAAATGATGAAGAAGCTCGAGAAAAAATGCATAATGCTTCCGCAATCGCAGGTATGGCATTTGCAAATGCATTCCTAGGTATTAATCACAGTTTAGCACATAAACTTGGACCAGAATTCCATATTCCACACGGACGTGCAAATGCAATTCTTATGCCGCACGTAGTCCGCTATAATGCTATTAAGCCAAGAAAACACGCATTGTTCCCAAAATATGAGCACTTTGTAGCGGATGAACGCTATGCACATATTGCGAGAATGCTCGGACTTCCAGCGAGTTCAACAGCAGAAGGTGTGGAATCACTCGTTCAAGCAATTATTGCGCTTGGAAAAAGCTTGAATATTAATATGAGCATTGCAGGGCAAGGAGTTGCTAAAGAACAATTTGAAGAGGTTGTCGGAGTGTTAGCAGAAAGAGCTTTTGAAGACCAATGTACAACAGCTAATCCAAAATTACCGCTTATTTCAGAACTGAAAGAAATTTATATGGAAGCATATAAAGGCCTGTAATAGATATGAAAGAGTCGCATTTAAGCGGCTCTTTTTCTTTGGAAAACATCTCCCAGATTGGCTCTATTTACTTGTCTTTAAGCTTCATAGAATATGATACAGTGAGGAGGGGAGTGATAAATAAATGAAAGAATTACAACAAAAAATCGCAGATTATATCCGATTCGGACAAGTGCTTCTTGCAGTAAGTACATTTTTGATGGTTGGTTTATTAATTCCGAATGGAGCAAAAGAGACGGTACAAACTTTTGTTATGATGGGGAGTATCATATTATTTTTAAGTTTGTCATTCCTCTTCTTTAGGCGTGTTAAAGCGATGCGTGATCAATTAGAGGAGAGCGAATATGAAGAGAATTGTTAAATGAGGCGCTACGAAAAGAAGAACTCTTTTTGTAGCGTTTTTTCGTTTTTTGTAGAAAATGTATGCGTTTCACATTGATAATGATAATCCTTATCGATTAAAGTGGAATAGTAATCGATGATTATCCTTATCGATTAGAGGTGAAAGAATGAAAAAATCCATTACGCTTTTCACAGCGATCTTATCTATTTTTTTCTTATTAAAATGTACATATTAAAGCTGGAGAAATTGCTAGTTTAATCGGTCCTAATTGACCGCAAGAGTTCTTATGTGCGGTAAACTTTCCACTTGAAAAATTGGAAAGTTTACCGCCCGTTAGAACGGGATAAGTATCTAGTATATTTCGAAATCCTACACCCCCCTCAGTTGTAGTTTTCTTTATACTAGTGATAATATGGATGCAGTAGACACTCTTTTGTCTACTGCTTTTTTTTTGATATAATACAACTTGTTAAGACTGAATATTCTTTCTTTTAGCGGTTTTCTTAATACAAAGCATTCAACACTTACGTAATTTGAAATATGTTGTTATGTAATGAGGTTCAAAATGATGGGAGTGAATAAAAGAGTGTTCCATACAGATCGCCTACAATTTCGCAAATATACAATGGATGATTTACAGTTCTACGCTTCGTTATGGGGGAATGAGAAGGTAATGCGTTATATTGGAAATGGAACGTTAAAAACATATATGCAATGCAAAAAAAGTTTGGAGGAGTGGGTACTTCCGAATTATAAAAATGGTCTCGGTTTATTTGTAATGATTGAAAAGGAAACGGGCATACGAATTGGTCATGCAGGGCTTGTCAAGCAGAAAGTAGATGGAAAAGAGGAAATTGAGATTGGTTATTGGCTACTTCCTAAGTATTGGGGGAAAGGATATGCGAAAGAGGCCGCGGCAGCATTTCGAGACTATGGTTTTCAAGCGTTACAAATGAATAAATTAATTTCACTTATTAATCCGAACCACCCAGCTTCAATATTTGTCGCTAGAAAAACAGGGCTTAGCTATGAAAAAACAACTGCATTTCATGGAATTGATGTCCTAGTTTATTTTATTAAGAGAGTTGGATGAAAAAATTCACTTTTTTAAAGGTGAAATGTCCTTTTTGAAGAATGGTATATAAAAATAAAAGGAGGGATTAAATGTATATTTATCATAATGGACTAATTATTCGTGAAGGAACGAATGGAGTGCCAGCATATGCAATTAAAACATTATTTGAAGATGCTGGCTGGAGTAATGATAATATCCCTTCTTGGCAAATTGAAAAATTTACGATAGCATTTGAAAATTCAACATGGGCTTTCACAATTTGGGATGAAGAAGAGATGGTCGCGATGGTTAGAGTGATTTCTGATCAAATCATGGTTGCTAACATAGTAAATTTAGTTGTGAAGTGTGAGTATAGAGGAAAAGGATTAGGTAAGAAACTTGTGGCTCTTTGTTTGCAAAAGCTTCCACATGGCGATTGGTTTGCGCATACATCTGCTAACAATTTTGATTTTTATAGAAGCTGTGGTTTTGAAGTAAGAGAGTTATCAAGAAATGGAACATGTGCGTACTATGGGTATCAAGTGGCAAAAAGGGATGGCCATCGATAAATGAGCGGAAAGTAAAGAAAAATCATAGTTAAGTAATTCTGATTCTTTTCATAATAGAAAATGAATTGAGGCTCATTTTATGGTAAAATGAAAGAAAATTCAGTTATTATTAGGGGGATAAAAATGAGTATAAAAGTTGGGGATGTATTTAAATATGAAAGAAGGTTTACCGAGGAAGAAGTTTTTGAATTTGCAAATATTACAGGCGATAAAGGTAGACATCATATGGAATATGATGAGAATGGACGATTAATGGTTCATGGCTTATTGACTGCTAGCATTGGGACGAAAGTAGGCGAAGAGTTACATTACATCGCAAGGGAATTAGTAAGTGAGTTTATTAGACCAGTTTTTACAGGGGATACGATTACTTGTGAACTAACTTTAACAAATATTGAACAAATGGAGGGGTATAAAAAAGTTTCAATAGAGTCAGTTTATCGTAACCAACATGAAAAGACTGTACTAGTCGGGACAAGTTATGGAATTATACGGGAATAAAAAAGAAGCCTGTTTGAAACAGGCTTCTTTTTTATTATTTAGTAAACACGTTTTCGATTTTCCGCATGACTAGAGATAAGTAATAATGCAGTTTCTTCACCTACATTACGAACAATATGAGGAACACATGCATTCCAGGAGAAAGAATCACCTTCTTCTACAATTGCAATATCTTCCCCATGTTGAACTTCTAGTTTTCCACGTAATACAAGGTGACATTCTTCCCCTTCATGAGCATTTGGTGAGTTTTCTTTCGGAAACCCGGTAGGAATTTCTACTAGAGATAGGCGAAGACCACCTTGCTCCGCAACATGTTCAATTCTTTGTTCATCTTTTCCGTATACACTGTATTTACGTTCTTCTTTTTTTACAACTTTCAACCGATCTTTTTGTTCTAATAATAAATAGGGAAGGGGAACGTTTAAAAAATTGGAGATCGTTTCTAAAGTTGAGATAGATGGTGATGTTTTATTATTTTCAACCTGACTCATAAAGCCTTTAGAAAGGCCTGTTCCTTCACAAATTTGTGCGATTGTTATCCCTCTACGTTGACGAATTTCACGTATTGCAGAACCAATGTTCATAAAAATCAAGCTCCTTTTTGTAAACAACTATTTGTATCATAGCAAAAAAAATATATTTTTTCCCACTGAAAATGAATTGACGAATAAAAAAAATTAGTGTATGTTTTGTAATGTAAATAAAAGTTCTGTATAAGAAAACTATAAAGGAGAGAAAGAAATGAATCAACATATCGGTAACTTAATTATTCGTATCGTGTTAGGGGTAACGTTCTTTATGCACGGTTTAACAAAATTCCAATCAGGAATTGACAATATTGCAGGGTGGTTCACAAGCATTGGTTTACCAGGAGGACTTGCATACGGTGTAGCAACAGTGGAATTAGTTGGTGGTCTATTGTTAATTCTAGGTTTAGGTGTAAGATATATTGGATTATTATTTGCACTTGTTATGGTTGGAGCAATTGTAAAAGTGAAATGGTCAGCTGGTTTATTAGGAGATGGAAAAAATCCTGGCTTCGAATTAGAACTTGCATTGTTAGCGATGGGTGCGTACTTATTTGTTGCAAAAGCAGACGGTTTTATAGATAATTTCTTAAAAGAAAAAGTGTTTAAAAAAGCTTAATTTACATGGAGGGCTAACAAGATGAGTTTTCAACTTCATTCCGATACAACACTTGATGTTGTTCATTTATACGTATCAAATATAAAGAAATCACTAGAGTTTTATACGGAAGTACTAAGCATGAAAGTGTTAAAAGAAGATGAAACAGTCGTTACATTTGGGAATGAAAATGACGAGCCACTCCTTATCATTGAAGAAAAGAAAGAAGCTTTTCCGAAACAAAGAGGGAGAACAGGGTTATATCATTACGCAATTTTATTACCAAGCAGACAGGATTTAGCGAATGTTCTTCGTCATCTTGTAGAGATGGTATATCCACTGCACGGCGGAGCCGATCATTACTTTAGTGAAGCCCTTTATTTAGCTGATCCAGATGGAAACGGGATTGAAATTTATCATGATCGCCAAAAAGAAGTTTGGCGTGATGAAAATGGAGAGCTACCATTTGTTAGTAACCCGTTAGCCGGTGAAGAATTATTACAGCAAGGAAGTACATGGAATGGCTTTCCAGCTGGTACTGTGATGGGGCATATTCATTTCCATGTAGCTGATTTGGAAGAAGCGAAACGTTTCTATGTTGATGGTCTTGGTTTTGAAGTAACCATCCCAGCTCGTAATGGAGCGTTGTTCGTATCCGCAGGTGGTTATCATCACCATATTGGTTTAAATACATGGCAAGGTGAAGGGATACCACCGCAAATGCCAAATTCCGTCGGCTTGAAATATTTCACAATTGTACTAGCGGATGAAAAACAAAAAGAACAAGTATGTGAAAGCTTAAAAAATATTGGCAAGATTGCTACGTACAAAGATGGAATATTACAAGTTGAGGACCCATTTGGACATTGTATACATTTCAAAATAAAAGGAGAAGCCTAAAAATGGCTTCTCTTTTTTACTTTCTTATAATTGCTTTTTCGTTTTGTAAAAATAGTTCATCAAATTGCTTCGCAAGCTCAAAATCTAGTTTCGTTAAACCTTTTGCATTCCATGATGACAAAGTAATAATGACTGCTTTATACTGGATAAGGATAAATGGATGGTGATTATGTTCTTCTGATAGTTTGGCGGCTTCAGAGACAAATTCGACTCCTTTTAAGTAGTCGGAAAACATATATTTTCTTTCAATCCATTTTTCATCTTTCACTGTCCATTTATCCAGCTTTGCTAATTCCTCTTGTACTTCTTCATTAGCTAATCGTAGCATCATTTTTCACATCCTTTATCTGTAGTAGTGCAAGACCATTGTTAATAAGACGCGTTACAGCTTCGTCAGTTGTGAAGGTAGAAAGTTGTTGTAATAATGCTGCTGATGCTTCATGACCTTTGTTATGTTCTAAAAGCAATTCTAAAATTTCAAGACGAAGCAACCATTCTTTCGGATAAAATTTATTTAATACTTCTTGGATTGCTACTAATTGCTCGACATGCGCGTCGTGTAAAGTACCTTCACCTCGAATATCACGAACCGTTTGATACATACGTTCAAGCTCAGTCAGTACAAGCGGATCAGGAGTTTCTTGTACTTCTTCATCTATTGGGAAAAATGCAGCTGCATCTGCCGCTCCTGGGAATACAGAAGTGATTTGTGAGCCGACAGCCATATCAAATGCTCCCCATGAAGGATCAAATAATAAGTGATCTTTATGAGTAACTGTACAATCTATAAAGGAGATAAGAGCAATCTTTTTATCATTCTTTACAATGTCTGTTACTGTTCCTTTTACATGAATGCCACTTGCAAAAGTAAACTCTGCACTATTTCCAATTGTAATGCATAATGATTGTAATTGTTCTTCTGTACAATTTTCTAATGCAATATCTCCATCTAGTAATCCGATTGGTGTCCCGAATCCATCGCTATGCACAGATGTAGAATGATTTGCTAACTGTTTATTATGAATTGCTAATGCAGTTGGTGTATTTGTTCTCATATAAATGACTTCACCAGTATCATTTTTAATTGTCTCTGTAAATGTACCTGTAATTTGTAATCCGCTACTTAGCTCAGTTGTAGCATGGTTTTCGGAGCGGATTGCTTTTTCTAATCCTTCTGTGCCACCTGTTTTAAATGCCATCGTTTCAGAGAACTTCTCAAGTGCCTCAGTCAACTCTTCAAATGATTCGCAAACAAATAGCTGTGGCTGCATTTTTGTTACGTCATAAGTTGTACCTGTACAAGCTTCAATTGAGAATGGGACTTTCTTTACAGCATCTGTTAAACAATGCTTACTTTCACCGACAGAGGAAAGGAGACCAGCACCGTAAATTTTCGGGTCATCTATATTACCGATTAAGCCATATTCCACTGTCCACCAGAATAGACGTGAAATTTGTTCTGCTTCTGATAAACCAGAAACTAAGTTTTGTTTTTCGATTACAGCATTTTCAGCAGCTGCAACTTCTTCAGGTGTAGAAGTCGGGCTTTCTTTTACAATCGTTAATGTACGAACAGCTTCGAAAGCTTCATGTTCTTCTTTGGTGGAGAAAGCTTTCGCTCCAATTTGTCCAAATCGTTTCACATATTTTGCATATGTAGGATCAAGTAAAATCGGTGCGTGTCCTGCTGCTTCATGAACGATATCAGGAGCTGGTGTATACTCGATATTTTCTACTTTACGAATATCTGTTGCGATTGGTAGTAATCCGTGCCCCTGAAAATCAAAGAATGCGACGCCGGGAATAAGTCCGTCAATCGTTACGGCGCCCCAGCCGCTTGGTGCTAAACAGTCATTCATATCTTCTACTTTTGGAATCGCATCTATATTAATACCAGATGATTGTAGTCCATTAACGTATGCTGGATGAGCAACATCTTTTAAGAAGTTATGGTTTTGTTTCATAATGTAACGCCAAACAGCGTGATTCACCGGCGTGTATTGATCATAATGCTGTTTGGATACGAATGGTTTTAAATGTGATGGAATTTTTGTTTTCTTTGTCATTTAGACATCCTCCTTTTTTTCTATAAAAATGAATACTGGCTCGTATAGCTTGTACCACCTCCCTTCAAAATTGTAAGCGCTTATAGAATTTTATCATAAGATTCGGAATTATTTAACAACTGTTTGCGTGAGAAATAGAAAAAGCCCCTATCGGAACATCCGATAGGGGCGAAAGAATCGCGGTACCACCCTATTTGTAAGTGAAAATATACTTACATCTCAACTAATGATAACGGAAAAACTCCGTCTTTTCCTTCATGCATAAAAGCACTACGAAAAAGAAGCTCCAGAATTGTAATTCGTACTTATATATGTGCTAATTTCCACCGACCATTAGCTCTCTGAAACAGGGATACAAGATACTACTGCGATTCTTTCAACGCGTATATATGAAGTTATTTAAAAGGAAAGGACGCAAAAAAGTCCCTATCGGAATATCCGATAGGGACGATAAAAATCGCGGTACCACCCTATTTGTAAACAACTAATTGTTTACCACTTACTTTAAGATAACGGAAAGATCCGTCTTTCTCTTCATGCATAAAAAGCATTACGGGAAAGAAGCTCCAGAATTGTAATTCACGCTTGTATATGTACTGATTTGCACCAACCATCAGTTCTCTGAGACAGGGATATAAGTCGCTACTAGTATTCCTTCAAAGCCGATATATAATTCGTTCAACTAAACTATGTTTTGTATTATAAAACTATATTGAAAAGCTTGTCAACAATAATTTTATTACTTTACTTCTAAATCAAAGTTTAAATTAGATGTATTTTCAGTTGCATCAGTTGCAACAATGAAACTCCCTCTAATAAAAAAATTACATTTCTATCGTTAATTATAAAGACCGATGTTGGCTAAACTATACATTCGACATAATTCATACCGATCCTCTTTGAATTAAAAATTTCTTGGGAAATTTTTGGGGATTATGTCGAATGGCTACAACATGCATATAGCAAGCGGAATGTGAGGGATGCTATAGGGAAAAATAGGGGTGTTAAATGAAAAAGTTTATAGTAAGTGGCAGCGTGAGTTTGTTTCTTTTTTTCTGTACAATTTCTATTATTAGCGCAGAAAATAATGGAGTAAAAGTTGCTTTTATTCGTAATCATGATCTTTGGATTAAAGTCGATGAAAAAGAAAAGCAGATTACAAAAGGAGAGTACATAACAGGGCCGAAATGGTCATATGATGGAGGATGGCTCGCATATGCAAAAGGAAAGAAGCGAAATCATCTTGAACTGTATCGGCTGAAAGATGGAAAGAAAGTTACACCGTTTCAATCAGAAGCATCGAATTATCAATGGTCACCAATAGAGAATGTAATTGCATTTGTATTTGCACGTACATTAAATACGTTTGATGCTGAAAAAAAGAAAGCAGATTTTGAAAATGTATCAGCTGGTGTAGGTGACTATGCATGGTATCCTGATGGTAAGAGGTTTCTTGTATCATCTGAAGCGTATTTGCTTCCAACAGGATGGACAGGAGCTCAGCTATATGAAATGGAAAAGGATGCAAATATGAATCCTCATAAGATGAAACATTTATATGCACTACCGAATGAGCATGATGACTTTTTAGCATTAGTTGCAAGTGGATTTAAGTGGTCACCAGATCAAAAGTGGATTTCGTTTTTAGCAGTACCAACAGCTTCTTTGTCAGCGGATAGTAATACACTTTGTTTAATTCGAGCGGACGGCAGTCGTTTTGAAAAAATAGATCAAATGTTGTTAAATACACAATGGTTTCAATGGTCGCCATCAAAAAATATATTGGCGTATATTGAAGGTAGCGGAAGAGTTGCATTAGAGAATAAACATTTAAAAGTAAAAGAATTACCAGCCCTACAGCAAAATACATTTACTCCAAAAGGATATGTTGATTGGGACTTCACATGGAAGAACGATAAAGTAATTATCGTTTCAAGGGCAAAGGAAGCAGAACTATCGATACATCCGGAAAAAAGGCCACTACCAACTTTATATGAGATAAATAGTACAAGCGATGAACAACATCAAATCACAAAGCCACCTTATAATCAAGGTGATTATAATCCTATCTTTATAAAGAAGAGCAACCAATTAATGTGGATACGTTCAAATCGTAAGAAAGCTGATGTATGGCTTGCTCATAGCGATGGGAAATATGAAAAGAAGTGGATTGAAAATATAGATGTACCAGAGTGGTATTATGAGAAATGGAATTGGGAAGATGTCATTTCGGTGAAAGACGAGTAAAAAATCCTGCCTGAAATATAATTTTTAGGCAGGATTTTCAATGTTATTTATGCGTCTTATTTGGCTTTTTTTTCGCAGGGTTTCCATTCCCTTGATGTTTTCTATTTTGTTCATCTTTTGCTTGCTTTTCATGCAATGTATCTAAAAAGTCATTTGAGTTACTCATTTTTATATCTCTCCTTTTTTCATTTCGTCCTAATTACTATAACCATTTAGGAGGAAAATCATGAGATAAAAGTTAAGCACTTAGTTTTCTTCGGTAATATAAGTAAAATATTCCATACGTAATAAATAGCATAAGTAAAACTTGTAACTCTACATTTTCTTTTAAAATAGCCCCGAAAGGGTCTGGCAAGTAAGGGGATTTTTCGCTCGCTCCTAAATCTAACCATTTGTTTAAGAGATTAATGATGCAAAAAATGAAAACACCGGACCAGCTTGCGATAATTGCTTTTTGCTTAATTTTTGCTTCACGTTCATTATCTGTAATCCAAGGATTAGCAGTTTTATCACTATTAAAAAAGCTATTTATGTATCCCTATATGATTATTCCGATAAAGACGATAATCCATTTCATATTTGTGGTCCTTCTCTTCTTGTAAAAAATATTTGACATATATAATTGTAATGTTTTCCAAATGTTCATATCAAATATTTTTTACATATTACTTTTTCATATAGCAGGAATGAAGAATAAAATAGGGAAGGAATATGTGAGACCATTTTATATTGAGAGGAAGAGGAGTATGAAACTTGTCTTTGTTCGTCATGGTGAAGGTGAACATACAAAGGATTTACCATTAAGTTTGCAAGTGGTGAATCCGCCGTTGACGGGAGTAGGAAAGAAGCAGGCTAAATTGCTTCAGTGCGATGTACCATTACAAGACAGGGATATATTAATCGCTAGTCCTACACTACGAACACTACAAACTGCGACAATGTGGAGTTCGAATGTTGCTTGTCAAAAAATCGTTCATCCATATATATCCCCACGCATTTTCCCTTATCGTGAATTAGCTAAAACATTGCCGTGTGATCAATTGTTAGATCGAAAGATAATTAGAAATTTATTTCCACATTTTTCGTTAGAAGAAAGTACAAATGAACTGTTATGGAATGAGGGAATCAATATAATCCGAGAGAAGGAATTTCAACAAATAGTAGGTGAGTTTCTGCATTGGTGCTATCAGTTAAAAGCAGAAAAAGTTTGTATCGTTTCGCATGATGGAACAATTACAGCTTATAGACAATATTTACAAAAAGTAGTTTTAACGAGAGATGATTTTTTAGAAGAAACGGGGATATATCAAATAGATTTATAGGGAGGGGGATGTCAAATGAACATTGCACTAGTAGTTGGCTATAACTCTGATTTGGAAATGCAATCAATTCGAGCGACACTTGAATATTTTGGGGCGAGAGTTGTGACATATTGGATCGGTAGACCGAAAGATTTCATCGATGTTCTTTCCGGAAAGACTTTATATAAAGATATCAATTATGTTATTTTTTGCTTTCATGGTGATGAAGGGGAATTTGTAATGGAAGAGTTAGGAGAAGATGTGTATGACGAAAATGAACCGAGAGGATACTTTGGTGCAGCAGAAATTAAGAGATATGCAAAATTGCATAATATCCATATTGTAAATAGTGGTTGTACGTTAGGTGAACAAAAACTAGCAGAAGTATTTTTACAAAATGGTGCAAAATCGTATATTGGATCGATAGATTATGTGGATGGAAATGCAGCACTTATGTTTACAATTTGCTTATTTTACGGGCTTATTAATCATAAAAAAACATTAGAAGATGCTTTTCAAGAAGCAAGATTAATTGATGAAAAGACCCGTACATTTCGATTATATGAATAGTCTAAAATACACTTATTCAAATATAGAATGAACACGTTTTACATTTAGCACACAGTTTTTTAACAATTTTTTCAGTGAAAATGATTATCAACTGTGGTATGATATGTTCAAGTTTTTACAGGTAATAAAAGTTACTATATAAACGTTAGTTTTGGATGTTGTATTCGGATGTCACGAATTATTCATAATTAACATTATAAAAATAAGTAACCAATGTTATTATATTATTTGTAACTAACTTAATTACAACTTTAGGAGGAAGATATGGTTATTCAATTTTTAAGAGAAAACAAAGCAGTTTCTTTTGTATTAGCGATAATCCGAGTATATCTTGGTTACACATGGCTAATGGCTGGAATCGGTAAACTACAAGGGAAAGGATTCGATGCAACTGGCTATCTACAAGGTGCAATTGAAAAATCTAAGGGAGCACAACCGGCGGTTCAATCTTGGTGGGCATCATTCTTACAAGAATTTGCAATTCCAAATGTAGATCTGTTTAATACACTTGTAACGTGGGGAGAAATTTTAGTCGGGATTGGTTTAATTGTAGGCTGTTTAACAAAAACAGCGGTCTTTTTCGGTCTTGTAATGAACTTTTCCTATCTGTTTAGTGGGTCAATTGGTGTAAACCCTGAAATGGTTATCTTATCAATGTTCGTTCTTGTTTCTGGTATGAATGCTGGAAAACTTGGAATCGATGGTTTCGTTATACCGAAAGTATTAGGATCAAAAACTCAAAAACGCCAAAAGCAAGCTGCTTAATATATGAAAACGGGTATCTCAAAAATGAGATACCCGTTTATTTTTCAGCACTTATAGGATTTTTCTCAAAGAAATCTTGTACATACCCTACAAATTCTTGTGGTTCTTGACGAAATGGTGCGTGGTAACCTTTTTCTATAATATGAAAAGTGCTATTTTTTAAGAATTGATGATAAGTTTCTCCTTCTTTCCAAGAAACACTACTATCATTTCTTCCCCATATAATTAAAGTTGGTTGTTTTATTTCATTTGCATTGATTTGAAGACGCCTAGGCCACAATTTCATTTTGTTATAATGTTCTTCATCATTACGTTTAAATTTGACTTTGCTTTCATTATAGTCTGCAACAGAAGAAACTGTACTTAAATCCGTCGACAATTGTGGTTTAGGAGAGCCTTGTTTATTTACTAATGAGTGAGGGCCACCTGTAGCGTCGGTTAAAATAAGATGGGTAACCGCATCAGGATATAAATATGTTAAATTAAGAGAAATTTCTCCGCCCATGGAATGACCGAGTATTGCGAATGTCTCATAACCTAGTTTTTTCATTAACTTATAATATAAGTTCGCATGAGTTGGAAAGGAATAATAAAAGTCCATCGGTTTAGATGAACGCCCAAATCCTAAAGCATCCACAGAAATAATTGTATGATCTTTTGCTAAATCAGAATAAATCTTTTGGAATCCATCTGATGATCCACCGAATCCGTGAATCATAAGTAAAGGTGGTTTCTTGCTGCCAATTTGCTTAAAGTAAATCGTTTGACCATCTATTTCAATCATTTTTTCTTCTGTAGTTAATTTCGCAGTAATTGTATTTTTCACTTGTTTTACTTGTTCTACGGGCTTTTCTGCGGCACTACATCCTACTAATAATGCAAGAGTCAGACAGCCCGCCATAAGATAGGTAAGTTGCTTCAATTAGTTGTCCCCTTTCTAGCATAACGCTGCATCTATCATAGCAAATAGCATATTACGGTTTCCAGGAAGTTGATTACTATTCTTTATCATAAGAGGTGAAAGAAGTGTTTCATGGAAATTTGCTGTTTGCAGAAATTGGCGGAATATGAATTGTGAATGCGGAACATCAATGCGTATTGTCCCATTCCACGATTTACAAATCATTTCTAATAATTGAATAGAGTCTGCTTCTTTTTTTGAAATAAGTGGAGTAATACATAGTACATTTCCTTTTTGTATGCATAAAGCAAAAGCATCTATTTGATTATTCCGTTCAATTTTAAATGAGTAAGTTGCTCTTGATAGTAGCGATGAATAAATCTTAGAACGATGTGCACCAGTCGCAGTTTGATCAAGAGAAATTAGAGATTGAAGATCAGTTTGCTGAATTTGTTTTATGGGAACGGAATTTGTATTTATGTAAGTTGCTTGTTTTTCGAAACGATGAATTGTTGTTATTGATTGAAATCCATATGATTGATATAAAGGTTCACCAGCTTTTGTTGCAATGAGCATAATAGGAAGCGGTGAATGAGCTAGTTTTAAGCTGTTATTTAGCAAGATACGGCCAATGCCTTGTCTTTGAAAATCAGGATGTACGATTAACATGCCGATAGAAGAAAATCCAGGGTCGAATGAAAACACCCCTCCAGATGCAATAAGTTTATTCTCATGTACATAGCCAAAAATTGTGCCAATTGAAAGGTACATATGGAATTGTTCTTTCATAAAACTTTCGTGCTGTAGCCACCCGACTGATTCACAAAGAGAGAGTAAATCTAGAATGGAAGATTCGTTTAGTTTTATTGTTTTCATAAAGGTTCACCAAGTTTCTATTTTATTTTTAAAAATAGAGTTGATATTGTTACGAAATGTAAAGTAAGAGGTTTACGTTAAAAGAAATCTAATTTTTTTATATTTAGTTTGTAAAGGGCGCTATGATTGATATGAAAGGACACAGTTATACAAATTATAACTTATATTTACATAAGTTAACAAAAAATTTACATATAACTAATTTTCTCTTAACAGTCTTCTATTAAATTTGATAGTGGGAAATGAATAACTTAATTAGGGGGACAAAAAAGTGAAAAAGTTCGTAAAAAAAGCATGGCCATTTGCGGTTGTGGCGTCATTGGCAATTACTTCTGTAGCGACGTGGAATTTCACACGCACAGACAGTGTTAAAGCGGATGGGAAAGATAGCGATCAAAAGATTAAAAATGTCATTGTATTAATTGGGGATGGTATGGGGCCTTCATATATGACAGCTCATCGCTACATGAAAGACAATCCAAAAACATTTGAAATGGAATCTACAGAATTTGATAAACATCTTGTAGGAACACAAAAAACATATCCAGAAGATGAACATGAAAATATTACAGACTCTGCATCAGCAGCAACTGCGATGTCAGCAGGTATAAAAACATATAATGCAGCTATTGCAGTTGATAATGATAAAACAAAAGTAAAAACAGTGCTTGAGCAAGCGAAAGAAAGAGGAAAGTCAACTGGACTTGTTGCAACTTCTGAAATTACACATGCAACACCAGCAGCTTTCGGTGCACATAACATTAGTCGTAAAAATATGGATGAAATCGCAAATGATTACTTTGATGAGAAAATAAAAGATAAGCATAAAATAGACGTTATGCTTGGCGGTGGCGTAAATAACTTTGTTAGAAAAGACCGTAATCTTACCGAAGAGTTTAAGAAGTCTGGTTATAGTTATGTAACCGATCGTAATCAATTATTAAATGATAAAAACGATCAAGTTCTTGGCCTATTTGCACCAGGCGGTTTAGATAAAATGATTGATCGTAATGATAAAACACCGTCATTAGAAGAGATGACAAATGCAGCGATTGATCGTTTGAACAAAAATAAAAATGGTTTCTTCTTAATGGTTGAAGGAAGTCAAATCGACTGGGCTGGACATGATAATGATATCGTTGCAGCAATGAGTGAAATGGAAGACTTTGAAAGAGCATTTAAAGCAGCGATTGAGTTTGCGAAAAAAGATAAAAATACATTAGTTGTTGCAACTGCAGACCATTCTACTGGAGGATTGTCTTTAGGTGCGAATGGTGAGTATAACTTTAAAGTAGAGCCGATTAAAGCTGCGAAACGTACACCAGACTTTATGGCAAATGAGATTGCAAAAGGTGCAAATGTAGAAGAAACATTGAAAAAGTATATTGATCTACAATTAACACCAGAAGAAATTAAAGCTGTAAATGATATAGCTCCATCAAAAGATGTAACAAAGATTGATAATGCGATTGAGGATATCTTCAATAAGCGTTCGGTTACAGGATGGACAACGGGTGGACATACAGGTGAAGATGTGAACGTATATGCATTCGGACCAGGTAAATACTTATTCTCTGGCGTTCAAGAGAATACAAATATAGCTAAACGTGTCTTTGATATTGTTGGCGGCGGCGACCCAAATAAAGGAAGACGCTAATTATAAAAGAAAGTGAGGCATTTTTGCCTCATTTTTTCTTTTTAGGAAGGGTGAAAAGATGAGAGGTTTTACGGGGAAATTAGGAGTCGCTATTCTAGTCGGACTATTGTTAGTTGGTTGTCAATCTAAAGAGGAGCATATAGAAAAGAAAACAGTCGCTAAGAAGACGGAAGAACAAGTACATATAACGAAAGAAGAAGAGGGGGCTATTCAAGGGGTTATTGAAGCATATGTACGAACGACGAATGAAAAAAACTTCACTGAGCATATGACGTTATTTTCAAACAAAATGCTCGGTGCGGAAGACTTAAAAACACAAAAGGAAGCGGCATTTCAAAAGGGAAATAAGAAAATCGAATTGGAACATATGAATATGAAAGCTCTTAAAGGTGGGCTTGTTATTGTTGAAACAGAGGAAAAGGAAATAGACGGGGGAATTACTCTTCAGAAGAAAGTACAATATGGGCTTGGAAAAGAAGATGAAGGATGGAAAATTGAAGAGGTTCGTACGATAGAAAAGAAATAAAAAAGGTTCTCATAGGAGAGAACCTTTTTAAAGTGGTAATAAAATTTGATTTGAACATGCTTCAATGTCATCAATATCTTGACGGATTGTTGCCATTTTATTATCAAGATCTTCAGCTTTCATAGCAGCATCGTGCAGTTCATCCTTCAAATAATCAGGTATGTTTCCTTCATATTTGTAGTAAAGTTTATGTTCTAAACTTGCCCAAAAGTCCATCGCCAGTGTACGTAATTGAATTTCTGCAAAGACATCTTTCGTACCAGAATTTAGTGACAATGGATATTTTATTATCATGTGTAAACTTTTATAACCATTTTGTTTTGGACTAGCGATATAATCTTTTACTTCTACAATTTCCATATCTTCGCGCTTCTCAATAACCTCTTTTAAATGGTAAATATCTTCTACAAAGCAACATGTAATACGGATGCCAATAATATCTTGTAATTGTGTTTGAGCATTTTCAACTGTTGGTGATAAGTTTTTACGCTCAAGCTTCCTAATGATACTTTCGGGTTGTTTAAGTCTAGTTTTTATATGTTCAAACGGGTTGTAGTCTTCTAAAAATTGAGCTTCCCGGTTCATAATTTCAAATTTAGTTTTTAACTCTTCTAAAGCGAATGTATAAGGTAATACAAAAGCTTTCCAGTAGTTAACTGTTGATTGGTTATATTCCATTTATATACACACCTTTTCCTATTTACAAGTGAAGTTGTTATTATACTAAACACCAAATCATGTAGGCGCAAGCAGCAAATGATGAAATCATAAAGCGATATTTAGTTTTCATATTTTCAACTCCTTTCAAATGAAATTTTATATATGAATAAACGCGATTGTTAGTAAGTTCGCTATGTACAATTCTTATAGTAATAGATTCATGTGAAATTCGTATGAACTAATTGTTTCAGTTTTTTGTCTTTTTCATAATCGGCAATTTGAAATAGAACTATATATTAAATGAATCATAATAATTACGTTTTATTTGTAATCGTGGATAAATGAGAGGGGAAATACACGTACGTGTAAATATTACATTGGCTTGTACAGAATGTAGTGATTGGAATTATATTTCTAAGAAAAATAAACGAAACAACTCAGAGCGCGTCGAACTAAAAAATATTGTCCACGATTAAAGCGAGTGACACCACATCGTGAAATGAAGTAAAAGATTAGATATATCTCTAGCTTTATTTTAGTTAATTAAATCCTTTTCTGGAATTTTGTTATAATTAACTTAGTTTATAACTAAGGAGAGGTATGATGAATCGAAAAGATAAAGAAAGAAAAGAGCAAGTAGCTCATATTATTGAAATTCCAGATGAATATAGGCTTGTTGTAGATGATAAAGAAGGAGTGGATGATCCGCATCATCTATTATGGTGGGAATATAAAGAGGATGAGGAGAAAGCGATACAAATTTCGTTAAATAGACATACCGGAGCGTTACTTGAATTAAAAATAGATGATGACGATTATTTTCCGAGTAATAATGAAAAGATGGATGAGAACAAAGCGAAAGAGATTGCAAATAAATTTATAAAAAATCATTTGCGAGAAGGATTTGAGCTTTATACATATGTATATGTGGAGGATTGGCGAGATTTAAAGGAAGTAAATTATATGCAAGAGGTGAATGGATATCCATTGCCGAATACAGGGTGTGTTGTGCGAGTGCATCCTTCAGGGAATGTTGTGAATTTCTCCTATAACGGACGAAAAAGTATACAAGAAAAGCCGTTATGGCCAATTGAAATTGTTAATGAGAATATCGTTTTAGAAAATCTGAAAGCTAGACAAGATATGAGGCTGGTGTTTGCTGATTTAACATTCTCCTCATGTGCATATGAAAATGGACAAGAAATAAAAGGATATCACCTTTTGTATGAGCCAGAACCTGTCCATGCGTCTATTCATGCAAGTACAGGTAAGGATTTGTTTGGACCAGATCACTATAAATTACCTCCAACAGTAGAGGTTATCAAACCGATAAAAGGTAGTCAACAAGATGATATATTTGCTTTGTTTGATTGGGATAAAGAAAGTTTTACAAAAGTAGATGAGACGGAAAATGAATTTGAAATAAGGATGAAATTTGTACCGAAAGAGGAATTGCAAAAAGAAAGAGAAGAGAAGAATCCATATTTAATGAATGAATTTTTTAAAAAACATTTGCCGATGTTAAAGTATAATAATTTAGTTGGCATTACTATTAATAAATCAACCAATGAGTTAATTGGCTTTATAAAACTGGCAGAAGCTAAAGAAGCAAAACAAATACTGTCAAGAGAGGAATGCTTACAGAAAGCACTTCAATTTTTAGAACGAGTTATTCCAGATGTTACACAATATCTTCATCTTTGGGATGAACGAGATGAGGAAAAATATGGAGTTGAAAGATTTTTCTTTTCCGTATATGTGAATGGGATTCCAGTAGAGTATATGCAATTTATGATCAACATCAATACAGAAAATGGTGCTGTGATGCACTACTCAGGAGAATCTAGCAACATTATAAAAGAATTGCTCACATATGAAACAACACCAAAAGTAACAAAAGAAAAAGCGTTAGAAATATATATAAAGGCCATCCGAGTTAAATTAGAATGGTATATAGATAATGATGCAGAGGAAACGGTATATCAATTACTGTATAAACAAACGACGGATGAAAATCGTAAAGAGTTCTTCGATTTTAGCCGAGAAATTCGTTATATTGATGCACATACTGGGGAGAAGATTTGGAGTAAATAAGTCTTTAAATAGGGAAAAAGGTCTTCGAGAGAAGACCTTTTTTAGAAAGAACGATTATTCTTCGTATGTATCAATTTTGTATAACCACTTCTGTACACTAGCAGGTGGTCCTTCTGTTCTCCACTTTGTTGTACACATTCCGCAAGAACAGTGAACTTTTCCTTTTGCAAAAATACCGGTAATTTCAGGAGTATATCCCCATGCGTGTTTTGCAATATTCATTTTTCGGCGCATTGTACGTTGACGTTGGTGTCTTGTATAAGCACGTGTTCTTTCAAATTTCATATTTGTAATCCCTCCTTGTAGTACAAGCAGCTTGCAAGAGCGTACAAGGAGTTCATCTCTTACAAGCTACTTATGAACAAGAGGGTAATGAAATGTTTCATATTCCACTCTCCAATCTTTTGTTTAAGTATACGTAGCGAAGCTTTGTGAGACAAATAGTATGCTTAAAAAACATATTGGAATGATATCGTACAGACACAAACAGCCTCACGCCCACATACACATAGTAAAGACCACTATTTTGGCGGAGGTGAAGGGTTTGAGTCTATTCGCCGCAATTGGATATATGGTTCGAGAAGTGTTTGTATTTGTTTCTTATGTGAAGAACAATGCGTTCCCGCAGCCGTTATCATCAGATGATGAGAGAAAGTACTTAGAGTTAATGGAGCAAGGTGATGCTCAAGCGAGAAATCTTTTAATTGAACATAATTTACGGCTTGTAGCTCATATTGTTAAAAAATTTGAAAACACCGGTGAAGATGCAGAAGATTTAATTTCAATTGGTACAATTGGGCTTATTAAAGCGATCGAAAGCTATTCAGCAGGGAAAGGAACAAAGCTTGCAACTTATGCAGCACGCTGTATTGAAAATGAAATTTTGATGCATTTACGTGTACTGAAGAAAACGAAAAAAGATGTCTCACTTCATGATCCGATCGGGCAAGATAAAGAGGGGAATGAAATATCACTTATTGATATATTAAAATCAGAATCTGAAGATGTAATTGATATGATTCAGTTAAGTATGGAGTTAGAGAAGATTAAAGAGTATATCGATATTTTAGATGAACGAGAGAAAGAAGTGATTGTGAAGCGTTTTGGGCTTGGGCTTGATAAGGAGAAAACACAAAGGGAGATTGCGAAGGCGCTTGGTATTTCAAGGAGCTATGTATCACGAATTGAAAAGCGTGCTTTAATGAAAATGTTCCATGAATTTGTGCGAGCTGAGAAAGAGAAGAAAGCAAAAGAATAATGTACATTGTAGGCAGCTACACTTTAAAAGTGGCTGCTTTTCTTTCGGAAAAAAGGAAAGAAAACGAGCCACTCTAAGAAGAAATACATGTTCACTGTTGAAAATGACGGGTTCTATCTGTAATATTAGAAGGTGCTAACCAATTTAAGAATAAAAATTATACTTAGTTTTTCTTCGTGTATAACGAGGCGGCTCCATTCTATATGTGGGAATAAGAACCAATTTTACATATGATATAGAGAGAAAAGAAGGGGAAACTAAAGTTACAGACTGATTAGGAGGTTTCGCAATTTGCGACGTACATTATATCGACTTATGATCGAACTTACAAATGGTCGTTTTACTTCTTATATATTACGTAAATTTGCACAATCTCGTTTAAGCTCTATCATTATTCCATCGTATGCGAAAGTTTTTCAAATCAATCAAGATGAGATGGAAAAGGGTTTGAAGGAATATCGAACATTGCATGATTTATTTACACGTAGGCTAAAAGAAGGAAAACGTAGTATTGATACAGACGCATCGAGTATCATTAGTCCTGTTGATGGTGTTTTTGCTGATCAAGGTCCTATTGAGGATACAAAAACATTCGATATTAAAGGCAAACGATATTCAATAGTGGATATGCTAGGTAATGAAGAGCGTGCAAAACGATATGCAGGCGGTACATATATGGTAATTTATTTGAGTCCAAGTCATTATCATCGTATTCATAGTCCACTCTCAGGCTCTGTGACTGAAAGATTTGTACTCGGTAGAAAATCATATCCAGTAAATGCAGCCGGTATGGAATATGGGAAAGAACCGTTGTCGAAAAATTATCGCTCTGTTACAGAAGTAAATAGTGAAGGCGAACATATGGCGCTTGTAAAAGTAGGGGCAATGTTTGTAAATAGTATTGAGCTTCTTCATGAAAGAAGTACTGTTCAAAAAGGCGAAGAGATGGCATACTTTACATTTGGCTCAACAGTTGTTTTATTGTTTGAAAAAGATATGATTGAAGTAATGAAGGAATTGACAAGTGGACAAGAGCTTCGTCTTGGTGAAAAAATTGCAACTCGATTATCTCGTAAGTAAAGAAAAGATTTTATTATAAATTTGTGAAGGCTCTAATTAAGAAATATGGACAAAGGTGCTTAATGAAGAAATCCCCTAGATGGGAGTACTTGTTTATTCGAGAGCCATCGTAGGATGGCTCTTTTTACAGGTCAATCAGTAATCTATATGTACTCAAGAAGATTTGACAAGCTTGTCCTCTAATGAGCGTCTAATAATTTCTTGTTTTATAAGTAAAATGAAGTCGGGATTTAATTTTAGCTCTTTTGCTTTATAATAAGACTCAGTGAGTAACTCAGTAGATAACTGTTCCATATGTTTTGTTTTCAAGGTGAGTCACCTCCTAATAATATAAGGATTGATTCGTTGTTGCATTTAATGTACCAAAAAAATATGACAGTCACAAACAAGGGGTTATCCACATACCTCAGTGGATAAAATGTGTATAGATTGTTAGTAAATTCCAAATTAACTGAAAAATTAATGTGGAAAGTGTGTACAAGTTTATCCACAGGTTATCTATCGAAAAATGTTGTCGAAAAATTTTTATGAAAAATCCTCAAAGAGGTGAAAGAAATTGAAGTTATTTTTACCAAATGAATATGTGAAAAATGTATATCATGTTCAACCAGAAGATTTGAAGAAACGTGGAATTAAAGGGGTTATTACTGATTTAGATAACACTTTAATTGAATGGGATCGTCCAAACGCAACACCACAGCTTGAAGAGTGGTTTTTGAAAATGAAAGAAAATGACATTCAAGTAACGGTCGTTTCAAATAATAACGAGCAACGCGTTAAAGATTTCGCTGATCCATTAGGTATTCCATTTATTCATAGTGCGCGTAAACCGCTTGTTCGCGCATTTAAGCGTGCGATACAAGAGATGCATTTACAGCCAGATGAAGTTGTAGTAATTGGAGATCAGTTACTAACGGATGTGCTCGGTGGAAATCGAGTGGGACTTCATACAATTTTAGTTGTGCCAGTAGCGCAAACGGACGGATTGGTGACGCGCTTTAATCGAAAAATCGAACGAAGAATTATGAGAAACATGAAGAAAAAAGGCTTAATTAACTGGGAGGAATAAAGTTTGACTGAAACAATTAAATGTATTGGTTGCGGTGTAGAAATTCAAACAGAAAATAAAAATGAAGTAGGATACGCTCCTGCATCGTCTTTAGAGAAAGAACAAGTAATTTGCCAACGCTGTTTTCGTTTGAAACATTATAACGAAATTCAAGATGTATCTTTAACAGATGATGATTTCCTTCGCATTTTGAATGGAATTGGACAATCAGACGCATTAGTGGTCAAAATCGTAGATATTTTCGATTTTAATGGTAGCTGGTTACCAGGCTTACATCGTTTTGTAGGGAATAATAAAGTATTACTTGTAGGGAATAAGGCTGACTTAATTCCAAAGTCAGTTAAGCATGATAAAGTAAAACATTGGATGCGCTATAGTGCAAAGCAACTTGGTTTAAAACCAGAAGATGTCTTTTTAATTAGTGCAGCTAAAGGACAAGGGATTGCTGAACTTGCTGAGGCAATTGAGTATTACCGCGGAGGCAAAGACGTTTATGTTGTCGGATGTACGAATGTTGGTAAATCAACATTTATTAATCGTATGATTAAAGAGTTTAGTGATGAAACTGAGAATGTAATTACAACATCTCATTTCCCAGGAACAACACTTGATTTAATTGATATTCCATTAGATGAAACATCATCTCTATATGATACACCGGGTATTATTAATCATCATCAAATGGCCCATTATGTTGGGAAACAAAGCTTAAAGCTTATTACACCGACTACAGAGATTAAGCCAATGGTATTCCAATTAAATGAGGAACAAACATTATTCTTTGGCGGATTAGCACGATTTGATTATGTAAGTGGAGGCCGTCGTGCATTCACTTGTCATTTCTCAAACCGTTTAACAATCCATCGCACAAAGCTCGAAAAGGCTGATGAATTGTACGAAAGACATGCTGGGGAATTATTGAATCCACCGACACCAGAAGAATTAGAAAATATGCCTGAGTTTGTGAAATATGAATTTAATATTCGTGAGCCGAAAACGGACGTTGTATTCTCTGGGTTGGGCTGGGTTACTGTAAATGAATCAGGAGCGAAAATTGTTGCTCATGTACCAAAAGGAGTAAGTGTTTCATTACGTAAATCTTTAATTTAATATGGAGAGGGATTTATGAAACAATTATATGGTGTAATCGGAAATCCAATTGGACATTCATTATCACCCGTTATGCATAACGATGCATTTGAACACTTGAATATGGATGCTCATTATCATGCGTTTCTTGTAGAAGAAGAAACGTTAGGGGAAGCAGTAAAAGGTTTAAAAGCATTAGGAATTTCAGGATTTAATGTAACAACTCCGCACAAAGTTGCAATTATGGAGTATCTAGATGAAGTTGCCCCGCTAGCAGAGCAAATCGGTGCAGTAAATACGGTCGTTCATCGAGAGGGAAAATTGATTGGGTATAATACGGATGGAATTGGTTTTGTTCGTGCCTTACAGTCAATTAGTAAAGATCCGCTTCAAGAGAAACGTATTTTATTAATCGGTGCAGGCGGTGCTAGTCGAGCTATTTACTTTTCACTTGCAGATGTAGGTGTGAAAGCAATTGATATTGCTAATCGTACTGTAGATAAGGCGGAAAATCTTATCGCTGGATGCATGGGAAATGTTAATTCACATGCTCTATCGCTAGAACGCGCAGCGGAAGTTCAAGGGGAATATGATATTATCATTCAAACAACAACGATAGGCATGCATCCGCATGTTGAGTATGCACCGCTAGAAATTTGTTCGTTGAAACAAGGAACGATTGTTTCTGATATTATTTATAATCCATTTGAGACAAAAATTTTAGGCGATGCGAAAGCACAAGGTGCAACAATTCAAAATGGAATCGATATGTTCGTTTATCAAGGTGCACTTGCATTTGAAATGTGGACAGGTCGTGTGCCGAATATTGATAGAATGAAACAATTAGTAATGAGAAAGCTTGGAGGCTAATTATATGTTAACAGGAAAACAAAAAAGATTTTTACGTGCAAAGGCACATCATTTAACACCGATTTTTCAAGTTGGAAAAGGTGGCGTAAATGAAAATATGGTGAAACAAATTGGAGAAGCGTTAGAAGTTCGTGAACTATTTAAAGTGAGCGTATTACAAAACTGTGAATTTGATCGTCGTGAAGTTGCAGAAGAGCTTGCACAAGGTGCACGAGCTGAAATCGTTCAAGTAATCGGAAGCACAATTGTTTTATACAAAGAATCAAGAGAAAATAAGCAGATTAAACTTCCGCAATAAAAGGTATACGTGAGTTGTTTCGTGATTGACGCTTGATATGTAGAGAGCGAAACCAATTGAACTTTTATTAACAGTAGACTCTCTTCGAATGTTTATGGAGAGAGTTACTGTATGTAAAAGGAAGGAGCGTTTCTTTTGAGAAAAATTGGCATTATTGGCGGCACATTTGATCCACCTCATAATGGGCATTTGTTAATTGCGAATGAAGTGTATCATGCACTAAATTTGGAAGAGGTATGGTTTTTGCCAAACCAAATTCCGCCGCACAAACAAGGCCGTAACATTACGAGTGTGAACAACCGATTAAACATGCTGCAAATGGCGACTGAAGAAGAAGCATACTTTTCAATTTGTTTAGAAGAGCTAAACAGAGAAGGCCCATCTTATACGTATGACACGATGTTACAATTAACAAAGAAGTATCCGGATGTACAGTTTCACTTTATTATTGGCGGAGACATGGTTGAGTATTTACCGAAATGGTATAACATTGAGGAGTTACTCAAGCTTGTAACTTTTGTTGGAGTTGCAAGACCAGGTTATACATTGCATACGCCTTATGATATCGTAAAAGTGGAAATTCCAGAGTTTGCAGTTTCTTCCTCTTTGTTGCGTGAGAGATACATGGAGAAGAAAACGTGCAAATATTTACTTCCTGAAAAAGTACAGGTATATATCGAGAGGAATGGGTTGTATGAATCGTGAAAAAGCACTTAAAATTGTCAAACAACAAATGCATGAAAAACGTTATATACACACGATTGGTGTAATGGAAACAGCGATTGAACTTGCTCGGTTATATGGTGTAGATGAGAAAAAGGCAGAGATAGCTGCTATATTTCACGATTATGCAAAATGTAGAGCGATTCCAGAAATGGAAGGGATTATTAAGAGAGAAGCTTTGCCGAAGGATCTACTTCACTATAACAAAGAGTTATGGCATGCACCTGTTGGGGCATACTTAGTAGAAAAAGAAGTGGGCATTACTGATCCTGAAATTCTACAAGCTATTACATATCATACAAGTGGTCATGAAAAAATGACAATGTTAGATAAAGTTATTTATGTGGCAGATTACATTGAACCAGGTCGTAAATTTCCTGGTGTGGAAGAAGCGAGAAAACTCGCATATAAAGATATAAATCAAGCTTTATTGTTTGCTTTAAAGCGAACAATTCAATTTTTAATGGAAAAAGATCAAACGATTTATCCATTAACATTCCAAACATACAACGCAGTTATCAAGGAGGAAATTAATAAATGAAAGATAAAGAGTTATTAGTATTAGCGGCAAAAGCAGCTGATGATAAGAGAGCAGAAGATATGGTTGTACTAAATATGCAAGGAATTTCACCAATTGCTGACTATTTTATTATTTGTCACGGGAATTCAGACAAGCAAGTGCAAGCAATTGCACGTGAAATTAAGTCGAAGGCACATGAGTTGAAAATTGATGTTCAACGTATGGAAGGTTTTGATGAAGCACGTTGGGTTTTAGTAGACCTTGGTGATGTAGTTGCACATGTATTCCATAAAGATGAGCGTGATCACTACAATTTAGAGCGTCTATGGGGCGATGTGCCGCGTGAAGATATCACAGATGAGTTAGATCAATGAAATACGAACAATTTGCATTGCTGTATGACGAACTGATGAATGATGTCCCTTATGATAAATGGGTGGAATTCACAGAAGAAAGTTTGCAACAGGCATCTATGAAAGAGGCAAAAATTCTTGACGTAGCATGTGGAACTGGTAACGTAACACTTCCGCTTGTGCGAAAAGGTTATGATTTAATTGGTGTAGATCTTTCGGAAGAAATGTTAACTGTCGCGCAGCAGAAATTGGGGGGAGAAGGTTACTTTATTCCTTTTTACCAACAGGACATGAGAGAGCTCGATGTTCCTGGTGAATTCGATTGTGTGACAATCTTTTGTGACTCATTAAACTATGTATTGCAAGAAGATGGAGTGCAAGAAACATTTAGAAGAGTTTTCCACCATTTACGTCAGGATGGCTTGTTTTTATTCGATGTACACTCTTTATATAAAATACATCACGTATTTCAAAATGAAACATATACAGTGAATGGCGAAGAAATATCACTTATTTGGAACTGCTTCCCTGGAGAAGAATCAGATAGTGTGGAACATGATTTGACATTCTTTGTACAAGATTCAGAAGAAGATGTGTATCATCGTTTTGACGAATGTCACGTGCAGCGCGCATATTCGGTTGAAGTGTTAACGAAATGGCTTGAAGAATCTGGGTTTACGGTGCTTCGTGTCACAGGTGATTTTGAACGAATTGAAGTGACGGAACAAACAGAGCGCATCTTTTTTATGGCGAAGAAGAATGGATAAAACAAAAGCAACCGATAAGGTTGCTTTTGTTTTATAGAAAAGATGTAGTTTTAGTTCTAGAAAAATAAAAAGATGAAATGTGTAAAGTGTAAAAATGCTAGTTTTAGTGAAAATGTAGTATGAAAAAGATACGTATTAATCAAAAGGATTTGGAATTACGATGGCGTATTTATTATGTGTGTTTATTGAATTGCTGCTCAACGCACTTTAAATCTTCATCAAATTTCTCATGTGTCCGTTCAATTAATTTATGGAACATATCCCCGACGTGCTCTTCTAAAATACGAATACCTTCTCCTGTAACACCGCCTTTGACACATACCTTTTCTTGTAATGTGGGTAATGTGAAAATCTCTTTTTCAAGTAATTTCCCCATTCCAATGACCATTTCACTTACTAAAGTAGTGGCTTCTTCATGTGTAATATTTGTTTTATCTACAGCAGCGTTAATGAAACATTGTAATAAATAACTAAAAAAAGCAGGGCCACAGCTTGCTATATCAGATGAAACGCGCGTTATATTTTCTTCTATAACAAGGGGAGTAGAAATGTTTTTGAATAGACGAAGTAGTTTTTGCTGCCATTCTTCAGAGCAGTCATTTCCAAAGGTAAAAAGTGATGCGCCGGATAAGGCGCGGTTTGTGATGCTTGGAATGATACGCGCGACATGGCAAGGTACAAGTGTTTCTAATTGTGCTGGAGATATTGGACTTGTGATAGAAACTAAGCACTTTTCATCAGAGAAATGTTCAGCGTATTTTTGTAGGATAGGATATATATCTATCGGTTTTACGCAAATGAAAATAAGCTGCGATTGTTCGATTACCTCTTGGATTGTTTTGGCTATATGAACAGAAGGGTATTTTTCTTTTATATGATATGCTTTGGCAGGCGTCCGATTAATAATAGTAAGGCACGAAGGTTTGACAGCACGGGTTTCTAAAAATGCATCGATTAGTATATTCCCCATGTTCCCTGTCCCTATAATTCCTATATTCAATGTTTCATCCCTCCTTCGTAACAGCGTTCTCCTAAACAATATGAATGATGTTATAAATTTATGATTAGAGGTGTAAAATGATGTGGGATTTTCCGAAAAAATGGTTGGGATTAGTAGTTATTATTGGCATTGTGATATTCCTTTTTTTCTGGAAAACGAACCAGCATACAGAACAATCACTCATTACAATGGATGTTCAAGCGAAAGATGTGGAGAAAAAAAGTAAACCGAAAGTATCGGATACAAAGGAACAGAAGAAAATAATTATAATTGATGTAAAAGGAGCGGTTTTTAAAGAGGGTGTGTATGAAATGAAGGAAGGGGACCGGGTGAAGGACGCGGTTGAAAAAGCTGGTGGTTTGTTGCCGGATGCAGATATGAAGAAAGTGAATTTGGCGCAAATGGTCCAAGACCAAATGATTCTTTATGTTCCTAACAAAAATGAGCTAGTGCAAGAAGGAGCTGCTTTTTCAAAAAGCGAGGGTAAAGTGCAAATAAATACAGCTTCTAAAGAGCAACTGGAAAAAATAACGGGTATTGGTTCTCGGAAGGCGGAAAGTATTTTGAAATATCGAGAAGAACACGGCCCGTTTCAGAAAATAGAAGATTTATTGGAGATTGATGGGATTGGAACGAAGTCCCTTGAAAAAATAAAAGATCAAATAATTATTCCATAAAAGATTGACGAAGTTTTTCCTCTTTCGCTACACTACAAGTAGACAAAAAAGTAGGTGAAAAATATGGAACGAATTTCATGGGATCAATATTTTATGACGCAAAGCCATCTGTTATCTTTGCGTAGTACGTGTACAAGACTTGCGGTAGGAGCGACGATCGTTCGTGATAAACGAATTATTGCTGGTGGATATAACGGTTCAATTAAAGGTGGTGTACATTGTATAGACGATGGTTGTTACGTCATTGATAATCATTGTGTTCGTACAATTCATGCTGAAATGAATGCTTTATTGCAATGTGCGAAGTTTGGTGTAAAAACAGAGGAAGCGGAAATATACGTTACGCATTTCCCTTGTCTACAATGTTGCAAGGCGATTATTCAAAGTGGTATTACAGCAGTTTATTATGCACAGGATTATAAAAATCATCCGTATGCTATAGAGTTATTTGAACAAGCAAATGTGACAGTGAAGCACGTTCCGCTAGAGTATGACATTACATCGCAAGAGGAACAAGAACGTCATTTGCAGTTAAAAGAACTGTTTGCATCTTTAGAAAAAGATAACTTGTCAATGGAAGAATTACAGCGTGTATTCACTGAAGCAAAAATGATGCTATAAGGGGTGGATATGAGTTGCAGGGACAATGGGGCTATGTTGCAATCTCGTTTATAATGGGGATTGCAATTGCCTTTTCCTCGTCGTATTTGTTGAATGCTTGTTGTTTCGTTTGTTATGTTTTATTTTGTTTATATCGTACTTCGCGTAAAACCTTCATTTTTTGTATGTTAGCGTATTTTAGTGGCGCTATGTACACCACGTATGTTCAGAGTCAAAACAAGCCGCTAGGAGAGCCCTACGAAGTTACACGAGGGGTTATACAAAATACACCTCTTATTAATGGGGATCGCCTTTCTTTTCAAATTGAAGATCAAAATAAAAATATAGTGCAGTTAAACTATAAAATTCAATCTGCTTCGGAAAAGAAGCAATTGCAACGCTTATATGCAGGAATATCATGTGAATTTAAAGGGAAGGTGAAAGAACCACAAATTGCTCGGAATTTTCATGCTTTTGATTATCGTAATTATTTATATCAGCAAAAGATACATTTTATATTCGATGTGACATACATTTCTGAATGCCAAAAAACATCGTTGTCACTCGTACAATGGATTTCCCTTCTCAGGCAGCAAGCAATCTCAAAAGTTACAGAAATGTTTCCAGAACAATCAGGTGCGTTTATGAATGCATTATTATTTGGAGATCGACAACAAATGACGTTTGAAGTAGAAGAGCAATATCAACAATTTGGTCTTATACATTTGTTGGCAATTTCAGGATCACATATCGTATTATTAATGGTTATGATGTATTTTATTTTACTAAGAAGTGGTGTGACGAAGGAGGTAGCAACAGTATGCCTTATAGTTTGTATTCCTCTGTATATGATCATAGCGGGGGCGTCGCCATCTGTTGTGAGGGCTTCTATAACAGGAGTTTTATTATTGGTAGCTTTCATGTGTTCTGTTCGCTTATCTAGCCTAGATGCCCTAAGTATAACAGCCATATGTATGCTTATATACAACCCGTATCTTGTTTTTAATATTGGATTCCAATTCTCATTTGTAGGTAGTTTTGCTTTATTACTATCTGCACCGATATTATTAGGGCGTAGTAATGGGGTAGTTCGGAATTCTATTTATATTTCTATAATTTCACAGCTCGCTAGTACCCCGATCTTGTTATATCATTTTGGTTATTTTTCTCCTTATAGTATTTTCCTCAATCTTATATATGTTCCTTTTCTATCCATCATTGTATTACCGTGTAGCATTTTTATTTTTATATGTATGCCAATCATTCCATTTTTCGCAAAAGGAATTGCATATGCACTTTCAATGTGTTTAACCATTTCTAATGATTTTCTAAGTTACTGTGAAAGTTTCCCTTTTATCCGACTTACTTTTGGTCAAACTCCTTTATTTCTTGTAGCTATATATTGTTTTAGTGTTGTTAGTATATTTGTGATCTGGGAAAGAGTAATAATGAAAAAAATTTTGGTCATAGTTGTGGGTGTATTTCTTCTTATTAGTATTTGTCATTATGTATCTCCATATTTTCGCGCAAGTGGGAGTGTTACATTTCTTGATGTTGGTCAGGGAGATGCAATATTAATTCGTCTCCCATACGATAAAGGGGTCTACCTTATTGATACAGGTGGAGCGCTTCATGTCAAGAAGGAAGCGTGGCAAGAAAAAAAGCATGAATTTTCTGTTGGGCATGATATTCTTGTTCCTTTTTTACAAAAGGAAGGTATAAAAACAATTGATAAATTAATTGTAACGCATGGCGATGCGGATCATATAGGTGATGCACTGGATTTATTATCTTCTATTACTGTAAAAGAAGTTGTATTTGGGAGAAAGGAGCAAGATGCTGTATTAGAAAAAGTGTTGAAGAAACAGGCATTAGAAAAGAGAGTGAAGATAAGTGTAGTAGGAGAAGGTGAGAGTTGGAGGATAAATGAAGCGGAATTTTTCGTATTATCCCCAAAGGGGAAAGAAAAAGGCGAAAATGACTCCTCGATTGTAATATGGGCGAAATTAGGAGGACTAACGTGGCTATTTACGGGTGATTTAGAAGAAGCAGGAGAAAAGTTTATAGTATCGGCATATCCTGAGTTGCGGGCTAATATTTTAAAAGTCGCCCATCATGGGAGTAAAACATCGTCTGCAGATCCCTTTTTAAGCCTTATACAGCCTAGTGTGGCGATTATTTCTGTGGGAGAACGTAATAGGTATGGGCACCCGCATAAGGAAGTTATAGAGCGTTTTAAGAAGATAGGTACTGAAATATGGCGCACGGATAAGCAAGGTGCTATTTCCTATGTTTTTAATGGAGAAAAAGGAACCTTTCAAAGTAAAATCACATATGATGGAATACATAATAGATGAAAAAAAGAAGACTGCTATTAAGCAGCAGCCTTTAAGAACCGATGAATTTAATAACAGTTGCAATAATGAAAAGTGTTGCGAAAAAACCAAATGAGACGATAAATCCTACCCCTGAATCAATAGCGTCATTGCGTTTACTTTGAACGTTTTGTTCAAAATCATTCATTTAGAATCCCTCCCCAACATTCCATTTTAGTATAAAATATTGTCAGAAAAAAATCTACAATTTCCATATGAAGAGAAATAGAGCATTTGTATACTATTTCTAGTTAGCTAAGAAGTGTGAGTTTTTCATTTCCAAGCATGTTAACAGTTGGCACTTATACTAGAATTATTATTGTAAATAATAAAGGGAAGGTGATTAACGCACACCAATAAGAAACCCGGGGCTTATTGCGTGGCGTTTTATATAAATAAAGGGACGGGTTATAAAGCCTGTTCCTTTGTACTTGTAAAACAAAAGCTAGGGCATTAGTATAAATATATATATTGCCAAGTTAGGGAGTAGGAAAAAGTATGAGTGATATACATAAGAAAATAAAAAATAAACAGTTTGCTTCGTTGTATGTACTGTATGGAACGGAAGCCTATTTTATAAATGAAACGATAAAACTTATTACAACGGAAGCGCTTGAAGAGGAAGATCGAGAGTTTAATGTTGTGACATACGATTTGGAAGAGGCATATTTAGAAGATGTAGTTGAGGATGCACGTACGCTTCCCTTTTTTGGGGATCGTAAAGTTATATTAATAAAATCACCGTTATTTTTAACGTCACAAAAAGAGAAATTAGAGCAAAATATAAAAATTTTGGAAGAATATATTGGAGAGCCATCTCCTTTTTCTATTCTTGTTTTTGTTGCGCCGTATGAAAAATTAGACGAACGAAAAAAAATTACAAAACTATTAAAGAAAACAGCGGATGTAGTAGAAGCGAATGCTATGCAAGTGCAGGATGTACAGAAGTGGATTGTGTCTCGTGCAGATGAGGTGCATGTGCATATTGATAATGCGGCTGTTAGTTTGTTGTTAGAGCTTGTAGGAAGTAATGTAACGATGTTGGCGAAGGAAATGGACAAGTTAACGTTATACGTTGGTATGGGAGGAGAGGTTACACCGAAACTTGTTGCAGAGCTTGTGCCGAAATCTGTTGAGCAAAATGTGTTTGCTTTGACGGAGAAAGTGGTAAAAAAAGATATCGCGGGTGCGATGCAAATTTTGGATGGATTATTTACGCAGCAGGAAGAACCAATTAAACTGCTTGCGTTATTAGTAAGTCAATTCCGCTTACTCTATCAAGTGAAAGAGTTGCAACAGCGTGGTTACGGACAAAATCAAATTGCTTCCCATATTGGTGTACATCCGTATCGGGTAAAGTTGGCGATGAATCAAACGAAGTTTTTCTCCTTTGAAGAATTAAAAAAAGTTATTATAGAATTGGCGGAAGCTGATTATAGTATGAAGACGGGGAAAATGGATAAGAAACTTGTGCTCGAGTTTTTCTTAATGCGGTTAAATCATATGTAATGATACAAAAAAGTTCACGTACTTGTTACGTGAACTTTTTTGTATATAAAAAACGATCCGAATGGATCGTTTTTTAAACGCCTTACGCGTTTACTTGTTTCGCTAAGCGAGATTTTTGACGAGCTGCAGCGTTTTGGTGGATAAGACCTTTACGAGCTGCTTTGTCAAGTTTTTTAGAAGCAGTTTTGAAAGCTTCTTTAGCATTTTCAAGATCGTTATTAGTAACTAAAGCTTCTACAGTTTTAACAGCAGTACGCATGTCAGACTTGATAGAAGCGTTATGTGCACGACGCTCTTCGCTAAGTTTAGCGCGTTTGATAGCAGATTTGATGTTTGCCATACTTTTCACCTCCCTGGTGCAATCGAATGACTCGATTCTTACATAGAACAAGTGATATTCTATCAAACGGTGAAGAGAATTGCAATAGTATATCAATGAAATTTCACGTAAAGGAAAGAATGACCTTATATAACTTGGGGAAATCTAACGATATTTACTATGAATTACGGAGGAGATACGATGAAAGAACCATTAGATTTAAGTAAATATAGTGTTAGAACTGACCTTGCTGTAGAGGCGCACCAAATGCTGCAAGAACGCCAAGAAGAACAAAAAGGGATACAGGGAGTTATTGTAAAAGAGAGGGAAGAAGAGGGAGTTACAATTACAAAAGTAACTATTGATGAAATTGCATCTGAATCGATGGGGAAAAAACCTGGGAATTATTTAACTCTTGAGGTGCAAGGTATACGGCAGCAAGATACGGAACTTCAGCAAAAGGTAGAGCGTATTTTTGCAAAAGAATTTTCTTATTTCTTAGAAGATGTTGGAGTTACAAAAGAAGCGAGTTGTTTAATCGTCGGTCTTGGGAATTGGAATGTAACACCGGATGCACTCGGACCGATAGTTGTAGAAAATGTATTGGTGACAAGACATTTGTTTAAATTGCAGCCTGAAAGTGTGGAAGAAGGTTTCAGGCCTGTTAGTGCAATTCGTCCGGGGGTAATGGGGATTACAGGAATTGAAACGAGCGACGTCATTTATGGGATTATTGAGAAAATAAAACCAGATTTTGTCATCGCAATTGATGCATTAGCTGCACGTTCCATTGAACGAGTGAATAGTACGATACAAATTTCTGATACAGGAATTCATCCAGGATCTGGTGTTGGGAATAAGCGTAAGGAACTAAGTAAAGAAACATTAGGTATTCCTGTTATCGCAATTGGTGTTCCAACTGTGGTAGATGCCGTTTCGATTACAAGCGATACAATTGATTTTATTTTGAAACATTTTGGACGGGAACTGAAAGAAGGAAACAAACCGTCACGCTCTTTATTGCCAGCAGGTTTTGCATTTGGAGAAAAGAAAAAATTAACAGAAGAAGATATGCCGGATGAAAAGAGTCGAAATATGTTTTTAGGAGCTATTGGTACGTTAGAAGAAGAAGAAAAGAGAAAGTTGATTTATGAAGTGTTATCACCTCTGGGTCATAATTTAATGGTGACTCCAAAAGAAGTAGATGCGTTTATTGAAGATATGGCAAATGTAATAGCAAGTGGTTTAAATGCAGCATTACATCATCAAATTGATCAAGATAATACAGGGGCATATACACATTGATGGAAAGAGATGACAATGGTTTGAGTCGATTTGCGCTCTTGTGTATATGTGGTACAGTCGTATGTTTGCTCATGATGATAGCTGGAGTAGGACTTGCTAATCAAGGTTTAAAAAGTATGAAGGGGTATCGTCAGTTGTCATATGAACAAATTGCTCATATGACAGGAACAGAAGGTGCCGGGGTTGAATCGGAAATTTTGAGAAATGCGTTTTCAGCTGTTGAAAAGCAAAAACAGTTAGAAAACTTAAGGAGTTTTAATGTCGTAGAAGGTATTGGTATGGCAATAGCAAGTGCTGCTCACGATATAACTAAGTTTGGAACGGATATAGTTGTTGGGAAAATAAAAGGGATTTTTAGTGAAGGATAGCGGGAAGGACGGTTGTTTATTGGTTTGTAAGAAAGCCGTCCTTTAATTTGAAAAAGATTTGTCTCTTATGGTTTGTTCGCATAAGATATAGATAGAATGATTTGTCTTGTAAGCAGCGCGAGTTTTCATTGAATCTTTGCTGCTCTATTGATATAATCAGTGCTAGTGTATATTGGCGAGACTATTAGGAGTTGAGAACATAGATGAATAAAGAAGAAAGAGCAAAAAGACAGTCAAAAATTCGTAACTTCTCCATCATTGCTCACATTGACCACGGGAAATCAACGTTGGCAGACCGTATTTTGGAGAAAACAAACGCGTTGACACAGCGCGAAATGAAGGCGCAATTGCTTGACTCTATGGAGTTAGAGCGTGAGCGCGGTATTACAATTAAATTAAATGCAGTACAATTAACGTATAAAGCGAAAGACGGTGAAGAGTATATTCTTCACTTAATCGATACACCAGGACACGTCGACTTTACGTACGAAGTATCTCGTAGTTTAGCGGCTTGTGAAGGTGCAATTCTTGTTGTGGATGCAGCGCAAGGGATTGAGGCGCAAACATTAGCGAACGTATATTTAGCGCTTGATAATAATTTAGAAATCTTACCAGTTATTAATAAAATCGACTTACCAAGTGCGGACCCAGAACGCGTACGTCAAGAAGTAGAAGATGTAATTGGTTTAGATGCATCGGAAGCTGTACTTGCTTCAGCAAAAGCTGGCATTGGTATTGAGGATATTTTAGAACAAATCGTTGAAAAGGTACCAGCTCCAACAGGTGATTCAGAAGAGCCGTTACAATGTATGATCTTCGATTCTTTATATGATCCGTACCGCGGTGTAATTGCATACATCCGTGTTGTAAATGGAACGGTAAAAGTTGGCGATAAAGTACGTATGATGGCAACTGGAAAAGAATTTGAAGTAACAGAAGTAGGAGTGTTTACACCGAAAACAACGCAACGTGACGAGTTAACAGTAGGTGATGTAGGTTTCTTAGCAGCATCGATTAAAAACGTAGGCGATACACGCGTTGGTGATACAATTACACATGCGAAACGTCCAGCTGCAGAGGCGTTAGCAGGGTATCGTAAGTTAAACCCAATGGTATTCTGTGGTTTATATCCAATCGATTCTGCACGTTATAATGATTTGCGTGATGCGTTAGAAAAACTAGAATTGAATGATTCTGCTCTTGAATTTGAGCCTGAAACATCTCAAGCTTTAGGTTTTGGTTTCCGTTGTGGTTTCTTAGGACTGCTTCACATGGAAATTATTCAAGAACGTATTGAACGTGAATTCAAGATTGACTTAATTACAACAGCGCCAAGTGTTATTTATAAAGTTTATTTAACAAACGGTGAAGATGTTATTGTTGATAATCCATCAAATATGCCAGATCCACAGTCTATCGATCGTGTAGAAGAGCCATTTGTTAAGGCTTCAATTATGGTTCCGAATGACTATGTTGGAGCTGTAATGGAAATTTGCCAAGGTAAACGTGGAACGTTTATTGATATGCAATATTTAGATGAAACGCGTGTTACATTGACATATGAAATCCCGTTATCAGAAATCGTATATGATTTCTTCGATCAATTGAAATCAAATACGAAAGGATATGCATCATTTGACTACGAGTTAATTGGTTATAAACCATCTAAACTTGTGAAAATGGATATTCTTTTAAATAATGAACAAGTGGATGCTTTATCATTTATTGTGCACCGTGATTCAGCGTATGACCGTGGTAAAGTAATTGTAGAGAAATTAAAAGAATTAATTCCAAGACAACAGTTCGAAGTGCCGATTCAGGCAACTATCGGAAACAAAGTTGTAGCCCGTTCTACAATTAAGGCGATGCGTAAAAACGTACTTGCAAAATGTTACGGTGGTGACATTTCTCGTAAGCGTAAACTTCTTGATAAGCAAAAAGAAGGTAAAAAACGTATGAAGTCTGTTGGTTCTGTAGAAGTACCACAAGAAGCATTCATGGCTGTATTGAAAATGGATGATAACTAATAAAGTGAAACTATAATCAGTGGTTTTTCAATCCTTATTGATTATTAGTCCGCACTAATTGGATTAAAAGTAGAAGCCGTTCGTTCGGCTTCTTTTTTATTGCTAAGTACTTTTTAGACATCTGAGCCTCTCTCATTTACAATGATGAGAGAGCTTTTTAGTGATTGATCTAGAGTTAGGAGACTATTAATGTCCGAAAATATTCGAAAAGATATTCAAGATAAAATACAAAATGGTAATTTTAATTGTGAAAAGGAATTGACGCTTTCTATTATTAGTGGGAAGTGGAAAGTTGTGATATTGTGGCACCTCGGTGTAGAAGGGCCCCATCGTTTTAGTGAATTGCAACGACTATTCCCGAGCATTTCTCATAAAGTGTTGTCGAATCAACTAAAAGAATTAATGGAGGATGGGATTGTTGAACGAACGGTATATCCAGAAATTCCTCCGCGTGTTGAGTATTATATGACGGAACTAGGCATGTCGCTTTTACCAATCGTTGAAATGATGTATGATTGGGGAAAAATGCGAATGGAACAAATTCGTAATATGTTAGAGAAGTAAAAGAGCCTCCCGAGTGCGGAGGTTTTCTTTGTAGAAAGGTAGGAGTTATATTTGGTACAAGCCGCATATATTCATATTCCGTTTTGTCAGCATATTTGTCACTATTGTGATTTTAATAAAGTATTTATTGAACGCCAACCGGTTGATCAATACTTGCAATATTTAGAGAAAGAAATAATAAATACGGTTCAAAAAGTACCGTTTGAAAGTATGAAAACGATTTTTGTTGGCGGAGGAACGCCGACAGCCTTAAATATGGAGCAAACAAAAAAACTACTAGACATTATAAACCGTCGTTTGCGTCCATTTGCTCCGAATTGTGAATTAACGTTTGAAGCGAACCCAGGTGATTTACCGAAAGAGAAGTTGAACTTATTACTAGAAGGTGGAGTAAATCGAATTAGTTTTGGTGTGCAAACGTTTCGTGATGAGTTACTTGAGAAGATTGGGCGTAAACATACGAGGGAAGATGCATTTGTAGCAATTCGAGAAGCGCAGGAAGTTGGCTTTACAAATATTAATGTAGATATAATTTATGCTTTGCCAGGACAGACGATAGAAGATGTAAAAGAAACATTAGATATTGCCTTCACGCTTGGTGTACAACATTTCTCAGCATATTCATTAATTGTGGAACCGAAGACTGTATTTTATAACTTAATGAATAAAGGGAAGTTGAGACTTCCGGGTGAAGACCATGAAGCGAAAATGTATGAAATGGTAATGGATGAAATGGAGAAACATGGTTATAGCCAGTATGAAATTAGCAACTTCTCAAAAGGTGATAATGAAAGTAGACATAATCTCACATACTGGAATAATGAAGAGTATTATGGATTTGGAGCTGGAGCGCATAGTTATGTAAATGGGGAACGTATCCAAAATGTAGGGCCACTCAAGCAATATTTCACTAAAATTGATGAAACAGAATTTCCATATTTAGATGTTCACGTAGTGACGGAGAAAGAAAAAATGGAAGAAGAGTTGTTTTTAGGGCTCCGAAAAACAAAAGGTGTTTCTAGGGTAGAATTCCAAAAGAAATTTAATGTGGAAATGGATCACGTTTTTGCAAAGCAGTTACAAAGCAACCAAGAACAGGGGTTACTTGAAAACAGAGATGGGCATGTTTGTTTAACGAGAAAAGGGAAACTATTAGGGAATGAAGTATTCCAGTCATTTTTGATTGATTAAATGTTCCATAAGTGTGAAAAAGTTTCGTGATTTCGTGACGTTTCCGTTGACAATTGAATGTCAATTTTGGTAAGTTATTAATAGATTTAGCACTCGAAGACAAAGAGTGCTAACAGAGGTGATGATGAGATGCTTACGGAACGTCAGCTCTTAATTTTACAAACAATTATTGATGACTTTATTGGATCAGCGCAACCTGTTGGGTCGAGGACGTTGGCTAAGAAAGATGAAATTACGTTTAGTTCAGCTACTATTCGCAATGAAATGGCTGATCTAGAGGAACTAGGATTTATTGAAAAAACGCATAGTTCTTCTGGACGTGTTCCTTCTGAAAAAGGGTATCGTTTTTATGTAGACCATCTTTTAGCACCACAAAACTTACCTAACGATGAAATTGTACAAATTAAAGATTTATTTGCTGAAAGAATTTTTGAAGCGGAAAAGATTGCACAACAATCTGCTCAGATTTTGTCAGAGCTTACGAATTATACGGCTATTGTTCTTGGCCCAAAATTAAGCACAAATAAACTTAAAAATGTACAAATTGTACCGCTTGATCGTCAAACAGCAGTCGCTATTATTGTAACGGATACAGGGCATGTACAAAGTAAAACGATTACCGTTCCGGAATCTGTTGATTTATCAGATTTAGAAAAAATGGTTAATATTTTAAATGAAAAGCTATCGGGTGTACCTATGTCGGAACTTCATAATAAAATCTTTAAAGAGATTGTTGCAGTCTTGCGTGGGTATGTTCATAATTACGATAGTGCAATAAAAATGTTAGATGGTACATTTCAAGTTCCTTTATCGGAAAAGATATACTTTGGAGGAAAAGCAAATATGCTTTCGCAGCCAGAGTTCCATGACATTCAAAAAGTAAGGTCCTTGCTGACGATGATTGATAACGAAGCTGAGTTTTATGATATTTTGCGTCATAAACAAGTAGGTATTCAAGTGAAAATTGGCAGGGAAAATTCTTCGATAGCTATGGAAGATTGTAGTTTAATTTCTGCAACGTATTCGATTGGAGAAGAGCAACTAGGAACAATTGCGATTTTAGGTCCGACGAGAATGCAATACTCTCGTGTAATTAGTTTGCTGCAGTTATTTACAAGACAATTTACAGACGGACTTAAAAAGTAAATGAGAGTAATACATTCGCTCAAGTGATGAAATTTTCATTGCTGTGTGTAATATATAATGCTTAGGTAATCATGCTATACATGATACCTAATACCTTTTAAGGAGGTGAAAATTGTGGAAGAGCGTAACGAACAAGTGGTAGAAGAAGTGAAAGAAGCGCAAGTTGAAGAAGCTGTCACGACAGAAAACGGTGAAGAAGCTGTAGAAGAAAAAAGTGAAGCTGCTCTTTTACAAGAGAAAGTAGATGAGTTACAAGCGAAACTATCGGAAACGGAAGGTCGCACACTACGTCTACAAGCTGATTTTGAAAATCATAAGCGCCGCGTCCAAATGGATAAACAGGCTGCTGAAAAATATAGAGCACAAAGTCTTGTGTCAGATATTCTGCCAGCTCTTGATAATTTTGAAAGAGCAATGCAAGTGGAAGCAACTGATGAGCAAATGAAGTCCTTATTACAAGGTATGGAAATGGTGCATCGTCAATTGTTAGAAGCACTGACTAAAGAAGGTGTTGAAGCGATTGAAGCTGTTGGTAAACAGTTTGATCCTCATGAGCACCAAGCTGTTATGCAAGTAGAGGACAGTGAGTTTGAATCAAACGCGGTTGTGGAAGAATTCCAAAAAGGTTATAAACTAAAAGACCGTGTGATTCGCCCATCAATGGTAAAAGTAAATCAATAATTTACATAAATGTAGGAGGATTCGCTATGAGTAAAATTATCGGTATTGACTTAGGTACAACAAACTCTTGTGTAGCTGTTATGGAAGGTGGAGAACCAAAGGTTATCCCAAATCCAGAAGGAAACCGTACAACACCTTCTGTTGTAGCTTTCAAAAATGAAGAGCGTCAAGTTGGGGAAGTTGCGAAACGTCAAGCAATTACAAACCCAAATACAATTATGTCTGTTAAACGTCATATGGGTACAGACTATAAAGTAGAAGTTGAAGGTAAAGATTATACACCTCAAGAAATTTCTGCAATCATTTTACAAAACTTAAAAGCTTCTGCTGAAGCGTACTTAGGTGAAACAGTGACGAAAGCTGTTATTACAGTACCAGCATACTTCAACGATGCAGAACGCCAAGCGACAAAAGACGCTGGTCGTATTGCTGGTTTAGAAGTAGAACGTATTATTAACGAACCAACAGCAGCAGCACTTGCTTATGGCTTAGAGAAGCAAGACGAAGAACAAAAAATTCTAGTATATGACTTAGGTGGCGGTACTTTTGACGTATCTATCCTTGAGTTAGCAGATGGAACATTTGAAGTTATTTCAACTGCTGGTGACAACCGTCTTGGTGGAGATGACTTTGACCAAGTTATCATCGATCATTTAGTAGCTGAATTCAAGAAAGAAAACAACATTGACTTAAGTCAAGATAAAATGGCACTTCAACGTCTGAAAGATGCAGCTGAAAAAGCGAAAAAAGATCTTTCTGGTGTAACGCAAACACAAATTTCATTACCATTCATTAGTGCTGGAGCTGCTGGTCCATTACACTTAGAATTAACGTTAACAAGAGCGAAATTCGAAGAGCTTTCAGCAGGTCTTGTTGAAAGAACATTAGAGCCAACTCGTCGTGCATTAAAAGACGCTGGTTTTGCTCCAAGCGAATTAGATAAAGTTATCCTTGTTGGTGGTTCTACTCGTATCCCAGCTGTACAAGAAGCAATTAAACGTGAAACTGGTAAAGAGCCATATAAAGGTGTAAACCCAGATGAAGTTGTAGCATTAGGTGCTGCAGTTCAAGGTGGCGTACTTACTGGTGATGTAGAAGGCGTTCTATTATTAGACGTAACTCCACTTTCTTTAGGTATTGAAACTATGGGTGGTGTATTTACGAAACTAATCGAGCGTAACACTACAATTCCAACAAGTAAATCACAAGTATTCTCAACAGCTGCTGATAATCAACCAGCGGTAGACATTCACGTGCTACAAGGTGAGCGTCCAATGTCAGCTGATAACAAAACACTAGGTCGTTTCCAATTAACAGACCTTCCGCCAGCACCACGTGGTATTCCACAAATCGAAGTAACATTCGATATTGATGCGAACGGTATTGTTAACGTACGTGCGAAAGACTTAGGAACAAGTAAAGAGCAAGCTATTACAATCCAATCTTCTTCAGGTCTTTCTGATGACGAAGTAAATCGTATGGTACAAGAAGCTGAAGCAAATGCTGACGCTGACCAAAAACGTAAGGAAGAAGTTGAACTTCGTAACGAAGCTGACCAACTTGTATTCCAAACAGATAAAGTTGTAAAAGATTTAGAAGGTAAAGTAGATGCAGCTGAAGTAGCGAAAGCAACAGAAGCGAAAGAAGCATTACAAGCGGCAATCGAGAAAAATGAACTTGATGAAATCCGTGCGAAAAAAGATGCTCTTCAAGAAATCGTACAACAATTAACTGTTAAATTATATGAGCAAGCTCAAGCGGCTGCAGGGCAAGCGGAAGGTGCGCAAGGAGCACAAGACGCTGGTGCGAAAAAAGACAATGTAGTTGACGCTGAGTTTGAAGAAGTAAAAGAAGACAAGTAATACAATAAGTAAGATGACAAAAAGTCAAAGTCAAGCGTGCCTTGGCTTTGGCTTTTTTCACGAATAAGAAAAAAGTGGTTATTTGAGCTAAGACATTCTTGATAAGATCTTAAGTTTTAGGCTTTGCATATTGTAAGTGAGGAAACTTTGTTGCAAAGCACTTTCTTTCGGTGTTAAAATTACGTTTATGTGAAAGATTCGGGGGTTACAAATTTATGAATAAACGAGACTATTATGAGGTGCTTGGACTTAGCAAGGGCGCTTCTAAAGATGAAATTAAAAAAGCGTATCGTCGTTTGGCTAAAAAGTACCATCCAGACGTAAGTAAAGAAGAAAATGCAATTGACAAGTTTAAAGAAGTACAAGAAGCATATGAAGTATTAAGTGATGATCAAAAACGCGCACAGTATGATCAATTTGGTCACGCTGGTCCAAATCAAGGTTTCGGTGGTGGAGACTTTGGTGGAGGTTTCGGCTTTGAAGATATCTTTAGTTCATTCTTTGGTGGCGGCGGCAGACGTCGTGATCCGAATGCTCCGCGTCAAGGTGCTGATTTACAATATCAAGTTACTTTAGAGTTTGAAGAAGCAATTTTTGGTAAAGAATTAAACGTTGAGATTCCAGTAGAAGATCCATGTGATACTTGCCACGGTAGTGGAGCGAAGCCGGGAACTTCAAAAGAAACATGTAAACATTGTTCAGGAACAGGTCAAATAAGTGTAGAACAAAATACACCATTTGGCCGTATTGTAAACCGTCAAGCGTGTAACCATTGCTCAGGAACAGGCCAAATGATTAAAGAGAAATGTACGACATGCCATGGTTCTGGTAAAGTACGTAAACGCAAAAAAATTAATGTGAAAATTCCAGCTGGTATTGATAATGGTCAACAAATTCGCGTGTCTGGTAAAGGCGAAGCAGGTGTGAATGGTGGGCCGGCAGGTGACTTATATGTTGTTGTTCATGTGAGAAATCATGAATTCTTCGAACGTGATGGCGATCATATTATTTGTGAAATGCCATTGACATTCGCACAAGTAGCGCTTGGTGCTGAAGTAGAAGTACCTACAGTTCACGGGAAAGTGAAGTTGAAAATTCCAGCAGGAACACAAACAGGAACGGAATTCCGTCTAAAAGGAAAAGGAGCTCCGAATGTACGTGGATATGGTCAAGGAGATCAATACGTAGTGGTTCGTGTCGTTGTACCGACGAAATTAACTTCGCATCAAAAAGAATTATTACGTGAGTTCGCAGGTCAGGAAAATCAAGATGATAGCTTATTCGGAAAGCTTAAACGTGCTTTCAAAGGGGAATAATGGAAATAAAAAATGGAGTTGGTAAATTGTGAAATGGTCAGAAATTAGTATTCATACAACAGAAGAAGCAGTAGAAGCTGTCTCTCATATTTTGCACGAAGCAGGCGCTAGCGGGGTTGCAATTGAGGATCCGGCTGAGTTAACGAAAGAGCGTGAGCAACAATACGGTGAGATTTATGCACTTAACCCAGATGAATACCCAAGTGAGGGTGTTTTGGTGAAAGCATATTTCCCACAAACGGATTCTTTACACGAAACGGTTGCAAGTGTAAAATCATCTATTGATGCGCTACCATCTTTCGACATCGAAATTGGTACAGGAAACATTACAATTAATGAAGTCGATGAGGAAGATTGGGCTACTGCTTGGAAGAAATATTATCATCCAGTTCAAATTTCTGATACATTCACAATTGTGCCGACGTGGGAAGAATATACACCGTCTTCTCCAGATGAAAAAATTATTGAATTAGATCCAGGTATGGCGTTTGGTACAGGGACACATCCAACAACAACGATGTGTATTCGTGCGTTAGAAAAAACAGTTCAGCCAGGTGATACTGTAATTGATGTGGGGACAGGTTCGGGGGTACTTAGTATTGCAGCAGCAAAATTAGGTGCGGCTTCTGTTCAAGCGTATGATTTAGACCCAGTCGCAGTTGAAAGTGCAGAGATGAATGTGCGCTTAAATAAAACAGATGACATTGTCAATGTTGGACAGAATAGTCTATTAGAAGGTATTGAAGGTCAGGTTGATTTAATCGTAGCAAATTTATTAGCGGAAATTATTCTTCTATTCCCTGAAGATGCAGCGAGAGTTGTGAAGCCAGGTGGATTATTTATTACATCTGGTATTATTGCGGCGAAAGAAAAAGTAATTTCTGAAGCGTTAGAAAAAGCTGGATTTACAATTGAAGACGTGCTTCGAATGGAAGATTGGGTAGCAATTATTGCACGAAATGCGTAATATAGATTTTAGTCTATAAAGAACAGGGGAGTCTCTCACTATATAAGGTGAGGGACTTGCCGTTTGTTATATGAAAATGATAACGTTTCGTTCTTTTCGTAAGTATTGACTTACGAAAGGAACGAAACTCTACTAAGGTGATTATATGCAACGTTATTTTGTAGAAGAGAAATATGTAAATGAGACAAGTATTCGCATAATGGGTGATGATGTCCATCACATCGCAAGAGTGATGCGTATGTCAGCTGGCGACCACATTTATTGCTGTGTAAATGGTAAAACAGCAGAATGTTCAATTGCTGAAATTACCAGTGAATTTGTGGATACCGCTATTGTAGAATGGATAGAGGCGTCAAGCGAACTTCCTGTGTTCGTGACGATTGCAAGTGGACTGCCGAAAGGAGACAAGCTAGAGTTAATTTTTCAAAAAGGAACTGAGCTTGGGGCAGCTGCATTTTTACCCTTTCAAGCATCTCGCTCTATTGTAAAATGGGATGCGAAAAAAGCAGATAAAAAAGTTGAGCGTTTGAAAAAGATTGTGAAAGAAGCTGCGGAACAATCACATAGAAGTGAAATTCCAGAAGTGCATGCTCCTGCATCATTTAAGCAATTACTTGCAATGAGTAGTGAGTATGATAGTTGTCTTGTTGCGTATGAAGAGGAAGCAAAACAAGGTGAGAAATCTAATTTTGCGAAAGCTTTAGCGACGATTAAACCGGGTCAAAAGCTGTTAATTGTATTTGGACCAGAAGGCGGTTTAGCGGAGGAAGAGATTACTGCACTTCGTGAACATAAATTTGTACCATGTAGTTTAGGACCAAGAATTTTAAGAACAGAAACGGCTCCGCTTTATGCGTTAAGTGCCGCTTCTTATCATTTTGAATTGATGGGGTGATAATCAATGGCAACTGTTGCGTTCCACACGTTAGGTTGTAAAGTAAACCACTATGAAACAGAAGCGATTTGGCAATTGTTTAAACAAGGTGGTTATGAAAGAACTGAATATGAAAAGAAATCTGATGTATATGTTATTAATACATGTACAGTAACAAATACTGGAGATAAAAAAAGCCGTCAAGTAATTAGACGTGCTGTACGTCAAAATCCAGATGCGGTAATTTGTGTAACTGGATGTTATGCACAAACATCTCCAGCAGAAATCATGGCAATTCCAGGTGTAGATATTGTTGTTGGTACGCAAGATCGTGAGAAAATGTTAGGATACATCGAAGAGTTCCGTAAAGAGCGTCAACCAATTAATGCTGTCCGCAATATTATGAAAACACGTGTATACGAAGAACTTGATGTACCATATTTCACGGACCGTACACGTGCATCTTTAAAAATACAAGAAGGTTGCAATAACTTCTGTACATTTTGCATCATTCCTTGGGCGCGTGGTTTAATGCGTTCTCGTGATGGAAAAGAAGTTATTAAACAAGCGCAGCAATTAGTAGATGCAGGTTATAAAGAAATCGTATTAACAGGTATTCATACAGGTGGATACGGTGAAGATATAAAAGATTATAACTTAGCTGGATTACTTCGTGATATGGAAGCAGAAGTAGGCGGATTGAAACGTCTTCGTATTTCTTCTATCGAAGCGAGTCAAATTTCAGATGAAGTAATTGAAGTGCTGGATAAATCTGAAGTAGTTGTACGTCACTTGCATATTCCACTGCAATCAGGATCTAATACTGTATTAAAACGTATGCGCCGTAAGTATACGATGGAATTTTTCCAAGAGCGTTTAGATCGTTTGAAAGAGGCGCTACCAGGTCTTGCGATCACATCAGATGTAATCGTTGGATTCCCAGGTGAAACAGAAGAAGAATTCATGGAAACGTACAATTTCATTAAAGAGAATCGTTTCTCTGAATTACACGTTTTCCCTTATTCAAAACGTACAGGTACACCAGCAGCACGTATGGAAGATCAAGTTCCTGAAGATGTGAAGAACGATCGTGTTCATCGTCTAATTGAGCTATCTAATCAATTAGCGAAAGAGTATGCTTCTGGGTTTGAAGGTGAAGTACTCGAAATTATTCCGGAAGAGACATTTAAAGATGGTGACCGTGAAGGGTTATATGTAGGTTATACAGATAACTACTTAAAAATTGTGTTTGAAGGATCTGAAGAATTAATTGGTAAGTTAGTAAAAGTGAAGCTTACAAAAGCTGGTTATCCATATAACGAAGCGCAGTTTGTTCGTGTTCTTGAAGATGATGTGAAAAAAGAATCAGCAAGCGCGTAATAAAAAGCATGCAAACAAAAAGGGTTTGCATGCTTTTTTCGTTTGTGGAGAAGTTAAGTATTGAAAGAGGATGTAATGGATTGCTCGTTAACTGAGTATTTTTAGCGGTTCTCTGTATAAAAATAATTTAGTGATAAAAATATATTTATTTTTAAGGGAAAGAGATAACAGCTATCTACATAGTTTTTGAAAAAGGAAGAGCATCTATTCTTCTTTTATTCTGCCAAATGGTTGACCTGAAGTGATAAAATGTATTATAATCGTAAAAGACATGCTGAAGAAGTGTTTCTTTTTGCATGCTGAAGTTAGTATGTAAGTGTGATGTTTCGGAGGGAGGGAAAGAGAATGTCAAAAACAGTCGTTCGTAAAAACGAGTCTTTGGAGGATGCACTTCGCCGTTTTAAAAGATCGGTTTCTAAAACTGGTACACTTGCTGAAGCAAGAAAGCGCGAGTTTTATGAAAAACCAAGTGTAAAACGTAAGAAGAAATCTGAAGCGGCAAGAAAGCGTAAATTCTAAGAGAGGGTGTAAGTTATGAGTCTTCTCGGTCGTTTAAACGATGATATGAAACAAGCGATGAAGAATAAACAAAAAGAAAAATTAACCGTCATTCGTATGGTTAAGGCTGCTTTACAAAATGAAGGTATTAAACTGCAACATACTCTTACTGAAGAAGAGGAATTAACAGTTTTAGCTCGTGAAGTAAAACAGTATAAGGACTCCCTCCTTGAATTTAAAAAAGCTGGTCGTGAAGACCTTGTTGATAAACTGCAAAGTGAAATTCAGATTTTAAGCGCATATTTGCCGGAGCAATTAACAGAAGAAGAATTAGCTGATTTAATTAAGCAAGTTATTTCTGAAGTTGGTGCTACTTCTAAAGCAGATATGGGTAAAGTGATGACTGCTATTATGCCGAAAGTAAAAGGTAAAACAGACGGATCACTAGTGAATAAGCTGGTTATACAGCTATTAGCATAAAAAAACGTCTCATTTCGTATGAGACGTTTTTTTATGCTTTTTTTCAGTTTGGACGTGATATTACAAGCTCTTTTTTCATACATATGGGATGAGAGGGGGTCTTTTGGAGATGAAGAAATTAGAACAAATGAAGAATTGGTTAACGAAGCAAATAGACCTGCCAGTGGATGTGTTAATGGATCTACCTCGGATCACGCTTGTTGGGCAAGTGCATATCTATATAGAAAATCATCGAGGATTATTAGTGTTTTCAGATAAAGAGGTAAGATTGCTATTAAAACATGGTCAATTATTAATTAAAGGTCAATCCTTTGTTATTAAAACAATCCTTCCAGAAGAACTTTTACTTGAAGGGATAATTGAACAAGTGACATTTTTAGAAAATGAAAAGAAAGAGGAGTGAGGGGAAACTTCCGTTTGTGAAGTTTTTCTTCCTTATCCCCATTAACAGGTAGTAATCCAATCTTAATATTCAGTTCATACAAAGAAAATGCCCGATTAGTGAGGGGATAATTAGTGGGGATGAAACCCTCGCTGATTAAAGTTCCGCTTTATTTCATTTTAGTACGAGCTATTTTGATACTTAGAGTGAAAGGTATTGTATCTACTTTTAGAAAGGTAGTGGAGATAGTCGATGAAAAATAAATGGTTTATAAAGTGGCTTGGGTATGTAAAGGTACGGATTGAAGGTAGAGGGGCGGAACGCTTTGTTAACGAGTGTGTTCGTAGAAAATTATTAGTTTGGGATGTAAAGAAGATTGCAGATGAAACGTTAGTTTTTTGCATGTTATTACGAGATGTGAAAAAAATAAAACCAATCTATAGAAAAAATGAGTGCAAATTATATTTTATTGGACGTTACGGTTTTCCTTTTTGGAATAAGCGTTTAATTAAAAATAGTGGATTTTTAATTGGTTTTTTAATATTTTTTTTCGGAATGATTGCATTATCGAATATGGTGTGGAAAATTGAAATTACAGGAGCAAAACCTGAAACAGAATATATATTGATAAAAGAATTGGACAAAATGGGTATTAAAAAAGGGAAATTACAGTTCCAAATGCCTAATGTAGAAGATGTTCAACGTCATTTAACGGATAATATTAATGCGATTACTTGGGCAGGATTGGAAATAAGAGGGACAACATATCATTTTAAAATTGTTGAAAAAAATGAACCGAAAAAAGAAAAGGAACAACAGCCACAAAACTTAGTGGCAAAAAAAGAAGCGACTATTACAAAAACGTTTGTGGAAGTTGGAAAACCAGTCGTCATGAAAAATGACCATGTAGAAAAGGGGCAACTGCTCGTATCAGGGGTGTATGGTAATGAGGAGAATCCAACAGTTGTTTCGGCTAAAGGTATTGTATATGGAGAGACGTGGTACAAATCTGAGGTGGATGTGCCGTTAAAGACACAATTTCATGTGTATACGGGTAATTCGTATAATGAATATTTTCTTAAATTTGGGAGTGCTAAAATAAAAATTTGGGGATTTAAACATGATAAGTATAAGCGCTCTCGTACTGAAAGTGTAAAACATGATGTGAAATTATTTGGTTTTACATTACCAATTGCATACGAAAAAGATATTGTGCGAGAAGAGGAAGAAGCGAACCGAGAATATACTGAAAAGCAAGCGATGAAAGTAGCAAAAGAGATGGCAGAAAAAGAACTAAAGAAAAAATTGGATGAACATGCTATGATTGTAAGTGATAAGATTTTGAGTCAAGAGGTTGAGGTGGATCACCTAAAGGTCACATTACATTATACAGTGATTGAAAATATTGCAGAGCCACAACCAATATCTGAATCCGATATTCAAGGAGACTGAGTAATGGCAGAACAATTAGTAGAAATGAACCAACAATTGGAAAATCCCAACGAGGCAATCGCTCTTTTTGGGGTAAATGATGCTCATTTAAAAGTAATTGAACGAGAACTTAGTGTATCGATTGTGACTAGAGGAGAGTCTGTTCGTGTATCTGGCGCAGATGAAACTGTGGCGCTCGTAGAAAAAATCTTACAACAGTTACTTGTTGTTATCCGTAAAGGTGTGTCAATTTCGGAAAGAGATGTTGCGTATGCAATTCAGCTTGGGCAACAAGGAAAAATCGCTCAATTCGAAGAACTATATGAAGAGGAAATTTTTAAAACAGCAAAAGGTAAATCCATTCGTGTGAAAACGATGGGACAAAGACGATATATTCATGCAATGAAAAAGAATGATATTGTATTTGGAATAGGACCTGCTGGGACAGGAAAAACATACTTGGCTGTAGTAATGGCTGTGAGAGCGTTAAAGCAAGGGTATGTAAAGAAAATTATTTTAACAAGACCTGCTGTAGAAGCTGGGGAGAGTCTAGGGTTTTTACCGGGTGATTTGAAAGAAAAAGTAGATCCGTATTTACGTCCACTATATGATGCATTGCACGATATTCTTGGACAAGAATATACACAGCGTATGATGGAGCGAGGTGTAATTGAAATTGCACCCCTTGCTTATATGAGAGGGCGTACTCTTGATGATTCATTTGTTATATTAGATGAGGCGCAAAATACAACTGGTGCCCAAATAAAAATGTTTTTAACACGATTAGGTTTTACTTCTAAAATGGTTATTACTGGAGATCCTTCACAGGTAGACTTGCCAAAAGGGGTAAAATCAGGTCTTTCTATTGCTGCTAATGTTTTGTCTGGTGTATCAGGTCTTTCGTTCATTACACTGGAACAAACAGACGTTGTGAGACACCCGTTAGTGCAACGTATTATTGAGGCATATGATAAAATGGAATGATCCTATTTGTCAGGATCATTTCTTTTTGTATGATAAGGTTGGCGAACGGCATATTTTTTACTATCATTAAAGACGAGGGAAATAAACTATAGGTGATGTTGTATAAAAATGTTGCCCCAAAAAGCATCATTGGCTAGAAGAGATGAAAGTATGAATAGTTTCACTTTATTTCTGGAGAGGAGAAGGTATTGAAATCATGTCAAGATCTCAAGAAATTTCTAAGTGGTTTCGTAATTTACAACATTCGAAAAAACTAAGTTGGATTTCTTACGTTTTATTAGGAGCGGTACTGTTTTTTGCACTTATGAATAATGTGAAACCAGAGCAATTAGATGTTGAAATATACTCTATTGCAAAAAAAACAATCCACTCTCCTATTAAAATTGAAGATAAAGTTACAACGGAAAAAAAGAAAAAAGATGCCGCTACAAAAGTTGAAGATCAGTATACATATAGAAGTGAGCTTAAACAAAATAAAGTGGATATTGTTAATGATGTTTTTGCTAAGGTAGATGAAGTGGTACAAGAGATTAAAGCTATTGGGCCAGATGAGCAAAAAAAGATTACTGATGCTGATAAAGTGGACAAGTTGAAAAAGAAATTACCTGTCGATTTAACAAAAGATTTATCTGATTCAAACTTACTGAACTTGATTAACGCAGATTCAAGCCAATTGGTATTAGCGAAAGATGCAGCAGTCACAGCCATTAATAGTATAATGACTATGCATATTAAAATGGACGAATTGAAGGACGCAAAAGAGCGGTATGTAAGTGAGATGAATAGTGTTAATGTCGATAGTGGTCTAAAAGAGGCTGTTAAGGCACTAGGGAAATATGCAATTTCAGCGAATTATTTTTATGATCCGACTTTAACAAAAGAGAAGAGAAAAGCAGAGGAAGATTTAGTTGCACCTGTTTATATCCTTCAAGGACAAGTTCTTGTTAGGGAAGGAGAAACGATTTCAAGTGATATGTATAATCAGTTGAAATTAGTTGGGTTGCTAGAGAAAGGTAATACCTTCCAACCTTATGTTGGTTTGGCGGTGCTCATTTGTGTGTTGCTATACTTTATGCATAAGCAGTTTGAATTATTTTTACAGCGAAAAAGAGAAGATAGGCCGTATGTCTTAGCGTACATCACAATTCTGTCTATCACGATTGTTTTAATGAAAATCATTAGTTTATTTCAAAAGCTTGAATATGCGGGGATTGCGTATGTTGTTCCGGTCGCGATGGGGACGATACTTGTAAAATTAATGATTGGTGATCGATTTGTATTTTTAACAAGTATGATTTTTTCTGTGTGCGGAAGTATTATGTTTAATGAAGGTGTAACGAGTACACTGAATTATAGTGTAGGTATTTATGTTTTATTAAGTTCATTATCGGTTAGCATCTTCTTGAGAGAAAAAAATCGTCGTACGATGATTTTACAAGCTGGTATACTCGTTTCTGTATTAAATGTAGTCGTATTGGCGGCTTTGCTACTATTGCGAAATGGGAACTTTTCGCCTCTTGAAATTGGTATGCAATTATTAATGGCTGCAGTTTCAGGGATTATCTCTTCTGTTCTAGCTATGGGGATTTTACCGTATTTAGAAAGTGGACTCGGAATTGTATCAAGTATGAAATTAATGGAACTTTCAAGTCCGAATCACCCGCTCCTGCGTAAAATTTTATTAGAAGCACCGGGTACGTATCACCATAGTGTAATGGTAGCGAATCTGTCTGAAGCTGCTTGTGAAGCGGTTGGAGCAAATGGAGTGTTAGCGCGTGTAGGGGCATATTATCATGATGTAGGAAAGACAGTACAACCGCAGTTTTTTATTGAAAACCAGATGGGAATTAAAAACCCGCATGATAAATTAGATCCTGTAACGAGTAAAGATATTATCATTGCTCATGTAACTGATGGGGTGAGGATGTTGGAAGAGTATCATATTCCTCAAGAAATTGTTGATATTGCCGGACAGCATCACGGTACAACGTTGCTTAAATATTTTTACTATAAAGCGATTAAAGAGGATAAAGAGAAATATAAGGAAGAGATATTCCGCTATCCAGGATCAAAAGCGACATCTAAAGAGTCGGCAATTGTTGGTATTGCTGATAGTGTAGAAGCGGCGGTACGTTCGATGAATCATCCAACGCCAGATCAAATTAATAATTTAGTGCAAAGTATTATTAGAGATCGTTTGCAAGATGGGCAATTTAGTGAATGTGATTTGACATTTAAAGAATTACAAATTGTTGGTAAAACGTTATGTGAAACATTAAATGGTATTTTCCATTCTCGTATTACATATCCGGAACTGCCGGAAGAAAAGGAGAAAGAATGAGTTTATTAATTGATTTTATTGATGAAACAGAAGAAGTGAAAGACGAATATATAAGTTTGATTCGAGGATTGGTAGAGAAAGCAGCCCAAATGGAAAATATAGAAGAAGGAACAGAATTATCGGTTACGTTTGTAGATAATGAACGTATTCGCGAAATTAACCGTGACTACCGAGACAAGGATCAGCCTACAGACGTTATTTCTTTTGCAATGGAAGAAATGGGAGAAGGCGAAATGGAAATCGTCGGTGCAGAGATGCCACGTATGTTAGGGGATCTTATTATTTCTATTCCAAGAGCAAAAGAACAAGCTGAGGAATATGGACATTCTTTTGATCGTGAACTCGGGTTTTTAGCGTTACATGGCTTTTTACATTTGCTTGGTTATGATCACATGACAGAAGAGGATGAAAAAGAAATGTTTGGAAGACAAAAAGAAATTTTAGAGGCATTTGGATTAGGACGATGAAAAAAGGAAAACTTATAAATAGTTTTGGATATGCTATAGCTGGCATGTACTTTTGTCTTCGTCATGAACGAAATATGAAAATTCACTATTTGGCCGCAGTCATTGTTATATGCTGCGGCTTTTATTTCCATATTACAAAAACAGAATGGATTATATTACTTATTGTGATTGGGATTGTAATAAGTTTAGAGATGGTGAATACGGCTATTGAAAAAACAGTAGACTTAGCAATCGCTGATATTCATCCGTTTGCAAAAATTGCAAAGGATGTTGCAGCGGGAGCGGTTTTATTGTTTGCAATTATAGCTGTTGTAATTGGTGCTATTATCTTTTTACCGTATATGGTATAGTTGGCATTCCAAAGCTTTTATTAAGCTTTGGGAGCGCCGTGAAGGCCTTTAATGAAAGAATGTATCTATTCACATCTGTGAAGGGAAAGGATGCGGGAATATGAATAGCAAACAATTAATTCAAGAAGCAATCGAAGCGCGTAAACAAGCGTACGTACCATATTCTAAATTTCAAGTAGGTGCAGCTTTACTAACTAAAGATGGAAAAATATATCGTGGATGTAATGTTGAAAATGCATCATATGGTTTATGTAACTGTGCAGAAAGAACAGCTTTATTTAAGGCGATTTCTGAAGGGGATAAAGAGTTTGTAGCTATTGCAGTCGTAGCGGATACAAAGCGCCCAGTACCTCCTTGTGGAGCATGTCGACAAGTTATGGTAGAATTATGTAAACAGGATACGAAAGTATACTTATCAAACTTACATGGTGACGTTCAAGAGACAACAGTCGGAGAATTGTTACCAGGAGCATTTTTAGCGGAGGATTTACATGAATAGAAAAGGTTATAAATCAGGTTTTGTCTCTATTATTGGCAGACCGAATGTTGGGAAATCTACATTTTTAAATCGTATTATCGGCCAGAAGATTGCTATTATGAGCGACAAGCCACAAACAACTCGTAATAAAATTCAAGGTGTATATACAGAAAATGATTCACAAGTGATTTTCATTGATACACCAGGAATACATAAACCTAAACATAAACTAGGTGACTTCATGGTGAAGATGGCTCAAACGACATTGAAAGAAGTTGATATTGTTCTGTTTATGGTCAATGCAACTGAAGGATTTGGTCGTGGTGAGGAATTCATTATTGAGAAATTACAAGAAACGAAACAACCGGTATTTTTGGTAATTAATAAAATTGACCAAGTTCATCCAGAGCAATTATTAGAGTTAATTGATCAATACCGTAAGCTACATGAGTTTGCAGAGATTGTACCAATTTCTGCATTAGACGGTAATAATGTGGAAGCGTTAATTGGAGCAATTAAAAAGTATTTACCAGAAGGACCACAATACTACCCAGATAATCAAGTAACGGATCATCCAGAGCGATTTATTATTGCAGAGCTTATTCGTGAAAAAGTATTACATTTAACACGTGAAGAAGTGCCACATTCTGTAGCTGTTGTTATTGATGCAATTCAAAAACGTGAAGGCGGGGCAGTTTATATAAATGCAACGATTGTTGTTGAACGCGCATCACAAAAAGGAATTATTATCGGTAAGCAAGGGAAGATGTTAAAAGAAGTTGGTAAGCGAGCTCGCTTTGACATTGAAGCACTTCTCGGTTCTAAAGTATTTTTAGAAGTATGGGTGAAAGTGCAAAAAGATTGGCGCAATAAAATGTCACAGCTGCGTGACCTTGGTTTCCGTGAAGACGAATATTAATATGAAGTAAAGTTATGATCAGTGGATGTTTTGTTCATCCACTGATTATTGGTTTTCATAAACCTTGATAAATTAGGAAAAATTTTTCTCACATGAAAATGAACAAAATGGGTCAATTTAATAACAACAAAAGAAATTGGTTTATAGGCTACGCTTATTGAGAAAGGTGGATTCTTATGCTAGATTTTACCTGGAAGTTTTTCTCCAAAACAGGAAGCATTGAAACGTATTTGCTTTTGAAAGAAATGGAAAAAGACGTAAACGATGAGATGGATCAACATGAAGAGGAGTTAGCGCATTTAGATTCTCCAATTTCTTGACCCGTTTTGTTCAAACCTTGGATGGTGACGAACATGTTTCAAAAAGTTGAGGGCATTGTTATCCGTACGACAGATTACGGAGAAACGAACAAGATTGTTACAATATTCTCACGGGAATTTGGTAAGGTAAGTGCAATGGCAAGAGGGGCGAAAAAACCGAAAAGTCGGTTAGCAGCTATTTCGCAACTTATGACACATGGTCATTTTCTTATTCAAATGGGATCTGGACTTGGAACTTTGCAACAAGGCGAGATTATTTCATCTATGAAAGAAATTCGTGAGGATATATTTTTAACTGCTTATGCATCATTTATTATTGAATTAACTGATAAAGCAACAGAAGATAAGAAGCATAATCCGTATTTATTTGAAATGTTATATCAAACGTTGCATTATATGTGTGAGGGTGTTGACCCAGAGGTATTATCGTTAATTTATCAAACGAAAATGCTTCCGGTATTAGGGATGCGTCCGTATTTTGATACATGTGCTATTTGTCATCAAGCAACAGATTTTGTCGCCTTCTCTGTCCGAGAAGGTGGTTTTCTGTGCTCGCGTCATGCGGAGCAAGATCCGTATCGTATCCCGGTGGGAGAGGCTGTTCATAAATTATTACGTCTCTTTTTTCACTTCGATCTACACCGGCTCGGTAATGTATCGGTGAAGGATAGTACAAAAAAACAAATGCGCACAGTATTGAATACATATTATGATGAATATTGTGGGATTTATTTGAAATCAAGGCGTTTCCTAGAACAACTTGATAAGTTTCAGATATAATTAGGGCCGTATACGGTCCTTTTTACATACTTTCTTTTTCGAATAGCATATTTAGTATATAATATTTAAGAGATAGTATAACTTTTTTCGTTGTGCATTAAAGGTGGTGATTATCATAGAGCTGAATAAACGGCAAGAACATATCATTCAGATTGTAAAAGATCACGGTCCTATTACAGGGGAGTCAATTGCTGCGCAATTGGGTTTAACACGTGCAACGCTAAGACCAGACTTAGCAATTTTAACGATGGCTGGTTATTTAGAAGCGCGTCCACGCGTAGGTTATTTTTATACGGGTAAAACTGGGGGACAGCTATTATCTGAAGCTGTTAAGAAAATTAAAGTACAAGATTATCAATCTAGACCGGCTGTAATTGATAAAAATGTATCAGTATACGATGCAATCTGTACTATGTTTCTAGAGGATGTTGGTACATTATTTGTTGTAGATCAATCTACTTTATTAGTTGGCGTTGTATCTCGTAAAGATTTATTGCGAGCTAGCTTAGGAAAGCAGGATTTAACCTCTCTTCCGGTTAATATTATCATGACAAGGATGCCAAACATTGCGATGTGTCGCAGAGAGGATTCTTTATATGATATTGCGATGGAATTAATAGAAAGACAGATTGATGCGATGCCAGTTGTAAAGGATACGAAACAAGGTCTAGAAGTGATTGGACGAATTACAAAAACAAATATTACGCGTGCATTTGTCAATTTAGTAAATAACGAATAAGTGTAATTTGTTTAAAGTGAGGTAATGTAATGGATAATAAAATCGTATATGTCGTATCTGACTCTGTAGGAGAAACGGCTGATTTGGTTGTTAGAGCGGCAATGGGGCAGTTCCCATTCGCTCCTGATATTAGACGTGTACCGTATGTAGAAGATACAGGGACATTAAAAGAAGTGATCTCGATTGCCAAGAGCAATCAAGCGCTTATTTGTTTTACGTTAGTAAAGCCTGATATGCGTCAATATTTATTGACAGAAGCGGCAAAAGAAGGAGTAGAGGCATACGATATTATCGGACCTCTTATCGATCAAATTGAAGAAATTACAGGGCAAGTACCAAGGTATGAGCCAGGTGTCGTTCGAAGATTAGATGAAGAGTACTTTAAAAAAATTGAAGCGATTGAATTTGCAGTTAAATATGATGATGGCAGAGATGCACGTGGTATTTTAAAAGCCGATATCGTGTTGATTGGAATTTCACGTACATCAAAAACACCACTTTCACAATATTTAGCGCATAACAAACGTTTGAAAGTTGCTAATGTACCACTTGTACCGGAAGTGGATCCGCCTGAGGAATTATATCAAGTGGCAAAAGAGAAATGTTTCGGTTTGAAAATTACACCGGATAAGTTAAATCATATTCGAAAAGAACGATTAAAATCACTTGGATTAAGTGATGGAGCAACATATGCAAATATTAATCGTATTAAAGAAGAAATTGATCATTTTGAGGAAGTAATTAGTAAAATAAATTGTCAAGTGATTGATGTATCGAATAAGGCGATTGAAGAAACAGCAAATATTATTGTGAATGCAGTGCAAAACCAAAAAATGTTTTAGCACATTTACCAAAGGTGAATGTGCTTTTTTCGCTCGTGAGAAGTAGGTAGAGGAAGATGCGAAGTAGAGCATGAACTTTAGTCTTAGTAATAGAATATAGCGGAATGGTTATACTTATATTCTTCTGTTTTTTTATTATGCTAACGGAACGAGTTTGTTATCTTTAAATGCAAGATGAAAATTAAAGGGATATGTAGCGTAGTTGAAGAAAATATATTATAATAAAAAATTGTGATAAAAACCTATATTTTACGTTTAGACTTTAATTTTTCAGAATAAACTAGGGATAGGATTTGCGAAAAAGACATGTATTTACGTTAAATCGACAAAATCTAAACAAGAAAACGCACATTATGGAAGGATTCACAGAAGGGATGTAGAATACAGAAATATGCAAAACATCAATAACATGTTAGTTGATGCAGATGCGTGTCCCGTGAAGAATGAAATTGTGCAAGTTGAAACAAAATTTTATGTCGAAATTTTGTTTGTCGCATCTTATGCTCATCGTTCAAGAAAACAGCAAGGTATTGGGTCTATGTAGATTCTGAACAAGATGAAGTTGATTTTTATATTTATCAACATGCAAAAGTTACAGATCTCGTGATCACACAGGATGTGGGTCTTGCTAGTCTTCTTGTAAAAAATGGAGTATTGGTATTGTCTCCAAGAGGTACATTTGTAACAGATGAGCAAATGGATACAATTTTATATAGTAGGTATGTATCTGCGAAGTTACGCAGGTAGGGGGCTTATACGAAAGGCCTAAAATCATTTGTACAACGTGATCGACAGCACTTTCTAATAAATTTAGAAAAAATATTGTCGAATTATAAAGGAATCTTTTAATTTATATCGAATACAAAATACGACACGGAGCTGGAGTTATGGGGAACAGAATTCCCGAAGAAGTTGTTGAACAGATTCGGACATCATCCGATATTGTAGAAGTGATTGGTGAGTATGTTCAACTTAGAAAGCAGGGGCGTAACTATTTCGGCCTTTGTCCATTTCATGGTGAGAACTCACCTTCATTCTCTGTTTCATCTGATAAGCAAATCTTTCATTGCTTCGGATGTGGAGAAGGTGGAAATGTATTTTCCTTTCTTATGAAAATGGAAGGACTCGCTTTCACTGAGGCTGTTCAAAAGCTTGGTGAAAGAAATGGGATTACAATTGCAGAGTATACATCAGGGCAAGGACAACAAGAAGACATATCTGATGACACTGTCATCATGCAACAGGCTCATGAACTTTTGAAAAAGTATTATCATCATTTGTTAGTAAATACAGAAGAGGGAAATGAAGCACTTTCTTATTTATTAAAACGTGGTATCACAAAAGAGATGATAGAGAAATTTGAAATTGGTTATGCATCACCAGCTTGGGATGCAGCAACGAAAATTTTACAAAAAAGAGGTTTGTCGCTATCTAGTATGGAACAAGCTGGCCTTCTTGTAAGAAGTGAGAAGGATGGTAGTCATTATGACCGCTTCCGAGGAAGGGTTATGTTTCCAATCTATACTTTACAAGGTAAGGTGATAGCGTTTAGTGGAAGGGCGCTAGGAGATGATACTCCGAAATATTTAAATAGCCCTGAAACACCGATTTTTCACAAAAGTAAGCTGTTGTATAATTTCCACCAAGCAAGACCGTTTATTAGAAAACGTGGGCAGGTTGTCCTATTTGAAGGTTATGCCGATGTGCTAGCCGCGGTAAAAAGTGGCGTGGAAGAGGCTGTTGCGACAATGGGAACGGCTTTAACTGAAGAACAAGCGAAACTTCTGCGACGTAACGTTGAAACTGTTGTTCTTTGCTATGATGGTGATAAAGCAGGGCGAGAAGCGACGATGAAAGCAGGGCAATTATTATTGCAAGTTGGTTGCCAAGTGAAAGTTACACCATTGCCAGATAAGCTTGACCCTGATGAATATGTGCAACAATATGGAACAACGGCTTTTGAAAATCTTGTGAAATCAAGTATAAGTTTTGTTGGTTTCAAAATAAATTATTTGCGTTTAGGGAAAAATTTGCAAGATGAGTCTGGCAAAGAAGAATATGTGAAAAGTGTTTTAAAAGAGTTATCATTGTTGCAGGACGCGATGCAGGCCGAGTCATATTTAAAGTCATTATCGCAAGAATTTTCGTATTCAATGGAAACACTTTTGAATCAATTACACCAATATCGCAAAGAACAAAAGGTACAGCAAAAACAAATAAAGCAGGTCTCTAAGCCATCTCAAATTGTTCAAACTAAACCGAAATTAACAGGTTTTGAAAGAGCAGAAAGAGAAATTATTTACCATATGTTGCAAAGTGCAGAAGTGGCAGTGCGTATGGAATCTCATATAGAAGATTTTTATACAGAAGAACATAAAGGGATTTTATATGAACTATACGCATATTATGAAAAGGGAAATGAACCTTCAGTCGGAACATTTTTAAGTTGGCTCTCTGATGAAAAGTTGAAAAATATTATCACTGATATTTCGACGGATGAATTTATTAATCCAGAATACACAGAAGAAGCGTTACAAGGCCATTTGGAGGCGCTCAGACGTCATAAGGAAAAACTTGAAAAGATGGAAATTATCTTTAAAGTAAAACAAATGGAAAAAACAGATCCTGTAGAGGCTGCTAAATATTATGTAGCATATTTACAAAATCAAAAAGCAAGAAAATAGCTTTTTCGATAAAATTTTAGTATAATGAATGTTTGTATCTCGCGTAAGGAGGGGAACAGATGGCTGACAAACCAGCTCGTTCTAAACAAATTGAAACTGAAATGACCCTTGAGCAAGTGAAAGAACAACTCACTGAGCTCGGAAAAAAACGTGGCGTTCTTACATATGAAGAGATTGCAGAACGCATGAATGGATTTGAAATTGAATCCGACCAAATGGATGAATACTACGAATATTTAGGTGAACAAGGGATTGACTTAGTTGGTGACAATGACAACGACGAAGGTCCTAATAATCGCCAAATTACAAAAACGGAAGAAGAATTCGACCTCAATGATTTAAGTGTGCCACCAGGTGTGAAAATCAATGATCCTGTTCGTATGTACTTAAAAGAAATTGGTCGCGTTGACTTACTATCCGCTGAAGAAGAAATTCGACTTGCGACACGTATTGAAGAAGGCGATGAAGAAGCAAAACGCCGTCTTGCGGAAGCAAACTTACGTCTTGTAGTAAGTATTGCAAAGCGCTATGTGGGCCGCGGTATGCTTTTCTTAGACTTAATCCAAGAAGGGAATATGGGTCTAATTAAAGCGGTTGAAAAGTTCGATTATCGTAAAGGGTTTAAATTTAGTACGTATGCAACTTGGTGGATTCGCCAAGCTATTACACGTGCGATTGCAGACCAAGCGCGAACAATTCGTATTCCAGTTCATATGGTTGAAACAATTAATAAGTTAATTCGTGTACAACGTCAATTATTACAAGATTTAGGACGCGAACCATCTCCTGAAGAGATTGGTGAAGAAATGGATCTTGCTCCAGAAAAAGTACGCGAAATCTTAAAAATTGCACAGGAGCCAGTTTCTCTTGAAACACCGATTGGTGAAGAAGACGACTCCCATTTAGGTGACTTTATTGAAGACCAAGAAGCAACATCGCCTGCGGACCATGCAGCGTATGAATTGCTAAAAGAACAATTAGAAGATGTGTTAGATACACTAACAGATCGTGAAGAAAATGTTCTGCGTCTTCGTTTTGGTTTAGATGATGGACGAACTCGTACGCTTGAAGAAGTTGGGAAAGTATTCGGCGTAACGAGAGAACGTATTCGTCAAATTGAAGCAAAAGCACTTCGCAAATTAAGACATCCGAGCCGTAGTAAACGTCTTAAGGATTTCTTAGAATAGGTTATTTTTAAGTTTACTTCACGATTGTGAAGTAAACTTTTTTATTTTGTTAATTTTTGTTAAAATTTAGCTATCAGCAACGATTACAATTTCTTGTAATTTATTTTACAGAATTGTCTTTTGATTTGCAAATGCTCATTTTTCGATTTTTCGATTAATTTTGTTTATTCTATACAAAAAAATATGTAGAAAAGTGAAAAATATGATGAGAAACGTTAATATTTATCGAAATAATATGCGATATAAAAGTGAAAATCAATAAACTGAATTTATGGAATATTTTCAACGAGTAATAGTTTACTCTTTTCTGATAGAGCGTTTTCAAGTACAATGGAAATGACTGAATCATCTAACTATTTAGGGGTATAGAGGGGGGAGAAGAGATATGAAACGTAATCCGCTGATTCCGTTCGCTCTTATTGCAGCATTAGGTATTATCGTTATGTTTGTATTTTCATTTCAAGGGCTACATAAATCTAAAGAGTTAGCTGATGCAAAAAATGGCGGGAAACCAGCACAAACAGTATCAAAGCCAGAGGATATTGTGAAGCAAAGCTGTACGAGCTGTCATGGTGATCAGTTACAAGGAGCAGTAGGACCTAATTTACAAAAAATTGGTGGGAAACTCTCGAAAGATGAAATTAAAGAAATTCTTTCAAAAGGAAAAGGGAATATGCCACCAAATGTAGTTCCAGCTGATCAAGCAGCTAAAGTAGCTGATTGGTTATCGAAGAAAAAATAAAGTATAGAAAAACAAGCCTTTTGCTTTTGTGCAAAAGGCTTGTTTTTCTATACTTTCTAAAATACGATTAGTAATAGAGAATTGAAGTGTTGTTCTGGACTTGCAACAACTACTATAAATTCATTATCATGGAGACAGACTGACAAGAGAAGGAGTAATGGAAATACATGAATGAAGTAAAGCTTTCAAAACGATTAGAAGAAGTTGTGCGGGAGATTCCGGTAGGATCTACAGTAGCTGATATTGGGTCGGATCATGCGTATTTACCGTGTTATACAATTATAAATAATATTGCTACAAAAGCAGTTGCAGGAGAAGTTGTAGATGGGCCGTTTCGCTCTGCGCAAGCGACTGTAGCTGAGAGTGGCTTGCAAGATAAAGTAGATGTTCGTAAAGGTAATGGGTTAGCTGTTATTACCCCAGGAGAAGTAGATGTTATTACGATTGCTGGTATGGGTGGAGCGTTAATTCGTGACATTTTAGAAAGTGGTAAAGAAAAATTAAAAGGTGTAACGCGTTTAATCTTACAGCCTAATATTGCTGCACATCATATTCGTGAATGGTTTATTGAGAATGGCTGGGAGCTTATCCATGAAAAAATCGTAAAAGAAGACGGGAAAATTTATGAGATTTTAGTCGGAGAGCGAGGAGATATCGCAGTACCTTACTCTGAACATAAACAAGCTGAATTGTTTATGGGTCCATTTTTAATAAAAGAAAAAAGTGAGGCTTTTGTTGAAAAGTGGGAAGGGGAATTGAAAAACTTCCAAAATATTTTAAAGCAGTTAGAGCGTGCAGCAGAGTCTGAAGAGACAAAAGTGAAGCGTGCAGAAGTAGAAGCGAAAATGAAAATGATAGGGGAGGTTTTATCATGAGTAAAATTCCGAATGGCCATGAAATTATTTCTTTATTTGAAGGTATGTATCCGAAGCATTTAGCGATGGAAGGGGATAAGATTGGCTTACAGATTGGAGCGCTTAATAAACCTGTTCAGCACGTATTAATAGCGTTAGATGTAACGGAGGTAGTTGTGAACGAGGCGATTCAATTAGGAGCGAATGTCATTATTGCGCATCACCCTCTAATTTTTAATCCGTTAAAAGCGATTCATACAGATAAGGCGTACGGAAGAATTATTGAAATGTGTATTAAAAATGATATTGCAGTTTATGCGGCCCATACAAATGTAGACATTGCTACAGGCGGGGTAAATGATTTACTTGCTGATGCATTAGGGTTACAAAATACAGAAGTATTAGTTCCGACATACGCAGAAGAAATGAAAAAAATTGCTGTATTTGTTCCAGTAACTCATGCAGAAGAGGTGCGCAAAGCTCTTGGAGATGCGGGTGCTGGTCATATCGGTAATTATAGCCACTGTACGTTCGGTAGTGAAGGGGTAGGTACGTTTATCCCTAGAGAAGGGACAAATCCTTATATCGGGGAAACTGGGCAGTTAGAGCGTGTGGAAGAGGTGCGTATCGAAACAATTATTCCAGCTTCACTACAAAGAAAAATTATTAAAGCGATGTTGGTAGCTCATCCATATGAAGAAGTGGCCTATGATATATATCCGCTGGATAATAAAGGTGAAACATTAGGTCTTGGTAAAATAGGATATTTACAAGAAGAAATGACACTTGGACAGTTTGCTGAACACGTGAAACAATCATTACATGTGAAGGGTGCAAGAGTTGTTGGGAAGTTAGAAGATAAAGTGCGTAAAGTTGCTGTGCTTGGTGGTGACGGTAATAAATACATAAACCAAGTGAAATTTAAAGGGGCAGATGTATATGTAACGGGTGATATGTATTATCATGTTGCTCACGATGCGATGATGCTCGGTTTAAATATAGTTGACCCAGGACATAATGTTGAAAAAGTAATGAAGCAAGGCGTACAAAAACAATTGCAAAACAAAGTAGATGAAAAGAAATTTAATGTGCAAATTCATGCTTCGCAGTTACATACGGATCCTTTCACATTTGTATAAAAATAACGAAAACCGTTGCTCATGTAGGCAACGGTTTTTATTATTGCTGTTTTTTTACTTTTACACGTGGCAAAATCTTTTGAAGTGGTACATTTCGAGTTCTGTCCCATGTAGCTGGATTCATTGGATCATATTGCTCTAAGAAAGCTATAACCTCTTTCGTAATTGGCGTTGGAGTAGAAGCGCCTGCTGTAACTGCGACGTTTTCGATACCTTGTAGCCATTCTAATTGAATTTCACTTACATCTGCAACACGGTATGCTTTCGTACCAGCAATTTCTTGTGATACTTGCGCTAAACGGTTGGAGTTGTTACTTTTCGGATCACCGACAACAATTGTTAAATCCGCAACATCAGCTTGTTTAGCGACAGCTTCTTGGCGAACTTGAGTTGCTAAACAAATTTCCTTATGGAATTCTGCTGTTGGGAATTTTTTTTGGATGTCCTCCATTAAATGTTGAACATCCCATTGACTCATTGTTGTTTGATTCGTAACTAAAATTTTATCCGTTGGGATTTCTAATGTTCTTAAATCATCAGCTTTTTCGATAAGATGAACGATATCAGGTGCAATACCAACTGCGCCTTCTGGTTCTGGATGGTTTTTTTTGCCGATATAAATGACATGATATCCTTCAGCTTTCTTTGCTTCAATAAGGTCATGTGTTTTTGTAACGTCTGGACAAGTTGCGTCGATTGTCGTTAAACCTTTTTCTTTTGCACGTTGTTTAACTTCTGGAGAAACACCGTGTGCAGTAAAAATAACAGTACCAGAATCGATTTTATCTAAAATTTCTAATCGACTTGGACCGTCTAATGTAATGATGCCATCCTCTTCGAAAGCATCTGTTACATGCTTATTGTGAACAATCATACCTAAAATATAAATGGGTCTCGGTAATGATTTATCTAATGCGGCGTTACGTGCAATAACCATCGCGTCAACAACGCCGTAGCAATAACCACGAGGGGAAATTTTAACAATCTTCATGTGAGTAATCCTCTCCTTCTAAACAAGGGATACTTTTGTGCATAGTCCATTACATTATAAAGGAGGAGTGGATAGAAAACAAAGGATTGTTACACATATAGTTTTGGTTTTGTTGCTATTTGTTGGATAGGCTCTTCAGGTAATTCTTTTTCTATTATTGGCTCAATCACAATTTTTTTTCTTTTTCTCTTTTTTGGTGGAGGAGGTGGAGTGACTACTTCAACTTCTCCTGGCTGGTCTTCAGCTTGTTTTTCCTCCGTGCCTTTTCCAGAGGTGAGGATTTTAACAATGCTTGGTAGACTACGCATAATTGGACCGTATTGCTCGACGACAGGTCCTACCGATTGAACAACTTGGGATACTTTTTCGATATTATTTATCATATTAGTTGGATTCGAAATTAGATTCGAAAAAAAGCTTCCGATGCCGCTGCTAGATGTCGCAGCAGCTGTAGTTGTCGCCGTACCGCGCGTTTCATTTGATTCATACATTTGAGGTGGTATCATTTGTTGAGGATGTTGCTGCATATATGGTTGATATTGCTGTGAGTATTGTTGCTGGTATTGCTGTTGATATTGCGGTGGCGGTTGCTGGTGCATCATCGGCGGCCCTTCCATTTGCCGATAGGGAGGGACCATTTGCATGAAAGGCTCCGTAGGATCGTGTTTTTTAAAGAGTTTAGCAAGAAAACTTTTCTTTTTTTGTGCCATCGGTGGTAGTTGGGGAATTGGGTATGGTGTATAAGGATGATGTCCTTGATTAGGATGCATTTGCCCTATAGGGGGTTTCGGATACATATGAGAAATCCTCCTTTCTTCAATTAGGTATATACACATACAATATGCAGTGGAAGGAAAGAAGGTTAGTTTTTATGATGAAAACCTAAACTAAAGAAAAGATGGATTTTACTTGTAGATTTCGATATAATGTAGACTTGACTGATTTGTGCGCGCAGTAGAAATTTTAGAAAGAAGGTGTAACTTATGACACTACAAACTTTTACACAGTATGATTTTAAACCATTTTTAATAGATGCAGTTCGTGAACTACGCTTTTCAGAGCCGACAGGAATTCAACAGAAAATTTTCCCGGTTGTGAAAAAAGGTGTGAGTGTAATTGGACAATCCCAAACAGGTTCTGGGAAAACACATGCATACTTACTTCCTACATTAAACAGAATTGATGCAAGTCGTGAAGAAGTACAGCTTGTTATTACAGCGCCTACTCGTGAGTTAGCACAACAAATTTACGAAGAAATCGTGAAATTAACAAAGTTCTGTGCAGAAGAGCAAATGATTACAGCACGTTGTTTAATTGGTGGAACAGATAAGCAACGATCAATTGAAAAGTTGAAAAAACAACCTCATATTGTAGTTGGAACACCAGGACGTATTAAAGATTTAGTAGAAGAAAAGGCGCTATTTGTTTATAAAGCGGATACTATTATTGTCGATGAAGCGGATTTAATGCTTGATATGGGATTCATTCAAGATGTAGATAAAATTGCAGCACGTATGCCTAAAAACTTACAAATGCTAGTTTTCTCTGCAACGATTCCTCAAAAATTAAAACCGTTTTTGAAGAAATATATGGAGAATCCAGAACATATTCATATTAATCCGAAGCAAGTTGCAGCAGGAAATATTGAGCATTACCTTGTGCCTTCAAGACACCGTAATAAAATTGAATTAGTGAAAAATATGCTACTTCAATTTAAACCGTACTTAGCAATTGTCTTTACAAACACAAAGAAGAAGGCTGATGAAGTAGCCGATGGATTAGCAGAACGTGGGTTAAAAGTAGGGCGTATACACGGTGATTTATCACCACGTGATCGTAAAAAAATGATGAAACAAGTTCGTGATCTTGAATTCCAATATATTGTTGCGACTGATTTAGCGGCACGTGGTATCGATATTGAAGGGATTAGTCATGTTATTAACTATGAACTTCCATCAGATTTAGATTTCTTCGTTCACCGTGTTGGAAGAACTGCACGTGCGGGTCATTCAGGTATTGCAGTGACGATTTATGATCCAGCAAATGAAGAAGCGTTAGATAGTTTAGAAAAACAACGTCATATCGAGTTTAAGCATGTAGATTTACGCGGAGATGAGTGGGCGGATTTAGGTGAACGTCGTCGTCGTAAGAGTCGTAAAAAACCAAGTGATGGACTGGATGTTATGGCAACGAAAGTTGTTAAAAAGCCGAAAAAAGTAAAACCAAACTATAAACGAAAACTTGCAACAGAACGTGAAAAAGTTAAGAAAAAATATAGCAATAAAAAAAGATAAGGGATTTCCCTTATTTTTTTTTATCTCGCTACTTGTGAGAAAACCGATTGATGCGGGCTAATAATTAGTGAGGGATTAGAAACAACGTTGACTAAAGTTTCACTTTATCCGTTTAATTTCAGTGTAGAGTGCGGACTGTTTAAATAGTCATTTTAATTTGTGTAGTGCCTTTTTTATGAACAAACAATTCACTACATATTTCTACAAATTATGCTATCATTATATCTATTGTATATTGAAGAGGTGATTGTATGTTAAAGATTGGATCTCATGTTTCAATGAGTGGTAAGAAGATGTTATTAGCAGCAAGTGAAGAGGCTGTTTCATACGGTGCAACAACGTTTATGATTTATACAGGTGCACCACAAAATACGCGAAGAAAACCAATTGAAGAATTGAATATAGAAGCAGGAAGAAAACATATGGAACTGAACGGTATTGAAGAAATTATCGTCCACGCTCCGTATATTATTAATGTTGGGAATACGACGAAACCTGAGACGTTTCAATTAGGTGTTGACTTCCTTCGTATGGAAATTGAAAGAACTGCAGCATTAGGTGTGGCGAGACAAATTGTTCTTCACCCAGGAGCTCACGTTGGTGCAGGAGCAGATGCTGGTATTCAGCAAATTATTAAAGGGCTTAATGAAGTAATAACGCCAGAACAAACGGTTAATATTGCGCTAGAAACGATGGCAGGAAAAGGAACAGAATGCGGTCGTAGCTTTGAAGAAATTGCGAAAATTATTGATGGCGTAAAATATAATGAAAAGTTATCTGTATGTTTTGATACGTGTCATACGCACGATGCAGGTTATGATATTGTCAATGATTTTGACGGTGTGTTAAACGATTTTGATAAGATTGTTGGGATAGATCGTTTACAAGTACTTCATATTAACGATAGCAAAAATGTCCGCGGAGCTGGAAAAGACCGTCATGAGAATATTGGTTTTGGTCATATTGGCTATAAGGCATTGCATCACATTGTGCATCACCCGCAACTAAAGCACGTACCAAAAATTCTTGAAACACCGTATGTAGGTGAAGATAAAAAAGATAAGAAGCCACCATATAAATTAGAAATCGAAATGCTGAAAAATGGTACTTTTGATGAAGGACTTCTTGAAAAAATTAAAGCGCAATAAGGAGGGGATTTTCCCCTCCTTATTTTAATAGTTGCTGAAATAAAGTATTTACTTGTTGGGCAGTGGCGGGAGAGGTTACTTTTGCGATTTGTTTTAAGAGCTCTAGTCGCTCGGTATTATCGTAAATGTTAATATTTTTCCCTTTCATAAGTAAAACGATTTTATCAGCTTGTGCAGTTGTAATTGAAACTTCGTATTCTTTACTATATTTCAATAACTCTTTTGTAGAAATATGATTTAATTTTTTGTTCACAATTTGTTTAATGAGATTCATCGTGTTGTCCTCCTTCACCGTTCTTCTATCGAAATATATGTACGCATAGCTTGTATATATTCGTCTAAAGGTGCATTTTTTCCATGGGGAAAAGAAGCGTATGTTATAATATAAGAACAAAACTATAGAGAAAGAGTATAAGGAGGACTTATGGAAAAAAAGCAACATCGGAAAGAAAGTGTTATTCATCTCGTATATCGTTTAGTTATGATTGTCTTTGGGGCAGCATGTGCGGCGGTAGCGATTGAACTATTTTTAATGCCAAATAAAATTATTGATGGTGGAATTATTGGTATTTCTCTTATATTAGATTATCTTACTCCTAATATTTGGTGGTTAAGTTTTTCTACTTTAGTTGTTATCCTCAACATTCCGTTTATGTACTCCGGATATAAGCAAATTGGAAAAACATTCATGTTATCCTCAGCATTTGGGATTGTAGCTTTAGCATTTATTGAATCAACGTTGCATGCTGTTCCGCCATTTACAACAGAGCCAATTTTAGCAACAGTTTTTGGCGGTCTTATTTTAGGTCTTGGTGTAGGACTTGTTATTCGTCATGGTGGATCGTTAGACGGGACAGAGATTATGGGGATTCTATTAACGAAGAAATTACCGTTTTCTGTTGGTGAATTCGTAATGTTTGTGAACTTATTCATTTTTGCATGGGCAGCATTTGTGTTTGGTGTTGAACAAGCAATGTATTCTGTTATGACGTACTATATCGCATTCAAAACAATTGATACGGTAATCCAAGGATTGGACGAAACGAAAGCAGTTTTAATAGTATCGGATCAATATGAGGAAGTATCAAATGCAATTTTACACCGCCTTGGTCGTGGAACAACAAAACTTGTTGCTAAAGGTGGTTATACAGATAAAGAAAAAGAAGTTATTTATGCAGTTGTAACGCGTCTTGAAGTGACAAAGTTAAAATCAATTGTGCACGAAATTGATGAAAATGCATTTGTTACCATTATGAGCACGCAAGAGACAAATGGTGGTAAGTTTAAATCGGCAATTCATTAAAAAATGATTTGTAATATCTTTTAAAAGCAGAGAAAATTTCTCTGCTTTTTGTTATAATAATAAGGTTTCTGGAAATAAAGAATATATTTTGGGCAGATTGGTTTACAACTATAATAAGCTGTACTATAATTCAAATAGAGATAAATCGGAATCATTCTGAATTAAAATAGGTGAGATGCTATGAATAATATATTGGAAATAGAAGGGCTAACGTTTCGATATGAAGATCGAAACGTGTTAGAAGATATTAATTTGCAAGTTCCGAAGGGAGCTTTTTTAGGTTTAGTTGGACCGAATGGTTCAGGGAAATCGACTTTACTTAAATGTTTATTGGGTGTTTTAAAGCCGAAGCAAGGAAATATTCGATTGTTTGGCATTGATAGTAAAAAATTCAAAGAGTGGAATAAAGTCGGTTATGTATCCCAAAAGGCAAACAGCTTTAACTCAGGTTTCCCGGCAACTGTTTTTGAGGTCGTTTCAATGGGACTTGTTTCGAAAAAAGGTCTTTTTCGCTTTTTTACGAAAGACGATAAGGAGAAAGTAGAAAAAGCAATTGCTGATGTAGGCATGAGCGAGTTTCAAGGACGTAATATTGGAGAACTTTCTGGTGGACAACAACAACGTGTATTTATTGCCCGTGCACTTGTAAGTGATCCAGAGTTGCTTATTTTGGACGAGCCTACTGTTGGGATCGATGTGAAAAATGTGGAAAGTTTCTATGAGATACTAGAGGACTTAAACAAAAGATTAGGAATCACGTTAATTCTTGTTACTCATGATATGGGAGCTGTTACTGAAAAAGTAACACATGTTGCATGCTTAAACCAACATTTGCATTTCCATGGGAATGTAGAGAAATTCCGAGAGTTAGAAGATGCAGAAATGTCGATTTTATATGGACATCATGTTCATCGCTTAGAACATGAACATGAGCATCACGGGAGGATATAATGATACAGGATTTTTTACAATATGATTTTTTACGTAATTCTTTATACGCGGGTATTTTAATAGGGCTTGTCGCACCGCTTATCGGCGTGTTCGTTGTGATTCGCCGCATGTCGCTTATTGCGGATGCATTAAGTCATGTGACATTATCAGGAATTGCAGCAAGTTTATTACTTGAAAAAACAATCTTTACTGGTGGGTTTTTAAACCCTCTATATATGGGAATGGTTTTTTCAATCGGTGGAGCATTGCTAATTGAAAAATTACGTACTGTATATAAACATTATCAAGAGTTAGCAATTCCAATTATACTTTCAGCTGGGATGGGGATTGGAGTTATCTTCATTTCACTTGCTAATGGATTCAATACGGATTTATTTAGTTATTTATTTGGTAGTGTAAGTGCTGTAACAAGCACGGATTTAATTATTATTGGTATAGTCGCAATTGTTGTTATTGCAACGATTGTTTTATTATACAAAGAGTTGTTTTTACTATCATTTGATGAGGAATACGCTGTATCAACCGGTTTGAGTGCAAAGTGGATTCACTTTATCTTCATTATATTAGTTGCTCTTGTAATTGCCGTATCAATGCGTGTTGTAGGTGTTCTTCTCGTATCATCTTTAATGACGTTACCAGTTGCAGCAAGTATTCGTATTGCAAAAGGATTTAAACAAACAATTTTCTTTTCCATTTTATTTGGTGAAATTGCCGTAATTGGTGGAATGTTTGCTTCGTATCAACTTAATCTAGCACCAGGTGGTACAATTGTTATGATAGCGGTTCTTATTTTAATCGGTGCAATTTTATGGAAGAAGAAAAAAACTGCATAAAGTAGGGATAGGTATGAATCTAACAGAAGCTTTACGCCTAATGAAGGAAAAAGGATACAAACATACGGGGAAAAGGGAAGAGATGCTAAGATTATTCGCGGCGCATAATCGTTATTTAACTGCGAAAGATGTTTTAGAACATATGAAGGATGATTATCCAGGGCTTAGTTTTGATACGATTTATCGTAACTTAACGGTTTTTGCTGAAATTGGTGTTTTAGAGCAAACGGAATTAAGTGGTGAAAAACATTTTCGTTTTACATGCTCTATTATGGAACATCATCACCATTTCATTTGTTTAGATTGTGGTGGTACGAAAGAAATTACTTCCTGCCCAATGGATTTTATGAATAAAGATTTTAAAGGTTATGAGGTAACAGGGCATAAGTTTGAAATATATGGTCGTTGTCCAAAATGTGCAAAATGAGAGACTCGTCGGTTATATAACTGACGAGTTTTTGATTTAAATGTAAAAAGAAGGTTGCTCACAAAAATTGTGGACAACCTTCTTTTTTATTGTTCTTGTGTTTCTTTTTCTTTATCTCGTTCGGCAGCCATTTCAGCAGCGATTACATCGATTTCTTTTTTCAGTTCTTCTACCATTGTTTCTTCCGGTACTTTACGAACGACTTGCCCTTTACGGAATAATAAACCTTCTCCGCGTGCACCTGCAATACCGATATCAGCTTCACGAGCTTCACCAGGACCATTTACAGCGCAGCCAAGTACTGCAACCTTAATTGGAACTTGAAGTGTAGAGATGTATTCTTCTACTTCATTAGCGATGCTAATTAAATCAATCTCAATACGACCACAAGTTGGACAAGAAATAAGTGTTGCGGCATTAGATGCAAGACCGAATGACTTTAATAGTTCACGAGCAACTTTTACCTCTTCCACTGGATCAGCACTTAATGAGATACGAAGTGTATTTCCGATACCTTTACTTAAAATTGCTCCAAGACCAGCGGCGCTTTTTACAGTTCCAGCAAACAATGTTCCTGATTCTGTAATACCTAAATGTAATGGATAATCAAAAGCACGAGCAGCTTTTTCGTATGCTTCAATTGCTAAGTTAACATCAGAGGCTTTCATTGATACGATAATATCGTGGAAATCTAAGTCCTCTAAAATTTTAATATGGTGCAGTGCACTCTCAACCATACCGTCAGCAGTGGGGTATCCATATTTCTCTAAAATGTGACGTTCTAATGAACCAGCATTTACACCGATACGGATTGGAATACCGCGCTCTTTCGCAGCGTTTACAACAGCTTCTACTTTATGGCGACGTCCGATGTTACCTGGATTGATACGTACTTTATCAATGCCGCCTTCGATTGCTTTTAAAGCAAGGCGATAATCAAAATGAATATCAGCAACAAGTGGAATGTTGATTTGTTTTTTAATATCAGCAATAGCATTTGCTGCGCGTTCGTCTGGAACAGCAACACGGACGACTTGACAGCCAGCTTCTTCTAAACGTTTAATTTCAGCAACTGTAGCCTCAACATCATGTGTTTTTGTTGTCGTCATACTTTGTATAATTAATTCATTGTTACCGCCAATTGTTAAATTACCGACTTTAACTGGACGTGTTTTTGTACGATGAGTCATTTCATTCACGAATAGATCGCTCTCCTTATAAAAGAAGTTTCTTATTTTAGTCCCTTACATCAATGATAGTATGTGTGAGAAAGGGCTATAGAAACCAAAGTACTCGGTTTCACTTTTACTATTGTATCAGCGCCTTTATATAATTGACAAGGATTAAGTGATTACTTATTGATATAAGGGGAATTTATAAGACTTTCCAACTTGAATTTTTGTGGCAGATGTATTTTTATTTAATTGTTTAAAATCATCAATTACCTTTTCAATAGAAGGAATTTTTTTCTTATTAATTGCTTCTGTAATAGAAAGAACCGTATCACCAGTTTTTACTTCAATTGCTTTATACGCTGCATCTGCTTCTTTTTCTGTTTCTTTCTCTTTATTTTGTTTTGTATCTGTATTTTCTTTATTTATTGTTTGGGCAGCAGTTGTTTTTTTGTATGAACTTAACATCGGTAAAGTACCGATTTTTATATCGTAATAAAATATATAACCGAGAACAAGCACGAATAAGAGTATACCTAATCTCTTCATATCCTTCACTCCTTTGCTAGGAATATATGCTTGTCCAAAAAAAAAATGCCTATTTAGGCATTTTTTTATAATTCTTGTTTTTCTTTCGGTTTTGGAACTTCTTTAATCGTTAAGTATAGAACGATTAAAACAACTGCAATGTAAATAAACGTTGCACCAGGTACGTTTATTTTGAATAAATCCATAATCATAAAGAAGATTGTTGGAATTGTGTAGCTGTAAGCAGTTAATGTCCAAACTTGTTTATAAGATAATTTGCGCTGACCACTCATGGCAGAACCGATGAAGGCAAGTAACGTAACTCCTACAAAGGTAATAAATAATTGGAACAAATACAGTAAAAACCCAATAACGAATAATAAGATTGGATAAATACTGTCAAATAACGAAATGAAATCTTGTAAATCTTTCTTCTCAAGAGATGCACCTAATAAGTCATTATAGGAGTATGTTTGTGTTTGGCCATTTCCCATGGAGACTACTTTATCTTTTAAAACAAATAAACCTGTTTTATTTTGATATTTTTCTAGGTCTGTTGAATTTGGATCAAATACGAAAAGTGCATTTCCATCTTCTTTTTCGATAGGTTGATCGATATCAGCTTTGAGCTCACCATTTTCAATTTTAAAATCAGGTAAATCTTTTTCGATTACTTGATTTACCATGTTAACGCCATCTTGAATAACGCTACCGTACAAGAAAGTTCTTGGAATAGTAGTGATTAGGCAAAGGAGCATAATATACAAAATGGTTTTACCGATTTTTTGAAATCGGAAAAGCGCCATATCTTTAGGCGAATATACGCTTTTTGCTATTTGGGTAAATATGGACATAGATTCACTTCCTTTATGTATGTATAAAATCATTGTAACGTACGAATCTAGAGAAGCTCAAGATATATTATATTTACATATAGTAGAGAGGACTAAATTTCTTCTTATTAATTTTCTACTTTTGAAGAAGAAAAATGCAATTGACACTTTTCTTTTGTATATGGTAAATTTATCTTACATTTCTCAAACAAAATATCCGATAGGAATTTAGTTGTTTTTCAATGTCATATACATAATTGTGGACCCTTAGCTCAGCTGGTTAGAGCAGACGGCTCATAACCGTCCGGTCGTAGGTTCGAGTCCTACAGGGTCCATATCCATTTCACATGTTTATTATGTCAGCAGGAAGCTTCCTTGTAGAAGGGAGCTTTTTTTACGGAATATATGAGCATTTTAATTGAAAAGAAGTGGGAATTTTGCTACTTTAATGATAGCAAGACAAAGCGATTTAGTTGTTTGCACCCTATGGCAATTAGGGTAGAATGAAGTTGTATGTCACATATGTAGTGACAATACATAAACCGGGAGGAATATAACAATGGCAAAACACGAATTACCAAATTTACCTTATGCGTATGATGCTTTAGAACCTCACTTTGATAAAGAAACAATGAACATCCATCATACAAAACATCACAACACGTATATTACAAACTTAAACGCTGCTTTAGAAGGTCATGCAGAATTAGCTGACAAAAGCGTTGAAGAATTAGTTGCAAACTTAAACGAAGTACCAGAAGCAATCCGTACAGCAGTACGTAACAATGGTGGCGGACATGCTAACCACACATTCTTCTGGACAATCCTATCTCCAAACGGTGGCGGACAACCAGTAGGCGAACTTGCAACTGCGATTGAAGCGAAATTCGGTAGCTTCGATGCATTCAAAGAAGAATTCGCAAAAGCTGGCGCAACTCGCTTCGGTTCTGGTTGGGCATGGTTAGTAGTAAACAATGGTGAGCTAGAAGTAACAAGCACTCCAAACCAAGATTCTCCTCTAACTGAAGGTAAAACTCCAGTTATCGGTTTAGATGTTTGGGAGCATGCATACTACTTAAATTACCAAAACCGTCGTCCTGACTACATCGGTGCATTCTGGAACGTTGTAGATTGGAACGCTGCTGAAAAACTTTACCAAGAAGCAAAATAATTAAAGTTAATACAGATAGAAAAAAGCTAGGAGTTTTCTCCTAGCTTTTTTCTATGCTCTCTTTTTACATAATTGGGCTTGTCTTTGGAAGACTAGAACATGAAGTAAAGGAGAGTTGTGTATGAAGTGGAAACATGTAATTGGTGATGTTGAAGTGAATCGAGATTTAGTATTATTGCTCGTTATAGGAGGTTTATACACGCTCGCAATTTCTTTATCGAATACGTTTGTAAACATTTATTTATGGAAGCAAACACAAAATTATGTGAATCTGGGCTTGTATAATTTGGCCAGCGTTGTATTGCAACCTCTAACATTTCTTGTGGGCGGGAAATTAGCGAAGCGTATTGATCGCTCGATTTTATTGCGAATAGGCGTAGGCACGTTAGCTGTTTTTTTTATCGTTGTTTTAGTAGCGGGAAAAAGTGCATCTCACTATATTTTACTAATGGGAGCCCTTTTAGGAGTTGGTTACGGTTTTTATTGGCTCGCTTTTAACTTGTTGACATTTGAGATTACAGAACCAGAAACAAGAGATTTTTTTAACGGTTTTCTCGGACTTCTTACATCTTTCTCTGGAATGATTGGGCCGATAGCAGCAGGATATACAATTTCACGTATGGAAAAATGGAGTGGTTATACTGTCGTTTTCTTCCTCTCGTTAATGCTATTTGCGATTGCAGTCGTTCTAAGCTTTTTTTTATCAAAGAGGGAATGTGAAGGGCGCTATGAAATTGTGCAAGTATTGAAAGAGCGGCAAGTTGATAAAAACTGGGGAGGAATTACACGCGCTCACTTCTTCCAAGGTTTGAGAGAAGGAACGTTTATTTTCGTTATTTCGGTATACGTCTATTTAGCATCTGGTAGTGAGTTCGCATTAGGGAAATATAGTTTAGTTAATTCAGCTGTATCATTTGTATGCTATTATTTAGTCGCCCGTATGTTAAAGAAAGAATGGCGAAAAAAAGCAATTTTAATTGGGGGCATTATTTTATATGCGGTTGTATTTTTAGTTATTTTCAATGTTACATACACGAAATTACTTATTTATGCAGCATGTATCGCGATTGCATATCCTATTTTACTCGTTCCGTACGGATCCATGACATACGATGTAATTGGTAGAGCAAAACAGGCGAGAGAATGGCGTGTAGAATATGTAGTTGTCAGGGAATTATGGTTAAATGCCGGAAGAATTTGTTCCATTTTAAGTTTTTTATGTGCTGTAATATTCTTTCCTCCTGAAAAAAGTTTACCGTTCTTACTATGTATTTTAGGAGCTGGACATTTTCTTATTTATTTTGCGGTTAAAAATGTCAAATATGATGAGGGAAATGTGAACAAAACAAGCGTTGTAGCGCAAGGAACCACGCAGAATCAAACTGAACCAGAAGGTTAACTTCTCGCTTATTTTATGCTAGAATAGAAAAAGATGTAAGACAGCAGTGAGGGCACCTGTATGAAGGTGTCCCTTTCACATTACATAGCTGTTGGTAGAGGGGGTTTGTATGAGCAAGAAGCAGAAAAAGAAAAAGACCCACGTTCCCTTTCGGTTAAACGTGTTGTTTTTTTGCGTGTTTTTAATGTTCTCCGCGGTTATTGTAAGGCTTGGATACGTACAAATTGTTCGTGGTGAGGAATATAAAAATGAAGTTGAGAAAAAAGAAAATTCAACGATTAGTAATCCTGTACCGCGCGGGAAAATATTTGATCGTAATGGACAACCTGTCGTAGATAATGAGCCTATTCGTACCATTACATTTACAAAAATGAAGGGATCAACTGCACCGGATCGCTTAGAAACGGCGAAAAAGTTAGCAGATTTAATTGAAGTCCCAACAGATAAGTTAACAGATCGCGATAAAAAAGATTACTGGCTTTCTTTACATAAAAAAGAAGCAGAGGGAAAAATCACAAAAAAAGATCGTGAAGAGTTAAAAGCGAATAAAATTGACGATAAAGAACTAGATGAGCGTCAACGAAATCGTGTAACAGAAGAAGAGATTAATCAATTGTCAGCAAAAGATTTAGAAATACTGGCAATTAAAAGTAAGATGGAAAGCGGATATGCAATGACGCCGCAAATCGTTAAAAAAGGTGCAACAGAAGAAGAATACGCGATTATTAGTGAGAATTTAGCGAAGTTACCAGGTGTAGATACAAATGTTGACTGGGAGCGAAAATATAAGTATGATGATATGTTCCGAAGTGTACTTGGTGGTGTAACTTCTTCTGATGAGGGGTTACCGAGAGAGAGATTAGATTACTATCTTGTTCGCGATTATAATCGTAACGATCGCGTAGGGAAAAGTTATCTTGAGCAACAGTATGAAGATAGTTTACATGGTACAAAAGCTGAAGTGAAAAATGTTACAGATAAAAACGGTAATATTTTAGAAACTATTAATGTGTCACAAGGACAACGAGGTAATGACCTCAATTTAACAATTGATATGGAATTACAGAAGCGTGTAGAAGAGATTATCACGAAAAATTTATTGAGATTTAAAGGGAGCGAACCCCTTTTAGACCGCGCATTCGTTGTAATGATGAATCCAAAAAATGGTGAAGTTTTATCTATGGCGGGGAAACAATTAGTTAACGAAGACGGTCAAACGAAAGTAAATGACTTTGCGTTAGGTACCATGACAAGTACTTATCCGATGGGTTCAACTGTAAAAGGTGCAACATTACTTACTGGATATCAAACTGGTGCGATTCAACCAGGGGCAGTACAATTAGATGAACCAATTAAATTAAAAGGTACACCTACGAAGTCATCTTGGAAAACGATGGGGTATATTAATGACCTTACAGCGTTAAAAATGTCTTCTAACGTTTATATGTTTAAAACAGCGATGAATATCGCTGGTGTTCCATATGTTAGAGGTGGTACGTTAGATATACCACAAAAAGCATTTGATACTATGCGTTATTATTTTGGTCAATTTGGACTTGGTGTAAAAACAGGCATTGATTTACCAAATGAAACTGCTGGTCAAATAGGTAAAGGAAATCAACCAGGTTTCTTATTAGATTTAGCAATTGGACAGTATGATGCGTATACACCGCTCCAATTAGCGCAATATATTTCGACGATTGCCAATGGTGGATATCGTATGCAACCGCAAGTTGTAAAGGAAATTCGTCAGCCATCGGCGAAGCCAGATGAAGTTGGAAAAGTTGTTCAATCTATGGAACCGAAAGTGTTAAATCGTGTTGATATGCCTGAATCGCAAATTAAACGTGTTCAAGAAGGATTTAGACAAGTGTTTAACGATTCAGGTGGTACAGCTACAAAATACTTTACAGGTGCACCATATAAAGCAGCTGGGAAAACGGGTACCGCTCAAACTGTATATGGCGGAGATAAAGAGATTGGTAAAAATGCAAAAGGTGAGCGTGTTGAAACATATAATTTAACATTAGTAGGTTATGCGCCACTTGAAGATCCAGAAGTAGCATTTTCTGTTGTTGTGCCGTGGGTACATGATGATAAAACAGGGATTAATGGATATATTGGTCGTGAAATAATGGACGCTTACTTTGATTTGAAAAAACAAGCATTAACTGGTGAAGCTCCAAAAGATGAAAAAGAGAAAAAAAATAATACGCAAGGTGATGAATAAAAAAGTTGTAAAAAAAGCACACTATCTGAAAAGATAGTGTGCTTTTTTTTATGCTTTATGCATATGGTTTAGTAAATGTGGACAAGCATAAAGTGTTAAAAAACAGCACATAGTTTCAAAAATAACAAGATGAATGCGTACATTCTTGTATTGTCCTGCGTGATAGGAAGATAACAGTTTTATCCTACAAAAGCCCGATTGGTGAGGGCTAATAATCAGTAGGGGATGGAAGGCCCACACTGATTAAAGTTTCACTTTATGGATGATTAGAAAAGCTTCTGCACCTAAATCACAAAACTTTAGATCAAATTTGTATGTATAGTAATTTTTGTGGAACTTTACAAAACTTTTACAAACAATTAAAACCGAATTAATAGTTTAGCAGTATTCTTATATCTGTAATCCTGTTATTTCCGGTTACTTCTAGGAGGAAGAACACGTGAAATGGATGAGCGTTTCGATTAAAGTTTTGACATTATCGACATGTTTCCTTTGTTGTAGCATGTCTACTGCATTTGCTTCAAATGAAATGGGAGAAGTGAGAGTTGATGGATCCTCAACGGTTTTTCCTATTATAGAGGCAGTAGCAGAGGAATATACGAAGGTTCATCCAAACGTGAAAATTTCTATTAGTATTTCTGGGACAGGAGGAGGATTTAATCGTTTCAGTAAAGGAGAAGTAGATATAAACAATGCTTCGAGAGTGATGAAACAGGTAGAAGAAAATGCGATGAAGAAAAACGCTATTCAGTTTACACCGTTTGAGGTTGCTTACGATGGTCTTACGATTGTTGTAAATCGTCAAAATACGTGGGTAAACAATATGACGATAGACGAGTTACGTCTATTATGGAGTGAAGATGGATGCTTAAAACGGTGGTCACAAATTCATTCATCATGGCCGCGTGAACAAGTGAAATTTTATGCGCCAGGCGTAGACTCTGGTACTTATGATTATTTTCAAAATGTCATCTTACAAAAAAGTCGCCTTGTAAAAACGGTCTCTTTGTCTGAAGACGATCAAGTTATTATGCAAGGGGTAATGAATGATAAAAATGCCATTGCTTTTGTAGGATATGCTTATTATATGGCCAATCGAGATAAGGTGAAAGCAATAAAAGTGAATGGTGTATTTCCAACGAAAGAGACCATTCAATCAGGTACGTATAAGCCATTATCTAGGCCGCTCTTTACTTATGTGAATCATGCATCTATCCGAAATAAAATTAGTGTAGCAAATTATGTTGAGTTTATGATTAAACATGTTGGAAAGCTTGCTGAAGAGGTCGGATATGTAAAATTACCAGAAGAAAAATATAATGAACAGCTGCGAATGTTAACAGAAATAAAAAGGTAATGTCAGGGTGGAAAGGGGTTTTCATCTTTGGCTCATAATGACAAAAGTCAAATTACATTTTCTGTACAACATTTGATTGAGAGAAATACAAATAGAAGAAGAAAAACGCAGCGAATCAATCGAATTGTTCCGTTAATACTAAAAGCAATTGCTAGCGTGTCCATTGTAACGACACTTGGAATTATTATTACGTTGGCAAATGAAACAATTATGTTTTTTCAAAAGATACCATTGTATTCTTTTTTGACTGAGAAAGAATGGTTACCTTTTTTTGAAGATCCGAAATTCGGTATATTACCACTTATATGTGGAACAATTCTTGTAACAGCAATTGCTATGGTTGTAGCAATTCCTATTGGTTTAGGTTGTGCCGTATTTTTAAGTGAATATGCTTCAAATGGTGCCCGGAAAATACTAAAACCGTTGTTAGAACTATTAGCAGGCATCCCGACAATTGTATATGGCTTTTTCGCATTAACAGTTGTCACACCACTTTTACAACGGATTATACCAGATTTGCAGTTCTTTAATGCTATTAGCCCAGGCATCGTTATAGGTTTTATGATGATACCTACGATTGCGTCTCTCTCTGAAGATGCGATGAGAGCTGTGGCAAAAGGCATTAAAGAAGCCTCGTTAGCACTAGGAGCAACTCGTTTTGAGATGGTCAAACAAGTGGTGTTTCCATCAGCTTTTACGGGTATAATGGCAGCGATTATATTAGCAGCTTCTAGAGCAATTGGTGAAACGATGATTGTTGTTATTGCAGCCGGATCAACACCTAATGTATCGATAGATCCGACCCAATCCATTCAAACATTAACAGCATATATTGTACAAGTGAGTTTAGGGGATGCTCCGCACGGAACAATTACTTATTACAGCATGTATGCTGTAGGTGCGACGCTATTTATGTTTACTTTTTTTATGAATATTATTTCGCAATATATTATGCGCCGTTTTAGGAAGGTGACATAATATGCGGATGCTAAACCATAAAAAAATACAAGAAAATATGGCATCACGTTTTTTGAAAGATCGAATTTACAAGTTGTTTTTTTATATAGCAATTTTGTTTTCTGTAGCAATACTTTTTATATTGCTGGTTCAAATTTTTGAAAAGGGTATAAGTTATCTTTCAATAGATTTCTTTACAAACTTCGCGTCACGTAATCCGAAAGAAGCAGGGATTGCTGCTTCTTTATCAGGGACAGTATTATTTATGAGCATTGTTATACCGGTCTCTTTTATATTTGGAGTCGGAACAGCTCTTTATTTAGAGCATTACGCGAAGGACTCCGTCTTTAAAAAGTTAATAGAACTAAATAACCAAACGTTAGCAGGGGTACCTTCCGTTGTGTTTGGTTTACTCGGATTAACTATTTTTGTATATGCTCTCCACTTAGGAGAGAGCATAGTCGCGGCGGCACTGACAATGAGCTTGCTCGTCTTACCAACTGTTGTTGTAGCGAGTCAAGAAGCGATTCGAGCTGTACCGAGTTCATTATTAGAGGCTTCTTACGGATTAGGTGCTACGAAGTGGCAAACAATGTATCAAATTGTATTGCCGGCAGCTTTGCCAGGGATTGTAACGGGATGTACTTTAGCGGTATCGAGAGCAATTGGTGAAGCAGCACCATTGTTAGTTATTGGGGCACTTGCATTTGCAAATTATGTTCCGTTCAGTATGCTTGATAGATTTACGGTTTTACCAATTCAAATTTTTAATTGGATGAGTAGACCACAAGAAGAATTTCAGTATGTAGCAGCAGCTGGGATGATTGTTTTGCTAGGATTGCTGCTCTTTATAAATATATTTGTCTTATGGTTACGAAATCGAAAATAAGTTGGAAGTGGATGAAAGGGGAATTCAAATGGTAGCAACAGTAGTAAATGTACAGGTGAAAAATGAAGAGAAAATCGAGACAGCACCAAAGAAAGTAGTATTTGATACGAAAAATTTAAACTTATGGTACGGAGAAGATCACGCTTTAAAAGATATCAATTTAAGTATTCATGAGAATGAAGTTACAGCAATTATCGGTCCAAGTGGTTGCGGTAAATCAACGTACTTAAAAACGCTAAATCGAATGGTAGAGTTAGTGCCTATAGTTCGAACTACAGGTGTTATCGAATATAGGGAACGAAATATATTTGATAAGTCATATCCGGTTGAAGAATTGCGTACGCATGTGGGAATGGTGTTCCAAAAGCCAAATCCATTCCCAAAATCTATTTATGAAAATGTAGCATATGGTCCGAAAATTCATGGTATTCGTGACAAAAAAACACTTGATGAAATCGTTGAAAAAAGCTTGCGCGGGGCAGCGATTTGGGATGAGTTAAAAGACCGTTTGCATGATAACGCCTACGGTTTATCTGGTGGACAGCAACAACGTCTATGTATTGCACGCTGCTTAGCGATTGAGCCAGACGTTATTTTAATGGATGAGCCAACATCGGCGCTAGATCCAATTTCAACATTAAAAGTAGAAGAACTAATTCAGGAGTTAAAGAAAGATTTTAGTATTGTTATCGTAACGCACAACATGCAACAAGCAGCACGTATTTCAGATAAAACTGCTTTCTTCTTAAGTGGGGAAGTTGTGGAATATACAGAGACAAACAAACTATTTACAACACCTGCAGATAAGCGTACAGAAGACTACATTACAGGACGATTTGGTTGATATCGTTGTAAGGCTAAGAGTAAATGCCCTCTTAACAGAGGGCGTTTCTTATTTTTACCTCATTTTAAAGGGAAGTAATATTTCTTTTATCTCAAAGCCTTAATAAATATATTAGAGGCTAGATAGGGGATTAATATATAATGACACATAATATTGAGGGGGAAGAAACAATGGTAAGAGAACAGTTTCAAGGTGACTTAAAAACGTTACAGCAAAAGGTGATTGAACTTGGTGAGTTAGCAAGAGAAGCTTTATTAATTGCTATGGAAGGTCTTCACAACAGGGATGTAGAGAAAGCGTTAGAAGTCATTGATGGGGATTATCGCATGGATAATTTAGAAGAGGAAATAAATGACCTTGCGCTTATGCTTATTACAAAACAGCAGCCTGTAGCAAGTGATTTAAGAAGAATTTTCATTTCAATTAAAACAGCGACAGACTTAGAGCGTATTGCAGACCATGCTGTTAATATTGCGAAATCGACAATTCGTCTTGGAGAAAAAGAAGTGGTTGTTAGCTTGCATAATCTTGAGGAAATGTTTGAGATTGCTCATAAAATGTTAAATTTAGCATTAGAAGCATACGAGCAAGAAAATTTAACTTTGGCTAAACAAATTGCTGAAATGGATGACTCAGTTGATGAAATATATGGAAAGGCGATTCGTGAATTTATATCTTCTATCCCTGGGCAACCAGAAGCGATTACACAAATTACACAACTATCCTTTGTTGCAAGATATATTGAGCGTGTAGCAGATCATATTACAAATATTGCTGAGAATGTATTTTATTTAGTAAAAGGAAAGCATTATTTATTGAATGAGTAGGGAAAAAAGTAGGTGATGAGAAATCACCTGCTTTTTTTAGTCAAAACATGACAAAAAAAGCTCGTTGTTTCCTTTAGTTTATGATGATAAGATGTATCATAATTAATGGAAAAATAAGTACATAATTGTTAATAATGTCTTATTAATAATTTTACCAAGTTAATAGTAAGCGCTTTCTTTTGGCTGGAATTTAAAAGATACATTCATGTATAAAGTGAAACTTAAATGAGTGGTTTTTATTTTTATCTCACACTGATTATTAGTCCGCACCAATCGGGCATTAACTGCCAGTTAATGCGGGGGAAATGATATACATATGGTATACGGAGTTATTGAACATTATATAAGTGGAGGCTGAAGTATATGAAGGGGGTTATTTTAGCTGGAGGAAAAGGGAGACGCCTTAGACCATTAACGTGTAATACTCCAAAACCGATGTTACCGTTGTTAGAAAAACCAGTTCTTGAATACAATATTGAATTATTACGTCAGCATGGTATTCGTGAAATTGCAATTACAGTTCAATATATGAGTACTGCCATTAAGCAATACTTTGGTGATGGTAGTAAATGGGGAGTTGACTTGTATTATTTTGAAGACTCTCCTCCGCTTGGAACAGCAGGAAGCATTAAGCAAGCGGAAAGTTTTTTAGATGAAACATTTGTTGTTATTAGTGGGGATGCACTAACTGACTTTCAATTGTCAGAAGGAATTGCATTTCATGAACAGAAGAAGAGAATGGTAACGATGTTTGCGAAAGAAGTAGAAAATCCACTCTCCTTTGGGTTAGTTGTAATGAATAAAGAACAAGAAGTTATACGATATATAGAGAAACCGAGTTGGAATGAGGTTGTTTCTAATGTTGTGAATACAGGTATTTATATAATGGAGCCGGAAATTTTTTCTTACATACCATCCATGGGATTTTTTGATTTCAGTCATGATGTGTTTCCGTTATTGGCAAATAAAAACGCATTATTTGCATATTTATCAGAAGATTATTGGCTAGATATTGGTACATTTGATCAATATCGGCAAGCACAATTCGATTTGTTGACGAAAAAATTGAAAGTACCTATTCCATATACAGAAGTATTACCGATGGTGTGGATGGGGGAAGGTGTAACAATTGGGAAAGGGACGAAAATTCATGGTCCTTCTTTTATTGGAGAAGGAGCAATGATTGGTGCGGGGGCTGTAATTGAACCGTACTCTATTATCGGAAAAAATAGTATCGTTTCAAGTTATTCTCATCTTCAAAAAAGTATTGTTTTTGCGAATGCTCATATAGGAAAAAATTGTGAGTTATTAGAAACAACAATAGGAGAGCATACAATGGTCGAAGATGACGTTACACTCTTTCAAAAAAGTATTGTAGCGGACCATTGTCATATCGGGAAAAGTACAGTAATTAAGCAAAAAGGAAAACTATGGCCATATAAGGAGATAGATAGTCATTCAGTAGTAGGTTCTGCCGGTGTTCAAGAGAGTGAAAAGAGTGCAGGATGGCTACAAAAAAGCCGGATTGTAGGAAGAGGTAATGTTGAAATTACTCCTCAATTTATTGTGAAAGCTGCAATGGCTTATGGATCTCTTTTAACAAAGGGGGAGAGTATATTAATCGGAAGTCAGGAAAATATAGAAACAACTTCCTTTAAAAATTTATTCCTCCATGCCATTCATGGCATCGGGATTCATACGATGGAATGTAAAGAAATGAATGAGTCACTTTTTCAGTATGCCATTCATAATTTGCAATGTGCAGGTGGAGTTTTCATTCAAGTGGAAAACGAAAGAGGCATTGTAATACAGCTGTATGGTAAGGATGGCACGTTGTTGACGTATAAGCAGCAAAAAGCGATAGAACAAGTATATATGTCTGAGTCGTTTTATTACGTCTGTGAGAAAGAAATGGGCCGAAATAAACAGGTTCACGTTTCTTTAAATAATTATGTAGAAGCTGTATTAGAGCGCATTGATATTGAAACGATACAAAAACAGAGGTTTCATCTTCTTATTAATAAGAGAAATGATATGTTACAACATTTACTTATGCTCTTTTTACAAAGGCTTGGGTGCACAGTTACATGGATTTATGCGAGTGAACAAAAAGATCATGTGAAAGCTTTGATGAAATCGAGTAAAGCAAATATGGCGCTTATGTTCTCTGAGCACGGAAATCACTTCGAATTATATGATAATCATAGTAATATTTACCAAGGGACTGATTTTGAAGAAGTAGGTATTCCTGATTTATTACTCGAATCTGCAGGTAATATTTACCCAATGTCTTTGAAGCTAGGAGAATGTTATCTTCTCTTTTATATGCATGATGGAAAAAAACCTTTTCAAATAAGATGGAAGAGAGATATTTTATATCGAATTGGAAAATTATTTGAATTAATAGCGTTGCAAGGAAAAACGTTAGTTAGCATAGTAGAGAAATCACCTCCACTTTATCTACTTTATGATGAAGTTGTATGTTCGTGGAAAGAAAAAGGGGAAGTAATGAGGAAATTATTGGACGATATGGAAAGAAAAGAAGAAGGGATATTAGAAGGAATACAGTTCAAATATACAGAAAAAGAGTGGTCTTATATCGTTTCTGATACAAAACAACCAAAATTTTTGGTGTATTCACATGCTAGAAACCCATTAATAGCAAGGGAAAACATGAAAAATCTTATAGAAAAAATTAGACAATATCAAAAGGTGTAGAATTTTTATTTTAAAAGTGGTATTATAGTATAGTCTGATTTAAGTTATTAGTGACTGGAGGGAAATAAGAATGCGTGTGAATATTACTCTAGCATGTACAGAATGCGGAGATCGTAACTATATCTCAAAGAAAAATAAACGTAACAACGCTGAGCGTATTGAGCTTAAAAAGTATTGCAAGCGTGACAAGAAGTCTACGTTACACCGTGAAACAAAGTAAGCAGTAGGAATATTTTCCTACTGTTTCTTTTTTTTTATGCGATTCCTACGTTAAAAGTGATACACTATCTTCGTAGAGTAAAGTGTCACTGCAAGGGGGAAAAGTGTGTGAAGGAAGAGAAAATACGTTTGCGTAAACAAATAATAGAACACATGAATTCTTTATCAGAAGAACAGTATATAACTTTATCGGAACAAATTGCAGTTTCGTTGTATGTGCAAAAAGAGTGGATTGAAGCTAAAACAATCGGAATAACTCTCTCAATGGAAAATGAAGTGGATACATATCCTATTATTGAAAAAGCGTGGAAAGAAGGAAAGAAAGTAGTTGTCCCGAAGTGTAATAGAGGGACAAGGACGATGTCTTTCCGACAAATTAGTAATTTTGAACAATTAGAAACGGTATATATGAATTTGCGTGAACCGATCCCTATGCTTACAGAAGAAGTGGATGCGGATAAAATTAATCTTCAAATCGTGCCAGGCGTAGCTTATACGCAGCGAGGAGAACGGATTGGATATGGTGGGGGCTATTATGATCGTTACCTCGTGCATTATAAAGGGAAAACGCTATCATTAGCTTATGATTTTCAAATAGTAAAACATATTCCGGTAGAGCCATTTGATAAAAATGTAGAAAAAATTATTACAGAAAAAGGAACAATGGTTATAAATGGGCTTGTATAGACAAATAAAAATTGACGAGACTTTTTCTTCTTGATTATAATAAAATATGTGAACGTTTTCTTATTATAATTTTTTATAGTAAGTGAGCATAGAGGGTGATAAAATGATATCCATTTATGATATTCAGCAATTGCTAAAGAAATTTGGCACGATTATTTATACGGGTGATCGGATCGCTGATTTACAATTAATGCAAGATGAGCTACGTGAATTAAATCAATCACAGCTAATCGATCCACAAGACTATCAAACAGCTTTATTTTTGTTGAAGCAAGAAATTCAAAAAGAGATAAATAAGAATTAGATAAAGGTAGGTAAGCAGCATGGAAGAGAAATGGTTGGTTGGTGTTGACCTTGGTGGTACAACGATTAAATTAGCATTTATTAATGTGTACGGTGAAATTTTACATAAGTGGGAAATCCCTACGAATACAAATGAGCAAGGAAAACATATTACACTTGATGTAGCGAAAGCTATCGATAAAAAGTTAGAAGAGTTAGGTGAATTAAAAAGCAAGTTGATTGGTATTGGTATGGGAGCTCCTGGTCCTGTACATGTGGCATCTGGAATGATCTATGAAGCGGTTAATTTAGGATGGAAAAACTATCCGTTAAAAGATTTACTAGAAGTAGAAACAGGGTTACCTGTTGTTATTGATAATGATGCAAACTTAGCGGCGCTTGGTGAAATGTGGAAAGGTGCTGGTGAAGGAGCAAAAGATTTAATTTGTATGACACTTGGCACTGGTGTTGGTGGCGGTGTAATCGCCAATGGTGAGATTGTACACGGTGTAAGTGGTGCTGCCGGTGAGATTGGACATATTACAGTAGTAACAGAGAATGCTTTCCCATGTAATTGCGGGAAGTCTGGTTGCTTAGAAACAGTAGCATCTGCAACGGGTATTGTGCGTGTTGCTATGCAAAAAATACAAGAGACTGATAAAGAGAGTATGTTACGTTCTATGTTAGCAGAAGAGGGGCGTATTACATCAAAAGATGTATTTGAAGCACATGGACAAGGTGATGAACTAGCAGGCGAAGTAGTAGAAAAAGTAGCTTCTTATTTAGGATTAGCTGTAGCAAACCTTTCTAGTACGTTGAACCCTGAGAAAATTGTAATTGGTGGTGGCGTATCTAAAGCTGGTGACGCACTATTAGAGCCAATTCAACGCTACTTTGAGCAATATGCTTTCTCACGCGCTGTAAAGAGCACGAAGTTAGCCATTGCAACACTTGGCAATGATGCTGGTGTTATTGGAGGAGCGTGGCTTGTAAAAAAGCACAAATACGAGGCAAAGATGATATAAGTAGTGAAATATGAGAAGAGGAAGGGGCAGCCCTTCCTCTTTTTATGCAAAATCTTGATGAAGAATAAAACTGCAAATGAATTAAGCTGTTGGTGGGTATCCACTATAGAGAACAGTCATGATTGTAAACCATCCGAAAACGAGTACAGTTGCAATAGCAAAGCCGCTCGCGAATAAGTTTTTTTCACGAAGTGTTCTAAGTGTAGCAAATACAGCTAACAGAGTGACTAGCGCAAAAATAATAACAAGGCCCATACAATATCCTCCTCTGTCTACCCATTATTATAATGAGTTTTTGGAATATTTACTCTTTTATATTGTACATGTTTTAAAAATGATTGTCGAGATAGCATCCTTTCTTTTCCTAAGAGAAAGAAATGTTGTATCATTAAAAGTAAGTTTAATAACTGGAGGAGATTTTTATATGAAATGGACACAAATGCCGTTAGGCCCATTACAAACAAATGCTTATATTTTAATGAACGATCAAAATGAGTGTATTATCTTTGATCCTGGTCATGAAGGAGAGAAACTTGTTACATATTTACAAGAAGAACAATTAAAACCGCTGGCGGTTTTATTAACACATGCTCATTTTGATCATATTGGTGCTGTTGATGCGGTAAGAGACGCTTTTCATATTCCTGTATACGTACATAAAGAAGAAGCGGATTGGTTAGGGGATGCAACTGTGAATGGATCACAAATTTTTATGATGAACCGCAGTATTACAGCAAAACCAGCAGATCATATTATTGATGCAGAGGGTGCATTAACAATTGGTTCATTTAATTTTGAAATTTTTGAGACGCCAGGACATTCTCCAGGGAGCATTTCTTATTATTGTAAAGAGGCAAATGCTGTATTTTCTGGTGATGTATTATTCCAAATGAGCATCGGAAGAACAGATTTACCTGGCGGAAGCTTTGCCGAATTAATTGGAAGCATTGAAGAGAAATTATTTGTATTACCAGATGAAACAGCGGTGCTATGTGGACATGGTCCAGAAACAAGCATTGGTTTTGAAAAAGAAAATAATCCATTTTTACAATAAGGAGTCATTATGGGGATGGAGCTCATTTTAAGAGAATGGATGGGGAAAGAGAAGGATTATTCAATTTCATATAGTATGTATATGAACCTCGTATTGTATACAGAAGAACATGGCTATTATATGAAGGAACGTGACAAGATTGGAAGGCATGGGGATTTTTTTACAAGTAGCAACGTATCCTCTGTTTTTGCAAAAACTTTTGCTAAGTTTTTTACTCGTCTTGTTGAAAATGGTGAAGTTTCTCCAAATATTTGTGAGATTGGTGGGGGAACAGGAAAATTTGCCTATGATGTTTTACAAGAATGGAAACAATTATCTCCGGAAACTTTTATCAATGTAAACTATTCAATTATTGAAGTGAGCCCTTTTCATAGAAAATTACAGCAGGAGAGTCTTTGCTCATTTAATAATGTGTCGTATTATACATCTTATATTGAAATAGGAGAGTCTTTCGAAGGGATTATTTTTTCGAATGAATTATTTGATGCGTTTCCTGTTGAAGTAGTTGAGAAAAGAAATGGAATTTTGTATGAAGTACGTATCACGTATACAGATGATGGGAACCTTGCAGAAGTATTTAGACCGATAGAGAAAAAAATCGGTCGTTACTTATTGAAATATAACATTCATATTGCGGAAGGACAGCGTTTTGAAGTGCCTATTGCAATGGAAGAGTATATAGAAGAGATTGCGAAATGGTTTCAGAAAGGTATATGTATTACAATTGATTATGGATATACAAAAGAAGAATGGATGAATCCTGCACATCATGAAGGAAGTTTAAGAGGATATTATAAGCATAAGCTAATTCGTAACCCTCTTGCATATCCAGGAGAAATGGACCTTACTACTCATGTTCATTGGGATGAGTTGAAGGTGATTTTCGAGCTACAAGGAATGAATACGATATGGCATAGGAAGCAATCAGAGTTTTTGTTAGCAGCAGGAATATTAGATCAGCTTGCTAGCCATCAAGATACCAACCCTTTTTCTGAAACTCAAAAACTAAATCGAGCTATTCGTTCTATGATTTTGAACGGAGGATTAGGTCATGCTTTCGATGTCGTTATACATACGAAAGACATGAAAGATTTATATTTGAATCGTTATTTGTACATGTGAAAAAACAAGACACAGTAATTTCTGTGTCTTGTTTTTTAATACGACTTGTAGTATGTAGCATTATATATTTTCCTCTCATGATATATATTTATATTAAAGATATGAGATGAAAAATATAGAATACGTTCTTTTTCTCTGTCTATTGGTCCCTAACCTAATAATACGCGAACGAGTTGAATAATTGTTTCGTTTTCTACTTTGTAGTAAATTTCTAATCCTTTTCTTTCACTAGAAACGATTTTAGCACTTTTTAACTTTGCTAAATGCTGTGAAATTGTAGATTGTGGCATGTTTAAGCCTGTGTACATTGTAGAAACGTTGCTTGGGCCACGTTCAATTAATCCCTTTACAATACATAAGCGAACAGGATGAGCAAGCACTTTCAATAATTCTGCATTGCTTTCATATAGTTCTATTTCTTTTTGAAAGGTTTCTAACATGTTCTTTTCCACCTCCGTGTGAGCTGTTATACCATACTATACATACCAAAAAATTAGAGAAAAGAAAACAGTTGTTGCAGAAAAAAAGTCCTAAAGTAAAGAAATTGTAAGAAAAGAGACCCTGATGTAAATAAAATAGATAAATTTGTACAGTTTTGTAAAATGATATTTTTGGGTGAAAATTTTGATGCATTTTAAAAATTGAAAGATATAGATATATTTGTAACACAATTTTATCATGATTTTCTTATTCTTTCAAATGAATATACAAAATTTTTAAAATAATGCAAAAAAGGAATTATAATGTTATATATAGAATATAAAACAGGTTAAAATAAAAGAAGCCGAATGTAATCAGCTTCTTTATGGTGATAATGAAATACTTGAGTGTAGCTGATAAATCTTAGCATGATCAAGTCATTAATCATTTATTCTAGAGTTCATTTTTTATCAACTTTAAAAATCTGTTGTTCCATATATTCTCATAAAAATCAATCGTCTCTTGTGCAGACATAAATGAATTATTCAGAGTAGAGGTTGCTTTCTGTACCATGAAGTTTTCGTATCCTAATCCATGAGAAAATTTAATCGTAGCATCCATACAGTATTCTGTTTGGGCACCGCAAAATTCAATGCGATGTACAGATAATTTGTCTAAAATCTCTTTTAAGTTTGTTTTATAAAATGAATTTGCATGTGTTTTTCTTACAAAAAAATCGTGGTTTTGAACATCTAGATTGGCATGAATAGCCCAAAGTTCTTCTTCAGGTACTAATTCTTCATCGCAGTGTTGAACAAAAATGATTGGTTTATGTAATTCTCGATATAAAGCGATTCTATTATTTACTTTAGTGAGTAAATTTTGTAAATCAAATAAATGGTCTCCGTTGTAACATACGCCATTTTGTAAATCGATAACGATTAAAACATCGGCACAAGTCTCCATTATTTTTACCTCTTTCACTTTACAATATATTAATAATTCTATCATTTGAGGATGTATTATGCACTCTTGTTTTGTAATGAATTATAGAAAGATACGAAGAAATCAAAAAAGAATTCGATATATTAGACAACATAAAAAGATGATATGAGAACCAAATTTCATATCATCTTTTTAAATAACTATTTTATCCCGCTATTTGTGGGAGTCGGGCTGCCCGTAAAAGCCCAATTGGTGAGAGCTAATAATCAGTGGGGGATGAACAAAACCCCCACTGATTAAAGTTTCACTTTATTTGTTGAAGAATTTTATTATTCGTACACAGCTTCGTTTCTTTCATTTATGCATTTATAGGTTCTTCTACATAAGAAAGAGCATTCTCGAAATCAGATATTAAATCGTTAACATTTTCAAGACCAACCGATAAACGAAGTAATGAGTTGGAAATCCCTCTTTCATCACGTGCTTCCTGTGATAAAGCTGCATGTGACATTTTTGCTGGATATGAAAGAATAGATTCAACAGCTCCTAGACTAACCGCAAAAACGGGTAATTTAACTTTCGATAAAAATTGGCGCAGTGCATCTTCGGATTGTAAGGTGAAAGATAAAACAGCCCCAGCCGATGTTGCTTGAGATTGTTGAATACTATAGCCAAGATGTGATTGTAATCCAGGATAATAGACATTTTGAACTTTAGAGTGCTCTTGTAAAAAATGTGCAATTTTATTGGCATTGGTAGCTGAATGTTCGAGACGTACATGCAATGTTTTCAGACCGCGAAGCACGAGAGAACAATCTTGAGGTCCTAAAATAGCACCAAAAGCATTTTGTAGAAAGCCGAGCTTTTGAGCGAGCTCTTCATCTTTTACGACAGCTAATCCGGCGGTGACATCGCTATGACCAGCAATAAATTTTGTTGCACTATGAAGTACGACATCGGCCCCAAGATCAAGCGGCTTTTGAAATAGTGGTGTCAAAAATGTATTATCTACAAATGTAAGAGCATTGATTGATTTCGCTAATTCACAAACGGCACGAATATTCGTTACTTTTAATAGTGGATTAGAAGGTGTTTCGATGTAAAAGAGTTTTGTATTCGATTTAATATTTTGTCTCACTTCTTCTAAATTGGTCATATCAACAAATGTGTGTGAAACACCATAACGGGAGAGAACTTCAGTAACAATTCGATAAGTGCCGCCATATACATCTTCTGAAATAAGAACATGGTCACCTTGCGAAAGAAGGAGAAATGCAGTAGAAATTGCTGCAATGCCTGATGCAAAGGCGAATCCTTTTGTTCCACCTTCTAATAAAGCAATGATATCTTCAAGAGCTTCACGTGTTGGATTACCAGATCGACTATAGTCATACTTTCCGAAAGTATCTACATCAAACTGGTGAAATGTTGATGTGTTATAGATGGGAACGTTAACAGCTCCTGTTTGTGAGTCATGCTTATATTGATTATGCAGTAAAAGCGTATCTACGGAATAACTCATATTCTTACACCTTCTTTTACAAGTTTAATGGCTTGTTTTAAGTCTTGAATTAAATCGTTACTATTTTCAATGCCAACGGAGAATCGAAGAAGACGATTGCATACACCGTTTGCCGTTCTGATTTCTTCAGGAATATCAGCATGCGTTTGTGTAGCTGGATAAGTCATTAAACTTTCCACACCGCCAAGACTTTCAGCAAATGTAATTAAGGATAAAGATTGTAAGAATGGATTAATCCATGTTTCATCTTGAAGACGAAATGAAATCATACCGCCTCTTCCTGGATAAAATACATCCGTCACACCGTCTTCATTGTTTAAATAAGCAACAACTGCTTTCGCATTGTCTTCATGTTGTCTCATGCGAAGCGCTAAAGTTTTCATACCACGAATTAATAGCCATGAGTCAAATGGACTTAGGACAGCACCAGAGGCATTATGATAATGAGCGATTTCTTCACAAAGTTCCTTGCCTTTTGCAATGACAAGTCCGCTTAGTACATCGTTATGCCCACCTAAATATTTCGTTGCACTATGAAGTACGATATCGGCACCTTCTGTTAATGGTTGCTGTATATAAGGCGTGTAGAATGTATTGTCTACAATAAGAAGTAGTCCATGCCTTTTTGCTACACTTGCGACAGCTGCGATATCAGTAACTTGCATTAGTGGATTAGTCGGGGTTTCTATAAAAATAGCTTTTGTTTCAGTTGTGATAGCTTGCTCAATTTGTTTAATAGATTGTGTATTTACGTATCTACATCGAACATTCCACTTTTTTTCATGCTCAGAAAATAATCGATACGTTCCCCCATATAAATCTTCAGATACAATAAGTTCGTCTCCAGAACGGAATAACGAAAGGACAAGGAGAACAGCTGCCATTCCTGAGCTACAGGCATAACCTTGATCGCCATTTTCTAGGTCTGCGATTGCTTGTTCTAAAAGACCTCGAGTTGGATTTCCAGTCCTTGAATAGTCAAATCCTGTGGATCTACCAATCCCTTCATGCCGATAAGCAGTTGAGAAATAAACTGGTGGATTAACAGTTCCTGTTGTAGTTTCGCTACGATTCCCGATTTGTGCTAGTTTTGTTTCGATTGTTGACATGTGAAAATTCCCCCTTTGTAAAGTGAACGACTATGTGAATGTAAAATAAAAAAAGCCTTCTAAGAAGAAGGCTTTCGGTTTGAATAGAGTCTTCTTCTCATCTGTCAAATCTTTCACAATTTGCTGGAATTAGCACCTTATTAACGAATGAACGTTAATGGTTGCTGAGGCGTCATAGGGCCAGTCCCTCTACCTCTCTAGATAAGAATGTTCGTATGAAATTTTTATTATGTTTTTAACTTTACAACAAAAGATAATTGAATTGCAACTCTATTTAAAATAATTTTTATTTTTACGCAAGTGTCATTGACTTTTATTTTTGTGCATGCTAAATTTATTAAAAAATTAACAAACATTGTTAAAAGGGGAGCGCATTTCCTTTTAGCTACATAAATAAAATAATAAAGACAAACTCTTATTGAGAGCGGTGGAGGGAAAGGCCCTGTGAAACCCGGCAACCTTCAAACGAAAAGTTTGAAACGGTGCTAATACCTGCAAAACGAATGTTTTGCATAATAAGAGGAGGAACGATTATGTCCCCTCTTCAAAGTGAAGAGGGGGTTTTTATATTGATAGAAATGAGGGAGATACGTGAAATTACTAGATTTATTATCAAAAGGAATTGTAATAGGTGACGGTGCGGTTGGAACGTTATTACATTCGCATGGTTTACAAAGTAGTTTTGAAGAATTGAATTTGTCTGATCCGGACTTAATTATATCAATCCATAAACAATATGTAGCTGCTGGAGCGGATATTATTCAAACGAATACGTATGGGGCAAATGAAGCGAAATTACGTATGTATGGCTTGGAAAATCAAGTTGTCCAAATTAATAAAGCGGCGGTGAAGCTTGCGAAAGCATCAGTAACAGAACGAAATGCAATTTTAGGGACAATTGGCGGTATGAAACATATTGGAGCTGTTACAACGACTGATATAGAGCGAGAATTTATGCTACTTGAGCAGGCAGGTGCTTTACTAGAAGAACAGGTTGATGGATTACTATTAGAAACTTTTTATGATGAATTTGAATTATTGCATGCCGTTAAAGTATTGCGTAAACAAACGAATATTCCGATTGTAGCTCAGTTAGCGTTACATGAGGCAGGTACGACTCAAAATGGGAATGATGTAAATGAAATATTAAAACAGCTTTTAGATTACGGTGCAAATGTCGTTGGATTGAACTGTCAACTAGGACCACTTCATATGACGGAAGCTTTCAAAATGATATCGATCCCTCAAGATGGCTATTTATCAGCATATCCGAATGCAGGTCTCCCAAATTATGTGGAGGGGCGTTACGTGTATGAGGGAAGTCCAGCATATTTTGAAGAGATGACACCAAAATTTATTGAACAAGGTATTCGTTTATTAGGCGGTTGTTGTGGTACCACCCCGAAACATATTGCAGGAATGAAACGTGCTATTGCAAATATTGCCCCCGTAATAGCAAAGGAGACGATTCCAAGGCCTAAAGTGGTCCATACACACGAGAAGCGTTCGAGAGCTCATGTTACTCTCGCGGAGAAGGCAAAGAAACAAACGACAGTTGTAGTGGAATTAGATCCACCGAAAACGTTAGATACGCAGCGATTCTTTGAAGGGGCAAGAGCACTGAAAAGGGCTGGAGCGGATGCTATTACTCTAGCAGATAATTCATTAGCATCTCCTCGCGTTTCTAATATGGCTATGGGTGCATTATTAACGAAGCATGATATTCCAGTATTGACGCATTTAACGTGTAGAGATCATAACGTCATTGGATTGCAGTCTCATTTGCTTGGATTATCAGCATTAGGTATGGAGGAAGTGTTAGCTTTAACTGGTGATCCAGCGCGTGTTGGTGATTTCCCAGGTGCAACTTCTGTATATGATTTGTCATCTATCGAGCTAATTAAAATGATTAAAGAGATGAACGACGGTCGTTCTATTTTAGGGAAATCAATCGGCCCGGCAACAAGATTTTCTGTCGGAGGTGCATTCAATCCTCATGTAAGACATTTAAAAGCAGCGGTAAAACGAATGGAAAGAAAAATAGATGCTGGAGCAGAGTACTTCTTAACTCAGCCGATTTATGATGTAGCTTTAATTAAAGAAGTATATGAAGCGACAAAGCATTTGGAACAACCTATCTTTATTGGAATTATGCCGTTAGTAAGTAAGAGGAATGCCGATTTTCTTCATTTTGAAGTGCCGGGTATTACTCTTCCAGAAGAGATAAGGCAAAGAATGGATGGACATGAAACGAAAGAGGCAGCTATCGAAGAAGGAATTCGTATTTCACAACAATTAATTGATGCAGCGATGAAATATTTTAACGGTATTTATCTTGTTACGCCGTTTTTAAAATATGAAATTACAGAACATCTCGTGAAATATGTGAGAGAAAAGCAAGAAGTGAAAGAAGTGAAAGAAGGTATTAATTGATGAAACGAATAGAAGAGAGATTACAACATGAAATTTTAATATTAGATGGTGCAATGGGAACGATGATCCAACAAGAAGACTTAACAGCGGAAGATTTTGGAGGAGAAGAATACGAAGGGTGTAATGAATATTTAGTAAAAACAAGACCCGATGTTATTTTAAAGATTCATAAAGCTTATATTGAAGCTGGTGCAGATATTATTGAAACAAATACGTTTGGTGCAACTAATATTGTACTAAGTGATTATGCATTGTCTCATTTAGATGAAGAGTTAAACGAAAGGGCAGCGCTTTTGGCGAAGCAAGCGGTTAAAGAAAGCGGGAAAGAAGTATTTGTTGCGGGAGCGATGGGACCAACGACGAAAGCGATTAGTGTTACAGGCGGTGTGACTTTTGAAGAGTTAATCGAAGCATATACAAGGCAAGCGAGAGGATTATTAAGAGGAGAAGTTGATGTATTGCTCGTTGAGACGAGTCAAGATATGCGTAATGTAAAGGCTGCGTATATTGGAATTCAATCGGCGTTTGAAGAACTAAACAAAATAGTACCTATTATGATTTCGGGAACAATTGAGCCGATGGGAACGACTTTAGCAGGGCAAACAATCGAAGCTTTTTATTTATCAATAGAGCATATGAAGCCGTTATCTGTTGGATTAAACTGTGCGACTGGTCCGGAATTTATGAGGGAACATATTCGTTCGCTATCTGATTTATCGGAGTGTTATATTTCTTGTTATCCAAATGCCGGTCTTCCAGATGAAGATGGGCATTATCATGAATCGCCAGCTTCACTTGCTGAAAAAGTAAAACGTTTTGCTGAGGAAGGCTGGATTAATATTATTGGTGGTTGTTGTGGCACAACACCCGCACATATAAGTGCAATGAAATCGACGCTTGCCTCGATTAATCCTCGTGAGCATCATGAACGAGTTGGACATGGAGTTAGTGGGCTAGAAGCACTGCAATACGATGATTCTATGAGGCCCCTATTTGTTGGAGAAAGGACGAACGTAATTGGATCGCGTAAGTTTAAAAGATTAGTAGCAGAAGGGAAATTTGAAGAGGCTGCTGAAGTGGCAAGAGCACAAGTGAAGAAAAATGCTCATATTATTGATATTTGTATGGCGGACCCTGATCGTGATGAAATAGAAGATATGGAAAGATTTTTGGCAGAAGTTACGAAAGTGCTAAAAGTCCCGATTATGATTGATTCGACAGATGAAAATGTTATGGCGAAAGCTCTTACTTATATTCAAGGAAAAGCTGTTATTAACTCTATTAATTTAGAAGATGGAGAAGAACGTTTTGAAAAAGTGACACCTCTTCTTCGGAAATACGGTGCTGCTATAGTTGTAGGGACAATTGATGAAGATGGTATGGCGGTTAGTGCAGAAAGAAAGATAGAAATTGCTAAAAGAAGTTATGAGTTACTAACGAAGAAGTACGGTATACGCCCATCTGATATTATTTTTGATGCGCTTGTGTTTCCTGTAGGAACAGGTGATGAAGAATATATAGGTTCAGCGGCAGCGACTATAGAAGGGATTCGTCTTATTAAAGAAGCGTTACCAGAATGTTTAACAATTTTAGGGGTGAGTAATATATCATTTGGTCTGCCGCCGGCCGGCCGAGAAGTGTTAAATTCGGTCTTTCTTTATCATGCAACGAAAGCAGGATTAGATTATGCGATTGTCAATACGGAAAAATTAGAGCGCTATGCGTCAATTCCGGAGGAAGAAAAACGTCTTGCAGATGCATTATTATTTGAAACGACGAAAGAGACGTTAGAAGAGTTTACAAACTTTTATCGTGTTGCCAAAACGAAAGATGTCGTTGTACAAGAAACGCTAACGCTTGATGAACGATTAGCAAACTATATTGTAGAAGGTACGAAGCAAGGACTACAAGAAGATTTAAGTCTCGCGCTTACAGAAGGACGAAAACCGCTGGATATTATTAATGGTCCACTTATGACAGGAATGGATGAGGTGGGGCGATTATTTAATAATAATGAGCTTATAGTTGCTGAAGTATTGCAAAGTGCTGAAAGTATGAAAGCTGCCGTAAGCTATTTAGAGCCACATATGGAATCTAGCGATAGTGCGAAAAAAGGGAAAGTATTATTAGCGACCGTTAAAGGGGACGTACATGATATTGGGAAAAACCTTGTTGAAATTATTTTATCAAATAATGGATATGAAATTATTAATTTAGGAATTAATGTTCGTTCGGATAGAATTGTTCAAGAAGTACAAGAAAAGAAACCTGATATCATTGGTCTTTCCGGTTTATTAGTAAAATCAGCTCAACAAATGGTAACGACTGCCGAAGATTTAACAGCAGCGAATATTGATATTCCAATTGTTGTCGGTGGTGCAGCGCTAACGAGAAAGTTTACAGATAATCGTATTTCTCCATCATATAAAGGGCTCGTATGTTATGCGAGTGATGCGATGACTGGCCTTGATATTATTAATCGATTACAAAAAGAAGAAGAGCGTGAGAAGATGAAGCAAGATAAAAAGGAACGCCATCTTCATATTGTGAAACAAGAGGAGAAGAAAGTAGAAATTCCGGCAGTTATTGAACCTTTACCAAAAGCGACGGTTATAGTGCCCGATTCAACAAAACGAATTGTATTACGCGATATTCCGGTTTCACATCTTTCCCCATTTTTAAATAGACAAATGTTACTCGGGCACCACCTTGGATTAAAAGGAAACGTAAAAAAACTCCTGCAAGAAGGAGATAAAAGAGCGCATGAGCTAAATGACTTAATTGATGAATTATTACAAGAAGGACAATCTTGGTTACGTCCGAAAGCGGTATATCAATTTTTCCCGGCGCAAAGTGATGGACAAAATATCGTTATATACGATCCAGAAGATCATACACGTATTATTGAGCGATTCGAATTTCCGAGACAAGGAAAAGCTCCATACCGTACTTTAGGTGATTACTTACGCCCGATTGGAGATGAGATGGATTATGTTGCTTTCTTATCTGTCACTGTTGGAGAAGGTGTCCGCGATGTTGCAGAGGAATGGAAGGCGAAGGGAGATTATCTACGCAGTCATGCGATTCAATCGTTAGCACTCGAATTAGCAGAGGGGCTCGCAGAGAAAACACATATGTTAATTCGAGATCGCTGGGGAATTCCAGATTCACCAGAACTGACGATGGAGGAACGATTCCGTACAAAATATAGAGGTATTCGTGTTTCATTTGGTTATCCAGCATGCCCAGAACTTGCTGACCAAGAAAAATTATTTCGCTTAATTCACCCAGAGGAAATAGGGATTTCATTAACAGAAGGATTTATGATGGAGCCGGAAGCGTCTGTAACGGCCATGGTATTTTCTCACCCTGAGGCAAGGTATTTTAGTGTACTATAGTGTAGAAGGGGGAGACGTATGAAAAAAATAGTCTTTACAGGTGGCGGTTCGGCAGGACATGTAACACCTAATTTAGCAATTATTCCACATTTACAGGAAAAAAACTGGGACATTTCTTACATCGGTTCTCATCAAGGAATTGAAAAAACGATTATAGAAAAGGAAGGAATTCCGTACTATAGTATTGCAAGTGGGAAGCTACGTCGTTATTTTGATTTGAAAAACATAAAAGATCCTTTCCTTGTGATGAAGGGTGTTATGGATGCGTATATAAGGATTCGAAAACTAAAACCGGATGTTATTTTTTCAAAAGGTGGTTTCGTATCTGTACCAGTCGTAATTGGCGGATGGTTAAATAGGGTGCCAGTTTTGTTACATGAGTCTGATATGACACCTGGACTAGCAAATAAAATTGCGCTCCGTTTTGCCTCAAAAATATTTGTTACATTTGAAGAAGCTGCGAAGCACTTACCGAAAGAGAAAGTAATATATACAGGATCGCCCGTGCGTGAAGAAGTACTAAGAGGAAATCGTGAAAAAGGTTTAGAGTCTCTAGGATTTTCCCGTAAGAAATCAGTTATTACTGTTATGGGAGGAAGTTTAGGAGCAAAGAAAATTAATGAAACTGTTCGATTGGCACTTCCAGATCTTCTGAAAAATTATCAAATTGTTCATCTTTGCGGAAAAGGAAATCTTGATGAATCATTACAAAATAAAGAAGGATATAGACAATTTGAATATGTACATGGAGAGTTACCAGACATATTAGCAGCAACAGATTTTGTTATTTCACGTGCAGGATCCAATGCGATTTTTGAATTTTTAACATTGCAAAAGCCGATGCTTTTAATTCCGTTATCGAAATCTTCAAGTCGCGGAGATCAAATTTTAAATGCAGAATCCTTTGAAAGACAAGGGTATGCATCGGTATTATATGAAGAGGATGTAACGGTGGACTCGCTTATACAGCATGTAGAAGAGTTATATCATAATAATAAAACGTATAAAGAAGCGTTAAAAAAATATAATGGAAAAGAAGCGATAAAGACCATTATTAAACATATCTCGGAGGCATGATTTTTAAATCATGCCTTTTTCAATAGAATGAAAGGTTCGAAGAATTGATATATTTATGTTACAATAACAGATGGTTAATAGGGAAATTCCAATTGATTAAGCGTGAAAATACGAATGGATTAGGAGTGACTGTGTTGGAGCTAAGTCTCTATGAAAATACTGCACTTATTATATGCTTTGTGTTGTACGTTGGTAGTGTTATTGTTTATATTTCACGGAAATTTTCACAAGAACGAGAGCTTGAGAAATCAGAAATAACAGCTGAACTAGAAATGTTAGCTGATGAAAGTTATAAAAAACAAAAAATAAAAGAAGACCATGAGGCACCCCATCATTTAAACACAAATAAGTTCTAAAGATGGGGATTTCTTTTGAAAAAAATCCCATTAACGCTAAAGAAGGAGTTTCCCCATACATAATTAAGGAGTGTATATAAATGAATTTTTATATCGCCTCAGGATTCCAAAATAAACATCTTGTACGCTCTATAGCGAATGAACTGAAAAATTCAGGATGGCACCATACATATGATTGGACCCAAAATGAAAGAGCAGTTAATCAAGAACAATTAAGAGAAATTGGTCAGGCAGAGAAGAATGCTATAAAAGAAGCCGATGTCTTTTTACTTATATTAGATGGCGGAAATGGAAGTCATACAGAGTTTGGAATGGCGATTGCGCTAGAGAAAAAGGTATATATTTATCATGAAGGAAACCCGCTGCAAACAACGTTTTACCATTTGCCAGAGGTAAGTATTTTTGATGGAGATGCATCTGAGTTTGCATCTTATGTTATAAAACATATGGAATAATAGTAACTACCTAAAAGATTATAAAAGTGATCTTTTGGGTACAGTGATGATAAGAAAAAGCCATAAAGGAGTTATGTTATATGAAATTAGAAAATGGATGGGAAACAAGTTTTTTAGAAGTTGTACAAAATAGTGAGTTCAAGAAAGATGCACTTCTTAGCCAATTGCTTTGTGAGGATAGTGAAGAAGTGGAAGAGCTTGTTGATGACTATGGTTATGAAGAGATTATTGAACGTGAACATGATGATGAGTTAGCTGAAATTTTAGGAGAAGAACTTTTCAGTGAGATGGAACGACACGTATTTTTATCTTCACAGCCAGAAGAAAAACTTATTTCATTCGTCAATGGATTAGGTTTTCATGTGTTAGATTGGATCGTGCTTCTTGAAACAGAATTTGGCATTGATAGTGCAAATTTCACATCGGATGCAGTAAAAATGTTAGAAAAACGTTTTAGACAGTTCCCATACATAGAAGATAAAACGATTTTTGATATGACTTTTGGAGAAGCAATGGATGTATTACAATCCGTTACAGGATTACAACTAAAAGAAAAGATGAACATATAATGAAAAAAGAACGTGAGGATATCACGTTCTTTTTTTTACATAATAATAATTTTATCATCTAGCTTTGTTTGTCCAGTAAGAAGAGCATTTAAATACTCTACTTTTCGTATGCAAGTTTGTATATGTCTTTCGACCTCTTGTAACTCTGCTTGGTGATGTGTCTCAATTGGGTGAATTTGTACGTTGAATTTTTCAAATTGACTACTATATGTTATTTCTGCATAGCCGCTCATAATATCGGTTTCGTTATGAAATAAAAATTTCTTTGTTTCTTCACAGAATGATACATCCTGAAAGCCATATACTTTTAATGCTTCAATTACTTTTTTAATCATGTTTGTATTCATTTTTTAACCCTCTTTACGAAGTTCTACTTATATATTATAACATAAAAAATTACATAGAAAGCGCTTCCAAGTGTGTTTTATTATAAACTTTACGTTTCAATCATAAAAATGAAACAAAGAAAAAATAATTGTAAAGAAGGAAGGACTCTTTTATTGTTTCGTCATATATATAGAGAAATAGTGCAATGAAAGGAAATTTTCCGAAGTTGTGTTCGTATTTCCAATTTGAGCGCAGTAAAAGAGGTGAGAATCTTGAACTTTGATATTGTAGGGCAAAAAGCATATATAAAAGATGGGCCGCATCGGAACCGAATTGGAATTGTAAAGAAAAAGGAAAAACAATTAGAGACATATTTTGTAATTGTAATTGATGATCAAAGTATTGATGTAGAGCTAAAGGATATTGTTTTAGTTGGAGTAGATGTGCGGCAATTTCATGAATGGTGCGAGCAAAATGGTTATTTGTAAAAGGGACGGGCTGTGAGAAAATAAAAGATATTGGTAGAGCTTTATTTATAGTATTTGAGACGATATGTTATGCCTTATGTTTGAAAGATAAAGTGAAACTTTAATCAGTGGGGGTTTTGTTCATCCCCCACTGATTATTAGTTGAACCAATCGGGCATTAACGGGCAGTAAGGCTCCCACCTAACTTCCTCGCATTCTCCGAATTTTGAGGTGGGAGCCTTACTGCCCGTTAATGCGGAATAAAGAGGAAGATGGGAAGAAATAAAAAAGGAAGCTAACAATTTACCATGTTAGCTTCCTTTTTTATTATGAAGCAATTTCCCCAGTTTTTACATCGTCTTGATTGTACGTATCTTGATCTAATTCACCAAGCCATTTACTAGAAATAAGACCTGCTGTCATAGAGCCACTCACGTTAAGAGCTGTACGCCCCATATCGATTAATGGCTCAACCGAGATAACAAGAGCGACAATACCGATTGGTAAGTTCATTGTAGATAGTACGATTAATGCTGCAAATGTTGCACCGCCACCAACACCGGCAACACCGAATGAGCTAATTGCAACGACAGCGATTAAAGTTAAAATGAATTGTGGTTGTAACGGATCAATTCCGACAGTTGGAGCGACCATCATTGCAAGCATCGCTGGATAAATACCTGCGCAACCATTTTGACCGATAGATACCCCGAAGGATGCAGCGAAGTTTGCGATTCCTTCTGAAATACCAAGTTTTTCTTTTTGTGCTTCAATATTTAATGGCATTGCACCTGCGCTAGAGCGAGAAGTGAATGCGAAAGTTAATACAGGGAATACCTTTTTTACATATTGAATTGGATTTAAACCAGATAGAGCAATTAATAATAAGTGAATGATAAACATTACGATAAGTGCTACATAAGACGCCAAAACGAAATTACCAAGTTTTAAAATAGCATTTATATCGCTACCAGCAACTGTTTTCGCCATAAGTGCTAATACGCCGTATGGAGTAAGTCGTAAAATTAACGTTACCATTCGCATTACGATCGCATATGCAGCATCAAGCATCTTTTTAAATAACTCAGCTTGTTCTGGATACTTTCTCTTTACACCGATAAAGGCAATTCCGATAAAGGCTGCAAAAATTACGACAGAAATTGTTGATGTAGGACGAGCACCTGTTAAATCAAGAAATGGATTTGTAGGTAACAGTTCTAATAATTTGTCTGGAATTGTTGTTTTTTCAATTGAAGTAAATCTTTCTTCAACTAGCTTCAGGCGAGCAGATTCTGCAGCACCTTGTTGTAAACCTGTTGCTGATACATCAAATCCTGCACTTGCAGCTATACCGACAGCCGCAGCAATTCCTGTAGTAAGAATTAAAATTCCAATAATAAGACCACTGATTTTACCAAGGTTTTTCGTTAATTGTAATTTTGTAAATGCTGAAATAATAGATACTAAAATAAGTGGCATAACGATCATTTGTAGTAATTTCACATAGCCGTTACCGATTAAACCGAACCAGTTATTAGATTCAATAATTACTTTAGAAGTAGGCTCATAAATAAATTGTAATATAAGACCAAAGATAATTCCGACTCCTAAAGCAGTAAATACACGTTTATTAAAAGATACATGCTTACGTTGCATATAATACAATACACCAACTAAAATGAGCATGACTGCGATGTTAATACCGACAAGCAGTGTATTCATGTTAATTCCCCCTAATTCCAATGTGTTATATAGAATATAAATTAACAAAACCGATAAGTCAACTAGGAAATCGCGGGAATTAAAAAAAGATGGCAAATTTGCCATCTTTTAATGTCCAACTCCAGGGACAAGTAAAAACGTTGTGTACCATGTAAATCCAATGAAGAACACTGTTAAATACGCCCCGAATACGTATATATACATACGCTCTGTTAATTTTAAATAGCTTAAAAGTACGAAGAAACCTGTTTGTCCTAAAAATAATAGTGCGGTCGAATACATATCCCCTAAGTAAAACATAACCGAGAAAATTCCAGTCCAAAAGCCGAGAACGCGAAACATGCGCTCCATGCCATCTCCCTCCTTTTCTAGAAAAAGTAAAACCTCTCTTCATTATAGTTTATTTTTCATACTATTGTAAATATTCGTTCATATAAAAGAAAAGAAGCCAACTATAATTGACTTCTTCTCAGATAGGAAATTAAATTTGAATTTTATAGTTACAAGATTTACATCCGTCAAGTAGACTATCATTTCTTGTTAATTCCGCATTCGGGAATAGGATTTCAAAAATTCCTCTCATCATATCTCCGTGCATATTACAAATTTCAGTCGGATGATGAACAGCAACTTCTTTAAATGGGCAATTGTGTACATCATAGAAAATTTTAGTTCCATCTGTACTTAATTCAAAAGCAGGAGATAAGCCAGCTGTTGAGAATGCTTCTTTTGCGATTTGAATTTTTTGTTCTATTGTTAAAGCTTCTTCACTTACATTTAACTGATGCATATGTTGTTCCATTAATTCTTTACCAAATTGTTTTCCTGTTTCATAAAGTGCTTTTTCACCAGCTGCCCCAAGGCTAAGTAGTGAATTAAAAGCTACTTTCGCTAATAATTGATAATCGCGAAATGGGAATTGTAACTGGATGACATCTTGAGACAAGACGTATAGTCTGCTCGGTCGCCCGCCCTTTCCAGTTTTCTTTGTCTCTGACTTTAGCATATTAACATCTTCTAATTTAGATAAATGCAAGCGTGCTACGTTTGGATGAATGTTAAACTCATCTGCAATTTCTTGTACAGTTACGTAATTATGTTTTTGCGAAATGTATTTATAAATGTAATAACGAGTTGGGTCAGATAATACACCTGTAATTTTTAAAGTTTGTTCCATGAGGATCTCCACCTTTATCACTTTATCCAAGATATTAACATTATAATACAGATAAACTTACATATAGGTAATTTCAGACAATAATTCGGAAATTGTTCATAATTTCACAAACATATTTTTCCTTTTTGTTCTAGTGAAAAGACAAAAGTACTAATTTTTCTTTTCCAGTTTTTCATGATATATACATGGTGAGGAGGGAAGTTTGATGAATGGTGTCGAGCTTTTTGCGAATATGATTATGAAAGAAGCTTGCGGGGTACAAGCATCGGACCTACATATTGTACCAAGGCAAAAGGATGTGGCGATTCAATTACGTATAGGAAAAGATTTAATTACGAAACAGTATATTGAAAAGGACTTTGGAGAAAAGCTTGTTTCGCATTTTAAATTTTTAGCATCGATGGATATAGGAGAGAGGAGAAAGCCACAAAGTGGTTCATTGTATTTACAAATCGATGGACAGGAAGTATATTTACGCCTTTCAACACTTCCAACAGTATACCAAGAAAGTCTCGTTATTCGCCTACATTTACAGGCATCTGTTCAGCCACTGTCTCATCTTTCATTATTTCCAAGCTCAGCGAAAAAATTACTCTCTTTTTTACATCATTCTCATGGGTTACTCGTGTTTACTGGACCGACGGGCTCTGGAAAGACAACGACAATGTATGCATTATTAGAGGCAGTTAGAAAAAGACAAACACGTCGCATCGTTACACTTGAAGATCCGGTTGAAAAAAGGAAGGACGGCTTATTACAAATTCAAATTAATGAAAAAGCAGGTATCACATATGAGACGGGACTAAGGGCTATTTTACGTCACGATCCGGATATTATTTTAGTCGGTGAAATTCGTGATGAAGAAACAGCAAAAGTAGCTGTAAGAGCAAGTTTGACTGGACATTTAGTAATGACGACGTTGCATACAAATGATGCGAAAGGAGCGATACTACGATTTATGGATTACGGTATTACACGACAAGAAATTGAACAATCATTATTAGCCGTAGCAGCGCAGCGACTCGTTGAACTAAAATGTCCGTTTTGCAAAGGGAAATGTTCAACTTTATGTAAATCAATGAGGCAAGTAAGGCAGGCGAGCATTTATGAGTTGTTATATGGATATGAATTGAAACAAGCGATTAAAGAAGCAAGTGGAGAGCATGTTATGTATAACTATGAAACATTGGAATTGGCAGTACGAAAAGGATATGCTTTAGGGTTTTTAGAAGAAGATGTTTATGTTTAAGAGAAAATGGAGTTTAAGCGATCAAGTGTTACTGTTGAAAAGGCTAAGCGAGTTATTAGAAAAAGGTTATTCACTTTTACAGGCGTTAGAATTTTTGCAGTTTCAATTACCTTCAGGAAAGAAAGATCAGGTACAGCGCATGATAGAGGGGTTGAAAAACGGACAAAGCTTGCATGATTCTTTTCATCAATTAATGTTTCATCCGGATATGCTAAGTTATTTGTTTTATGCTGAGCGACACGGTAATATTTCTTTTGCATTGCAACAAGGGAGTGTGCTTCTTTATAAGAAGGATAAATATAAGAAAGATATGATGAAAGTACTTCAATATCCTATTTTTTTAGCGGTTTTTTTAATGCTTATTCTTTCTGTTTTCAACCTCGTTTTATTGCCACAGTTTGAAACTCTCTATAGTTCTTTACGTTCTACAACATCACCTCTTACGGAGCAAGTTTTATTTATAATCAAATCATTACCTTACTTCATTTTTATCATTTTTCTTACTGTAATAATTGGGTTTAGTTTATATATGTTTTACTTTCGAAAACTTCCTCCTATTCAAAAAGTAAAGATTTTAATCCATATTCCTCTCATGAAAACATTTCTTATTTTAAATCATTCGCATTATTTTTCTGCTCAATTAAGTGGATTATTACAAGGGGGATTGTCAGTGCTAGAAGCTTTAATAGTAATGATGGAACAAAAGCATCATCCATTCTTTCAGTATGAAGCAACCAGGATTGAAAGACAATTAATTGCGGGAGAACAGTTACAAACTATTATTGCTAAAAGTGGTTATTACGAAAAAGAACTTTCTTATATTATTACGCATGGACAAGTAAACGGTAATCTGGCAACTGAGCTTGGTGATTATAGTGAACTTATTATTGAAAAGATAGAACGGAAAATTAAAAACATTTTAGTTGTAATTCAACCGATTTTATTTACATGTATCGGGGTTATAGTCATTCTTATGTATTTGGCAATGATTATGCCAATGTTTCAAATGATGAATTCAATTTAGGGGGATTTGTATGGAGAATGAGAAAGGTTTTACTCTTTTAGAAATGCTATTAGTAATGGTTGTTATATCTGTATTATTACTATTAATCATTCCAAATGTAGTTACACAGTGTTCCTCAGTGCAAGGAAAAGGGTGCGACGCATATGTAAAATCTGTAGAAGCACAAATACAAGTATATCAGTTACAGTATAATAAGATTCCATCAATAGATGCGCTTGAAGAAGGAAAGTATATTACTTCTAAAACATGCCCGAAAGGCGAATTAATCTATATTTCCGATGATGGTGCAGTATCTGTCGGGAAATCGTGAAGCAAAAAGGTTTTACGTTTTTAGAAATGTTACTCGTTTTATTTACTATTTCTGTACTGAGTGTTGTTGCGCATTTTAATGTTACTTCATTATATGAAAAACAAAGAGTTGAGCAGTTTTTGAAACAGTTTTCAAATGATGTTTTGTATATGCAGCAGTTAGCGATTAAGCGTCAAAAACAGTATACGTTACGATGGTATAAAGAGAAAAATATGTATTATATTTGGGAATCGGAGACGGAATCTTTAATTGCTAAGAGAGAATATGATAAAAATATACAAATTGATTTGCATACTTTTCCAAACCCGATGACGTATAATTTGAGGGGAAATATTAATAGGGGTGGTACGATTTTACTTTCGTATCGAAATTACAAATATGAGATTGTATTTCAGCTCGGAAGAGGGAGATTTACGTATCGTGAAGTGTCAAAAAGGATCAGTAATGGCTGAGATGCTAGTAGCACTAAGTTTATTAATGATGGCGGTATCGTTATTGCTCCCGCAAACGATATTGATTATGCAAGAAAGAAAAAATATACAAATGCGCTATAAAGCATTTGTATTATTAAAAAAAGAAGCAACTTTATTCGTGTATGAGAATGAGGAAAAGCGAATAAAAGAGCAAGTTATAAAAGGAGTTGTATATTACACATATTGGAGAGGAGATGAAGTTTGTACGATGTGGCATGATGTGAAAGGGAGAACGATGGAGCAATGCCTTTATGCAGAGAAAAAATAAATTAGAAGCGGGGTTCACATTAATAGAAATGATTGCGTGTTTGTTTCTTTTATTAATGTTCTTTTTACTTTTACCACGGCTTCATATTATAGGGATCGAAAATATACAGTCAAAAGGATTAAATGATTGGGAGTGGGATGTATTTTTAGAGCAAGTGCAAATGGAGTATCGTGAAGTATCAATGGGGAGAAATATAGTAATTGAAAATAATGAAAGTATTTTGCGTTTCCAACACCGTAATGGTGATGAGGTGACGTATGAAAAAGTGGATAGTAATCTTATAAGAAAAGTAAATATGCGCGGAAGGGAATTTATATTACAAAATGTTGAAGCAGTTTCGTACAAATTAACACCTCATTTGCTATTTATATACGTGAAAGATATAAGTGGTGAAATATATGAAGGTGTTGTTATGCGCTATAGTGAAATTGGAATAGAAACATGAGAAAACAAGATGGATTTGCATTGCCAGGAACAATTATTCTGCTGGTTTTATTAACTTCTTTTTTGATGTATGAAACAAATATGTTACTTTCGGATAAAAAATTTTATATTGAAATAGAACAAAAAATTTTTATGGAGGAACTTGTTGATCGAGCTATTGCAGATATAAAAAAAGACTTACAGCAAAAAGAAAAGAATGATACATTTTTATTTCAGTATGAAAAAGGAAAAGTGAGTGGAAAATATGTCTTTGAAAATGATGTTATTATCATTTCGTTGCAGTGTGTTACGAAACAGAAAGTTTTTTATGTAGTGAGCTTTCGCTATAGGAAAAAGGATAATAAAATATTTGATTGGGTAGAAGGCTGATATGTAAATGTAATTGAGAGAACTGGATGTCAATATTTATATAAAATATATATAGAAAAACCATGTATCTCGATTCAAAAATGAGTCGAGTTTTTTTATGGGAATGGATAAATATAGAAGGTTAAAGTTTAAATTTTCTCAAAAAAGAGAAGGGTGGGAAGAGTATGATATATTCATGCTATCCGATCATTTTTTTAAGGGAGATAGGTACATGGAAAATGAAAATCATATAGTTGGAAATAAAGAAATGACGATTTTTGATCACAAAGGCAACACGATTGTGACAGAGGATAGAGATGTACACATTATCTCAAGATTCGAAGAGCCTCTTATTGTCGTATTAGCAAATGTATTAAGTGATGAAGAATGCGATGAATTAATCGAATTGTCTAAAAATAAAATGGAGCGTTCTAAAATTGGTTCATCACGTAATGTAAATGATATTCGAACAAGTAGCGGTGCATTTTTAGAAGAGAATGAACTTACTTCGAAGATTGAAAAACGAATTTCATCTATCACGAATGTTCCTGTAGCGCATGGAGAAGGATTGCACATTTTAAATTATGCAGTGGATCAAGAATATAAAGCGCACTATGATTATTTTGCGGAACATAGTAGATCAGCTGCTAATAATCGTATAAGTACACTTGTCATGTACTTAAATGATGTAGAAGAAGGCGGGGAAACATTCTTTCCGAAATTAAATCTTTCTGTACACCCTAGAAAGGGAATGGCAGTATACTTCGAATATTTTTATCAAGACCAATCACTAAATGAGCTTACGTTACACGGAGGGGCACCTGTTACGAAAGGCGAGAAATGGATTGCAACGCAATGGATGAGAAGAGGTACTTATAAGTAAAAGCAAGCTAGCTAGCTTGTTTGATTGTGAAAAAATAGTGAGTATGTTACGTTTTGTTCTTCATAGCATAAGAAGAACAAAACGTTTTTTTATTAAATAAAGTAACATCTTTCGTTATAATAACAAATAATAACGGATGATTGAGAGGGACGAAAATGAAGTCTATATACATAACTGGTTATATGGGAGCAGGGAAAACAACAATCGGGAAAGCACTAAGTAAAGAACTTCATATGGATGTTGTAGACACAGATCACCAAATTGAAGAGAAGCAAGGAAAGTTAATTCGGCACATTTTTGCCGAAGAAGGAGAAATTGTTTTTCGTGAATATGAAAGTGAAATGTTGCGTTCACTACCAGCCCATAATGTAATTATTACAACTGGTGGAGGGATTATTGAACGCGCAGAAAATCGAAAGTGGATGAAAGAGAACGGCACTATCGTATATTTATATTGCGATCCATATGTGATTGCAGAAAGGCTTCGTGAAGATACGACACGTCCGCTATTTCAGAAGAAAGATATAGATGCATTTGTAACGAAATTCGAATCGCGCCGAGCTTATTATGAAGAGGCGGATATTCATATTGATACGACAAATAAGTCTGTAGAACAAATTATGAATGAATTAAAGGGGAAGATTAATGTATAAAAAAGTGGACATACTAATCAAGTAGGGGTGATGATAATATGTCTACTAATGATTATGTTCGCTTTGTGACACAGCAATTTGTGTCATATATGGATGCTCCAAAAGAGGATCGAAAACAAAAGAAGGAACAACGCCGTGCAGAGAAAGAGCCATTCTTAAATAAATGGTTTGGTGTTATGCCGCTGAGCGCTGCTTTGTTTTATCGAAATGTAAAAGATAAAAGAAAAAAATCAAGCTAATTATTTTCTACGAGTATTTACGGTGAAAATACATTGGATTCTTTTGTGATAAGTATATGGAATGAAAAATCCCTAGTGCAATAAGGCACTAGGGATTTTTTCTATTGTACAGACTCTTTTTCTTCTGTAACTGCATGTATTTTATTATTTACCCATACAAATCCTATTCCTATACAAATAGAAATTCCCCAACCAACAGCGGTCATAATAGCTCTCATTTCACCATATCCATCTACACCGAAAACAGAGATAAAATAGATTTTCAAGAAGCTTTTTAAAATAAATTGAAGACCAAAAAATAGTGTTAAATATTGTAATGCTGGATATATACGACTATCACGATAAAGCTCACGGCTTTTATCGCGATCATGACCTTGCAGTGCTGCAATATCCGCAGCAAAATATAACATAAGTGGTTTTTTTATAAAAATTGAACATATGACGATAATACCGAGTACGATATGGTAATATGCATCATTCCATAACATTCGTTCGGCTGATCCTGATATTAAATCTACAGTTGTATTAGCGATGAGTGTGATTAAAATAAAGAACCCTGTCACGTTAAACTGTTTTTCCTTTTTAAACGTATACAGTGTATAAATAATCCCAGGGATAGATGAGATTAACATTGCGTAATAAGGATCGATATAAGGTTTTGCAAATTTCCAAATGAGGAATGGGAATACGAGATAAAAGACAAGATCTAATATAGCTTTTTTATTTTGATTCATATACAGCCTCCTTAAGTCATACATATATTTTATAATATAATTTCTGAAAATTGTATAAGGTTTAATGGAAAAAGAAAAAGTATATCAATCTTTGGGGGAGTAGTAGATTGAAAAAAATTGCCCCTAGCGTAGTAAGTTTTTTTAGTATATAATAAAGGAAACGCTTTCATTTTTGATTTGTTCACAAAATGGACGGAAAATCACATATTTACTATTGATATGTTGCTTTATAATGAAACTAATTAAATATACATGCATACAATATTGTGAAATAAATAACATAAATAATCTATATAAATGTAAACGTTATCAAAGAGAGAGGTGGAGACAATGAGTAAATTTTTCTTCAATCATAATCCAGCAACATTAGAGGATGGAAGGCTTGTTAAGTATGCTGAAATTATTTATGGAGAAGGTGGCCGTTCTGTATTAGAAAATTTAATGGTGAAGGCATCTATCAGATTGCGTGATCGTTATCCGAATAAATCTGACGAGCAAATCTCGAACCTCGTAAATCAAGGTATCCATGATATGTTTCAAAAATACGTGAATGAGTAAGAGTAGCTAATTGCTGCTCTTATTTTTTTGTATAAGGATTGAGCCTCTAGCTGAAAATAAAGGTGCATGTTGAAACATGAAAAAGGAGGGGAAAAGATGAGCAATGGAATTGGGCGTTCAAAAGAGAATCTTCCGACTGATGCAAATCATGTAAGTGCGAAGGATCGTGCATATCAGAAACGTATGACGAAGAAAAACCAGCAAGAGCGTAATGACGATAGAGAATAGGCTGGGAAATATCTTAAAAGAAGCTCCTTCTAAAGCTGAAGGAGCTTTCTTTAAGATAGAAAATGATTTGCGGTAATATAGAAGAGACCACCGTTTATAATTTGCATTGTAATGCGTGGTTCGTATTGTTCTTGTAATGCTTGCTTTTCAATTTCATAGCTTTCTGGCAGTTCATCGTTATCTTCGTAAAACCGATTTAAAAGGTCTAAATCGTGATTCCAACGCACTCTTGCTTCTTTTGCCCACGTATGGTCGTCTTCAGCTATTATACTTTTTAAAGCATCCTCTATACGTTGTAAGCCACTTTGTGGCTTAATGATAGGTGAGAGTGTAAAACAAAAATCAGGTATTTTCGGCGTGAGTTTGATCTCTGCTAAAGTGTCATGAAAGTTTGCAATCATTGTGCCAGAAATAAGATGAATACCGATGGAATGAAGTATGTCTTTTTTTCGGTCGCATTGATAAGATACTTTTATATTTACACCAAGCCAAGGATGTAGAGGGGTATGAGTTGCCCCGCTATGTTTCACTTCCTCATATAAACGTATGTATGAACCTAGTTCTTTTGTTGTTTCAAAGATTTGATGCAAACGTGGTGAACCGTAATGAATAAGTTCACCATCATTTTCTTCATCCTCCGAATTTGTAAGGAGAGTAAGACGCATCGGATTAGGAATGCCTCCTGTTTTTTCGAGATAGTGCCAATAGAAAGGACGATTCATTAATAATTTGTCCATTTCAATTGTTAATTGTACATCTAATAGATGAGGAGAGTGCTCTAAAATTTCACAGTTATTCGCCTCGAAAAAGTTGTATAAGTAATTATGAATTTCATTTTGCTGCATAGTCTTGCACCTCAGCTTCATTGCGCTTCGCAAAATCGATAATAGATGTTAAATTTTCCATCTTGATTCGAATTTCACCTTCGCTTTTTGATTGCGCGAAAATTTCTTGAATATGCGAATCAATATTTTTCATATTGATTCTCGTTAAAATTTCATCGAGTTCGCCGATTACACGTTCAAATAAATTAATTTTTTCATATAGTAGTTTTAAAATGTGCTCTTCAACAGTATGTTTTGTTGCTAAGTTATAAATGTGAACATCATTTTTTTGTCCTAGGCGGTGAATACGCCCAATCCTTTGCTCGAGGCGCATTGGATTCCATGGTAAGTCGTAATTAATCATATGGCTACAAAATTGCAAGTTAATTCCTTCACCGCCAGCTTCGGTCGCAATTAACACTTGTGCATGATTTTGGAAAAGCTCCTTCATCCAATCTTTCTTCCCGCGCTTAAATCCACCGCGAAATGGGACAGAGGAAATTCCATGTTGCTGTAAGAACCATTGTAAATACATTTGCGACGCTCTATATTCAGTGAAAATGATGACCTTATCGTCAATTTCTTTTATAAGCTCTAGAGCTTTATTTGCTTTTGAGTTGAACGGAATATGATTAATTTTATCCATCAGCACATCAATATGTGGGTCCTGTATGTAATGCTCATTTTCTTTCTGCCTTTTTTCTACATGTTTTTTTAATGAATAGTAAACAGCTTCACGACTACTACATGCCTCTCGTTTTAAAGTTAAGGATGAGAAAGCGGACGTGAAGGCATCTTGTCCTCGCCAATTTTCAATTTCAGTATATAAAGCTTGTTCTTCGTCATTAAACTCAACGAATAATGTTCGTACATGCCTCTTTGGCCAATCAATCCCAGTATTATGACGTCTATTTCGAACCATCACTTTATTGATGAGAGCTTTTAAATCTTCATCAGATTCAGCTGAACGATTTTTGGAAGCATAATATTCTTCAAAATTAGATTGATTGCCTAAATGACCTGGTTTTAATAAAGAAACAAGGTTGAAGATTTCATCAATTTTATTTTGAACGGGAGTTGCGGTTAGTAATAAACAAAACTTCTTTTTTAATCGTTGTGCAAATTCATAGTTTTTTGTTTTATTATTTTTTAGTTTATGTGCTTCATCGATAATAATCAGATCATACTCTAAGTTTAAAACGATATCGCGATGTGGCGAACGTTTCGCAGTATCGATTGATGAAACGATGACATCAGCTTGTTCCCAAGAATAACTTTTCTTTTGAGCGACCGCAGGAATAAAAAATTTTGTGTTTAGTTCATACGCCCACTGAGAAACGAGGGAAGCTGGAACGAGAATGAGTACTTTTTTTACAAGTCCTCGTACCATATATTCTTTTAAAATAAGACCAGCTTCGATCGTTTTTCCAAGTCCGACTTCGTCTGCTAGAATCGCTTTACCATTCATTTGTTCAATGACATTTTGAGCGACTTCTAATTGATGTGGAAGCGGCGTGAAATGTGATAAATGTTTCGGTGCTTGCAATCCATCAAAAGTAGGGACGAGTAATGATTTCTCTGTTTTATAAGCTAAATGATATAAATCCCAATTTGTCCAAGGACCATCTTCATCAATTCGTTTTAAAAAATTATTTTGCCACGTTCGATCTACGGAAATATCAACATTCATTAAGACTCTCCCACCTTTTATAAACTAAAGTGATTATGAAAAAAATCTTTATTATAAGCCTTGTAATAAGGCGCTATCACACTTACTAAAAGTTAAAGAATAGGCAATGGTAAAGGGATAAATCCCAGAAGTTGTATTTAATAAGATTAAGAATAAAAAATTCTAAATTATTTTTTATGCTAGAATATTGATGAAATATAGCGAATAATGTTAGGATAATGTTGTGAAATGTGTGGAATCTTTCGTATTTTATCCAAGAAAGTAACTTTTTATTTACGCTTTCATAAAAAAATATAATGAGATTCCGTATATCCTTATCTTTTCAGAATGAAAATGTTTAGATATGGGAAGCAACTTTTATTGATTTGTCAGAGCATAAGGGGGAAAGAGCATGATTACATTACAACGTACACCGTTATTTGATGTATACGCGAAGTATGGCGGGAAAACAATCGACTTCGGTGGTTGGGAATTACCAGTTCAATTTTCAAGCATTAAAGAAGAACACGAAGCTGTACGTACAGCGGCAGGTTTGTTCGATGTATCTCATATGGGAGAAGTAGAGGTAAAGGGTGTAGATAGTTTAGCATTTTTACAACGTGTTGTTACAAATGACGTATCTACCTTAAAGGTAGGAGGCGCACAATATACAGCTATGTGCTATGAAAATGGTGGCACTGTAGATGATTTATTAATCTACAAACGTGGTGAAGAAGACTATTTATTAGTAATCAATGCATCAAATATCGAGAAAGATTACGAATGGTTAGCAAGTCATGTAATTGGCGATGCGAAAGTAGTCAATGTTTCTAGTGAAGTTGCACAGCTTGCAATTCAAGGACCAAAAGCAGAAGGCATTTTACAAAAAGTTGTGTCAGAAGATTTGAAAGAAATTAAGTTCTTTAAATTTAAAAACGATATTCTTGTAGATGGAATTCCTGCACTTGTATCTCGTACAGGTTACACGGGTGAAGATGGATTCGAAATTTACTGTAAGAGTGAAGATGCTGCAAAACTTTGGGAGAAACTTCTTGAAGTTGGAACAGAAGAGGGCTTAAAAGCATGTGGTTTAGGTGCTCGTGATACACTTCGCTTCGAAGCAACTCTTCCGTTATACGGACAAGAATTATCAAAAGATATTACACCGCTTGAAGCAGGAATTGGCTTTGCGGTTAAAACAAATAAAGAAGCAGACTTCTTTGGAAAAGAGACGTTAAAAGAGCAAAAAGAAAACGGTGCACCTCGTAAGTTAGTCGGCATCGAAGTAATCGAACGTGGTATTCCTCGTACGCATTACCCTGTATTTATAGGAGAAGAAAAAATCGGGGAAGTAACGAGTGGTACACAATCTCCAACGTTAAAGAAAAGCATTGGTTTAGCACTAATTGATGTAAAATACGCAGCAGTTGATACAGAAGTAGAAATTGAAATTCGTAATAAACGCGTCAAAGCAGTAGTTGTTCCAACACCATTTTATAAACGTTCAAAGTAACGGGGAGAGGGGTAGATTTCATGTTGCATCGTTATCTTCCAATGACAGAAGAAGACAAAAAAGAAATGTTACAAACAATCGGCGTTCAAACGATTGATGAGTTATTCTCTGATATTCCAGAGAGTGTTCGTTTTAAAGGGGATTTAAAAATTAAAGAAGCAAAATCAGAGCCAGAGCTTTTAAAAGAGTTATCTCAAATGGCTAGTAAAAATGCGAACTTAAAAGAATACGCTTCTTTCTTAGGAGCAGGCGTATACGATCATTACGCTCCAGTAATTGTTGATCATGTTATTTCTCGTTCAGAATTTTATACAGCTTACACACCATACCAACCAGAAATTTCACAAGGGGAGTTACAAGCAATTTTTGAATTCCAAACAATGATTTGTGAATTAACAGGAATGGATGTAGCAAACTCTTCTATGTATGACGGAGGTACAGCTTTAGCTGAAGCGGCAATGCTAGCAGCTGGTCATACGCGCAAAAAGAAAATTCTTGTGTCTAGTGCAGTTCATCCAGAATCAAGAGCGGTACTTGAAACATATGCAAAAGGTCAACATCTTGAAGTTGTTGAAATTGATCATAAAAACGGTGTAACAGATTTAGAAGTATTACAAAGTGAAGTAGATGATACAGTTGCTTGTGTAATCGTTCAATATCCAAACTTCTTCGGACAAGTTGAAAAGTTAGCTGATATCGAAAAAATCGTTCATCAACAAAAATCATTATTTATCGTTTCTTCAAATCCATTATCATTAGGCGCATTAACACCGCCAGGGAAATTTGGTGCTGATGTTGTAATCGGTGATGCACAACCATTTGGTATCCCAACGCAGTTTGGTGGACCTCACTGTGGTTACTTTGCAACAACGAAAGCATTTATGCGTAAAATTCCAGGACGTCTTGTCGGACAAACTGTAGATTCAGATGGTAAACGTGGGTTTGTATTAACGTTACAAGCACGTGAACAGCATATTCGCCGTGATAAAGCGACGTCTAACATTTGTTCAAATCAAGCGTTAAATGCATTAGCAGCATCAGTTGCAATGACAGCACTTGGAAAACAAGGTGTGAAAGAAATGGCACGTCAAAATATTTCTAAAGCACAATATGCAAAACGTCAATTCGAAGCGAAAGGTTTCACAGTAACATTCGCTGGACCATTCTTCAATGAATTTGTTGTAGATTGTAAACGTCCAGTTAAAGAAGTAAATGATGTATTAATACAAAAGAATATTATCGGTGGTTACGACCTAGGCCGTGATTATAAAGAGCATGCAAACCATATGCTTGTAGCAGTAACAGAGCTTCGTACAAAAGAGGAAATTGACACACTTGTAAACGAAATGGGGGCTATCCAATGAAGAACCAAGACCAAGCACTTATTTTTGAAATGAGTAAAGAAGGACGCGTAGGATATAGCTTACCCAAATTAGATGTAGAAGAAGTAAAATTAGAAGATGTGTTTGAGAGTGATTATATTCGAGTAGAAGATGCAGAGCTTCCAGAAGTATCTGAACTTGATATTATGCGCCATTACACAGCGCTTTCAAACCGTAACCACGGTGTGGATTCAGGGTTCTATCCACTTGGATCTTGTACGATGAAATATAATCCGAAAATTAATGAAAACGTAGCACGCTTCGCAGGCTTTGCAAATATTCATCCACTTCAAGATGAAAAAACAGTGCAAGGTGCAATGGAATTAATGTACGATTTACAAGAACATTTAATTGAAATTACAGGTATGGATACCGTTACATTACAACCAGCAGCTGGTGCACACGGAGAATGGACAGGTTTAATGCTAATTCGTGCATACCATGAAGCAAAAGGTGACTTTAACCGTACGAAAGTAATTGTTCCTGATTCTGCTCACGGAACGAATCCAGCATCTGCAACTGTAGCTGGTTTTGAAACAATTACAGTAAAATCAAATGAAAATGGTCTTGTTGATTTGGAAGACTTAAAACGTGTTGTCAATGAAGAAACGGCAGCACTTATGTTAACAAATCCAAATACATTAGGCCTATTCGAAGAAAATATTTTAGAAATGGCAGAAATCGTCCATAATGCAGGCGGTAAATTATACTATGATGGTGCAAACTTAAATGCCGTATTAAGTCAAGCTCGCCCAGGAGATATGGGATTTGACGTTGTGCATTTAAACCTTCATAAAACATTTACAGGCCCGCACGGCGGCGGTGGCCCAGGTTCTGGTCCAGTAGGTGTGAAAGCTGATTTAATTCCGTTCTTACCAAAACCAATTTTAGAGAAAACGGAAAACGGTTATCACTTTAACTACGACCGTCCAGAAGCAATTGGACGTGTGAAACCATTCTATGGTAACTTCGGAATTAACGTTCGTGCATACACATATATTCGTTCTATGGGTCCAGATGGATTACGTGCAGTAACTGAGTATGCTGTATTAAATGCAAACTATATGATGAGAAGATTAGCACCGTTCTACGATCTTCCATTCGATAGACATTGTAAGCATGAATTTGTATTATCAGGTCGTCGTCAAAAGAAACTTGGTGTACGTACGTTAGATATTGCAAAACGTCTGCTTGATTTCGGCTACCATCCACCAACAATTTACTTCCCATTAAATGTGGAAGAATGTATTATGATTGAGCCAACAGAAACAGAATCAAAAGAAACGTTAGATGGTTTCATTGATAAAATGATTCAAATTGCTAAAGAAGTAGAAGAAAATCCAGAAGTTGTACAAGAAGCGCCACATACAACGGTAATTAAACGTTTGGATGAAACGATGGCTGCTCGTAAACCAGTGTTACGTTACGAAAAACTAGCACCTGTACAAGTTTGATTGGAAAAAAAGAACTCGCTATATGCGGGTTCTTTTTTTTGCAAAATTGGTGCAGATAGCATGAAAAAAATGTTAAAAATTTATATTTTTTGTTTCATATTGCTGTAATGATGCCGTTTCATAGGTGGTTTTGTTGAAAAAGTCGGTTTGATAAAAGTATTTATTTTTGTTAGAATTTTATTGAAATTAAGAAGATGTGATGGGGCAGAAATTACTCATTTTTATGTATATGTGAAAAAACGAGCAAGACGGGGGTGGAAGTGTGGGATATCGATGTTATAGAATGGTATACCATTTAGAAAACGGAGAAACAATTAAAGATGTAAAAGAATTTTGTTATCGAGACCAAGGGAAAGTGTTAGAAAGAGTAGCGCATCGTGTAATGGATAATAGAGAAGTGACAGCGATTGATAAACAAGGAACAATCATTTCAATAGCGTGTGAGGACATTGTAAAGGTAGAACTCGATTACATAACAGAAAGTTAACCTTGAGTCATATCGAATTATTCGATACAATATACTGTTGAATGGTGAAGTGAAAAGAGAGGAGTTTATCATGGGTAGTACAAGACACTTTTATATGTTTATTTTAGCGTTTGTTCTTGTTGTGGCGTTAACGATTTATTTAATTGTTGATAGCACTTGGTACAACACAGTTCATCCAGCATTCCTTCTGTTTATGTATGTAGGAATTGCAGTAGTTAGTTTCGGAATGAGAGACGAAATGTTAGATCGCTTTGAAAAGTGATACATATACGAAAGGCCAACAGGAAAATGTTGGTCTTTTTTTCTTGCCAAAAATAGGATGTTGTGTATATACTGTATATATAAGTTATATACAGTATATACACACTGGAGGAAAACATGAATATTATTATTTCGAATTCTTCCCAAGACCCTATTTATGTACAAATAAGGAAACAATTAAGCCAGCTTATTTTAAATGGTGTTTTAAAGGGTGGAGACCAATTACCGTCTATTCGTAGTTTAGCGAAGGAATTACAAATTAGTGTAATTACAACGAAGCGTGCGTACGAGGAGCTTGAAAAAGAAGGTTATATAGAAACTGTTGCTGGGAAGGGGACGTATGTTTCACGTAAAAATAATGAACTATTAAAAGAACAACGTTTACGTTTATTGGAAAGTAAGGCTGAAGAAATTGTGAGAGAAAGTAAAGTGTTGCAGCTTTCACTAGAAGAATTGCAGCAGATGATTGCGTGTTTATACGAGGGGGAATGAGAAGATGTTAGAGCTAAAAAACGTTTGTAAAAGTTATCAAGATTTCTCAGTGAAAAATATAAGTTTTACATTACCACGTGGATATATTATGGGATTTGTCGGACCGAATGGTGCCGGGAAAAGTACGACGATCAAAATGATTATGAATTTAATTAGAAAAGATAGTGGCGATATAAAAATTTTTGGTAAGGACAATAAGAAAGCTGAAAAGGAAATAAAACAAAATATCGGTTTTGTATATGATGAAAATCATTATTACGAAGATTTAACGTGTGAGCAAATGAAGCGTATTATTGCACCGTTATATAAAAAGTGGGACGAAAATCAGTATCAATCGTATATGCAACGATTACAAGTTCCAAAGTATAAAAAAATTAAAGAGTTATCTAAAGGGATGAAAATGAAATTTGCTATTGCAATCGCGCTTTCACATCATGCGGAATTCATTATTATGGATGAACCAACAGCAGGATTAGATCCAGTTGTTCGAAGTGAATTACTTGATATGTTGCAAGAAATTGTAATGGAAGATGAAGTATCTGTATTATTTTCAACGCACATAACAACAGATTTAGAACGTATTGCAGATTATATTACGTTTATCAATGACGGAGAAATTATATTTACTGGTGAGAAAGATGAATTGATGGAGAACTACGTAATCGTAAAGGGAAGCAATGATTTATTAGATCGAGAAGGAAAAGAACTATTTGTTGGATTACGAAAAAATAAATTTGGTTTCGAAGGTTTAGCGAAGGATAAACAAGCAATTATTGACTGGTTTGGAAAAGAGGTTGTATTAGAAAAGCCTAATTTAGATGATATTATCGTTTACACTGCGCAGGGGAGAGGTGCCTATGCGTCAGCTCATCTATAAAGATTTATTCTTTTTTCGGATAACTTGGTTAGTGAATCTGATTATGCCTCTTGTATTATTTATGTTAGATCCAAGTGGTGAATTGTTATTTTCGATGAGTTGTCTATTTATAACCATTTCTTCCGTTATGACGTTAACCTTTATGGATGAAAGGAATAAAAGTGACATTATTATAAATAGTTTACCGGTAAGTCGAAAGGATATCATAGTTGCCAGATATATTTCCTGTGCAATATTCATTGTAGGTGGCATGCTCTCTACGATGTTAGTTGTTTTTCTTATAAGAGGCATTGTGGTCATTGGTGATATCGGTGCATATCATCCTAATCTATACATTGAAGTTCCATGGTATGAAGTAATAAATGGAGTTGTTTACGCTGTATTTTTGGTTGTCACGTTTTTTCCTAGTTATTATGGTACAAAATCGAAGGTAGTAAGAAGTATAGTATCAGCAGCATCAATAGGAGTGGGGGGAATCCTTTGGATATTTATTAGTGATGGGCTGAATGAAACAGCACCTTCATTCATTGAGTGGATTATGAATCCAGTGCATATTGGTGTATTCATAGTTGGAGGGATTATATTAGCTAGTGTATATATCGCTTCTATGTTTCTAACAATTAAAATTTATGGATCGCGTGATTTATAGAGAGGGGAATTTGCATGAAACAGTTGATTTTGAAGGAGTTTTTCTTACAGAAGAAGATGTTTCCTTTCTATTTTTTAATACCTATTTTATCGATTTTTAGGAATTCTGTAGAACCGATGGGCATTGCAATAGGATTATTTATGACATGTAGTATGATTATATATATTTCTTTTTATTATGAAGAGAAAAGTAAAACAGAAAAAGTATTAGTGAGTTTGCCTATAACGAGAAAAGAGATAGTTATAGCTAAATATATTTCAAGCACATTATTTATTATAGCCGGTTTGAGTACAACTTCTATAGTCGTAATATTAGGAAATATTTTGTTGAACAGAGATATAGTTATTCCTGGATATGCAATGTTTTCAGCAATAGTAGCAACTTTGATTTATTGTGTAGTAATGATACCTACTAATTACATCGGAGGAAATAAAGCTACTACTATCTTGTATGTTATTATGATTTTTCCTTTAATAGGTATGATTGGCCTTATGTGTAATATTTTTGGTGATAAAACAATTATGTTAAAAGTACTGCACTCTGAGGATGCTACACTAGCAATGGGTGTTCTTGGTATCGGCGTGTTAGTAAGTATAGTCATATCAATGTTACTCTCAATGAAAATGTTTCAGGAGGCAGAGCTATAGAAGGGGCATTTTCATATTAGGAGGTGTAATAAATGATCAAGCAATTAGTCTTAAAAGATATGATGTTGCAAAGAAAGTTAGGGTTTGTTTATCTAATATGTTTGTTTTTCCTTGTCATTGTTGATTTTCGAAGTGATAGTTTTCTGATGACATTTAGCATGTTTATACCTGTTCTTGGAATGATGCTGTCAATGAGTTATGAGGATAAAAATAAAAGTGAAATGATAATAAATAGTTTACCGTTGCAGCGTAAAGAGATTGTCATAGCCAAATACATATTTGTAAGTATTTTAGTTACTTTAGGTGGAATTTTCCCATTTACTGTTAGTTTAATACAGTTGCAAAATGAAAATACAACTATATTTATGCTATGGGGAGCGATTCTCGGAGGAATAACAGGTGGTTTTGTTTATAGCATAATTGTGCTTCCAATTGAATTTTCAGTAGGGTATAGCAGTGCAAAACAAATTGCTCCTTTTATCGGAATTGCATTTGGGTATTTAAGTGGACTGATTGTAAGTAACGTATGGTTAGGTGTAGAGAATGCTTGGAGCACAAGTATATTCATAAATATTTGTTTTATAGCTGGACTGTTGCTTTTATATGTCATCTCGATGATACTCTCAATTCATTTGTATAATGAGCGTGATTTGTGAGGAGAGGGGGAGAATAGCGTTGAAGCAACTTATTTTAAAAGATTTCATCGTCCAATGGAAATTTTTAATTTGGTACATACTGTATCCTGTTTTCTTTTATATGGCCTTAACAGATACGGAAAATTTATTCATAATTATGTCAGTAATTTTTACAGTTGGGGCAACAGTAAAAATCTTTGAAGAGGATAGTAAAAATGAGAGTGAAGTTATATTAAATAGTTTGCCAATATTGAGAAAGCAAATTGTGTTTGCGAAATATATAGTAGCAATTATTATTCTTTTCATAAGCATAACGATTGGTTGTTTCACGATGGGGATGAAAAATGGATCCAATGTATTTGAATTTATGGGAATGACAGTGGTTACTAGTATCAGTGTTATTTTAGTATATTTAAGCTTTGTCTTACCGATATCGTTTTGCCTAGGATATAAAAAATCTATTTTTATTACGCTTTTTATACTAATAGCACCGGTTCTTATTTTAGAAATGTTTTTTCAAATTAACATGGAACAAATGCAACTATATAAAAGCATATTGTTCGTTAGTTCAATATGCATGTTCATAGTATCGGTCTTCGTTTCAGTAAAAATATATGAAAAAAGAGAATTTTAAAAGGTGCCTCATAAAAGGCACCTTCTTCAATAACGGCAATACGAGAGCAAAAGTTTATAAAAAGAAACGCTATTCGGCACATCTTTCGGAGTATGTAATATAAAGCTGAAAACGATGATGAGAGCGAGAAATAGGAAAAATAAAAATAGGATATGTTTATGTACAGAATTTTGCATATCATCCACTCCTTTTTTTAGGTAGTATGTCCAAAAGAAAGGAGGGTATGAGAAATTTTAGGAGGGAGAACGATGGGAAAACGAAAATTGTTATTTGGAATAGGGGTAATATTTTTTTTAATTGGCCTCATAGTATCAAATGTTTACTCAGATATACCATCGCCATTTCCTAAATTGCATAAAGGGATTGGTATAAGTGTTGCCATAGTTGGTCTGCTTTGTCTTATCGCATCAAATTTCTATAGAAAATCTAAATAGACATAAAAAAGGACAGTTACTCTTTTTCAGAGGAACTGTCCTTTTTAAATAACTTGTTCCATAGCTTGGCGATACTCCATATAATTACGATTGCAATGGAGGCAATAATTGACCAAGTGATAGATGCAATTTCAAGTGCCATGTTAGGAAGGAACGTAAGAATGGATAATACTTTATGAAACAACCATTCTATTATATGAAAACTTATTTGTAATAGAATGACGGTCCCGAGTGTGATCCATGTTAAGATTTGTTTTCCTTTTTCTTTCCACATGACATTCACCTCACGTTAGCTTAATAGTTTTAAGCCAACAGCGCCGCATAGAATACAGCTTAAGAAGGCAAGACGGCGCCAATCCGCTGATTCACGGAAAATAAGAATACCGAGAAGTGCACTTCCGGCAGTTCCGATTCCAGTCCAAATTGCGTAAGCAGTTCCCATCGGTAACGTGTTCATCGCAAGGGATAAGAAGAAGAAGCTTACGCCGAAGTTAGCGATTAAAATAATTTTTGGTGCCCAGCCTTTCTTTTCAGTGGCTACTTTCATAAAGAGTACACCAATAATTTCGCAAATACCAGCTAGAATTAAAAATACCCAAGCCATTTTATGCAGCCTCCTTCGCTTCTTTTTCTTCTGTTACTCGTTTTAAACCGATTACTCCGAAGAAGATTAAACCGATTAATAATACTTTTACGATAGAGAAAGGTTCTCCGAAAACAAAAATCTCTGTAAGAACGATTCCGCCAGCGCCAATCCCTGTAAAGACTGCGTACACAGTACCGACAGGTAAATCTTTGTAAGCTCTAAATAGTAGTACGAAACTAATTGCGATTAATAAAGCGACACCAGCCCACTCAAGTGGTGCCTCCGCGTGTTTTAGTCCAATCACCCAAAAGATTTCAATAATACCAGCTATGATTACATAAATCCATGCCATATGTTATTTCTCCTTCCTACCAGTCGTTAGGTAAAGGGCTTAAAAACGACGCATTGCAAAGGAGCAATCCGTCAGTTTGAAAGTCCGCGCCAAAATACTTTCCAAGAGGCGTTCAAACGTGTCTCAAAGCGATTTAAACCTGCGTATAATAGTTCGACCATAAGGCCGTCTAGTAAGCATAGATAAGCTTCTAAGGCGTCTTTTACTTCAATGTTATGCAGTTCCCCTTGGTCATTTGCCCGTTTAAATACAGGATATAAAAGTTTTCTAACGTTTTCGATGTGTGTATTCGCCTTATCGATAATTTGTTCGCGAAATGCATCAGGCGGAAAATACGAAGTTCGTAACCAAAACATTGATTCTTCACTTTCACCAAATCGTTTTGCATATCCTTTTAACAAACTTACGAGCAGTTCTTCTGTAGATGACGTTGAAAACTTTTCAATATCGCCTGTGAAGCTCTGTACATCTTTTTGAAGAGCAGCCTCTAAACATGTAAAGTACAACTCCTCTTTTCCTTTAAAGTGTGCGTAAATCGATGGTTTTTTAATCCCAACTTCTTGAGCAATATTTGCTAATGAAGTTCCTTCGTAGCCGTAGCGTGCGAAATGAGAAAGTGCTATAGCTTTAATGCGGTTTGCTGTCATTTTCATCCCCTACCTACCGTTCGTTAGGTTAATTATATGAGATGAAAATTATAAAGTCAATGGGGAAACGTTGAAAAAAAGAGCACTATAGTTAGCACTCTTTTTTTAGACCGTTTTTCGCTCAATTAAATGGAATGAAAGTTCTTCTGAGCTTCCGATAATTTGTTCGTCTTGCATCTGCTTATGGAATAAAGAAAAAGCACGTGATCCCATCGTGAGGCCGGGATGCTCAATAGTTGTAATTTCTAATGCTTTTGAAATTTCATGATTATCGAATCCAAGGATAGCGAGGTCCTCAGGGACGCGAATGCCATGTTTTTTTGCTTCTGTTAATAAACCAGCAGCTACTTGATCATTCGCTGTGAAAATAGCAGTTGGACGATTTGTCATATTTAAAATGCGTTGAAGTATTTTTGCCCCGTCCTGCATCGTATAGCATTGATGAAAAATCCAATCAGGGTGCACTATTTTTCCTTCGTGACGAAGAGTATCGGCGAAAGCTTTTTCACGCTCGATTGAATTAACACTTGTTTTTCTTGCTAAACAAATGCCGATTTTTTCATGACCTTTACTTAGTAAATAGGAAGTACCGAGACGGAACCCTTCATAATGATCTACATAGACAGATGAAATGAGGGGATGTTTCATTTTTTCACATGAAATAATGGGAGCGAATTTTGCGAACGGTTCAATTTGTTCCCATGAACTCGTTCGAGAGCAAATAATCATCCCGTCGAATTGTTTCATTTTCATCATTTCAAGAACGCGAATTTCTTCAATACTATCGTAATTCGTTTGGCACAAATTAATATGATATCCAGCTAATAATGCTTCGTTTCCGATTCCTTCAATAATGGTGCTAAAATACGGGAGATTAATGAAAGGTAGCATAACGCCAATTGTATATGTTTTACCTCTTATTAAATGGACTGCATTAATATTTTTTGCATAGTTCAATTCTTCAACTGCATCTAGAACACGCTTACGTTTTTCTTCTTTTACGTAAGGATGATTATTAAGGACACGGGAAACCGTTGATATGGATACACCAGCAGTTTTTGCAATTTGTTTTATATTGGCCATATGTATCACCTCTTTATTTATTATAAGGGAAAATAATAAGAATGAAAAAATCTTGACCTGAAAAGCTTTTCACAATCTATGTTATAAATATGACTTCCGTTATTCGCGTAACCTTTTTATTTGGGCGTAAGAGTGGCGAGGTCATTTTTGTATGTCCACAAAGAATTTTTGTCAAAATGTGTGAGAATAACTTGGAAAGTTTTCAAAGGAGGAGTTTGATTGTAAAGCGAATATGAAGAGAATATAAACGCTTCGTTCGTTAAGAGAGCGATATGAAAGGGCGGAAACAAATTGAAAAAAGGAATCATTTGTTTCGTGTTTTCTAGTGTATTACTTAGCTCATGTTCATTTCAGCAAACGATGCAAGAAGAAAAAACATTTGTGGGAACAACAGGAGGGGCTATGGATCGTGTTACTGATCCTATGCCGCTAAAGGAGCTTCCGAAATATTTTCCGGCGAAGTTTAAGGTTCCAACGTTTTTACCTTATGACATTACGAGTGATGTGATGGGGGAGGTAAGAACGATGGGAAAGAAGAATGCTGTCGTAACGATTAAATATAAGCAACAAGAGAAAGGAAGGCACGACTATATAGAATTAACAGTGGCAAACTTTTCTTACAGTTTTCCATACCTCGTAGAAGAGAATCGATTTCAAGAACAAATGAGGTTGAATAATGGAGCACCTGCTTATTTTAAAAATAAGGATGATTACGAACGAGGAGACGAATTTGCTACGCTTATATGGAAAAAGAAGGGAATTGAATATCAGCTATTATATCGTAATATAGATGAGAAAGATGAAGATGTGATCAAACAGAATCTACTGTACATTGCGAACAATATGGAATAAAAAAACTAGCTGAATGATACAGCTAGTTTTTTGTATGTTATTTCTTTTTAATTTTGCCTGTCCAAGATTTAAATCCACCTTGTAATTGGTAGAAATCTTTGTAGCCTTGTTTTTTTAAGTATTGTGCTGCACGACCTGTACGGAATCCGCTTTGGCAATATAAATAAACAGGTTGATCTTGGCGAAGTTCTTTGTAGCGAAGGCGAATTTGTGATAATGGAATGTTACGCGCGCCTAAAATATGTCCCGCGTTAAATTCATCCGCTTCGCGAATATCGATAAGCTGTGCTTTACGGTAGCCAGCGCGAAATTCTTCTTCTGAAAGTGTTTTAATTAATTTTTTCTGATAGAAATACATCCATACAGTGTAGCCGATGAATGCTACAATTGCGACCAGTATAATAATCAAGTTTGTTGACACGATTCTATCGCTCCCTTTTTTCTTATCCTACTTTCAATATTATAATGACCATATGTATTTATGCAACAGATTCATTTGTATATAAGAAGAAATTTCGTATTCTTTCACAAATTTTGTCGAATTTGGTAGACTAGAGAATGTGAAAAATAATTGGTTATATGAGGTGCAGGATGGGAAAAGAAAAATGGTGTTATATTAACTCTGGTCAATGTTCACCGGCATTTAATATGGCGTTAGATGAATGTTTATTAAATTGGCAAAGTGAAAAGAAAATGCCACCAACAATTCGTTTTTATGAATGGGAAGTACCAACATTAACAGTTGGGTATTTCCAGCGTGTTGAAAAAGATATAAATATGGATGTAGTTAACGAAAAGAAATATGGATTCGTTCGTCGTCAAACAGGCGGCAGGGGTGTACTACATGACAAAGAATTAACGTACAGTGTTATTGTGTCTGAAGATCATCCGAATATGCCAAAAACAGTTACAGAAGCATATCGCGTTATTTCGCAAGGCTTATTAGACGGGTTTAAGGCATTAGGATTAGAAGCGTATTATGCAGTTCCGAAAACAGAAGCGGATCGTGAAAATTTGAAAAATCCGCGTTCAGGAGTATGTTTTGATGCACCGTCTTGGTATGAAATTGTAGTTGAAGGAAGAAAAATCGCAGGTAGTGCTCAAACACGTCAAAAAGGTGTTATCTTACAACACGGTTCTATTCCGTTAGAAATTGATTTAGATGAGTTATACGACCTATTTTTATTCCCAAATGAGCGAGTGAAAGAGCGCATGAAGAACATGTTTTCTTCTAAAGCGGTAGCGATTAACGAATTAACAGATCGTACATTTACGATTGACCAGTTAATTAAAGCGTTTGAAGCTGGATTTGAAAAAGGATTAGATGTAGAGCTTGTACCGTATGAACTAACAGAAGAACAACTTCATGAAGTTCAAACTTTAGCAAAAGAGAAGTACGAAAGTAATGATTGGAATTATAAAAAATAAGGAGATGGCGACCGCCATCTCCTTATTTTTATAGTAAATTAAGTACTTTTTCTACTTTGATTCCTTTATCTTGTAAAGAACGAAGGCGGTTTACAACGTCCATAATTTCTTTGTCGAATGTAACGCTAATACCTTGGTTTTGTAGTTCTTCTTTTAATCCTTCAATAGAATCATCTATGTCGATGCCAAGCTCGTAATCTTGACAAACTTCAATTGTCTTTTTCACGAGTTTCACATAATTTTCTTGTAGTTTTGAATTTGTTTCAGTCAAAGCAGGTTGCTTCGGTTTTGCAGGAGTAACCGGCGCTGTCTCTTGCTTTGTAACTGGAGTAGATACTACTTTTTTCACAGGTGCTGGAGTAGATAGTTCTACAGCCGCTTCTACACTTACTGGCTTCGGTGTTGGTACCGGAGTAGGTTTAGGTTCTGCAGCAGGTGTTTCTACACGCATAACAGGCTTTGGAGCAGGTGTAACTGCTTTTGGAGCTTCTACAACCACTTCTTTTTTCGGAGTAGCTTCTACAACTGTTTCTTCTTGCTCAGCAGCTTCTTTATTTTCTTTGCTCCACATAACGCGTTCAATTTCTAGAGAAACATTGTTTTTGTTCATCGCTGTTAATGTAACTTTACCAACTTCAGCGTTCCCAGTGAAATCAACAATTTTATAAATGACACTCTTGTTCCAATCCACGTTTCCGCTCAAAAATAATTCTTCGTTACATTTCGGCGTTAAGCCCTCGATTTTAATTTCTGCGTTTACACCGTTTTCACTATATACCATAATTAGCGAAGCATTTACATCTTCGTCTGCTAACATTAGTTCACGTACCATTTTGCCGGTGCGTACTTGCGTTTTCTTCTTAACTGACATCAAATTTCTCCTCTCAAAAATTCAGTAATAATAAAAAAATCGTATAACGAAAAATAATTGCTCACGAAGATTTATGATACCGATAATAAAAGCATCACGTCAACAATTAACTTTAATTATTTTGCATTTTTCTTATTTTCTTTATGAAATTTTTCAATTTGTAAAATTAGACAGAAGAAAAACAGCCTGTTGAAGGGCTGTTAAAACGTGGAAAACTTTAGTGTGTGTTTATTTTTCATTGCTTTTCATAACTAACGAGAGAAGGTAATTATGAAACCATTTATGCCAAAGCTCGTTTGTTTTGAACCAGGAACATCACCATTTGAAGAACGCATTGAGGCTGCTCGTAAAGTAGCAGGGGCTGGTTATCCAATTAGCTTTATTGTTGCACCAATTTATATGCATGAAGGGTGGAAAGAAGGATACCGTGAATTGTTTGAACGATTATACAATGCGTTGAAAGATATGAAGATACCAAATTTAACGTTCGAATTAATTCAACATCGCTATACTAAACCGGCAAAAAAAGTCATTCAAGAGCGTTTTACAAATACGAAGCTTGAAATGGATGAAGAGAAGCGGAAATATAAAGGCGGACGATACGGTATTGGGAAATATGTATATAAAAAAGATGATGCAGAAGTATTGGAAGGAACAATAAGAGGCTATATATGAATATTTTCCTGATGCAGAAATTCAATATTTTACATATGGGAAATCTGTATTCTTTTTTGTTTTACGTATTTAGGCTCGTTTCCACCTTGTCACGTTATTCTTTCTGGTGTATCATTTTATTGATTGCTTCGTACGGAATAAGCAAAATGAAATTGGATGGAGGAAACCGATGCCTACCCCTAGTATGGAAGATTATATTGAACAAATTTATTTGTTGATTGATGAAAAGGGTTATGCCCGCGTATCTGATATTGCTGAAGCGCTTAGTGTACATCCATCCTCTGTAACAAAAATGGTACAAAAATTAGACAAAGACGAATATCTAATTTATGAAAAATATAGAGGGCTTGTATTAACATCAAAAGGTAAAAAAATCGGAGAACGTCTCGTATATCGTCATGAATTGTTAGAGCAGTTTATGCGTATTATCGGTGTGGATGAAAGTAAAATTTATAATGATGTAGAAGGAATTGAACATCATTTAAGTTGGGAAGCAATCGATCGCATCGGTGATTTAGTGCAATACTTCGAACAAGAAGAAGTTCGAGTTGAGACACTTCGTGGTGTTCAAAAAGCAAATGAAGAGAAAAGTAATTAAGGGGAACGTGTGGCGTTTCCTTTTTTATTTAAATCGAAAAGGGCGGGAAAATAATGAAAGCAATTATTTTTGATTTTGATGGATTAATTGTGGACACTGAAACAATATGGTTTCACTCTTTCAGAGATGCTGTTCGTGAATACGGTGGAGAGTTACCCTTAGAAGAATTTGCAAAATGTATTGGAACGACAGATGAAGTGCTTTATGCATATTTAAAAGAGCAATTAAAAGAAAAATTTAACGAGCATGCATTAAAGGAAAAAGTAACAACTTTACATAAAGAGAAAATGAAAATACCAAAAGCACGTGACGGGGTAAAAGAATATTTAGAAGAAGCGAGAGAACTTGGGTTAAAAATCGCATTAGCCTCTAGTTCCTCTAAAGAGTGGGTTGTTCGTTTTTTAGAAGAGCTACAGATTAGAGAGTATTTTGAAGTGATTAAAACGAGAGAAGATGTCGAGAAGGTAAAACCAGATCCAGCTCTTTATAGGATTGCGATAGAAGAATTAGGAATTGAACTGTCAGAAGCTGTTGTATTTGAAGATTCATTAAATGGATTGAAAGCAGCGATTGCAGCCGGATTAAAATGTGTCATCGTGCCTAATGATGTGACAAGAAATTTACAATTTGAAAACCATCACCTTCGTATTGAAAGTATGAAAGAAAAAAGTTTGAAAGAAGTGCTGCAACATATAAAGTGAAACTTTAATCAGTGGGGGGCTCATCCCCACTGATTATAAGCCACACTAATCGTGAAAAAAAGACCGTATTTCCTAAAAGGAAGCACGGTCTTTCTTTTTGTTTTTTTTACCTTCAATGACAGTTAAATGAGATTGTTTTCTTTTTCGTTTCAACGATGAAGAATTACCCTTTTTCCCCTTGTCATCAGAAGCATTCCGTTTCAAGAAAGAATTGCTTAGGGGTGCTACATTTTGTTTCCCGTGTTTGCGGTTCGATTGTTTTGCAGCACGCTTATATGAGCTTTGCGAATTTGCAGAACCACTAGAATTTGTAAACATTTTGTAGAGTAAGTAAAAGATACCGACGACAGCCAACATGATACCAATGTTTTTTAACACTCCCATTGGATCTGTAATAACAGATGAAACAAGGCCGAATATTGCTAATCCGATAATAAGTACAAATATAGCGAATGTAAACGAACGACCGTTCATAAGGGACACCTCCTAAAAACATATATTAAAATTAGTATATTAACGATGAGGAAAGGAGTTGAACACCATTTTTAAATAATTATTGTTTGTTTTCTAAACGTAATAATTCTTCAAACGATGCGATTGCAACTTCCGCTTGATCATCTGTTGGTTCTTTCGTTGTTAATAGTTGCAGCCATAATCCGGGATATCCAAGTACTCGTAAAACAGGAATATCTCGTAATCGATTGGTAAATTGTAATACTTCAAAAGAAATGCCGAGAACAACTGGAATTAATAAAATTCGGTTTACTACCCTGGCCCAAAGCGGATCTGTAGGGACGAGGAAATAGACAAACATTCCAATAATGACCGTAAATATAATAAAGCTACTGCCACAGCGATAATGGAGGCGAGTTTGCTTTTGAACATTTTCTACAGTCAGTGGAAGGTTATTCTCATAAGCATTGATTACTTTATGTTCTGCACCGTGGTACTGAAATACCCGCTTAATAAGTGGGGTTAAAGAAATAAAGTATATATAGCTCAATAATAGCATGAGCTTAATGACACTTTCGACAATGATTTGCCCCGTATGAGATGGGAAAATCGGTCTCGTTAATTCAGCTAAAAGTGCAGGAACTGCTGTGAAAATTACTTTACCGAATATGAACGATAAAACGCCAACTGCTGCAACTCCTAATACCATCGTTAATTTTGATTGTTCTTCTTTTTTATTTGCAAATTGTTCATCATCTTCTGGGTGGACATCAAATCGTTCTGAAGCAAAGTTTAAATGTTTCGCTCCATTCGCACTTGCATCCACAATAGCGGCAATACCTCGTAAAAATGGAATTTTCTTTAGTATAGATAATGCTTTATTACGAACGCGTGGTAAACGATAAAATTCAATCGATTTATCTTTACGACGAACCGCTGTAACAGTATATTCTCTACCGCCAAACATAACTCCTTCTATGACTGCCTGTCCGCCATATATTTGTTTTGACTCTTCTGCCATGTTAACACCAACCTGTATTTGTTTCTCTCTTATGTAGAAAAAGAGGCAATTGTCGTACTTGGTTCTGTCAGTTTGAAATAAGACAATCACCGAGTTTCCTTTATTTTATCGACAAATACAAGCGGATGACAAGAGGAAATGTTACGAGAGTCGGACATTTCTTATTCTTTTTATAGACAAATTTTGCAGGATTTAAACATGCTTCAAAATAGTTTCGGGCATACTATTGAGCGGAGGTGTCAATGTGAATCAAGAACAATCAACAATAAGGAATTTTGTACAGATTGGTTTATTTGGTGGCTTATTTTGGGGAGGTATATGGTATTTCCTTCATATATTTTCATTTACAGAAGCTGGCCCTAACTATTTACTTTTACCGTTTGCATTTGGGAATTGGAAAGAAGGGGTTTGGGGGAATGTGCTAGGTATCGTTTGTATGGGGCTCCTTTCAATTTTAGTGGCATTTCTCTATAAAGCTCTTTTTAAAAAGTTTGAAGGAGTATTACCTGGCATACTATACGGTTTATTTTGGTGGGCGTTATTATTTTTGGGGATTGGGCTAATGGCACCCGTTATTAAAAGTGCACTTCATTTACCGAAAGGAACAATTGTAACGACAGTATGTATCTTTATATTATATGGTGTTTTTATTTCGTATTCTGTATCATTCGAATCGAATAATACAAATAGAGGAGAAGGGCTCGAGAAGACAAACTATTCAAATAAGTGATTCCTATGTTAAAATGTCGTATAGACATTCTTTAATATTAAGGAGTTTTAAGAAAATGAAAAAGTTACTCCTCGTAAACGGTCCTAACCTAAATCGTCTTGGTGTCAGGGAAGTAAATGTATATGGAAAAGGAACGTTAGCGACGCTTGAAACAGATATGAAACAAGAAGCAGAAAAAATGGGAGTGGAGTTAGAATGTTTTCAATCGAATCATGAAGGAGCTATTATTGATATTATTCATGAGGCGGATGACATATATGAAGGAATCATTCTAAATCCGGGTGCATTTACGCATTATAGCTACGCGATTCGGGATGCTATCGCAAGCGTTTCGATTCCAGTTATTGAAGTACATATTTCTAACATTCATCAACGTGAGTCGTTTCGTCATGAATCTGTGACAGCGGCTGTTTGTGCGGGACAAATTGTTGGATTTGGTTTTTATGGCTATAAGCTAGCGCTATTTGCATTAATGGAGAAATTGAGGGAGGCATAAAGTAATGGAAAAGATCGAGAGATTAAGAAGTGCGTTTGATGAGGCTGGTATTGACGGTATCGTATTAACGAATGAACATAGCCGTAGATATATGGCGAATTTCACAGGAACAGCTGGAGTTGTACTAATTTCAAAAGAGCGTGCTCTATTTATTACTGATTTCCGTTATGTAGAGCAAGCTAGTAAGCAAGCGGTTGGATATGAAATCGTGCAGCACACAGGCCTAATTCTTGATGAAGTTGCGAAACAAGTAAAAGAACTTGGAATTCAAAAGCTAGGCTTTGAGCAAGATACCCTTACATATAGCTCTTACGTAACGCATAATGAAGCGATTGAAGCTGAATTCATCCCAACTTCTGGGCTTGTAGAAAAGTTACGCTTGATAAAGACTGATTCAGAGATTAAGATATTAAAGGAAGCTGCACAGATTGCAGATGCTGCCTTTGAGCATATTCTATCATTCATTCGCCCGGGAGTATCTGAAATTGAAGTGTCAAATGAACTTGAATTTTTCATGAGAAAACAAGGAGCAACATCTTCTTCGTTTGATATTATCGTTGCTTCAGGTCTTCGTTCGGCATTACCGCACGGCGTGGCATCTGAAAAAGTGATAGAAAAAGGAGATTTCGTTACATTAGACTTCGGCGCTTATTACAAAGGATATTGCTCTGATATTACTCGTACGATTGCAGTCGGTGAACCATCTGATAAATTAAAAGAAATTTATAATATCGTTTTAGAAGCACAACTACGTGGTGTGAACGGTATTAAAGCTGGTTTAACAGGCCGTGAAGCTGATGCATTAACGCGTGATTACATAACGGAAAAAGGATATGGTGAATACTTCGGACACTCTACTGGTCATGGAATCGGTCTTGAAATCCATGAAGCACCAGGTTTAGCGTTCCGTTCTGATACAGTACTTGAACCAGGTATGGCTGTAACAGTAGAACCAGGTATTTATATTCCAGGTATTGGCGGCGTACGTATTGAAGATGATATCATTGTAACGAGTGAAGGTAATGAGGTAATTACGAAATCACCAAAAGAACTTATTATTTTGTAATACACAGGAGGATTTTTTTACATGATTTCAGTAAACGATTTTCGTACAGGTTTAACAATTTCAGTGGACAATGCCCTTTGGCAAGTACTTGATTTCCAACACGTAAAGCCAGGTAAAGGTGCTGCGTTCGTTCGCTCTAAACTACGTAACCTTCGCACAGGATCTGTTCAAGAGAAAACATTCCGTGCAGGTGAAAAAGTAGAAAAAGCACACATCGAAAACCGTCGTATGCAATACTTATACGCGAGCGGTGAGGCTCACGTATTCATGGATAACGGAACTTATGAGCAAATCGAACTTGGTGAAAACCAAATCGAGCGCGAACTTAAATTCCTAAAAGAGAACATGGAAGTAGCAATTATGACATACCAAGGCGAAGTACTTGGTGTTGAACTTCCAAATACTGTTGAATTAAAAGTTACAGAGACAGAGCCTGGTATTAAAGGTGATACAGCTTCTAACGTAACAAAACCAGCTACATTAGAAACTGGTCTTGTTGTACAAGTACCAATCTTCATTAACGAAGGCGAAATGCTTATCATCAACACTGGTGAAGGTAAATACGTTTCACGTGCATAGTAAAAAAGCACTCGTGATAATCACGAGTGCTTTTTTTATCCCGCATTAACGGGCAGTAAAACTCCCACCTCAAAATTCGACTGGAGCAAAGAAGTTAGGTGGGAGATCAACTGCCCGTAAACGCCCGATTGGTTCAACTAATAATCAGTGGGGGGATGAACAACTCCCCCACTGATTATAGTTTCACTTTATAGGAAATAGGGCAGATAATAAATAATGGTTATTATAAAACTGAAAGCTGTAAGACTAGCAGTACCTATTGTGTAAGGGCTCCATGTCATTTGAAAAGGTTTTACCTTACCCGTTTTATATATAGTGTGATCAATGTTGGCATTTTGATTTATATTTAAAGCAATGAGCCAAATTGCACCGAACAGCGCGATGCTACCAAGGAAAAAGGTTTCCATAAATGACCAACCGACCATCTTTGAAAAAAGATAAATAAGAGCTAATTCTACTACAATTGTTAAACTAATTTTCAATACCTTCATATTTTCTCTCCTCATTTTGTGCTTCCAACCAATTTAAAAATTTCTCGCGGGATATAACATGCAGTACGCAAGGTGATTTTACTTCCTTTTCTAAAGCAGTATGTTCATCAGGGAAGCTATCTTCCACATGCAATGAAATATAAGGTAGTTTCTCTTGTGCTTTTAAAGAGCGAATGTTAGTCGTTTTAGCACCAGCGAATACGTATGTAAGTTGTAAGTCTAAAAATGCGATTTTAAAGATTTCTTTTTTAGCAGCCTCATTATATCCTTTTCCCCAATATGGATAACCGAGCCAACTTCCGATATGTGATTGTTTTTGATCATAATTAATATGTTTAAGTGTGGTGAGGCCGATTATTTCATTTTCTTCGTTTACAATCACTTTTGATAAGGAATGTTCTTTTCGTTCCTCTTCCATTGCAAATAGAATAAATGCTTTTGTATCTTCAACTGTTTCTACTTTTATTCCTAAAGCATTTTTTACATGTGGATCGCTAGATAGTTCAAAAATCGCATTTGCATATCGTAAATCAAGTGGTAATAAAGTAACGCTCTTCATCGTTTATGCCCCCTTTTCTATTAAATATATCATAAAATAATATGAATATTCAGATTTAAACGAAAGCAGTAGAGAAAAATTATGTTTTTACTTCTGAAATAGACAACCTCTGCATATGGTTGTACAAATATATTCTTTTTTAGAATTAGGAACTAGCAAACGTTATGGGAGAAGGTGGGAGAATGAAACAGTGGCTAGCGGCAATGGAAACATCCGTACTTGTGATGGGTTTACTTCGTTTGTTTTCAGGTAGCGCGGAAATATTCGCCGCTTTGCTTATGCTTTACGTGAATGATGCGAAAAAAGCATTGTTTATAAATGGTATGTTGGCGTTTGTTGGACCGACCGTATTAATTTTAACAATGACAATTGGTATAGCGAGTGTAGCAAGTGAGATTTCATTCCTGAAACTTTTTTTTCTAGCGCTTGGAATTGGCTGCATTTTTATCGCGTTGTTGAAATAGTAAGTCGAGTATAGTGGGGAGAAACTTATGAAAGAGGTATTAGAAGTTTTACCGAAAACGATGAAACAGTTAGTTGAAGATTGTAAGCAATACGATGTCCTAGAGGAAATTCGAGTTCGAATTGGAAGACCACTAGAATGTATCGCACATGGGGAAGTGTTTTTTTATGACTATGTTGCTACAGCGGAAGATGCAATCTACTTATTGAATAAATTAAGTCAATTTTCAATTTACACGATGGAAGAAGAGTTGAAACGTGGATATGTGACACTACGAGGGGGACATAGAATTGGCTTAGCGGGAAAAGTCATTACAGAAAAAAGTGAAGTAAAAATGATTCGAGATGTCTCTTCATTTAATATTCGTATTGCTCGTCAAAAAATAGGGATTGCTGAGCCGCTTTTGCCATATCTTTATGAATCACGATGGTTAAACACGATGGTAATTGGCCCACCACAAACGGGGAAAACAACACTTTTAAGAGATGTAGCACGCTGCATGAGTCAAGGAGTAAGCGCTTCGAAAATTTCTTCTTGTAAAGTAGGAATCGTTGATGAACGATCAGAGATTGCTGGATGTGTGAAGGGGATTCCGCAATATGATTTTGGTACGCGAGTAGATGTATTAGATGCTTGCCCAAAAGCTGAAGGAATGATGATGATGATTCGTTCTATGAGCCCAGATATATTGATCGTAGATGAAATTGGACGTAAAGAAGATAGTGAAGCGATTATGGAGGCGGTGCATGCAGGCGTTCAGCTTTTTATAAGTGCACACGGATTTTCTTATGATGATGTTGTGAAACGTCCATCGTTGCAGGCGGTGCTGGAACTTGGCGTATTTGATAGGTTTGTGGAATTGTCAAAAGCGAGAGGGCCAGGAACGGTTATGCAAGTGAAAGATAGATATGGAAAACCGGTATTACCGCATAGAAAGGCTCAAGGCGTATGGTGAAAATATTTGGTGCGGTATTAATAGTTGCTGTTAGCACTTTTTTCGGATTTTCATACGCTAAGCGATACAGCGAGCGACCGCGGCAGCTTAGGTTATTGAAGGCGGCATTGCAATCATTAGAAGCTGAAATTATGTATGGACACACACCTTTATCTGAAGCGGCTGAGCGATTAGTTAAACAAATGCCAAAGCCGCTAAATTGGATATTTCAAAGCTTTTCGAGGCGTCTAGAGAGCGGGGAACAAACAGTTAGAGAAGCTTGGAATGATAGCTTAAAGGAGAACTGGGCATTAACGGCGTTTAAACAAACCGAGCATGAGATTTTACAACAATTTGGTGAAACACTTGGACAACATGATCGTGAATCACAACAAAAACATATTCGCTTATGTATTACGCATTTGGAAAGAGAAGAAGGAGAAGCGAAAGCTTTACAACTCCAATATGAAAAAATGATAAAGAGTTTAGGAGTGCTAGCAGGGCTACTTATCGTAATTTTACTGCTATAGGGGGGAGAAAGGCGATGTCCATTGATGTTGGATTAATATTTCAAATCGCCGGAATCGGCATTGTTTTAGCTTTCATTCATACCGTACTAAAAGAATTAAAGCGAGAGGATATTGCAAATTGGGTTATCCTTGTCGGTTTTGTCGTCATTTTGTTTCATGTTGCATTTTTAATTAATACTCTGTTCGACAAGATTAAAAGTGTCTTTCTCTTCCAGTAAAGGAGGCGGTTCGAATCGAAATTATACAAATTGTCGGATTAGGCCTCGTTGCTACATTTTTAGCTGCTGTTTTAAATCAGCAAAAATCTAGTATTACATCGTTATTTATTGTGTTCGTTGGTAGCGTAATGTTTCTTCTCTTAATCGATCAAATTCATTCTATCTTGCAAATGATTGAGAGAGTGGCGAGTGAAGCGAAGGTTAGCAACGTATATGTAGAGACATTATTGAAAATTATAGGGATTGCTTATATCGCTGAGTTTGGTGCGCAAATTACAAAAGATGCTGGTCAAGGTGCAATCGCTTCGAAAATTGAATTAGCTGGGAAAATTTTAATTCTCGTTATGGCAATTCCTATTTTGACGGTTGTAATTGAAACAATTCTCGGGTTTTTACCTACGGGATAAGGGGGAGTGAATGTTGAGGAAGTTTGGAGCTAAGCTGCTATTTGCTTGCTTCCTTTTCTTTTCTTTACCGATTGTTGTACAAGCTTCTCCTGTAGAAACAAACGTCGTTGATCAACAATTGGATAAGCTCGGAATTGAAGATGTGAAGCAATTTTGGGACGGGCTTGTTACAAAATATGGAGGCTATTTACCAGAGAGTCAAAAAGGAAGCTTTATGGAGTTTGTAAAGGGAGAAAAAGAATTCTCCATAAAAGAGTGGATGATAGGTCTATTAAAATATTTATTTCACGAGCTTGTTGCAAATGGAAAGTTACTTGGAACGCTCATTATGCTCACAATTTTTAGTGCATTGTTGCAATCACTACAATCTTCTTTCTCAAAGAGTAGCGTAAGTAAAATTGCGGATGCAGTCGTATATATGGTACTTATTATTTTCGCTTTAAATAGCTTTTATGTTGTCATGACATATGCAAGAGAAACGATACAAACAATGGTAGATTTCATACTAGCCCTATTGCCAATTTTACTTGCACTGATAGCAACCGGGGGCGGTGTTGTTTCTGTATCATTTTTTCATCCAATCATCATTTTCTTAATGAATACGAGCGGGCTTCTGATGAATTATATCGTTCTACCACTTTTATTACTTGCAACTATATTAAGTATTGTAAGCACGATGAGTGATCAATATAAAGTTACGAAATTGTCCAAGCTTTTGCAGAACGTTAGTGTCGGGATTATCGGAATCTTTTTGACGATTTTTTTAGGGGTATTATCTGTACAGGGAACAGCGTCAGCCGTTGCTGACGGCATAGCTGTGAAAACTGCTAAATTTGTAACAGGAAACTTCATTCCTGTAGTAGGGAGGATGTTTACTGAGGCGGCGGATACTGTTATTAGTGCATCTGGATTATTAAAAAACACAGTCGGAATTATCGGGCTCGTTATTTTATGCTTAATTGTCGCTTTTCCAGCGATTCAAATATTTTGTATTGCGTTTATTTATAAATTCGCAGCAGCAGTATTGCAACCGGTTGGCGGAGGAGCAATTATTCAATGTTTAGATATTATCGGGCGAAGTATCATTTATGTATTTGCTTGTTTAGCTATCGTATCGTTTATGTTCTTTTTAAGTATCACAATTATTATTGCTGCGGGGAACATTACGCTCATGATGCGATAGGAGGTGAAGAGTATGCAATTTGTTACAGAGTGGATTAGAAATATTATCGTTTTTTTACTCTTGGCGACAATGCTTCATCTTATTCTTCCAAATTCAAACTTACAAAAGTACGTTAAATTCGTTGTAAGTCTATTATTAATTGTGTTAATTTTAACGCCCCTTTTTAAATTATTACAAACAGATGTGAACGAGGTAATCGCAAATTTTAACGAAGAAAAATATGTAACAGATGGATCAGTAAAAAATTCAATAGATTCGAAGAAAAAAGAAATACAAGCTCTAACACGTGCATATAGTTTAGAAGAGATGGCTACCAAAATGAAAAAAGAAGTAGGAAAAGAGTTTGAGAAAAAGTATGGTATGACAGTCTCTGAAATACAAATAGTTGCAGCGGAACATACAGAAGAAGTAAAGTCAGCGAAAGATATTCAATCTGTTGTTGTGACGTTGAAAGAAAAAGAACGTAGTAAAAATGATGCAATCGAAACAGTAAAGCAAGTTGAAATTAATACGAAAGAACCTCCAAAAAAATTAGAAGAAACGAATGTAGAAATGAAAGATTTCTTTTCAAGCAGGTGGCAACTAGAGGATAAACAAATCCAAGTTCAAATGGAAGGGAGGACAGGTAGAGTAAATGGACAATAAAGATAAAAATTCGAAGTTCTCATTTTTTCGAAACTTATTAAATAGGGATGAAAAAGAAAGTAATGAGAAGGGAAAAAAGGTAACACCTAAGTTTTTACTTGTCCTACTTATACTTGGGATTTTGCTTATGTTTTCTAGTAATTACTTTTCACCCAAAAAAGAAGAAGTACCTGTGTTTAAAGAACAAAAAACTCAAAACCAAGAAAAGGACGTACCAACTTTCGGACAAAAAAATAACGATAATATGTCAAATGTAGAAAAATATGAAAAAGCGTATGAGCAAGAATTGAAAGCCTCTTTAGAAGAGATAGCGGGAGTAAAAGATGTAACGATTAAAGTGAATTTAGATTCATCTGAAGAAAAAATACTTGAGAAAAATACGGTGAAACGCTCACAAACGACAGGTGAAACTGATAAAACAGGTGGGAAAAGGGAAGTAGACGACGAGTCTCTTGATGTAAAGACAGTCATTATACGTGAAGGTGATAAAGAAACTCCAATTGTTTTGCGAACAGAGAAACCGAAAGTACGAGGTGTTCTTGTCGTAGCAAAGGGAGTGGATAATATACAAATAAAAGCAATGGTAAAAGAAGCTGTGACACGATTGTTAGATGTGCCAGCTCATCGCGTTTCAGTATCACCGAAAAATTGATAGGGAGGAAATGAAGTGTTAAAAAAACAAACAGTTTGGCTATTAACGATGTTAAGTTTAGTGGTTGTACTATCTGTTTATTACGTGACAACTCCTGAGAAAATGAACAATGCGGCACCAACAACGAGTGAAAAGATGGGACAAGAAAAGCAAGGTGCTGATAAAGCGGTCACAAAAGAAACAACGAAAGAAACTACGAATAAAGAGACAACAAAAGAAAGTACGAGTAAGGAAACCACAAATAAAGAAACAGACAAAAAAGAGAATGCTAAAAAAGAAACAAGTAAAAAAGATGCTAACGTAACAGTTCAATCAAGTGATGAGAATTTCACAGCTTTACGTATGCAAATGGAAGATCAGCGTAGTGCTGAAAAAGAAAAGTTACAAGGTGTAATGAATTCATCAAAATCTTCAGCAGAAGAAAAGAGTAAAGCGAAAGATAATCTAGATGCAATCACTACAATGGAAACGAAGCAAGAATTACTTGAAACCGTGATTAAGTCTCAAGGTGGATATAAAGATGCTCTTGTAAGAGCTGATGGAACTGATATTAAAGTCACAGTTAAAGCGGCAAAGCATTCACAAAAAGAAGCGAATAAAATTATTCAGCTTGTAAGAAGTGAAGGCGGCCCAAAAGATGTAGGGGTAAAATTTGATCCATCAGTAAAATAAAGTGAACTTTAAATATCCTGTTAATACGGTTTAATTGTAAGGGGCATTTGTACTTTAAATTAGATAAAAAGAATAATAGAAAAAAGCTATCGCTTTCGATAGCTTTTTTCTATTTCATCTTTGTAGTTGCATTTAGTATTTTCAATTGGAAACGGGGAAATACGCTGTGAGTAAAAGATTAATGGTTCATGATACTGGTGATTACTTTTTCCGGATTTGACGTGGATGAAGAGAACCAATGTCCAAATCATTACGGCAGGCAAGAACAGAATGAGCCATATCATATGTCCACACCTCACTACAATAAATTTTCTACACTTTGAACATACTATTCTTTTATGAAGGAAGAATGAACGGCGCGTAAACAAAAAAATAATATTTGGTAAAAATATGTTTTTTTACCGTAGATAAAATGAAGAATACTGAGGGGATTACGTATTTACACTGTACAGTTTTGAAAATGTAAAGAATGTTTTTTTAGGAAGTGGTCTTGCCAATTTTGTGTGAAACTTGGTATTATTACTAGGTAATAAATTTTTAGTGGAATAATATTTTTACAGGAGTTTCAATTTATAATAAAGAAATATAAATTGGAATGTTTAAAAAATTTATCGTAAGATGGGAATAGTAAATATTTCTATTAGTAAATGTCATAGGAATGAAATGTCTAATAGAATGCATCGTATTTTTACAGTTAATCAATTTTATTGATGCCAATCTGTAAAAACGGGACAAACAAGAGTATGGGAGTGGATTTTACATGTTTAAAATTCAAGAAGTTCGTGAATTAATTAAATTAATTGATAGCTCTAATATTGATGAATTTGAATACAAAAAAGATGGTACAACAATCAAAATGAAAAAACGTGGTAATGAAGTTGTTACTATGCAAACACCGGTAACGAAACAAGTAGTACAACCAGTAGCACCTGTTGAAGTAGAAACAGCAGTAGCGGCAGCGCAAGTAGAAGTGCCAAAACAGGAAGAGAAGAAAGCTGTTCAAAATGAAAATCTACATAAAATCACATCACCGATGGTAGGGACATTTTATTCTTCTTCTTCGCCTGATACACCTCCATATGTAAGTGTTGGGGATAAAGTATCGAAAGATTCTATCGTATGTATTGTTGAGGCTATGAAGTTATTTAATGAAATTGACGCAGATGTGGAAGGCGAAATTGTTGAAATTCTTGTTAATAACGGACAGCTTGTTGAGTATGGACAACCGCTATTTCTTGTAAAAGCGTAATAAGGGAGTCTTTGTGATGATAAAAAAAGTATTAATAGCCAATCGTGGGGAAATTGCTGTACGAATTATTCGTGCTTGTAAAGAAATGGATATTGAAACGGTTGCAATTTATTCAGAAGCAGACAAAGAGTCACTTCATGTCCAAATTGCAGATGAAGCGTATTGTGTTGGACCAACGATTTCGAAAGAAAGCTATTTAAATTTGACAAACATTATAAGCGTTGCGAAATTGACAGGTTGTGATGCAATTCATCCGGGATACGGATTTTTAGCAGAGAATGCAGATTTTGCAGAATTATGCCGTGAGTGTAACTTGATTTTTATCGGTCCAAGTCCGGAAGCTATTTCAAAGATGGGCACAAAAGACGTTGCACGTGATACAATGAAAGAAGCAGGGGTTCCGATTGTACCAGGTTCACAAGGGATTATTAAAAATACCGAACAAGCGATCGAGCTTGCTAATCAAATTGGATATCCAGTTATTATTAAAGCGACTGCAGGTGGCGGTGGAAAAGGTATTCGTGTTGCACGCCATGAAGAAGAGCTTGTGAAAGGAATTCAAATTACACAGCAAGAAGCTAGTACCGCTTTTGGGAACCCTGGTGTATACTTGGAGAAGTACGTTGAAGATTTCCGCCATGTTGAGATTCAAATAATGGCAGATACACACGGAAATGCCATTCATTTAGGAGAGCGTGATTGTACAATTCAGCGCCGTCTGCAAAAACTATTAGAAGAAAGTCCATCACCTGCACTTGATGAAAACATTCGCAAGCAAATGGGTGAAGCGGCAGTTAAAGCGGCGGTAGCGGTTGATTATACAGGTGCTGGTACGGTTGAGTTTATTTATGAATATAAAACGAAAAGCTTTTATTTCATGGAGATGAATACGAGAATCCAAGTTGAACATCCAGTTACTGAAATGGTAACAGGGATGGATTTAATTAAAGAACAAATTCTTGTTGCTTCTGGAGAAAAGTTATCGTTACAGCAAGAGGAAGTACAATTTAATGGTTGGGCAATTGAATGTCGAATTAATGCGGAAAACCCTGCCAAAAAATTTATGCCATCTCCAGGTAAAGTAGAAATGTACTTACCGCCAGGCGGATTTGGTATTCGCGTCGATTCAGCTGTATATCCGGGATATTCAATTCCACCTTTCTATGATTCGATGGTTGCTAAATTAATTGTTCACGGAAAAACACGTGAAGAGGCAATTGCAAAAATGAAGCGAGCGCTCAGTGAATTTGTCATTGAAGGCGTACATACAACAATCCCGTTCCATTTGCAATTGCTAGATCATCCTGATTTTGTAAAAGGTGAGTTTAACACGAAATTTTTGGAAGAGCATGAACTTGTGACGCAGTGATACATTAAAGGAGGTTTTTTTCATGGCTGAACATATGTTAGATATGGGTCAAGATACAACTCTTGGAAAAGTAGAAATTGCACCAGAAGTAATCGAAGTAATTGCAGGTATTGCAGCTGCTGAAGTAGAAGGTGTAGCGGCAATGCGTGGTAATTTTGCTACAGATGTTGTTGAGAAGTTAGGTAAGAAAAATCATGGTAAAGGTGTAAAGGTTGAATTAGCGAACGAAGATATTATTGTTGACCTTTATGTTGTTATGTATTTTGGTGTAGCAATTCCAGTTGTTGCACAAAAAATTCAAGACAATATTCGCCAAGCACTCTTTACAATGACAGGACTTGAGCCAAAAGAAGTGAATGTTCACATCGTTGGCGTAACATTCGAAACACAAAAAACAGAAATCGAACCAGTGTAAGAGTGAAAAAGGTGCCTAGTAAAATAGGCATCTTTTTTATCGTTTCATTTCTTCACAAATTAAAACCCTCTAATTATTATACTATTTCAAAAAATAAGAAATAAAAAAGAAAATGTATCGTTTTTCCAAAAAACGTACATTGTGATAAGATATGGAACTTGAAGTTAATCTTTTTATTATTTTTCAGCCTTGTACCCCGTGTGTGAAACGATAAATTGTGTTATTATCATTGTATTATAAGGTTGGAAAATCAATGAAAACTGCAAGAGTAAGTGAATTGACGGCTTATAAATTATAATAATATAACAAAGCATAAGGAAAGACTTGAAGTATAAAGGAGAGTTACAATGAAACGTAGGACGGCTAGAGAAAGAGCAATGCAAGCATTATATCAAATGGATATTACAGGAGAATTAGAACCGAAAGTAGCGGTGGAAAATACGCTAGATGAAGGTGAAGAAACAAATGAGTTTCTAGAATCACTAGTTGTTGGTTTTGTCGAGAATAAAGAAGTAATTGATGAAGCGATTCGTCAAAACTTAAAAAAGTGGAAGTTTGAACGTATTAGTATTGTTGATCGCAGTATTTTACGTGTAGCTGTGTATGAAATGAAATACATGGAAGAAATTCCACACAATGTAACAATTAACGAAGCAATTGAAATTGCTAAAGCATTTGGGGATGAGGAATCTCGTCGTTTTATTAACGGCGTTTTATCTAATATAAAAGATACACTGTAATTTCTTTAAGGGGGAATCTTAAAATGGTAGCAGTAATCATCAAAGGAAATGAAGTTGCGGAGAAAAAACGAGCACAATTAAAAGAAGAAGTTGTGAAGTTAAAAGAGCAAGGGATTGTACCAGGATTAGCAGTTATTTTAGTTGGAGAAGATCCAGCATCTCGTTCTTATGTAAAAGGAAAAGAAAAAGGCTGTGAGCAAGTGGGAATCTATTCAGAGCTAATTGAACTTCCTGAAACGATTACTGAGGAGCGTTTGCTTGCTGAAATTGATCGTTTAAATGGAGACGACCGTATTAATGGCATTTTAGTACAATTACCTTTACCAAAACATATTGAAGAAAAAGCTATCATTGAAAGAATTTCACCTGAAAAGGATGTAGATGGATTTCACCCAATTAGCGTGGGGCGTATGATGACAGGACAAGATACATTCCTACCATGCACACCGCACGGTATTGTGGAATTAGTAAAAGAAACAAATCTTGATATTTCTGGAAAACATGTCGTTGTCATTGGAAGAAGTAATATTGTCGGTAAACCAGTGGGACAACTGTTTTTAAATGAAAATGCAACTGTCACATATTGTCATTCTAAGACGCAAAATATAAAAGAATTATCGAAGTTAGCTGATATTTTAATCGTAGCTGTTGGAAGAGCGAAAATGGTAACAGCTGATTATATTAAAGAAGGTGCGGTTGTAATTGATGTCGGTGTAAATCGTTTGGAAACAGGAAAGCTTTGTGGTGATGTTGATTTTGATAATGTATTGGACGTTGCGGGTTACATTACGCCTGTACCAAAAGGAGTTGGCCCAATGACTATTACAATGCTACTTCACAACACTGTTGAATCTGCAAAGCGTGCAGGTGTTGTTTGTAAATAATTTGAATCGGCTATGAGGAGAGAGCAATGGAGAAACAATATTTAACCGTTACAGCATTAACACGCTATATAAAAACAAAAATAGAGTACGACCCGCATTTGCAGTCTGTTTGGTTAAAAGGAGAAATTTCCAACTTTAAATATCATAGCCGTGGTCATATGTATTTTACATTGAAAGATGAAAATGCAAGAATTGCAGCGGTTATGTTTGCGGGTCATAATCGTAACATTAAATTCAGACCTGAAAATGGAATGAAAGTACTTGTAAAAGGAAAAATTTCCGTTTATGAGGCGAGTGGTTCTTATCAAATTTATATTCAAGACATGCAACCTGATGGAGTTGGAAATCTTCATTTAGCTTATGAACAATTAAAAGTCCGTTTAGAAGAAGAAGGGCTGTTTTCTCAAGTTTATAAGCGTCCAATCCCTGCGTATGCAAAAACAATTGGTGTTATAACGTCGCCAACAGGAGCAGCAATTCGCGATATTATAACAACGATTAAACGTCGTTATCCAATTGGAAACGTTATTGTGTTTCCTGTACTTGTACAAGGGGAGTCAGCGGCTCCCTCAATTGTACAAGCAATTCGCACAGCGAATGAAATGGGAGATATTGATGTTTTAATTGTTGGGCGTGGTGGGGGCTCTATTGAAGAATTATGGGCCTTTAATGAGGAAGTAGTTGCAAGAGCTATTTTTACAAGTGAAATTCCAATTATTTCAGCTGTAGGACATGAAACGGATTTTACAATTGCTGATTTTGTTGCTGATTTGCGTGCACCTACGCCGACTGCAGCAGCAGAACTTGCGGCACCTAATATTCTTGAATTGCAAGAGAAAGTGCTACAAAGAACTCTCCGTTTGCAAAGAGCGATGAGAGAGATGGTACATAAAAAAGAAGAAAAACTACAAGTGTTACAAAAATCGTATGCGTTCCGTTATCCAAGGCAAGTGTACGAACAAAAAGAAGAGCAGTTAGATAGGGCTCTTGAACAGCTTGTTTTAGCGAAAGAGCGTTATATAGATAAAAAAGTAAATCAATTAAAGCAACTTTCATTTTATTTAGAGAAGCACCACCCATCTCAAAAAATTATACAAACGAAAACTGCAATTGCAACGTTGCAAAAGCAATTGCAACGTGAAATGCAAACATTACTTCAAACGAAGGAGTTCGCATTTGTGAGAGCGGCTCAAAAGCTTGAAGCATTAAGCCCGCTTAAAGTAATGATGAGAGGGTATGGGCTTGTATACGATGAAGAGAAACAAGTATTAAAAAGTGTGAAAGATGTTAACCTTGGAGATGCTGTTTCGGTTCAATTACAAGATGGAATACTAGATTGTAGCGTATCGAGCATAGAGGAGCGTGAATTGAATAATGGAAAATAAGTTAAGCTTTGAAGAAGCAATTTCGCAGCTTGAGCATCTCGTTTCTAAGCTTGAACAAGGTGATGTACCTTTAGAAGAAGCAATTTCTTATTTTAAAGAAGGCATGGAGTTATCTAAGCTTTGTGATGAGAAATTGAAAGATGTACAAGAACAAATGGCAGTTATCCTTGGGGAAGATGGAGAGCTTGAACCGTTTACTGCTTTAGGAGATGAAGCATAGTGACACATATAGCTTTTGATGCTTTTTTGAAAGAGAGTAAAACTTTCGTAGAAGAAAAGCTTGTAAGCTATGCAAATGAATTACAATGTCCAAATGTGCTTCGTGAAGCGATGGCATATTCTTTGGAAGCGGGTGGAAAACGTCTCCGCCCGTTACTTTTATTTGCAACGTTACAAGCGTTTGGGAAAGAAAGAAATCTTGGCGTGGGTGCAGCTTGTGCCCTTGAAATGATTCATACATATTCGTTAATTCATGATGATTTACCTTGTATGGATGATGATGATCTAAGACGAGGGAAGCCCACAAATCATAAAGTATTTGGTGAAGCAATGGCGGTTTTAGCAGGAGATGGTTTGTTGACATATGCTTTTCAAGTTATTATGGCATATGAGCCAAAAGAAATCTCTGCTGAAAAAAAAGTAAGACTTGTACTTGAGCTTGCGAAAGCAGCAGGACCTGAAGGAATGGTTGCTGGACAAGTGGCAGATATGGAAGCCGAAGGAAAACGACTTACAATTAATGAATTAGAGTACATCCATAAGCATAAGACAGGAAAACTGCTTGAATTTGCTGTACTTGCAGGAGCGATACTTTCTGATGCTACAGAAGAGCAGGAAGAGAAGTTACTTACATTTGCGAAATATATCGGTCTAGCTTTCCAAATTAGAGATGATATTTTAGATGTAGAAGGTACAGAAGAAGAGATTGGCAAACCGATTGGTAGTGATGCTTCCAATGAAAAGAGCACATATACGACGTTATTTACTGTAGATAGAGCAAAATCTATTTTAGAGGAAACAATTGCAAAAGCAAAAGATGCTATTAACTCTTTACAATTACAAGATGAATATTTACTATCTATTTGTGATTTGATCGCAAAACGTAATAACTAAGATAACAGCGTTTTCATTTGTTGAGTCATTCATCATTTTATGATATAAATGTAGGAAAAGGTTTTTCTTTTCTTGTTATTGGCAAAAATATATGTAGATTACATTGCCGTTATCACTTCGTGTTAGCGGCTATTTTTTCATCGCGTAAAGAAATATGATGTATAATAGGGTAAGTGAAAAAATGGAAGTATTTTCTGAAACAGGACAAGATAAAAAGAATAGAAAAGAGAATTTCTTGTGTTGCGTAAATGTTTCTTATACTATTTGACATGTTGACAGATTATGAAATGAAAGTGAGTGATCCATGTGGATCTAACGCAAATTCAAAACCCTAGTTTTTTGAAAGATATGTCTATCAGTGAACTAGAGGGATTGAGTGAGGATATTCGTAAGTTTTTAATTGAAGAGCTTTCTCAAACAGGTGGACATATTGCACCTAATTTAGGTGTAGTAGAACTCACAATTGCTCTGCATAAATTATTTGATAGTCCGAAAGATAAATTTTTATGGGACGTAGGACATCAATCCTATGTACATAAAATTTTAACCGGGCGTGCGAAAGAATTTGGCACATTGAGACAATACCAAGGTTTATGTGGTTTCCCAAAACGCTGTGAGAGTGAGCATGATGTATGGGAAACTGGTCATAGCTCGACGTCACTATCTGCTGCGATGGGTATGGCTCTTGCGCGTGATATAAAGAAAACGAAAGAATATGTTATACCAATCATTGGAGATGGTGCTTTAACGGGCGGAATGGCTTTAGAAGCATTGAACCATATTGGGCATGAAAAAACAGACATGATTGTTATTTTGAATGACAATGAAATGTCAATCGCACCGAACGTCGGTGCACTTCATAATGTACTTGGTCGTTTACGTACTGCAGGGAAATACCATTGGGTGAAAGATGAGCTGGAGTATATATTAAAGAAAATCCCAGCAGTCGGTGGGAAAGTGGCTGCGACAGCAGAAAAAATAAAGGATAGTCTAAAATATTTACTAGTATCAGGTGTCTTTTTTGAAGAATTAGGCTTTACATATTTAGGTCCGGTCGATGGGCATGATTATGAAAAGTTATTCGAAACGTTGCAATATGCAAAGAAAACAAAAGGCCCAGTACTTGTTCATGTTATTACGAAAAAAGGAAAAGGTTATAAACCAGCTGAGAGTGACGTTATTGGAACTTGGCATGGAACAGGACCTTATAAAATTGAATCAGGTGACTTTGTTAAGCCGAAGGAAGTTGCACCGGCATGGAGTGCTGTTGTTAGTGAAACAGTGCTTAAGCTAGCGAGAACGGATGAACGTATCGTTGCAATTACGCCTGCGATGCCTGTTGGATCGAAACTTGAGAAATTCCAAAAAGAATTTCCAGATCGCATGATTGATGTAGGTATTGCAGAACAGCATGCTACAACAATGGCAGCAGGTATGGCAACGCAAGGGATGAAGCCGTTTTTAGCAATTTATTCAACATTTTTACAAAGAGCATATGACCAAGTTGTTCATGATATATGCCGTCAAAATTTAAATGTTTTCATTGGAATAGATCGCTCTGGATTAGTAGGAGCAGATGGTGAAACACATCAAGGTGTATTTGACATCTCATTTTTACGTCACTTACCGAATATCGTGTTGATGATGCCAAAAGATGAAAATGAAGGGCAACATTTAGTATATACGGCAATGCAATACGAAGACGGACCAATCGCTTTACGTTATGCACGTGGTAATGGACTTGGCGTTCATATGGATGAAGAATTAAAGGCGATTCCAATTGGTACGTGGGAAACGTTAAAAGAAGGTACACAAGCAGCAATTTTAACATTTGGTACGACGATTCCAATGGCAATGGAAGCAGCTGAGCGTCTTGAAAAGGCTGGAGTTGCAGTGAAAGTAGTGAACGCTCGCTTTATTAAACCAATGGATGAAGCGTATTTACATGATCTCTTAGGAAAGAATATACCGATTTTAACGATTGAAGAAGCTTGTTTAATCGGTGGTTTTGGAACGGGAGTAGCTGAATTTGCGTCTGAGAATGGATACCATAGTGCATTAATTGAACGAATGGGTATTCCAGACCGTTTCATAGAGCACGGAAGTGTAACAAAATTATTAGAAGAAATTGGTTTAACGACAGATGCTGTTGTAGACCGTATTCATACAATGATTCCATCAAAACAAAAAAGGGCGTAACAAATGAGCGTAAAAAAAGAAAGAGTAGATGTACTATTAGTAGATCGAGGACTTATAGAAACGCGTGAGAAGGCTAAACGTGCTGTTATGGCAGGTCTTGTATATGCGAATGAAATGAGACTCGATAAGCCAGGGGAAAAAATTCCGCAAGATACGGAGATTACGGTGAAAGGGCAAGTTATGCCGTATGTAAGCCGTGGTGGTTATAAGCTTGAAAAGGCGTTAGAAACATTTCAACTTGATTTACAAGATAAAGTTATGATAGATATCGGTTCATCAACTGGTGGTTTTACAGATTGTGCGCTTCAAAATGGAGCGAAGTTATCCTATGCATTAGATGTAGGATATAATCAACTTGCGTGGAAATTGCGTCAAGATGAGCGTGTTGTTGTGATGGAACGAACGAACTTCCGTTACGTGACACCGGCAGATTTAGAGCGTGGTTTACCTCAGTTTGCAAGTATCGATGTTTCATTTATATCATTAAAGCTTATATTGCCGGTTTTAAAAACAATGCTTATGCAAAATGGTGATGTAGCGGCATTAATTAAACCGCAGTTTGAAGCTGGGCGAGAGCAAGTCGGGAAAAAAGGTATTGTTCGTGATAGAAAAGTACACGAGGCTGTCGTGGAAATGATTGTCGATTTTGCTCTGAAAGAAGGCTATGATATAGAAGGTTTAACATTCTCACCTATTACAGGTGGAGATGGTAATATTGAATTTTTAATTCATCTAAAGTGGCACGGTGAACGTGAGAATGGCGAAAATCATTCTCCAGTTTCTATTGAGCAAGTTGTTACAGAAGCACATGAGGTTTTAAAACAAAAAGGGAAAGGGGAATAACATATGTTGTTCCTCTTTTTGTTGTAATTGTATAATGATTGTAAAAACAATTGTGTACAAGTAACGGATTATACGTTAACATAAATAAGTGAAGTATACCAATGTTTAAACTATGGTAAGAGATAGTGTGAGGTGCAAATGTATGAATAAAGGTCAGCGCCATATTAAAATCAGGGAAATTATTGCGAACAAAGAAATTGAAACACAAGATGAACTAGTTGATATTTTACGTAATGAGGGATTTAATGTAACGCAAGCAACAGTATCACGCGATATTAAAGAACTGCATTTAGTGAAGGTGCCATTACATGATGGTCGCTATAAATATAGCTTGCCAGCAGATCAACGATTTAACCCGTTGCAAAAATTAAAACGAAATCTAGTGGATTCATTTGTAAAATTAGACACGGCAGGACATATGCTTGTGCTAAAAACATTGCCTGGTAACGCTCATTCACTTGGGGCACTTATTGATCATTTAGAGTGGGATGAGATCATCGGAACCATTTGTGGTGATGATACTTGCTTAATTATTTGCCGTACACCTGAAGATACAGGTGTTGTCTCTGATCGTTTCTTAAATATGCTGTAACAGAAAAATCTTGTTTGCTTTCCTCTGTAAAGTGGAAAGCAAACAAGATATTTTTATTGGCTAAAAATATGGATTTTTAAATACAATACATTATTTTTTTCGAATAAAGTTAGAAAATAGGTGGATTGACCCGTAAAACAAATGTTTGGTACAATGGAGCGGGTTAGAAGAGTAATTTATACATATAAACATATAGTATAACTATTTGAATGAAGAATACTGAGAAAAGCCCTTAATAGGGGATTAGTTAATAACGAGGTGAATGGGGCATTGTTATCGGAATTATCGATTAGAAACTTTGCTATTATTGAGGCATTAAATATTTCTTTCCAAAAAGGTTTAACTGTTTTAAGTGGTGAAACAGGAGCTGGAAAATCCATTATTATTGATGCAATTAGTTTGCTTGTTGGTGGCCGTGGTTCAGCGGAATTTGTTCGATACGGAACAGAAAAGGCTGAGATAGAGGGATTATTCTATGTAGAAGATGATAAGCATCCATGTATCGCAAAGGCAGAAGAGTTAGATATAGAAATAGAAGATGGTATGATCATTTTGAAGCGTGATATTGCTGCGAACGGAAAAAGTGTATGTCGTGTAAATGGGAAACTTGTTACACTCAGCATATTAAAAGAGATTGGGAAAACGCTTGTTGATATTCATGGACAGCATGAAACGCAAGATTTAATGAATGAAGAACGTCATATGTTTATGCTCGATCATTTTGATGGAGATCGTATTGTTAAACAATTGGACGTATATCAAAATGTATACGCAGACTATGAGAAATTAAAAAAACAGTTGAAATCTTTAAGTGAAAATGAACAACAAATGGCCCATCGTCTAGATTTAATTCAATTCCAACATGAAGAAATTCGTAAAGCGGATTTAAAAATGGATGAAGAATATGAATTGACTGAGGAACGATTAAAAATCTCCAATTTTGAAAAGATTTATAAAGCGTTAGGAGATGCGTATCGTTCGTTAAGTTCGGACGGACAGGGGTTAGATCATGTAAGGAATGCAATGGCACAAATGGAGAGTATTACGCACTTAGATGAAGCGTATCAAGAAAATCATGATTCAATTGCAAATAGCTATTACTTATTAGAAGAAGTTGCATATCAGCTTAGAGAAAAGTTAGATATGATGGAATATGATCCGAAACGTTTAGATGAAATTGAAACGCGTTTGAATGAAATCCGTATGTTAAAGAGAAAGTATGGAAATACTGTAGAAGAGATTTTAGTGTATGCAGATAAAATTGAACAAGAAATTTTTACGATTGAAAATAAAGACGTACATATTGAAACGACGAGAAAGCAGTTAAAGGAATTAGAAGTTGTTATTCTAAAAGAGGCAACGTTGTTAAGTGATATGCGTCATGAACTTGCAGATCATCTTACAAGCGCAATTCATCAAGAGTTAAAAGAACTATATATGGAAAAAACGAAATTTGAAGTGAGAATCATGAAGAGGGAAGGAAACGCAGAAGAACCTCTTGTAGAAGGAACACCGGTGAAACTTACGACGGATGGCTACGATCATGTGGAGTTTTATATTTCAACGAACCCAGGTGAACCGTTAAAGCCACTTTCAAAGGTCGCTTCTGGCGGAGAGTTATCTCGTATTATTTTAGCTTTAAAAAGCATTTTTTCTAAGCATCAAGGTGTTGCATCTGTTATTTTTGATGAAGTGGATACGGGTGTGAGTGGTCGGGTTGCACAGGCTATTGCGGAAAAAATTTATCGTGTATCAGTAAACTCGCAAGTACTTTGTATTACGCACTTACCTCAAGTAGCTTCAATGGCGGACTCGCATTTATTTATTAGAAAGCAAGTGGCGAATGATCGGACGATTACATCCGTTACTGTGTTAAGTACGGATGAAAAAGTAACAGAAATTGCTCGAATGATTTCTGGTGTGGAAATTACAGATTTAACGACAGAACATGCGAAAGAGTTACTTACGCAAGCACATCATTTCAAGCAGACAGCAGAGGCTATCCAGTAATGGATAGCTTTTTTTCTCAAATGACGATTTCTTAATTCTTCCGGTTATAAATAAAGCACTGCAAGGAGAGATTAAAAAGTGAAGCCAAGAGGCTGAATGTGGGGTAGGAGCGAGGAGAGTGAACAAATTGAAATTAGAAAGATTTCGAAAAATAATAGGTCTTTGTCTCCTTGTTTCTCTAGTTCTTATTGGATGTTTTAAACCGCTTCGAACGTTTATTTCATCCCCGAAGCAACTTGTTGTTTTTGAAGGACAACAATCAGAAATAGCATCATTACCAGTTTTTAAGGCCTCATCTACAAATCGTAATGTATTTACAGTAAGTTCAAATGAACAAGAACTTATGGTAAATTCTCACCAAAATGGTGAAGCTGATATGGTGTTTCAACTCGCTGGTTTTCCAGTGAAAAAAGTAAATGTGAAAGTATTAAAAGATTTTAAAGTTATCCCAGGTGGACAATCGATTGGTGTGAAATTGAACACAAAAGGTGTACTTGTTGTAGGCCATCATTTAATTCAAACTGAAAAGGGTAAAGTATCTCCTGGTGAAACAGCTGGTGTACAGATTGGGGATATGATTACTGAAATTAATGGTAAAACAATTGAAAGAATGAGCGATGTAGCACCATTTATTCATAATAGCGGAGAAACAGGTGAACCGCTTAATCTTGTTTTATTAAGAGATGGAAAATACATTCGCACTAAGCTAACACCACAAAAAGACACTGGCGAATCCTCTTACCGAATTGGACTATATATTCGTGATTCAGCAGCTGGTATCGGAACGATGACATTTGTACATCCAGATTCCATGAAATATGGGGCGCTTGGTCATGTGATTTCCGATAATGATACAAAAAAGCCGATTCAAGTAGAAGATGGACAAATTATGCGTTCGACAGTAACGTCTATTGAAAGAGGGAGTCACGGGAACCCAGGGGAAAAATTAGCAAGATTTTCACCAGACCGTGAAGTAATTGGTAATATTACAGTAAATAGTCCGTTTGGTATTTTTGGGAAATTGAACACAAATATGACAAACGGTATAATGGATAAAGCAATGCCTATCGCATTATCCCATCAAGTAAAAGAAGGGCCAGCGAAAATATTAACAGTTATTGATCAAGATAAAGTAGAAGCATTTGATATTGAAGTTGTTAGCACAGTACCGCAAAAGTTCCCAGCTACAAAAGGTATGGTAATAAAAGTGACAGATAAACGCTTGTTAGCGAAAACAGGTGGCATTGTACAAGGGATGAGTGGAAGTCCAATTGTACAAAATGGAAAAGTAATTGGTGCTGTTACACATGTATTTGTAAATGATCCAACGTCAGGATACGGTGTTCATATTGAATGGATGTTACATGAAGCTGGAATTAATATTTATGATCAAGAAAGAAAAGCGAGCTAATACATATTAGCTCGCTTTTCTATTGAAAAATTCGTTGAAATTTTGTAAAAGCTCCGCAAGAGCTGTTTTTTGTTGTAAAATATAAGCAAAGGGTTGAACGTTTCGCTGGAATTCTATGATGGAATGTGTTGCGAAAGAAAAAAAATGAACGATAAACATATTTTTTTGTGATTTTATCGGAAAGTAAGAAACTTTAAAAGGGAATTTTCACACAATTGTCGAACAATTCATGTAGCCTAGAAGCTTACACATGTCGGAAGAATCGATTCGGTAAGGGAGGAAAAGCTGTGGAAAAAATTAAAGTATGTCTTGTGGATGATAATAAGGAATTGGTATCAATGCTAGAGAGCTATGTTGCTGCTCAAGATGATATGGAAGTTATCGGAACTGCTTACAATGGCCAAGAGTGTTTAAATTTATTAAAAGACAAGCAGCCTGATGTTCTTGTTTTAGACATTATTATGCCACATTTAGATGGTCTAGCTGTGCTAGAGAAAATGCGACATATTGAAAGGCTAAGACAGCCTAGCGTAATTATGTTGACAGCATTCGGGCAAGAAGATGTGACGAAAAAAGCAGTTGACTTAGGTGCTTCATATTTCATATTAAAACCATTTGATATGGAGAATTTAACAGGTCATATTCGTCAAGTGAGTGGTAAGGCAAATGCTACCATTAAACGTCCATTGCCATCTTTCCGATCAGCAACAACAATAGATGGAAAACCGAAAAACTTAGATGCGAGTATTACAAGTATCATTCATGAAATTGGTGTACCTGCTCATATTAAAGGATATATGTATTTAAGAGAAGCAATCTCTATGGTGTATAATGATATCGAATTGTTAGGATCTATTACGAAAGTGTTGTATCCAGATATCGCAAAGAAATACAATACAACAGCAAGCCGCGTCGAGCGTGCAATCCGTCATGCGATTGAAGTAGCTTGGAGCCGTGGGAATATTGATTCTATTTCGTCCTTATTTGGTTATACAGTATCAATGTCCAAAGCAAAGCCTACGAATTCCGAGTTCATCGCAATGGTTGCGGATAAGCTAAGACTTGAACATAAGGCTAGCTGAGAGTAGAAGTAATAAAGGGTTAACTCTTTAGCAAAGCCGACGAATTCTTGAAACCTATACTTAATATCAATTTTAAAATCAATAAACCTTTCACTCAAAGACCAATGAATTGTATGATTCGTTGGTCTTTTTATTTTGTCGAAAAGTAAGTTCAATTTCATCCAAATTTTTTTGGGGAGATAAATTAAAAGGACTCATTCAACTTTATGGAAAACAAAACCTATATTTAGAAATATTATCTATAAAGGGAAGGTTTTTGATATAATGTTTTGCGAGAGGTTTTAATAAGTACAGATGGGGAGACGAAGAATGGAAAATAAAATATTAACTTGGCTAGGAATAGTAGTGGTTATGGGAGCCCTTGCTGTGGCGGTTACTTTTGGAATGTTAGAACTTGCAGATAATCCAGTAGATAAACAAGCAAGTGCTGAAATAGAGAAAAAAGAAAAATCACTGGTAGTAGGTAGAGAGGTAGATGGAGTCTTTGTCAATCTGTATGTTACTGAAAATTCTACTGAAAGTGAAGTAATTACAGCGATGCACCACATGACTCATCAAAAAGTAGTGGCAGAACAAAAGTGGGGATCCATCCCGATGACTCAAAAGAATGCTGAAACATTGAAAGCAATCATAAAGAAGAGTAACTTTGAGAAGAAAAATGAGCTATTAGCAATTGCTAATAGATGGGCAAAAAAAGACTTTAGTAAAATAGTAGAAGACCATAACTATTTCTGGGATGCTCAGGAAGGGAATATTGGTAAAGCTACTAGAGCGATGGATGCAGTAGAAGAGCAACATTATATTTTAACTACATTCGGAGAGGAAAAAACGAAAGAACTTTACAATTCGGGGGATGCACCACAAGTGTAATAAAGTGAAACTTTAATTAGCGAAGGTGTCCATTCCTTGCTGATAATGGCGATTTTGAGCGGATTATGGTTCAACTTGGATTAGCTTATCCAGATCCAAATAAAGCGAGGGTAGATAGATGTTTTTCATTTATCCATCATTTATATGCTTATGTAAACCCAGCTTCAGGGGATTTCGCTAAACATTTATTTTTATTTACAGTCTGCTTAGATGTAATGTTAGTAAGTTGGATTTGGTGGTTAGCAAAAGGTAGATTAACAATGAAAAAATAGAATATTAAGAGGCTCTTCTTTACAGAAAAATAGATTACAATAAAAGCTATAATTAATAGTGGATAATAGTCAGTGGGAGATAGATAAAAAAACGCTGACTAAAATTCCACTTTATTTTATAATTGTTCAGAATATTAACTTTTATCGATATTTAAGAAAATTCGAAATAAACTAGAATATTCTTATTTAAGAGTCTATAATGTTGTATATTGAAAGGATTTTAGGAGGATGGATATGGAGTTTTTGACTGGAAAAGTAGTTACCGTATTATTAGCATTGTTTTTCATCATTACAGTATATGTTAATATTAATACGGTATACTATGTAATTATCTCCTTTTTGGGGTTTGGTAAAGCAAAACGTGATTATGAAATAATTGAAGATAAGACAAGGTTTTTGATATTAGTTGCAGCACATAATGAAGAGAAAGTAATTGGTTCAACTATTGATAATTTGAGAAAAATTCAATACCGAGATGATCTATATGATATCTATGTTGTAAATGATAATAGTACTGATAGAACAGGTGCTATTTGTGAAGAAAAGGGAATGAAATATGTTAATACAAGTGAACAGCTATTTCCTCGTGAGGGAGTAGGGAAACCAGCAGGTTTGCAATATGCGTTACGTTATTTAGGATTCGATAAATTGACTGAAAAATACGATTGTTTAATGATTTTAGATGCTGATAATCATGTCGATTCGAATGTTTTACAAGAGTTAAATTCACAATACATTGCTAAAGATAAGCCAGAAGCGATTCAAATTTATTTAGATTCAAAAAACTCAGCGACTAATTTATCGCTTGGTTATGCTATGAGCTATTACTTAACAAATCGTTTCTTCCAGCTGGCAAAATATCGTCTTGGATTACCGAATGCTATTGGTGGAACTGGGTTCATTGTTAAAATGGAGTACTTAATGAAACATGGTGGTTTCCGTTTCGACTCGTTAACAGAGGATTTAGAATTAGAGATGGAAATTGTTAAAGATAATGGAAGAGTATTATGGAATCACTTTGTTCGAGTATACGATGAAAAGCCAGATAACTTTAAAATTAGTATTAAACAACGTACGCGTTGGTCACAAGGGCATTGGTATGTTGCGTTTACAAATTTTAAACCTATGGTAAAAAAACTGTTTACTGAAAAAGGGAAAATAAGAATTATTGACCAGTTGTTTTATCTATTTGGTATGACACGTGCAGTTCAAATGACAATAACCTTGATAGGTATTTTAATTGCTTTAGGATATGTTGTTGCGACGCAATCATATCAAGATATCCCTGATATAGGGAAACGCTTAGTTGCGATGATTTTAGGCGCGAGTATTCTTTCTTTAATATTATTTGTGTATCAATTTGTTGTTTGTATGTATTATGCAGTTAAGGTAGATACAAATAGAAAGTATAAACTTTTCCAAATGAGTTTTTCTATCTTTTATTACGCATATACGTTTATTTATGCTCAAATTGTTGGTCTAATTAAATGGAAGCAACAACATACATGGGTGAAAACAGAACATAATAAGACAACGATAAATCATAAAGCGGATAAATGATAAAGGTTTAATATATTTTCAATAGAGAAATGAAAACGAAAGAGCGATGTCATAAGGCAACGCTCTTTCGTTTTTTGTTCAAGAAATGCCGGTAAGAGAGCGATTTGTTGGGGGGATTTATCAATAGGAGATCAAGACAAGATAACCTATCTGATGGAAGTTTCACTGTATAGAAGATGTACTTGTGATAATATATGTAGTAAGGATAAATTAAAAAGCCCTGCAAAACAGGACTATATTATTCTTCGTCTTTATTTTGTTTTTCTAATTCAACTAACTTTTGAATTAAAATGTGTTGTGGCATATGCATAAGCTGTTCGAGCGGGACACCTAACGCTTTTGATAGGCGGACTGCAGTGTCTGGAGAAATTTGTAATGGTCTCATAGAAGTACCTCCTTTTTCGTATAGTATAGCATAAGATTGGGGGAGTGAGGATGACTCTTATATTTGCGCATCGTGGTGCGGCGGGAACATACCCGGAAAATACAATGATTTCATTTGAAGCAGCGGAGGCTTTCGGGGCAGATGGAATTGAACTTGATGTTCAATTAACGAAAGATGGAAAAGTTGTCGTCATCCATGATGAAACTGTGAATCGAACGACGAATGGAAAAGGTGCTGTTCGGAATTATTTATACGAAGATTTATGTAAGTTAGATGCAAGTTATAAATTCAGCGGAAAAGTAGGCTTTTGTAAAATCCCTCTATTAGAAGAGGTGCTTGAATGGCTTACAAAAACGCAATTGCTACTCAATATTGAACTGAAAAATAATACAATTCCATATAGAGGCTTAGAGGAAGAAGTAATAACACTTGTACGTAAGTTTAGTTTAGAGGATCGGACTATTTTTTCTTCTTTTAATCACTACAGTATGAAGCGGTGTCATATGATGGCTCCGGATATTCAAACAGCTATTTTATATCGCGAAGGTCTGCATAGCCCGTGGGCATATGCGAAAAAAATGGGTGCTAAAGCAGTGCATCCAAATTATCGTTATCTTCAAGATGCCATTGCTGAATTAACGATGGAAAGTGGTGTAGAGGTTCGTCCTTACACGATAAATGAAGAAACGCTTATGCGTAAATATTTTGATATGAACATATCGGCGATTATTACTGATTATCCTGAAACAGCAAGAACTTTATTATCGATAAAAAAATGAGACCTATTATAACGGTCTCATTTTTTGTTTATGGATATGTGAAAAATTTGTTCTATCTTCTAAAGCGGGCTTGTACTTTATTTCTCTTACGGTCTCTATGTAGAACGAAGCCGCCAAAGATATAAAACCCAAGTGCGAAGCAAAGAGCACCGATTAAAAATTGTAACCATAATATAGGGATTGGAGAGAATAAAATCCCGAATACAGTGTCTCTCATTAACTTAATGCCAAGCACAGCTAATGAAATAGGGATGAGTGCTAATAATAGAGCAAGGTAACGCTGCATACATAACGCTCCTTTTCAGATTATTTCGTATATATTAAATGATGTTATATGAAAAGGGGGTTTGTCAAGAGGTTGCTGAACGAGTAAGATAAGGGTGTGAAAAATTTTGCAGAGATACTTCGAGAGGAAGTGTAATGTATGAAACAAAAGGTGTTAATTGTTGGAGCAGGTGAAGGTGGAAGTACACTGCTTAGTCTGTTACAAAATTCAAATATATTTCAAATTATAGGGGTTATTGATATTAATCCGATAGCGAAAGGATTAGAAATTGCTAAGGAATATGGAATTCCGATTGGTGATAGTGTAAGCCCATTTCTTTCTATGCATATTGATGTAATGTTCGATATGACAGGTGACTATGATTTACATAAAGTTTTATGGGAGGCTAAGCATAAAGATACCCTTCTTATACCAGGGGATATTGCAAAAATTGTTACGAGATTAGCGCATGAGAAGGAAGAATTAATTGAGAAGCTGGAAGAACAGACGCAACAAGGGGATTTGATTTTAAATTCTACACATGACGGTATGATCGTTATAGATCGAGAGGGACAAGTTCGTCTGTTTAATAAAAGTGCAGAGCGTATTATCGGATATAAAAAAGAAGAAGCGGTAGGAAAATATATTTTAGAAGTCATTCCAACGAGTAAGTTACTGCGCATTATACGTACGAAACAAATAGAAGTGAATTATGAACTGACGCTAGAGAATGAAAAGAAAATTATTACAACGCGTATACCAATATTAAAAGAAGGCGGAGAGATTCAAGGGGCGTTTGCAATTTTTAAAGACATTACAGAAGTTGTAGATTTAGCGGAAGAAGTTACAGACTTAAAAGAAATTCAAACGCTACTTGAGGCGATTATCAACTCATCTGAGGAAGCGATTTCGGTTGTCGATGAGAAAGGAAGAGGGCTAGTTATAAACCCTGCTTATACGAAGTTAACGGGTTTGACAGAAGAGGATATTATAGGGAAGCCGGCTACAACTGATATTGTAGAAGGTGAAAGTATGCATATGAAAGTACTTCGGACACGCCGAGCCGTACGAGGAATACATATGAAGATTGGGCAAAAAAAGCGGGATGTAATTGTAAACGTAGCACCGGTTATTGTTGATGGAATATTGAAAGGAAGCGTCGGTGTAATTCGCGATGTATCAGAAATTCAAAAGTTAACAAATGAATTGAATAGGGCAAGACAAATTATTCGAACATTAGAAGCGAAATATTCATTTGATGATATTGTTGGCGATTCAGATGAAACGACGGCAGCTATTGAACAAGCAAAGCTTGGAGCGAATACACCAGCAACAGTATTGCTACGCGGAGAATCTGGGACAGGTAAAGAATTATTTGCGCATGCGATCCATAATGGAAGTAATCGAAAATATAATAAGTTCGTCCGTGTAAACTGTGCGGCTATTTCGGAAACGTTGTTAGAAAGTGAATTATTCGGTTATGAGGAAGGTGCGTTCTCTGGAGCGAAAAGAGGCGGTAAACGAGGTTTCTTTGAAGAAGCGAACAATGGAAGTATATTTTTAGATGAAATTGGAGAGTTATCTGCGAATACGCAAGCGAAGCTCCTTCGTGTACTGCAGGAAAAAGAGATTGTGAAAGTAGGAGGAACGAAAGCGATTCCTATTAATGTTCGAGTGATTGCGGCGACGCATGTGAATTTAGAAAAAGCGATTTTAGAAGGGAAGTTCAGAGAGGACTTATATTATCGTTTAAATAAAATCCCAATTCAAATTCCTTCCCTTCGTCAGCGCAAAGGAGACATACCAGCGATTGCAGAAAGGTTAATTCAAAAAATTAACCAAGATTATGGCCGGAATGTAGAAGGGCTCACCGATGCAGCCGTTTCGTATTTACAATCATATGAATGGCCAGGAAATGTTAGGGAACTTGAAAATATTTTAGGACGAGCTATTATCTTTATGAATTATAACGAGATATATATCGATGTACATCATTTACCGCCTTTACATAAAGAAGAACCAGTAGAGACGAAACAAAATAATTTATTACCTGAATTAGAAGAGAAGGCCCTTGAACACTTAGTGACAGAATTTGAGGGGAATATTATCCATGAATATTTGGAGAAATTTGATGGGAACAAAACGAAGACTGCAAAAGCGTTAGGGATTTCGGTTCGAAACGTATATTACAAGTTAGAAAAGTACAACCATGCAAAAAATAGCATGCAATAAATTGCGCACCATGCAATTTATTGCATGGTATACAAGAAGCGACAAAATGAGACGCAATATTCCGTTTTTTTAAAAGTATTGATTTTACTGCATTTTGAATGCGTTTTCATTATTGGTAAGACCACTTTTGAAAGTTGGCACGGTATTTGCTTAATAAATAGACGAGGGACGACGGAAAGGGTTGATTACAAAATATGAAGTTAGAACACTTAATTGATCAAGCAGCAGGACAGCCTAAAAAAACTGTAGCTGTAGCAGTAGCTGAAGATCATGAAGTAATTGAAGCTGTAGCGAAAGCAATTAAATTACAGCTAGCTCAATTTCGTCTATATGGAAATCAAGAGAAAATAATGGGGATGCTACAAGAACATGGTTTGCAAACTTCAGAACATATTGAAGTGATTGCAGCAGAGTCAAGTGCTGAGGCTGCAGAACTTTCTGTTAAAGCTGTGAGAAACGGTGAAGCAGATGTACTTATGAAGGGTAACATCCCAACAGCGAATATTTTGAAGGCTGTGTTAAATAAAGAGTGGGGGCTACGTAAAGGTAGCGTACTTTCACATGTAGCAGCATTTGAAGTTCCAAACTATAATCGTCTTATTTTCGTTACGGATGCAGCGATGAACATCGCACCTGACGTAACACAAAAAGCTGCTATTACACAAAATACTGTAGAAGTTGCCCGGGCAATAGGAATTGAGTTGCCAAAAGTGGCACCAATCGCAGCAGTAGAGGTTGTGAATCCAGCGATGCAGGCGACAATTGATGCAGCGATGTTAACACAAATGAATCGCCGCGGACAAATCAAAAATTGTATCGTTGATGGACCACTTGCTTTAGATAATGCAGTATCACAAATTGCAGCAGAACATAAAGGCATAGTAAGTGATGTAGCAGGTAAGGCAGACATTTTACTCGTCCCAACGATTGAAGCTGGAAATGTGCTATATAAATCACTCGTTTACTTTGCAGATGCAAAAGTAGGAGCAATGATTGCTGGCGCAAAAGCACCGATTGTTTTAACATCTCGTGCTGATTCAGCAGAAACAAAAGTATATTCATTAGCATTGGCAGTTGCGACTGCTTCAAAATAAACCAAAAAGGGTAAAACATTAGGGGGAAACGACAATGACATTAGAAATCTTCGAATACTTAGAAAAATATGATTATGAGCAAGTAGTATTTTGTCAAGATAAAGAATCTGGTTTAAAAGCAATCATTGCAATTCATGATACAACACTTGGACCAGCTCTTGGTGGAACAAGAATGTGGACATATGATTCTGAAGAAGCGGCGATTGAAGATGCATTGCGTCTTGCAAAAGGGATGACATACAAAAATGCAGCAGCTGGTTTAAACTTAGGTGGTGCAAAAACAGTAATTATCGGTGATCCACGTAAAGATAAAAGCGAAGCAATGTTCCGTGCATTAGGACGCTACATTCAAGGACTAAACGGACGTTACATTACAGCTGAAGATGTTGGTACAACAGTAGATGATATGGATATTATCCATGAAGAAACTGACTTTGTAACAGGTATTTCACCATCATTCGGTTCTTCTGGTAATCCATCTCCAGTAACTGCATACGGCGTTTACCGTGGTATGAAGGCAGCTGCAAAAGAAGCGTTCGGTACAGATAACCTAGAAGGAAAAGTAATTGCTGTTCAAGGCGTTGGTAACGTAGCATATCACTTATGCAAACATTTACACGCTGAAGGAGCAAAATTAATCGTAACAGATATTAATAAAGAAGCTGTACAACGTGCAGTAGAAGAATTCGGTGCATCAGCAGTTGAGCCAAATGAAATTTACGGTGTTGAATGTGATATTTATGCACCATGTGCATTAGGCGCAACGGTTAATGATGAAACTATTCCACAACTTAAAGCAAAAGTAATCGCAGGTTCTGCAAATAACCAATTAAAAGAAGATCGTCACGGTGACATCATTCATGAAATGGGTATTGTATACGCACCAGACTATGTTATTAATGCAGGTGGCGTAATTAACGTAGCAGACGAATTATATGGATACAATAGAGAACGTGCACTAAAACGTGTTGAGTCTATTTATGACACAATTGCAAAAGTAATCGAAATTTCAAAACGCGATGGCGTAGCAACTTATGTAGCAGCAGATCGTCTAGCTGAAGAGCGCATTGCAAGTTTGAAAAACACTCGTAGCACATACTTACGCAACGGTCACGACATTATTAGCCGTCGCTAATTATTCATATAAAACTTTTACAAAAGGTGTGGTTACCTCTCATGAGGTTTCCACTTCCTTTTGAATTTATTAGTGGAGGTAGCAACATTGTCCTTAAATCGAATTCTTGTTATTAATCCGGGTAGTACATCCACAAAAATTGGTGTTTTTGATAATGAAAGACCCGTTTTAGAAGAAACAATTCGTCATGACGAAGAACAGATTGGAAAATATAAGCGAATCATTGATCAATATGAGTTTCGAAAAGAAACGATTTTAGAAGTTCTACATTCTCACGGTATTAACATTTCAAAATTGAACGCTGTTTGTGGGCGTGGTGGATTACTTCGTCCAATCGAAGGCGGAACGTATACAGTAAACGATGCGATGTTAGAAGATTTAAAAAATGGGTTTAGTGGTCATCATGCTTCAAACCTTGGAGGCATTTTAGCATATGAAATTGCTTCTGGATTAAATATTCCGGCATTCATTGTAGATCCTGTTGTTGTAGATGAAATGGAGCCGATTGCTCGCATAAGCGGTATTGCTGGTATGGAACGTAAAAGTATTTTCCATGCATTAAATCAAAAAGCGGTTGCTCGTAAAGTGGCTGAACAATTAAACCACAAATACGAGGATTTAAATTTATTAGTTACACATATGGGTGGCGGCATTACAGTTGGTGCTCATAAAAAAGGAAAAGTTATTGATGTTAATAATGGCTTAAACGGAGAAGGACCATTTAGTCCAGAGCGTGCTGGTACAGTACCAGTAGGACAACTAGTTGAAATGTGTTTCTCTGGCGAGTATTATCGTGACGAAATGGTTAAAAAGCTTGTCGGACAAGGTGGACTTGTAAGTCTAATCGGCACAAATGATGCGATTAAAGTAGAACAAATGGTTGAAAAAGGCGATCCTGAAGCAACTCTTATTTATAAAGCAATGGCATATCAAGTTGCAAAAGAGATTGGCGGAGCTAGCGCTGTACTTCACGGGAAAATCGATGCAATCGTATTAACTGGTGGACTTGCATACAGTAAAATTCTTGTCGATGAAATAAAAGAACGAGTAGATTGGATTGCAGATGTTATCGTACATCCAGGAGAAGATGAATTACAAGCATTAGCAGAAGGAGCACTTCGTGTATTACGTGAAGAAGAAGCTCCAAAAGAATATGTTGTACGTGAAAAAGAAACGGTAGCTAGGGGTTGAGATAATGGCAAAAGAATATGATTTAGTCATCGTTGGCGGCGGTACTGGTGGATATGTTGCTGCTATTCGTGCATCACAACTAGGTTTAAAAACTGCACTTGTTGAAAAAGAAAATCTTGGTGGTACTTGTTTACACAAAGGATGTATTCCTAGTAAAGCTCTTTTACGTAGTGCGGAAGTATACGCAACTGCTAAAAAAAGCGAAGAGTTCGGAGTTATTGCAAGTAATGTAGAACTAAACTTTGCGAAAGTACAAGAGCGTAAAGAGAAGATTGTAACGCAGCTTCATAAAGGCGTTCAACATTTAATGAAACAAGGTAAAATTGATGTGTTTGAAGGTATTGGCCGTATTCTTGGCCCATCTATTTTCTCTCCGATGCCAGGGACAATTTCAGTTGAACTTGCAAGTGGAGAAGAAAATGAAATGTTAATTCCAAAAAATGTACTTGTTGCAACAGGTTCTCGTCCAAATTCATTACCAGGATTAGAGTTAGACGGAGAGTATGTAATGTCTTCAGATCATGCCCTAAAAATGGAAACGCTTCCTAGTTCAATCATTATCGTGGGTGGCGGTGTAATCGGTATTGAGTGGGCATCTATGCTTGCTGACTTCGGTGTAGAAGTTACAGTATTAGAGTATGCGAAAACTATATTACCACTAGAAGACAATGACGTTTCAAAAGAAATGCAACGTCTATTCAAGAAAAAAGGTATTAAAGTGGTAACTGGTGCAAAAGTATTACCGGAAACATTGGTAAAAGATAATGGAGTAACAATTCAAGCTGAACATAACGGTGAGAATAAAGAATTTAAAGCAGAAAAAATGCTTGTATCTGTAGGAAGACAAGCGAATACGCAAAACATTGGTTTAGAGAATACTGATATCGTTGTGGAAAAAGGATACATTCAAACAAATGAGTTTTATCAAACGAAAGAATCTCATATTTACGCAATTGGAGATGTAATCGGTGGCTTGCAACTTGCTCACGTTGCTTCTCATGAAGGAATTGTTGCAGTAGAACATATTGCAGGTAAAGAAGTTACATCAATTGATTATTCGATGGTATCAAAATGTGTATATAGCAGTCCAGAAGTTGCTTCTGTCGGCTTAACAGAACAAGAAGCGAAAGAAAAAGGCTATAAGTTAAAAGTAGGTAAGTTCTCATTCCGTGCAATCGGAAAGGCACTTGTATACGGAGAATCAGATGGTTTTGTAAAACTTGTAGTTGATGAAGAAACAAATGATATTCTTGGTGTTCATATGATCGGGCCACATGTAACAGATATGATTTCTGAAGCTGGTCTTGCAAGAGTACTTGATGCAACACCTTGGGAAGTAGCACATACAATTCATCCGCATCCATCATTATCTGAAGCGATTGGTGAAGCAGCACTAGCTGTAGATGGAAAAGCGTTACACGCATAAAAATGTGGATTTAGGAGGTTATGAAAAATGGCAGAAGTAAAAGAAAAGCGCCATGAAGAGCTTGGCTTAAATGATGAGCAAGTATTAGAAATGTACCGTACGATGTTACTTGCACGTAAAATCGACGAACGTATGTGGTTATTAAACCGTGCAGGTAAAATTCCATTCGTAATTTCTTGTCAAGGACAAGAGGCTGCACAAGTTGGAGCAGCGTTCGCTCTTGATAGAGAGAAAGATTATGCATTACCATACTACCGTGATATGGGTGTTGTACTAGCATTTGGTATGACAGCTAAAGAGCTTATGTTATCTGGTTTCGCGAAAGCTGGAGATCCAAACTCTGGTGGTCGTCAAATGCCTGGTCACTTCGGTCAAAAGAAAAATCGTATTGTTACAGGTTCATCTCCAGTAACAACACAAGTACCGCATGCAGTTGGTATTGCGTTAGCTGGAAAAATGGAGAAGAAAGATTTAGTAACGTTCGTTACATTCGGAGAAGGCTCTTCAAACCAAGGTGATTTCCATGAAGGTGCGAACTTTGCTGGCGTACACAAACTACCTGTTATTTTCATGTGTGAAAATAATAAATACGCAATCTCTATTCCAGTTGAAAAACAATTAGCATGTAAAAATGTATCAGACCGTGCAATTGGATATGGTATGCCTGGATACACAGTAGACGGAAACGATCCACTTGCAGTATATAAAGCAGTAAAAGAGGCAGCAGACCGCGGTCGCCGTGGTGAAGGCCCAACTCTAATCGAAACAGTATCATATCGTTTAACAGCACATTCTAGTGACGATGATGATCGTGTTTATCGTGATAAAGAAGAAGTAGAAGAAGCGAAGAAAAATGATTCAATTATAACATTTGCTGCTTATTTAAAAGAAGTTGGCGTGTTAACTGAGGAATCTGAGAAACAAATGTTAGATGAAATTATGCATATCGTAAACGAAGCAACAGAAAATGCAGAAAATGCTCCGTATGCAGCACCTGAAGATGCATTGAAGCACGTATACGCAGAATAGGGGGGAACGTTTCATGGCTGTAATGTCTTATATTGATGCTATTACATTAGCAATGCGCGAGGAAATGGAACGCGATGAGAAAGTATTCGTTTTAGGTGAAGATGTTGGTAAAAAAGGTGGCGTATTTAAAGCGACACACGGATTATATGATCAATTTGGTGAAGATCGTGCGTTAGATACACCACTTGCAGAATCAGCAATCGCTGGAGTAGCAATTGGTGCAGCGATGTATGGTATGCGTCCAATCGCTGAAATGCAGTTTGCTGATTTCATCATGCCAGCAGTAAACCAAATTGTTTCTGAGGCAGCAAAAATTCGTTATCGTTCTAACAATGATTGGACTTGTCCAATTACAGTTCGTGCGCCATTTGGTGGCGGTGTTCACGGTGCATTGTATCATTCACAATCTGTAGAAGCGATGTTTGCAAACCAACCAGGTTTAAAAATTGTTATCCCTTCTACACCATATGATGCAAAAGGTTTATTAAAAGCAGCAATTCGTGATGAAGATCCAGTATTATTCTTTGAGCATAAACGTGCATATCGCTTAATTAAAGGTGAAGTGCCAGAAGATGATTACGTATTACCAATCGGAAAAGCAGATGTAAAACGTGAAGGTGATGACATTACTGTTATCACATACGGATTATGTGTCCACTTTGCTCTTCAAGCAGCTGAGAAATTAGCGCAAGATGGCATCTCTGCACACATTCTTGATTTACGTACTGTATATCCATTAGATAAAGAAGCAATTATCGAAGCTGCTTCAAAAACTGGTAAAGTTCTTCTTGTAACAGAAGACAATAAAGAAGGAAGCATTATGAGTGAAGTGGCAGCAATTATCGCTGAAAACTGTCTGTTTGATTTAGATGCACCAATTGCACGTCTTGCAGGCCCAGACGTTCCAGCAATGCCATATGCACCAACAATGGAAAAATTCTTTATGGTAAATCCAGATAAAGTTGAAAAAGCAATGCGTGAACTTGCGGAATTTTAATCGGGGGGACTATACATGGCTGTAGAAAATATTACAATGCCTCAGCTCGGGGAGAGCGTTACAGAGGGTACAATTAGTAAATGGCTCGTTAATGTTGGCGATCATGTGAACAAATATGATCCACTTGCAGAGGTAATGACAGATAAAGTAAATGCAGAAGTACCATCTTCTTTCACTGGTATTGTGAAGGAGTTAATAGCTGGTGAAGGTGATACGTTAGCTGTAGGTGAAGTTGTTTGTGTCATTCAAGTAGAAGGCGCAGATGAAGTAGCGGCAACAGCTGTAGAGGAAAAAACGAAAGAAGAACCAAAAGCAGAAGTAACTACATCTGAAAAAGCACCGAAAGTAAAACAACCAACTGATGGAAAACCACGTTTTTCACCAGCGGTTTTAAAACTTGCGGGTGAGCATAATGTTGATTTAGATTTAGTAGAAGGTACGGGAGCAAATGGCCGTATTACTCGTAAAGATATTTTAATGCTAGTGGAATCTGGAAACATTCCGCAAGCAGGCGCGAAAAAAGAAGAAGCTGTAGCAGCAGTAGTAGAAGCACGTCCAGAAGCACCAAAAGCAGCGCCGGTAGCGCAAAAAGTAGAAGCTGCGAAACCAGTTTCTGTGCCGACAATGCCTGGCGATATCGAAATTCCAGTAACAGGTGTGCGTAAAGCGATTGCAGCGAACATGTTACGTAGTAAACACGAAGCACCTCATGCTTGGATGATGATTGAAGTAGATGTGACAAACCTTGTGTCATACCGTAATTCAATTAAAGGTGATTTTAAAAAGCGTGAAGGCTTTAACTTAACGTTCTTTGCTTTCTTCGTAAAAGCAGTAGCACAAGCGTTAAAAGAGTATCCTCAAATCAATTCTATGTGGGCTGGCGATAAAATCGTTCAGAAGAAAGATATTAACCTTTCTATCGCTGTTGCAACAGAAGAAGAGTTATTTGTACCAGTAATTAAGCAAGCGGACGAGAAAACAATTAAAGGTATCGCTCGTGAAATTACAGAACTTGCAGGAAAAGTACGCACGAAATCGTTAAAAGCGGACGAAATGCAAGGCGGAACATTTACAATTAATAACACAGGATCATTCGGTTCTGTTCAATCTATGGGTATTATTAATTACCCACAAGCGGCTATTTTACAAGTAGAATCAATTGTAAAACGCCCAGTAATTATGGATAATGGTATGTTCGGTGCTCGTGACATGGTTAACTTATGTTTATCACTTGATCACCGCGTACTTGATGGTTTAATTTGTGGTAAGTTCTTAGGACGTGTTAAAGAAATTTTAGAAAACATGTCAGAAAACAATACATCTGTATATTAATAAAAAGCTCGCTTATGCGAGCTTTTTATCATCTTATTTCTTCATTTGTATCCTACAATATGTACAAACCTTTTCCCATTAATCTTACAATGAATGATCATGTATAAGGAATTTGCGAAAATACATTGCTGATATATGGTATATAGATATAAAATAAGAAAAGAATAATTTTTTTGGCAAATCTTACTGATGAAACTGTAGTATAATATATTGTATTGTATGAAAAAGAGAGTTATTCTATATAAGTGTTTTATAGATAATGTGTAATCAGTCGTCAAAACATGAAGAATGTTGACTCCTGGTTTTTTATTTTGCTGTAACAATGTTTCAGGAGGATGTCATGAAAAGAAGTACCGAGTTTCTAAAAAGTTTAGATGTAAAATTAATTTTAATTTTGTGTGCATTATGTGTTACGAGTATAGCCGCTATATATAGCAGTCAGCAAACCGGACAGTATGGAGATGCAAACTTTGCTGCGAAACAGGGTTTGAACTACATAATTGGGGCTGTATTGTTATTGCTTGTTGCAAGCATCGACTTAGATCAATTGCAAAAATTGTCTTGGCCGCTTTATATAGTTGGGTTTGGTTCACTTATTCTTTTGAAAATACTACCGGTTTCCACTTTCACACCTGAAAAATTAGGTGCAAAAAGATGGTTCGTTTTTCCATTGGTTGGACAAATCCAGCCATCTGAGTTTTTCAAAATTTCATTGCTTCTACTAGTTGCAAGTTTAGCGGTGAAACATAATGCTCAGTATATGGCCCGGACATTCCAGACTGATTTAAAATTGGTTGGGAAGATTATGTTAGTATCTCTTCCACCTATGGCCGTTGTATATAGCCAACCAGACACAGGAATGGTGTTCTTATATGCAGCAGCTATCGCATGTATTTTATTCATGTCAGGAATTCAAAAGAAATTAATTGCGATATGTACAGTAATTCCAGTGACAATATTGTCTGCATTAATATTTATATTTGTAAGATACCCAGACTTCTTCTTTAATAAACTGGTTACTTTACTAAAACCTCACCAACAATCACGTATTATAGGTTGGTTAAATCCATTTGAAAATGCAAATGAAGGCTATCAAACGCAGCAATCGATTTTAGCTGTAGGTAGTGGAGGTATGGAAGGTAAAGGGTACGGTGAAGGGAGCGTCTATATTCCAGAGAAACACACTGACTTTATATTCGCTACAATTGCTGAAGAAGGTGGATTTATAGTAGCAGCACTAGTTGTGTTCTTGTTCCTGTTACTACTTTATCGAACAATTATTATTGGTTATTCTGCTGATAATTTATTTGGTACACTATTATGTGCGGGATCAATAGGAATACTAACGGTTCAAATATTTCAAAATATTGGTATGATCGTTGGATTAATGCCTGTAAAAGGTATCGCATTACCTTTCTTATCATATGGGGGAAGTTCCTTATTCTCAAATATGATTATGATGGGGCTCATATTATCGGTACGGAAAACGTATAAAAAATATATGTTTTCAGTTAAGTAACAAAAAGCTGATTCGTTTAAAAACGAATCAGCTTTTTTACATATATGCTCTTAAACGTTGCAAACTAAAACAAAATTGTAGTTTGCAACGTTTAAGGGGTGCAAAGTTATGTATATACATATTTTTGAAGGAGCACGGCATATTTCTAATGGGGAATGGATTATTCGGGCAGTTATAGCTTATATATTTTTAATTTTAGTTGCGAAATTGATGGGACAAAGGTCCATTGCACAACTTCGCTTTTTAGATGTTGTATTAGTGTTATTGCTTGGTGGGAATATTTCTAATGCACTATCCGATGAAAAGGTCGGATTGCTTGGTTCAATGATTACAACTTTTATACTAGTTGTATTACATATTGTAAGCTCTGTTTTAATGTTGAAATGGGATAGGTGGAGACGTTTTTTAGAGCCTGCGCCAGTTATTCTTATACACAATGGTTCCATTGATTTTAGCAATTTGAAAAAAGCGAGAATTACGGCAGAATATTTATTTTCGGAACTTCGCATGCGAAATGTGAGCGATATTCAAACGATTAAATTAGCATTATGGGAAGCAAGTGGTGTTGTTTCTATATTTCAGTATCCAGAATATGAAGCAGTTTCTCGGCTTGATCTTAAAGTGGCGGGGAAAAAATCTCCAGTTGCTTTTATTTTAGTGAAGGATGGTAGAATTCAACAGGATGTACTCGCTTTATTAGGAAAAACAGAAGAGTGGGCGAAAGAGTTTTTAGAGAAGAGTGCGGAAATCGAATCCATTATGTTAGCTACAGTAGATGAAGCACATAAAATAAATATTTTGTTAAAAAAATGAAAAATATACGCATTTTGTCGTTTCATACATATGATACAATAGTGTGGACAACGAAAAAGGAGGCGATACGATGGGATATGTAGAAGAATTACGAAAAATAGTTGGTCATCGCCCTTTAATTTTAGTTGGAGCTGTTGTACTCGTTATAAATGAAAGTGGATATGTATTATTACAGCAACGAACAGAGCCGTACGGAAAATGGGGGCTGCCTGGCGGGTTAATGGAGCTTGGTGAATCACCAGAAGAAACAGCTTACCGCGAAGTATATGAAGAGACAGGAATAGAAGTTAAGAATTTACGATTAATCAATGTATTTTCTGGAGCGAATTATTTTACCAAATTAGCAAACGGTGATGAATTTCAATCCGTAACAACCGCCTATTATACCGATGAATACGAAGGGAATTTTGTTATGAATAAAGAAGAAGCTGTTCAGCTTAAGTTCTTTCCAGTAACAGAGCTACCTGAATATATTGTAGGGTCACATAAAAAAATGATTGCTGATTATATGAAAATTATGGAAAAAAAGATATAATAGTAGTGGAAGAAATACAAAAACACAGCTCTGGTTGGTAGTCCAGACGCATGATTTCATGTCAGTAACCTTCCCCTCCGGGATGTCCGGTATTTCTAATTTTGCTAAGGAGGGGCTGTCAATGGAATTGACAGTATATCACGATGGTCAATTTTTTGTAGGAATTATTATGCGCCAAGAAAAAGGAAAATTGTATGGAGCCAGGTATATTTTTGGGACGGAACCATCAGATGAAGAAGTACTTATATTTGTAAATGGTCCAATGTTAGCGTATTTCCAGCGCTTTGCAAGATTTGGTGTGGAGATTAAAGAAAAACAGCGTCCGAAAAGTATTAAGCGTATCATAAGGCAAGCTGCTAAAGAATTAAATGTAAAACGTTATACAAAGGCGCAAGAGGCAATTAGTTTATCGTATGAACTGCATAAACAAGAAAAGAAAGTGCAATCTAAAGAGAAGCGAGAAGCAGAAAAGCAGCGGAAACGTTTAATTAAAGTACAAAAGGCAAAGCAAAAACATCGAGGTCATTAAGAAAAGGTGTTAGAGCAAGAGCTCTAACACCTTTTATATGCTTAAATACAAGTAAACTTACTTGTATTTTCTAAACATTAACTGGTAAGATACAAATAGGTAGAATTAGAGGAGGGAACACATTGATTAACTTTAACTTTTTTATGAACGATGTTGTCCGTCAAGCGCGTGAAGAGATTGTCTCTGCGGGATATACGGAATTGACGACACCAGAAGCAGTTGAAGAAGCATTTAAAAGAAATGGTACAACACTTGTAATGGTAAACTCTGTATGTGGTTGTGCAGGCGGTATTGCTCGCCCTGCTGCTGCACATTCCGTACATTATGATAAACGTCCTAACCACCTTGTAACGGTATTTGCGGGTCAAGATAAAGAAGCTACAGCAAGAGCTCGTGAATATTTTGAGGGATATCCACCTTCATCTCCATCATTTGCTTTATTGAAAGATGGAAAAATTGTAACGATGGTAGAACGTCATGAAATTGAAGGTCATGAACCAATGCAAGTAATTGCAAAACTACAATCTTACTTCGAAGATAATTGCGAAGAACTATAAGGAAGAGAAAAAGCGGTACGTCCACGATTAAGTGGATGTACCGCTTTTTTATTTAGTTTTTATATTGATCGAACATGCATAAGAATGTTATTTTATGCATGTTTTTATGCGTTATGAATGACGATAATAATGTTTTTGTGTTTATTTTTATTTTAAATATTGCATAAAAATAAAAGTGCTGATACAATACTAACAACGAATAAATATTCTATTAAACTTTTAAATATACATTATTAGGGGGAAGAAGGATGAAGAAGTTATTATCAATATCATTTGCACTTATTTTAATTGTAAGTATGTTTAGTGCCTGTAGTAAAGGGGATTCGAAGGCAACTAACGCAGGTAACACGAATAAGAAAGTACTCGTTATGGGGACTTCAGCAGACTATAAACCATATGAATACGTGGAAGCATCAAAAAGTGATGAAATTATCGGCTTTGATGTTGATATTGCAAAATATATCGGAAAAGAACTTGGATATGAAGTGAAAGTGAAAGATATGGATTTTGGTGGTTTATTAGCATCTCTTAACTCAGGAAAAGTTGATTTTGTTATGGCGGGTATGACGCCAACTGCAGAGCGTAAAAATAATGCTGATTTCACAGACATTTATTTTGTTGCTAAAAACATGATCGTGTCAAAAAAAGATTCCAATATTAAATCGTTAGAAGATTTAAAAGGGAAAAAAGTAGGGGTACAAACAGGGTCAATTCAAGAAGAAAAGGCAAAAGAATTTCAAAAACAAGTCGATTTCAAAGCCGAGGGACGTGACCGTATACCGGAAATCGTACAAGAAATTAAAGCTGGCCGTTTTGACGCAGCCATTTTAGAAGATACAGTAGCTAAAAATTATTTAGAAAATATGAAAGAATTACAAGGAATTGAAATTCAAGAAGCACCAGAAGAAGTAGGTGCAGCAATTGCCCTTCCGAAAAATAGTGATAAAACAGCAGAATTTAATAAAGTAATTAAGAAAATGCAAGAGAATGGAGAAATGGATAAATTAGTGAAGAAATGGTTTGGCAGCGCGAAATAAGCTGCCTTTCACTTTTCTGTGAGGGGAATGAAAAGGATGAATCTAGATTTTTCGGCGATTACGCCTTCTATACCATATATATTAAAAGGCTTAGAAGTTACATTAAAAATTGTGGCTGTATCAGCTTTAGCAGGATTTATTTTAGGAACGTTATTAGCGCTTTGTAAAATTGCTAGAATACGAGTATTAAATATTGTAGCAGATATTTATACATCAATATTTCGTGGCACACCGCTTGTATTGCAATTAATGATTATTTATTTCGGTGTCCCGCAAATGATTGGTTATGATATACCTGCCTTTTTAGCAGCTGTGCTTGCATTTAGTTTAAATTCAGGGGCATACATGTCAGAAGTAATTCGTGCCGGAATTCAAGCGGTCGATAAGGGACAAACTGAAGCGGCGATGGCTTTAGGTATTCCTTACGGTAAAATGATGAGAAATATCATTTTACCTCAAGCATTAAAAAATATATTACCAGCACTTGTAAATGAATTTGCGACTCTTACGAAAGAATCGGCTGTAGTAACTGTAATTGGAGCAACAGATTTAATGCGCCGAGCTTACATTGTAGGCGGTGAAACATTTAAGTATTTAGAGCCATTACTGTTTGTTGGACTTGTTTATTATATGTTAGTGATTATTCTTACATTAGTTGGAAAGGCAATTGAAGGGAGAATGAAGAAAAGTGATTAAAATTGACAACCTTCATAAATCATTTGGAAAAAATGAAGTATTAAAAGGGATTACGACAACGATTGAAAAAGGAGAAGTTGTTGCAATTATCGGACCGTCAGGATCTGGCAAGTCAACATTTTTACGTTGCATGAATGTATTAGAAGCACCAACAGATGGTCATATTTGGATTGGAACGGAAGAAGTAACGAATCCGAAAACAAATATTATGCACGTTCGTGAAAATGTCGGAATGGTATTTCAACATTTTCATTTATTCCCTCATATGACTGTATTAGAGAATATTACGTATGCTCCTATTAATGTAAAAGGTATAGCGAAGCAAGAGGCTGAAAAGAAAGCTGAGAAGCTTCTAGAAAAAGTAGGGTTATTAGATAAAAAAGCTGCGTATCCGAATCGTCTTTCAGGGGGACAAAAGCAACGTGTAGCAATTGCAAGAGCACTGGCGATGGAACCGGAAGTTATGCTATTTGATGAACCGACATCAGCGCTAGATCCAGAAATGGTGAAAGAAGTGCTAGAAGTTATGAAATCATTAGTTACGACAGGAATGACGATGGCGATTGTTACGCATGAAATGGGATTTGCAAAAGAAGTAGCAGACCGCGTTCTCTTTTTAGATGGTGGAAAACTTGTAGAAGATAGCAATCCGGAAGAGTTTTTTACGGCACCAAAAAGTGACCGTGCAAAAGAATTTTTGCAAAAGATATTGTAATATGTAAAGGTTACGTGAATAATAAGTAGAAAAAGGATGACATCGCGTCATCCTTTTTTTATACTATCTTTAAATACGTTTATACATATAGGAGTAATGATATGTTTAAAATTGGATATAGAACAGTGAAAACAGCGCTTGGAACAGGTGCGGCAGTTTTTATTGCTCAGCTATTAGGGTTAGAATTTTATAGTTCAGCTGGTATTTTAGTCATTTTATGCGTACAAAACACGAAACGTAAATCAGTTCAAGTATCGTTGCACCGTTTTTTAGCTTGCGTATTATCGATGGTATTCGCGTTTTGCATTTTTGAAACGGTTGGCTATACACCACTTGCGATTAGCTTATTACTGCTTACCTTTATTCCGACTGCAGTTATGTGCAAAATTCAAGAAGGTATTGTCACGAGTTCAGTTATTGTTATGCATCTGTACTCATTAAAGCAAATTACATGGTCTATAGTTGGTAATGAAATTGCTATATTAACGATTGGAATTAGTGTCGCTTTATTAGTAAACATGTACATGCCAAGCAGTGAGAATAAACTGAAAGAGTATCAAGAGAAAATAGAAGAGCATTTCAAAACAATTTTGTTTGAAATGGTTGTTTATTTAAGAAATCGCGATAGTAATTGGAGTGGAGCAGAATTAATTGAAACAGAGATGATGTTGAAAGAAGCGAAAGATTTATCATTTAAAAAGCTTGAGAATGAGTTTATGCGTGAAGATGACTATTATTACCGTTATTTTGATATGCGCATGCAGCAATTTGAAATTTTAGAGCGGATGATGCCATTAGCTGCGTCACTATCGTGGACGTATGAACAAGCTGATATGATTGCAGACGTAATCGAAAATATAGGGAATTCCATTCGTCCTGAAAGTACAGGGGTCATTTCGTTAAGACAACTTCAAGAAATGCGAGAAGTGTTTAGAGAAATGCCACTACCAGTCACGCGAGAAGAATTTGAAATACGTGCGAAACTCGTTCAACTTGTTTATGAGATGGAGCAGTATCTACTCATTAAAAGTCGTTTTAAGGGAAAGGATAATATAAAAGAACTTATATAGAAGGCAGGAATTATTTATGCCGTATCTTCTCTCTTTATTATTATGTCTTTCTTTATCACCGATTTGGCCTCTTGGTGATAATCCTCGTGCTGGGGATCCTTTTATAATTGTAAATAAGGCGACGAATAAACTAGCTTACATTGACGATGGGAAGATCCAAAAGGTTTTTCCAGTAGCGACGGGGAAAACAAATGAATTAACACCAGAAGGAACTTTTGATATTGTATTGAAAGCGAAGGATCCGTATTATATTGCGAAGGATATTCCTGGGGGGGCTCCGGAAAATCCACTTGGATCGAGGTGGATGGGATTTAACGCAAAAGGAACTGACGGAAGTAAATATGGGATACATGGGACAAATCAGCCTAGTTCAATTGGAAAGTATATTTCACAAGGATGTATAAGAATGAAGAAACAAGATGTGGAATATTTGTTTGATCGTATTCCAATTGGAACGAAAGTATGGATTGTGAAATCGAAGAAATCATTTCAGCAATTGGCGAAGGAAAAAGGAGCCATTGCATTCAGAGAAGTCAACGAGAAGTTGGCTTTTTCTTTTATCCCGCTATTTGCGAGCAGTAAGATCCCCACCTCAAAACTTGGCTAAAGCAAAGAAGTTAGGTGGGAGTAGGGCTGCCCGTAAAAGCCCGATTGGTGTGGGCTAATAATCAGTGTGTTATGAACAAAACCCCAACTGATTAAAGTTTCACTTTATTAAGTTGTCTTGACATGTGTACATAACCATGCGTTAATGAGAATATATAAAGATAACTAAGTAAAGGGGTTGCTCATATGTATTTGAATCCAAAAATTTCTTATATGCAGTTTTGTGTTGGTTTTCTATTCGTCATTACATTCATATTAGCAACTTTTAATATATGCTCTTACGTAGTATCAATTGTATTGATGGCATTACTTAATTTTACTTTCGTCATTGGGGCATTTCAGCAAAAACAGTACACGAGTTTTGTAATAGCACTTGTAATGGCCTTTTCCTTTAGCATTGTAGCGATTGTACTATATATAAAATAAGAGTTTTCATACAAACAAGACTATCTCGATTTCGAGATGGTCTATTTTGTATAAATAGAAAGTAAAAAAAAGGACGAGTGAATCGTCCTTTTTACCAAAACATACTTGCGCCAGTAAGTAATGTTGTTACAAGCATAGAAATTAACATTATATAAACCATAATTTTTTGAGCTTTTTTATGCATCGTTAAGCCTCCTTGCAAATCAGTACAATTTTATTGTAACGAGAAATGAAATTGTGGACAAGGGGAGAGAAAGGACAAATTTCGGGAAGGGGTTGCAAAATATAACAGGAAATTTGGGTATGCGTGGAGAATATATTAAAAGATAGATTGTGAGTTTTTGTTATGCAAGCTGAAGAATGGAGATACGATGATGAAAATATACGAAACAGATCGCTTACATTTAAGGGAAATTGATGAGTCGTATGCAGAAAAAGTTCTTCAATATTACGACAGAAATCGTGAGTTTTTAAAGGCGTGGGAAGAATATAGACCAGATGATTTTTTTACGTTAGACTATCAAAAGAAAAGGTTACAAAAGGATAGAAGAGAGTTCGCGGAAGGTAAAATCATTCGATTATGGATTTTTAAAAAGGGCGATGATACGAAAGTTATTGGGTGTATTTCATTTAATCTAATTGTTCGTGGAATTTATCAATCTTGTGTACTTGGTTATAAATTAGATAAGGAAGAACTGAATAAAGGTTATACAACAGAAGCGCTTAGAAAAGCAATTCAAGTTACCTTTGAAGAATTTCATTTACACCGTATAGAAGCACCGATTATGCCACGAAACTTAGCATCTATACAGGTAGTGACAAAGATAGGGTTTCAATATGAAGGCGTATCTCGCAAAATGTTGATGGTAAATGGAGTTTGGGAAGATCATATGCGTTGGGTGCTATTAAACGAGTAATAGAAAGCAGATGGGTATCTAGATGTGTGAACCATCTGTTTTTTGTCTTGTATTTCGAAACTTTTGCGAAATTCTGTTATAATTAATATTGTTACATACATAATGGTAGTGCAGGAGGCGCAGTCTTATGATTAATCAAGAACGTTTAGTAAATGAATTTATGGAGTTAGTACAGGTAGATTCTGAAACGAAATTTGAAGCAGAAATTTGCAAAGTGTTAACAAAGAAATTTACTTCTTTAGGTGTAGAAGTATTTGAAGATGATACAATGGGTGTGACTGGTCACGGTGCAGGTAACTTAATTTGTACTTTACCAGCAACAAAAGATGGTGTTGATACAATTTATTTCACTTCTCATATGGATACAGTAGTTCCTGGTAATGGAATTAAGCCTTCTATTAAAGATGGATATATCGTATCAGATGGTACTACAATTTTAGGAGCGGATGATAAAGCTGGATTAGCATCTATGTTTGAAGCAATTCGTGTTTTAAAAGAGAAAAACATCCCTCACGGTAAAATTGAATTTATTATTACAGTTGGAGAAGAATCTGGTCTTGTTGGTGCAAAAGCATTAGACCGAGAGCGCATTACAGCAAAATATGGTTATGCATTAGATAGCGATGGAAAAGTTGGGGAAATCGTAGTTGCAGCACCAACACAAGCGAAAGTGAATGCTATCATTCGTGGGAAAACAGCTCACGCTGGCGTAGCCCCAGAAAAAGGTGTATCTGCAATTACTATCGCAGCGAAAGCGATTGCAAAGATGCCACTTGGCCGTATCGATTCTGAAACAACTGCAAATATTGGACGTTTTGAAGGTGGTACACAAACAAATATCGTTTGCGATCATGTTCAAATCTTTGCAGAAGCTCGTTCTTTAATAAATGAGAAAATGGAAGCACAAGTTGCAAAAATGAAAGAAGCATTTGAAACAACTGCAAAAGAAATGGGCGGTCAAGCAGATGTTGAAGTAAAGGTTATGTATCCAGGATTTAAATTCGCTGATGGCGATCACGTTGTAGAAGTAGCGAAACGTGCAGCTGAAAACATCGGTCGTACACCTTCTCTTCACCAAAGTGGTGGAGGAAGTGATGCGAACGTAATCGCCGGACATGGTATCCCAACAGTTAACTTGGCAGTTGGTTATGAAGAAATTCATACAACAAATGAAAAAATTCCTGTTGAAGAATTAGCGAAAACAGCAGAATTAGTTGTAGCTATTATTGAAGAAGTAGCGAAGTAATAAAGTAAAAAAGATGTGTGAACCAACTATGGTTTACACGTCTTTTTTTATTTTGATTCAAGTGCTTTTACAAGGCGGATAAGCCAGTATAAGAAGAGCCATGGCAATATATAAGTTGTTACAAAGCGTATGAAATGAGAGAAGATTCCTAAAACATGAATGTTGATGTTAAAAAGGGGAAGTAACAAATATTTAATTGCAAGGATTATAATAATGATAATAAATACATTATTGAGTTTATTGTGTTGTTTCATAACAATCCACTTCCTTTACAATAAAATCCATTTTTTTCATAAAGTATAGCAAAAATAAAGATGAAAAAGAATGAGTAATTATTATATTGTACATGAATTTGGTATAATGAAGGAACGAATGTTCTTGGAGGAGGGTGGTAGTATGCGAGAAATGTATCCGAAAAATGGTCGTGTTATTTTACATGTAGATATGAATTGTTTTTTCGCATCTGTTGAAATTGCCCATGATCCAACATTAAAGGGAAAGCCATTAGCGATTGCCGGGAATGAAAAAGAGAGAAAAGGGATTATCATAACATGTAGTTACGAAGCGAGAGAGTATGGAATACGTACGACGATGCCCCTTTGGGAAGCAAAGCGATTATGTCCGCAACTAGTTGTAAGGCGTCCTAACTTTACATTATATCGCGAAGCCTCATTTCAAATGTTTCAAATCCTTTCCCGTTTTACAGAAAAGATACAACCAGTTTCTATAGATGAAGGGTATTTAGATATTACAGATTGCTATGTGCTAGGTTCGCCGCTTGAAATAGCAAAGATGATTCAACAAGCGTTATTAACAGAGTTACAGCTTCCGTGTAGCATTGGTATTGCTCCAAATCTTTTCTTAGCAAAGACTGCTTCTGATATGAAAAAGCCACTTGGTATTACAGTGCTTAGAAAACGTGATATCCCAGAAGTCATTTGGCCACGACCAGTTGAAGCGATGCATGGAATTGGAGAGAAAACAGCTGAAAAACTAAAAGATATTCATATAAATACAATTGGACAGTTAGCAAAAGGAGACGAGCATATCATTCGCGCTAAAATTGGAAAGCACGGTGTTGATTTACAAAAGCGTGCAAAAGGTATGGATGATAGGGATGTTGATCCGAATCAAATGGGACAACATAAAAGTGTTGGAAATTCGATGACTTTCTCAAAGGATATGGATGAAGAGAAAGAATTGCTTGATATGTTAGGGAGACTGTCGGGCTCAGTGAGTAATAGACTACAAAAGCGAACTCTTGTCAGCTATAATATCCAAATTATGATTAAATACCATGATAGGCGGACGGTAACACGAAGCAAACAATTGAAAAATGCAATTTGGGAAGAACGTGATATATTTCAAGCTGCATCACGTTTGTTGAAACAACATTGGGATGGTGATTCCATTCGTTTATTAGGTGTTACAGCTACTGAATTGGAGTGGAAGACAGATTCGGTCAAACAGTTAGATTTGTTTTCATTCGAAGAAGATGCGAAAGAAGAGCCGCTACTTGCTATTATTGATCAGATTAATGATAAGTATGGAACACCTCTTTTGCAGCGAGGTAGTCAATTATTGCGTAAGCAAGAGAAGTCGTTTCAGCAAAAACTAGAAAATAAATTTATGTAGAAGGTGCTATGAATATAAAACCTTCTTTTTTAGATGGAAAAGAGAATCCGGCCATGAGAAGAAGCGGTCAGAACCTTTTTCAGCCCCATGCCAAGTTAAAACAAAAAGATCGAACGAGTATGGATTACTTTAAGTTATTCCAAGCAGTTGCTAATAACTTGAAAATAAAAAATGGGTGTATGTAGAAGGTGTCATGAATATAAAACCTTCTTTTATATTCATGACACCTTTATGATTTAACTTGCTTCTAAATCTAGTGAAGTTTTCCAGCCAGCGGCAGTAACACCAGATTCTAAAAGCATTCTACTTACTATTTTTTCGATTAAGACAGCTGCATTTGTATTGCAATGTAATGTAGCTTGTATAGATACCTTTTTGTTAGAATCAACGTCTTCACTGTACAATTCTTTTAAACCGATACCTTCTGAACTTACCATGTGCATGAGAAGAAAACGAATATGTGCTTCATTTTCTTCTGAACAAGTAAGAGAAAGTAAGTAGTTTGTTTGCTCAGGTAAATCTTCTTTTGATTTATTATTCATAAATAGAGCGATTGGGCGTAGTAGTATATTTGCTAGTAAGACGCCGGCTGCACCTAGCATAGCTGCAACGAGGAAGCCAGCGCCTGTAAGAGTACCTACAGCAGCTGCACACCATAAAGTTGCCGCTGTATTTAACCCTCTAATACTAAAACCGTCACGAATAATAACACCGCCTCCTAAAAAGCCAATACCACTCACAACTTGAGCAGCGATACGTGATGGGCTAGCTTCATGATCAAGCATGACGGATAATAAAACAAATATACAGGCACCAAGTGATACGAGAGCGTTTGTTCGTAGCCCAGCCATTCGATGTCTCCATTGTCTTTCCATTCCGATGCAAGCTCCTACAATAATTGCTATAAATAATCTTAATACGATGTCATACCATACCATCATGGTCACCTCCATACATTTAAGTACATGGTATATTTTTTAAGAATGAGTGAGAAATACCCACTCATTCTTATTTTTACAACCAGCTATGAAACTTTTTAATATAAAGTTTTTTCAGGAATTGTGTTAAGAAAGCATAACCTAATAATATTCCTATTAACCATGGGAAGTAGCTTAGTGGTAATGCTTGTAAACCAACTGCTGCACCAAGTGGTGAGAACGGAATGTAGATACCAATTGCCATAATACAAGCAGTTAATAAGAGAACTGGTATTGATGCAGTACTTTGAATGAATGGAATCTTCTGTGTTCTGATCATGTGAACAATTAATGTTTGCGTTAGTAACCCAACGACAAACCAACCAGATTGGAATAGCGATTGTTCTCCAGGTGTATTTGCACCGAATACATTCCACATGACAACGTATGTGATAATATCGAATATAGAGCTAATTGGGCCGATACAAATAATGAAATTACGTAAGTTTGCAGTATCCCATTTTCTTGGTTTTTCTAAAAATTCTTTATCCATCTTATCCCATGGAATAGAAAGTTGAGAAAAATCGTAAAGTAGGTTTTGAATTAATAGATGAATTGCAAGCATCGGTAAAAATGGAATGAAAGCACTCGCCACTAATACACTAAATACATTTCCAAAATTAGAGCTAGCTGTCATTTTTATATATTTTAAAATATTGCCGAACGTAGTGCGACCTTCTAAAATGCCTGCTTCTAATATAGTTAAACTTTTTTCAAGTAGGATAATATCGGAAGATTCTTTTGCAATATCAGTAGCAGTATCAACAGATATCCCAACGTCAGCATCACGTAGTGCAACGGCATCGTTAATACCATCCCCCATATAACCTACAGTGTGACCATTCCCTTGTAATACGCGAATGATGCGAGATTTTTGCATTGGATTTAGTTTTGCGAACACTGTTGTTTCTTCTGCTAGTTTTGCTAATACTTTATCTGGTAAAGAATCAATTTCGTAACCGAGGACAGGCTCCCCTATATTTAATCCAACTTCCTTGCAAACTTTTTTTGTAACAATTTCGTTATCGCCAGTTAAGATTTTCACTTGTACGCCGTGTTTATGCAATGCTTGAATTGCAGAAGCAGCAGATGGTTTTGGTGGATCTAAAAAGCCGATATATCCAGTAAGAATCATAGCGGATTCATCTTGTACCGCATAAGCTTTATAATCAGGTTTGTTATCTTTCTTGTATGCTACAGCGATGACACGCATTCCTTCACTATTTAAAGTTTCGCTAAGGTGTTTTACATTTTCTCTCACTTCTTCAGTAAGAGGGACAATTTGCCCATCCACTTCAGTGTAGTTGCAAATTGATAAGATTTCTTCTACGGCACCTTTACAGACCATTGTATGTTCACCTGAAATCTCTTTCACGATGACAGACATACGACGGCGAGCAAAATCAAATGGAATTTCATCTAGTTTTTGAAAAGCTGATGGATCAAATTTATGGTTTTCCTCTGTATGTTCAATGACAGCTTTATCTATTAAATTTTTCAATCCAGTTTGATAGAAGCTATTTAAATATGCAAATTGTAAGACGCGATTACATTCATTTCCATTAGGATCTAAATGACGAACAAGGACAACTTTATCTTCTGTTAAAGTTCCAGTTTTATCTGTACAAAGGATGTTCATAGCACCTAAGTTTTGAATAGAGTTTAGCTGTTTTACAATTACTTTTTGCTTAGACATGTTAACGGCACCTTTAGCTAAATTAGCAGTTACAATCATTGGTAACATTTCAGGTGTAAGACCAACTGCAACGGCAATAGCAAAGAAGAAAGCTTCTTGCCAATCTCCTTTTGTGAATCCATTAATGAGGAGGACAATAGGTGTCATAATAAGCATGAATGTGATTAAGAGCCAACTTACTTTGTTTACGCCTTTATCAAAGCTTGTTTCTGCACGTTTTCCGATAACCTTTTTTGCCAAAGAGCCGAAATACGTATCCGTACTTGTTGAAACGACAACAGCTTTTGCGCTACCGCTAACAATATTTGTACCCATGAAGCAAAGGTTTTCCATATCGAGTGGATTGTAATTTTTTTTCATGTTTTTCGGTAATATATGTTTATTTTCCGTATGGTAGCAGTTTTCATATTTTTCTACCGGAAGTGCCTCGCCTGTTAAGGAAGACTGATTTACAAATAAATCTTTAGCCGATAAGATACGCACATCAGCTGGAACGATATCACCAGCTGAAAGTGAAATGATATCACCAGGTACAAGTTCTTCAATTGGGATTTCCGTTGTATGGTTACGATTTAAATTCATTACGTTTTTTGTTTCGTGTATAAATCCATTTATTCTAGAGACGCTTGCAGTTGTTCGAACCATAGCTTTTAACTTATCTGCAGCTTTTTGAGAACGAAATTCTTGAAAAAAACGAATCGTTGCACTTAGTAGTACCATCACAGATACGACAATTGTTCCTTGTATGTCATCTGTGAAAAAAGAGAGTACTCCAAGAGCTAACAAAACAAAAATAAATGGGTTTTTAAATGCCAGCAGAAATTGAATATACCATGGCAATGTTTTATTATGAGCAATTTCGTTCGGACCATATAAAGAAAGTCTACGAGACGCTTCTTGTTTAGAGAGTCCATCTTGTGTTGTGTCTAGAAGTTTTAACGCAGAGTTTACATCTTGCGTTGCAACTTCCACTAATAATTCGTTATTTGTTTTCATGCTATCTTGATCGTAAGCATGCTTCGTTTCTTGTCTTTGTAAATTTAACATTGGTAGTTCCTCCTTTTCATGAAGGAGGAAACAATCTGTTACTCGACTATATTAAACAGGGAGGAACAGCTTCTTTCCTACCTACATGATGAAATATTAACGTAAAACATATGGGTATCTGGGCCGAATCATCACTTGCCACTGTTCCTCACCTCCGTACAATTAGTAGTTTCTAAATATGCTATGTTTGTTTCATAGTAAGGTGCATAAAGATATAAAAAAGGCCTTTACTCAAAACGAGTAAAGGCCTGAATTCGCAGTTAAAAAGAGTCAACAACAAAGACTGTTATTAAACATAGATAAAAACAGTTTTTGTGTATGACAAAACATACGCACCTCTCCCTCGTTGAGTTTTAGCACTGTATAGCATAGGTACTGAAACCAGCTACGTTAAGAAAGGCCTTCATTCCGACCTTTCCTGTTGACCCATTGGCGTCTCTCGACATTTTTGGGCAGCAGCGTTTCTCTATACAGGAGCCTCACCTAACAGAGACCATATTCAATTACAAGTTGAATATTAGCACTGTAAATTTGTAGTGTCAATATCTTTTTTGTCTCTTTTTTTTTGAAAAATTAAATAGATTCATGATGGCTATATAGTAGGAAATAAGAGGTGTTTTTTTGGAAATAAGGTGGGGAATAAATACTTTAATGGATATAAATAAAAAGCACTGATTACAGTGCTTTTTATTATAGATTATGAGATTGTAGGATTTTCAAAAATAACAATTTCTGAGCTGTTTGTTGTTGCAATGCGTTGTGCGTAATATGTTAAAGCTGAAGAAATATATGTTGGTAACGTCTCATTTGTATGTGATGTTGTATATTCATGAATTAATTCTTTTAAAGTCGTCCATTCTAGTTGTGCTGGGTGATCAGAAACGAAAGAACTTACCCAGCGATCAAATGAAGATGAAAAATCAGTTTGTAAACGAAATACTTCTTTCATAATAAAATGCTCCCTTTATATGTGATATAGTTATATTACTACAAAACACGAACGATTGTTAAGTTTTTTGTTTTTAACGTTCGTGTTATATAGTTGTCTAGATGATTGGTTATGTAAATTCAATTTGCCATTTGAAATAACATTCCGTAAGATGAAGAGTAGATTATATAAAGAGCTGGAGGAAAGAAAGTGGAATTTGTATTTTTAGGAACTGGTGCAGGTGTTCCTTCAAAAGGAAGGAACGTTTCAGCAATCGCCTTACAATTGTTAGAAGAACGAGGGCAAACGTGGCTATTTGACTGTGGTGAAGCGACTCAGCATCAAATTTTACATACATCTGTGCGCCCACGACGCATTGAAAAAATTTTTATTACGCATTTACATGGAGATCATATTTTTGGCTTGCCGGGTTTATTAGGGAGTCGTTCTTTCCAAGGAGGAACAACGCCGTTAACGGTGTATGGACCGAAAGGAATTAAACAATTTATTGAAGTAGCGTTATCGGTAAGTACGACACATGTAAAATATCCACTTGAAATCGTTGAGATTACAGAAGAAGGCATTGTGTTTGACGATAATGAATTCTATGTAGAAACAAAAAGGTTATCACATGGAATTGAATGTTTCGGATATCGTATTGTAGAAAAAGATATTCAGGGAGCTCTTTTAGTGGATAAGCTGCTGGAAATTGGCGTGAAACCTGGTCCGATTTTTAAACGCTTAAAAGATGGTGAAGTAGTTGAATTAGAGAACGGTACTGTACTAAGTGGAAAAGATTTTATCGGTTCACCTCAAAAAGGGAGAGTTATTACAATTTTAGGCGATACACGATATTGCGAAGCGAGTAAAGAGCTTGCGCAAGATGCTGATGTACTTGTTCATGAAGCAACTTTTGCAGCAGAAGATGAGCAACAGGCGCATGATTATTTCCATTCCACAACAAAGCAAGCTGCGAGTATCGCACTTAAGGCAAATGTGAAGCGATTAATATTGACTCATATTAGTTCGCGTTATCAAGGAGATACATATAAGGAATTATTGAAAGAGGCACGGGAGTTATTTTCTAATACAGAAATAGCGATGGATTTAAAATCATTCCCAGTAGAGAAGTAATATTTTCGTAAAAAAATGGTAACGTACGTTTGCCATTTTTTTTATTTATGATAATTTTTTTTTACTCAAACTGTTATCATTTCATGTTTATATGGAATAATACAGAGTTTTGTAATGGTTTGAATATATAGGATGAAAATACATAATACCGATTATTTAGACAAACTGTTATATAAGCACGCTTATATACAACTAATACAAACAAGGGAAATGGATTTTTGTTCAGAAATTTTAAAATTCAATAAAAGTAAGCGTTTTATAAAAAACAAGCTATAATGAGGGCACATTATAATTTATCGTAAGTTACAGCGTGCGTTTTAGCCATTTTTCGTAACAAACGAAATTGACTAAAAAGGGAGAGGGCATCATAGAGATTATTAAGGGAACGGTATTACTATTATTTGTACTAAGTCTTTTTTCACTCTTTAGTTTTAAAGCGCCAAATGGTATGAAAGCAATGGAGCTTTAGCAAATGCGGCCGTTGCAAGTTTCTTAGTTGAAGCTTTTCAATTATACGTTGGTGGAGATTTGATTGGTATACCATTCCTAAAAGAGGTTGGACAATCAGCAGGTAGTCTGGGCGGAGTAGCTGGTGCAACTTTAGTTGCATTAGCAATGGGTGTATCACCTGTTTATGCTATGCTTGTAGGGGCTTCTGTGTTAAAATTTGGTTTGCTACCAGGCTTTATTGCTGGTTATCTCATATCATTTTTAATAGTAGAAAATAATCTTTTCATAGAGTTTTAGGGGGAGTTATGATGAAGTATCGCTCAGTGTTTGATATTATTGGTCCGGTTATGATTGGTCCATCAAGTTCACATACAGCAGGCGCTGCAAGAATGGGGCAAGTTGCTCGTCAGCTGTTTCGTCATGAGCCAGAGAGAGTTAGCATTTCATTATATGGTTCATTTGCAAAAACATACCGTGGTCACGGTACGGATGTAGCGTTAATCGGTGGAATACTAGGATTTGAAACAGATGATTTACGTATTCCAAGTGCGTTAGACATTGCAAAAGAACGCGGAATTGAAGTGGAATTCATTGAAGAAGATGCAAATGCTCCACATCCTAATACAGCGAAAATTCGTCTGTATAAAGGAGAAGAGGAAATCGAAGTTGTTGCTTGCTCAATCGGTGGCGGTAAAATCGAAGTTGTAGAATTAAACGGATTCGATCTTCAATTATCAGGAACGAGTCCAGCGCTGCTTATTGTAAATAACGATCGCTTTGGTGCTATTGCAGCTGTAGCTTCAATCCTTGCAAAACATGAGATTAACATTAGTACAATGAGTGTTTCTCGTAAAGAAAAAGGAAGAAGAGCGCTTATGGTCATTGAAACAGATGAATTATTAGCAGACGAAGTGATTGAAGAAATAAATGGGCAACAAAATATTTGTCAAGTAACTATTATGGATTAATTGCAGGGGGGACACATCATGTTTCGGAACGCAGCGGAACTAGTGGCGCAAGCTAAAGAACAAAATGTAAAAATCGCAGAAATTATGATTCAGTGTGAAATGGAAACAAGAAGTATATCACGTGAAGAAGTAATTGCCGGAATGGAAAAGAACTTAGTCGTGATGGAACAAGCAGTAGAACGCGGTATTCGTGGTGTAAAATCACCGACTGGTTTAACTGGCGGGGATGCTGTGAAAGTTCAAGCGTATATGCAGAGTGGAAAAGGCTTATCCGGGGATACAATTTTGGACGCAGTGAGTAAAGCTGTTGCGACAAATGAAGTAAATGCGGCGATGGGAATCATTTGTGCAACACCAACAGCAGGATCAGCTGGAACAGTGCCAGGCGTACTGTTTGCACTTAAAGAAAAATTACAGCCTACACGTGAAGAAATGATTGAATTTTTATTTACAGCAGGAGCTTTCGGTATGGTTGTTGCGAATAATGCTTGTATTTCTGGTGCGGCAGGAGGTTGCCAAGCTGAAGTAGGTTCAGCGAGTGGAATGGCAGCCGCAGCCGCAGTTGAGATGGCTGGTGGAACACCAGATCAAGCAGCTACAGCGATGGCGATTTCTTTAAAGAACATGCTTGGTTTAGTATGTGATCCTGTTGCAGGGCTTGTAGAAGTACCTTGTGTAAAACGGAATGCAGCAGGTGCTTCAAATGCCATGATTTCAGCTGATTTATCATTAGCTGGTGTAACTAGCACAATTCCATGTGACGAAGTAATTGAGGCGATGTTTAGAATCGGACAAACGATGCCAGTAGCACTTCGTGAAACAGCTGAAGGTGGACTTGCAGCAACACCGACAGGTCGTCGTCTGCAAGAAGAGATCTTTGGGAAGAGTAATAATTAAGAATAATTATGAGAAAACGGAGCTCAAATAAAGTTGAGCTCCGTTTTCTATTTTTCGTTTGTGATTTGTTCTAATGTTTTTCCGAGATCATGTGATCGTTTCGTCGCTTGTGTAATACATGAGACTAGTGCTTGTTGAAAATTATGCTCCCGTAATACTTCTATTCCTGCTTCGGTAGTTCCGCCAGGAGAAGTAATTTCTTTTCGCAAAATAGAAGGGTGTTTTTCACTTGCTTTTAGCATTTCAGCAGCACCAATCATCGTTTGAAGAATAAGTGATTTTGCAACATCTTCTTTCAGACCAATTTTTTTTGCAGCTTCTTCCATTGCTTCCACTACGTAATAAATATAAGCTGGTCCGCTTCCGGATAATGCAGTGACAGCATGCATATCTTCTTCCTCTACAACAGAGACGAGGCCAATCGTCTCAAATAAAGCTGTTGCAGTGCGAATATGTTCTTCCGTTGCATGTTCTGAAGGTGAGATGGCGGTAGCAGATTTTAAAATAGCCGCAGATGTATTTGGCATTGCACGAATAATCGGAATGTCTTTTTGAAGTAGGTTTCTAATTGAATGGGTAGAAACACCTGCCAATAACGAGATAATAAGCAGGTTGTTATTTATATGTTCTTTAAGAGGGATAATCGCTTCTGCGACATCTTTTGGCTTCATAGCTAGAAAAAGAATATTTGCATCAGTAAGTAATTCTTTTTTGTTATGTGTACCTTTAGTCCCGTATTTTTTATGTAACTCCTGTAATCGTGTCTCGTTAGAACGATTACTTACAGTAATATGTTCCCCTTTGACAACATTTGCGTCTAATAAACCACCAATAATTGCTTCGGCAATAGAGCCTGCACCGAGAAAGGAAATATTTTGAATAGACATGATGTTCCTCCTTTAAATTTGGTTAGAAATGCTTATAAATGTACATACATTCGGTTTTTTATGGGAAACACCTCTTTTTATCTGAAAATAATGACAAATTTGTGGAGAAGTTGTAAACTGAAGAGGTATTCATTTTTGAACCGGAAAGAAACAGGGGGGGCTAAGCATGACGGCGATTCATCGAATGGAGATTCCTGTTCCATTTGCAGTTGAGACAGTGAATGTGTTTTTAGTTGAGGGAGAAACATTAACGTTAATTGATACAGGGACAAATACAGAAGAGGCAAAGAAGGCACTAGAAAGTCATTTAGATGTATTAGGATATAAGATAGAAGATATTGAAACGGTAGTGATTACGCATCACCATGCGGATCATTGTGGACTTTTAAATACATTTTCTGAAAAAGTAAATATTATCGGACATCCTTGGAATGAACCATGGATTACGCAGAATGCCGAGTTTTTAAAGCGGTATCATGAATTTTTTAAAGAGACAGCACTACAGTTCGGAGTTCCAGCAGCATTTTTGAATGATGAGGCACTATTGACGACGAAGACACTTAAATATTCTTGTAATAGATCGTTAACACACACTGTGAGAGAGGGAGATCGTATAGATTCGTTACCTGGATTTACAGTGATTGAAACGCCAGGTCATGCTTCTACTCATATTTCATTATATAGAGAATCTGATGGAATATTAATTGGTGGGGATGCGCTCATTAGTCATATTTCTTCTAATCCAATATTAGAACCACCATATGAAGGGCAAACAGAAAGAGCACGTCCATTATTGCAGTACAATCAAACGTTAAAACGTTTAAGTGAGATGAATATTTCACGTATTTTATCAGGACATGGGGAAGATGTTTTGAATGTGAAACAACTTATTGAAACGAGGTTACAAAAGCAAGAAACACGAGCGTTTAAAGTGCTTGAGTTATTAAAAGAAAAGCCAATGACAGCATTTGAAGTATGTGTAAAATTATTTCCGGTATTATATAAAGAACAATTGCCACTTACTATCTCAGAAACTGTTGGACAATTAGACTTTTTAGCATATAATCAACAAGTGATGATTGATGAATCTTCGCAACAATTGATTTATTATGCAAAGTAGGTGACAGCAATGACGGGACGTTTACAAGAAAAAGTAATCGTCATTACAGGTGCTTCTAGTGGAATTGGAGAGCAAGTCGCAATGCAGGTTGCGGAGCAAGGAGCGACTCCAGTATTAATGGCTCGAACAGAAGAGAAACTACAAGCATTAGCAGAAAAAATTAAAGCAACTTATAATACGCCTTGCTATTACTATGTATTAGATGTAAGTGAAGAAACGAAAGTACAATCAGTTTTTTCAAAGGTATTACAAGAAGTAGGACGTATTGATATATTGGTAAACAATGCGGGATTTGGTATTTTTAAAACATTTGAAGATGCGTCAATGGATGAAGTAAAGGATATGTTTCAAGTAAATGTATTTGGATTAGTAGCTTGTACGAAAGCAGTATTACCTTATATGGTAACAAGGAACGAAGGACAAATTATTAATATTGCTTCATTGGCTGGAAAAATTGCAACTCCGAAGTCGAGTGCTTATGCAGCAACAAAACACGCTGTATTAGGATTTACGAATAGTTTACGTATGGAGTTATCTAACACAAATGTGTATGTAACAGCAATTAACCCGGGACCGATAGATACGAACTTTTTTGAAATAGCCGATCAATCAGGTACATATGTGAAAAATATGGGACGTTACATGTTAAAACCAACATATGTAGCAGAACAAATCGTAAAGGCGATGCAAACGAAAAAACGTGAAGTAAACTTGCCGAAGTGGATGGGAATTGGGCCGAAGCTCTATGCATTATTCCCGGGGGTATTTGAACGTGTTGCAGGTAAATCATTAAGTAAAAAATAGGAGATTTCCATATGGAAATCTCCTATTTTTTTATTTTCCGGTCACATAATCGTAAACGATATCTTCAACCGCCTCGTACACATCAATTTCAGTATTTGAATGAATTATCGTTTGAATATGTTTAATTAACATTTCCTGATCCTCTTTTGAAACAGGATTACATTGATATTGCCGAAAACTTTTTGTAATCATTTTCTCAATTAATTTTTCATTCATGTTTTTCCCCGCCCATATGTATACATGTATTGTTTTATTGTACTTGAAGTGAAATGAAAATACTACCATACATAATTTTTGTATAAAAATTCATCTGCGTATATTATTTTTCTAGTAAAATTAAGTTTTTAAAGTTTTTAAAATTAATAAATATTTAATTGACTCTATAAATATACAATATTATAATCATACTTAATTTAAAGAATCGATTTAAGGAGGAGCATATGAAAGTCGCAATTATTGGAGCAACTGGATATGGAGGTATTGAATTAATTAGGTTATTAGAGCAACACCCCTACTTCTCAATAGCATCTCTCCACTCCTTTTCGCAAGTTGGTGAATGTATAGCGAATGCATATCCGCATTTGCGGAGTGTTCTCGTTCATAAGTTGCAAGAAATTGATGTGGATGAAATAAGGAAGGTAGCGGAGATTGTATTTTTAGCAACGCCCGCGGGAGTATCTGTGGAGCTCACACCAAAATTATTAGAAGTAGGTTTGAAAGTAATTGATTTATCGGGTGACTTTCGTATGGTAGATCCTTCGCTATATGAAATGTGGTATAAGCGGCCAGCTGCAAAGGGAGAGATTCTCAGAAAAGCAGTGTATGGATTAAGCGAATGGAAAAAGTCTGAAGTTCAAAGTGCGGATTTAATTGCAAATCCGGGATGTTTTGCAACAGCGACATTGCTAGCGGTAGCGCCGTTAATGCAAAACGGGATAGTTGAAGAAGATTCAATTATTATAGATGCAAAGTCAGGAGTATCAGGAGCGGGAAAAACACCAACAACAATGACTCACTTTCCAGAACTATACGATAATTTTCACATTTATAAAGTAAATAAGCATCAGCATGTTCCTGAGATTGAGCAAATGCTTATAGAATGGAATGATGAAGCGAAGCCAATTACATTTAGTACACATTTAATACCGATATCACGAGGGATTATGGTTACACTCTATGCAAAAGTAAAACAAAAAATCAAAATGCAACAACTTCAAAAGTTGTATGAAGAAACGTATCACAACTCAGCTTTCGTTCGAATTCGTTCTCAAGGAAAATTCCCAAGCCCGAAAGAAGTAAGAGGCTCAAATTATTGTGATATTGGGTTAGCCTACGATGAAAGAACAGAAAGAATTACAGTAGTTTCTGTTATAGATAATATGATGAAAGGTGCAGCGGGGCAAGCGATTCAAAATGCAAATATATTAGCGGGATTGGAAGAGGCAACGGGTTTACAGCATATTCCGCTTTATCCATAAGGGGGAAATTATGATTAAAGAATCGTCCATTAATAAATTAGAAAATGGTTCAATTGTCACTCCGAAAGGCTTTTCGGCAATTGGTACTGCAAATGGTTTGAAAAAGGAGAAAAAGGATATAGGTGCAATCATTTGTGAAGTGCCAGCATCGTGTGCCGCTGTTTATACAACAAATCAAATGCAAGCAGCGCCGTTGCAAGTAACGAAAGATAGTATAGCGGCGGAAGGGAAATTACAAGTAATCGTCGTTAATAGTGGAAATGCAAATGCTTGTACGGGAATGAAAGGATTGCAAGATGCTTACGAGATGCGAACATTAGGAGCTGAACACTTTGGAGTAAAAACGAATTACGTCGCGGTCGCTTCAACAGGTGTAATTGGAGTACCTTTACCGATGGATATAATTCGAGAGGGAATTGAATCACTTGTACCAACAAAGGAAGTAAGTGAAGCTCATTCTTTTTGTGAAGCGATTTTAACGACGGATCTTATGACGAAAGAATCTTGCTATGAGATGATAATTGACGGAAAAGAAGTAACAATTGCTGGGGTCGCAAAAGGTTCTGGGATGGTTCATCCCAATATGGCAACGATGCTTAGTTTTATTACAACAGACGCCAATATAGAGAATGACGTATTACAAACAGCACTATCACAAATTACGAATCATACATTTAATCAAATTACGGTGGACGGAGATACTTCTACGAATGATATGGTCATCGTTATGGCAAGTGGATTATCAGAAACGAAGCCAATAAGTATGGAACATAAAGAGTGGGAAACTTTCGTAGTTGCTTTACAAAAGGTATGTGAAGATTTAGCAAAAAAAATTGCGCAAGATGGTGAAGGGGCTACGAAGTTAATAGAAGTAAATGTGCTAGGGGCTCGAACAAACGAAGAAGCAAAGAAAATCGCAAAGCAAATTGTCGGTTCGAGTCTTGTGAAAACAGCAATATACGGTGAAGACCCAAATTGGGGGCGAATAATTAGTAGTATTGGCCAAAGTGAAGTAGCTATTAATCCAAATACAATTGATATCACCCTTCAATCTATCAATGTGTTAAAAAATAGTGAACCTCAAATGTTTTCTGCAGAGGGAATGAAAAAAAAATTACAAGAACATGAAATTATTATTGATGTGTATTTACATTTAGGAGAAGAAACTGGATCTGCTTGGGGCTGCGACTTAAGTTATGAATATGTGAAAATAAACGCTTGTTATCGTACATAAGGAGAGAGAAGATGAGTGATTATATTGTAGTTAAATGCGGCGGGAGCATGTTGAATCGATTAAATAGTGCGTTTTTTGAGTGCATAAAGAAATTGCAAAAGAATTATAAGATAGTTATTGTCCATGGCGGTGGCCCAGAAATTGATGCTAAGTTAGAAGACTATAATATCAAGGTAGAAAAGAAAGATGGGTTACGAGTAACACCAAAAGAAGTTATGGATGTTGTTCAAATGGTGCTATGCGGAAGTACGAATAAAAAGTTTGTAATGAATTTACAAAAGCATAATTTACTTGCAGTTGGGCTTTCAGGGTGTGACGGTAAGTTACTTCAAGTTCAGCCTGCCAGCGAAGGGATAGGATATGTGGGAGAAGTAAGTTATGTAGAAACAGCCTTATTAAAAGGATTAATAAATATGAATTATATTCCTGTTATTGCTCCAATCGGGATAAATGATAATGAGATTTATAACATAAATGCTGATACCGCTGCAGCTGGGATTGCGGTCGCATTATCCGCAAAAGAACTCATTTTTATTACGGATGTAGATGGAATATTACATGAAGGAAAATTGGTAAAGAAAACGGACGAATCTGAAATTGTTACTTTTATAGAAAAAGGAGTTATTACAGGCGGGATGATTCCGAAAGTACAGGCGGCACTGACATCTTTAAAAATGGGAGTGCAAAAGGTAAGTATTGTGAACGGTACAAAAGATTTTACTGAAGTTACAGGAGAGTGTATCGGAACGACGGTAACGAAAGGAGTGAGTATCGTATGACAAGTCATCTTTTTCAAACGTATGGGAGAAGAAATATTGAGTTTGTAAAGGGAAATGGAACGAAAGTTATTGATAAAAATGGTAACCAGTATTTAGATTTTACGTCGGGAATTGGCGTATGTAATTTAGGACATTGTCACCCTACTGTTATGAAAGCTGTACAAGAGCAACTTGATGATATATGGCATATATCTAACCTGTTTACAAACAGCTTACAAGAAGAAGTCGCGTCATTATTAACAGAAAATATAGCATTAGATTATGTGTTTTTCTGTAATAGCGGAGCAGAGGCGAATGAAGCTGCTTTGAAGTTAGCCCGTAAGCATACTGGAAAATCTCTCGTCGTAACATGTGAGCAATCTTTTCACGGTAGAACATTCGGAACGATGAGTGCGACGGGGCAAAATAAAGTGAAAGAAGGATTTGGTCCACTACTTCCGTCTTTTTTACATACCCCTTTTAACGATATTAAGGCGTTAGAGGAAGTAATGAGTGAAGAAGTTGCGGCGGTAATGGTAGAAGTTGTTCAAGGAGAGGGAGGAGTAATACCTGCTGATCTATCTTTTTTGAAAGCGATTGAAACATTATGTAATAAGTTCGGTTCATTATTTATTATAGACGAAGTACAAACAGGGATCGGAAGAACAGGAACACTATTTGCTTACGAACAAATGGGAATAGATCCTGATATCGTTACTACTGCTAAGGCTCTTGGAAATGGCATTCCCGTTGGAGCGATGATTGGCCGGAAAGAACTTGGAACGTCGTTTACTGCAGGATCACACGGTTCAACGTTTGGTGGGAATTATATTGCAATGGCTGCAGCGAAAGAAGTATTGCAAGTAAGTAAGAAACCATCGTTTTTAAAAGAAGTAAAGGAAAAGGGCGAGTACGTATTAGAGAAGTTGCGAGAGGAATTACGACATGTCGAATGTATTCAAAATATACGTGGTAAGGGGCTTATGATTGGGATTGAGTGTAAGCATGAAGTTGCAAGTTTTATAGAACAACTAGAAGAAGAAGGACTTCTCGTATTACAAGCAGGGCCTAATGTTATAAGACTATTACCGCCATTTATTGTAACGAATGAAGAGCTAGAACAAGCGGTATATATGATAAAAAAGATAGTTTGTACAAAAAATGCATCAATCATATAAGGGGGAAATTTCATGTCAACTGTACAAGTACCAAAATTAAATACGAAAGATCTTTTAACACTAGAGGAATTAACGCAAGAAGAAATCATTTCTTTAATTGAATTTGCTATATATTTAAAAAAGAATAAGCAGGAGCCTTTATTACAAGGAAAAATATTAGGTCTCATTTTTGATAAACATTCAACTCGTACTCGCGTTTCTTTTGAAGCAGGGATGGTACAGCTTGGAGGACATGGAATGTTTTTAAGTGGAAAAGAGATGCAAATTGGCAGAGGAGAAACGGTGTCAGATACTGCGAAAGTACTATCTCATTATATTGATGGAATTATGATACGTACATTCTCGCATGCAGATGTAGAAGAGCTTGCGAAAGAGTCCAGTATTCCAGTTATTAACGGTTTAACGGATGATCATCATCCTTGCCAAGCATTGGCAGATTTAATGACGATATATGAAGAAGTTCATGCGTTTAAAGGTATTAAATTAGCTTATGTAGGTGATGGAAATAATGTATGTCATTCGCTATTGTTAGCGAGTGCAAAAGTCGGAATGAATATGACTGTTGCAACTCCCGTAGGGTATGAACCGAATGAGGAAATTGTAAAAAAAGCGTTAGCGATTGCAGCTGAAACAGGGTCTGAAATTGAAATTTTGCATAATCCTGAATTAGCGGTAAGCGGAGCGGATTTTATTTATACTGACGTTTGGATGAGTATGGGGCAAGAAGGAGAAGAAGAGAAATATACTTTATTTCAACCTTACCAAATCAATAAAGAACTTGTTATGCATGCGAAGGAAACATATCGTTTCTTACACTGTTTACCTGCCCATCGTGAAGAAGAAGTAACAGGAGAGATAATAGATGGGCCACAGTCTGTTGTCTTTGAGCAAGCTGGTAATCGATTGCATGCGCAAAAAGCGTTATTAGTGAGTTTATTTCAAAATACTGGAAAACCTTCCTGAAAAGGAAGGTTTTTTTATATTGAAATGTCGGATGTATATTTGGTTAATTATCTCTATATCATTTATAATAAAAAGAGAAAATTAATTTTGTTTTTCATATTATGTAGGGACATACTAGATAGAAAAAATATAGTTAAAGAGATGATAATTGTGAAAACAACTAAGAAGACATATTCGTTTTTTCAACGGATGTGGAGAATATTAAAGTTTCAATATTATAAGTTACTGCGATCGCCAGAAGGAGCAAAGAAAGTGTCGTTAGGCTTTGCTATTGGATTTGGTTTAGAAATGTTAGTAATTTATACGGCATCGCTCGTATATTTAATATTTTATCCAATTGTCAGGTTGGCAAAGGGATCTTTTCCAGCCGCAGTCATTGGCAATATTATTGGGAAAATATCGTTTCTCCCAGTATTTTTATTTCCATTTGCTTACGCGTTAGGGAAAACGATTTATCCATTTCATGTAAAGAAAATACATCATGAACCATTTACGATATCAGATTTGTTTTCGAGCCATATTTTCACAATGTTAAAGAGCTTGTTACAGAGTGAAGTGTATGTATTGATTGGTATGACGATAATAGGAGTTGTGTTTGGGGTAATTTCATATTTCGTTGTGCATTATTTATATGAAAAGAATCGTAAGTTACGTTTGAAGAAAAGAAAGAAACGAGTGAGAGAACCACTTGTACAAATATAAAGAATGTCACATTCATTTTCTCCGTTGAATATGTTTAAGAAAAAGGGGGAGAGAATGAATGTATTATTATTACGTACCTCAAGTATACTCGTATCCAACATATTATCCGGTACATGATATGCGAAGACAATTTGGAGTGTATCAACAACCGCAGCAATTACAACAACCTCAACAACAGAATACGCAAGAGCGAAAGCCATATTTAATGACATGGCCGTATTCAAATGTTTATTATGGTAATTATTACGAATCATAAAGCTGCTTCTATTTAGAAGCAGCTTTATACGTTTGTTTTCAAAATTAAATTTTGAATGGTTTGAAGAGAATAAATGAGCTTTTCGCGCTCTTCCTCAGATAATGTTTGGAAATTTTCTTTTAGTTTGTCTAAAATGAATTGCTGATACTGACCTACTAGCAATTTCCCTTCAGCTGTTAGGGAAATTAAAATGACCCGTCGATCTTTTTCGCTATAATGACGCTCTATTAGTTCTTCTTGAATGAGTTTGTTTAATAGAGGGGTCATGTTAGGCCGTGATATCGCTAGCCGCTTGCCAATTTCTGAAACTGCTAATGTACCATTTTCATGCAAAAGCAGTAACACCTGTGTATGTGATGGCGGCATATGTCTTTGAGAAGAAAATTCTCCAGGAAGCATAAATTTGCGATAAAAAAGAGGCACTAGCGAAAGCAGATGATCAACGATACGTTCCCACTCGCGTGATTCCATGTAAAGGCCCCCTTCCACTATCATTGTAACAAAAAAGACAAGGTATAAAAATAGAATTGTTTCATGGTCGCCTTAATATTTGTAGGATAACACTTGCTTTGTAAATGTATTGGCAATAATCGCATAGCCGTTATCATTTGGGTGTACTTGGTCAAATAGTAAATCTTTTTTATCATTCGATATTAATTTTCGAATTGGTAAAACGATAGATGGTTGATTCGCTTTTGAAATAGCATAAACAGAATCATTCCAACCATCTAAAAACATATCTGCATAACTGGCAATGGAGTCATCGAGTTGTAAAGGGTTATAGAGTTCAGAGAGAATGAGTAAAGCATTCGGATTTTGATCTCGAACTGTCTTTACAATGTTTTTTACATCCGTTTCGAAACGAGCTTTTTCTTTATTTAGCATTTTAATACCATCTATAACACCTACATCACGATTTAAGCGAAATAAATTATTTCCTCCAATATTAATAGTAATGATATTCGCTTCCCTAATTTTTTGTTGAACTTCTTCGGACTGAACTTTTTTAGCGAGACGATCCGTAGTAAGGCCATTTACACCAAGATTTTCTACTGTAATTGGTTTATGAATTTGTTCTTCCAGTTGTCTGGAAGCTAATTCGGCAAATCCCCCCTGTGTAGACCCGTATCCTTTGGCGAGTGAATCACCTAATACGAGGTGATAAAAGGAGTCGTTCGTTTGTTTATCAATCCAACTTGGAGCAGATGGTTTTTCTGTTTTTTCTTTAATTTCTTTTTGTTTTGTCTCATCGTTCTTTTCAAAATTAGAATAAGAAATGATTAGAAGGAGGAGACAAACAATTGTTAAGATGACTTTTCTCATAAATTCATCCTCCTTGTAATTGGTAATTGTATCATATTCAGCAGTATAAGCAATGTAAGGGCATATTATATATTTATGAAAACTTCACAATAACTTTACAGAAAATTTGTAGAAGTGTGTCAAAAAATATTGACGATATGAAAGAAGTTTAGATATGATAATGTCAGATAAGGTGAAAATCGTCGCTCTAATAGAAGAAAAAAGTATGTGGTTAGGGACTGATGGAGATTCATTTCATTATTTTGGGGTAATTGTATAAGGGGGATTTTTTGTGAGAAAGTCAAAAAAAATGCTAGCTGGAGCAACTCTTGCTATTGGTGTTATAGCGCCGCAAGTATTGCCAACAACAGCTCATGCAGAGGAAAAAACTGGGGAGAGTACAGTTAACTTACGAATTTTAGAAACATCAGATATTCACGTTAACTTAATGAATTATGATTATTATCAAACGAAAACAGATAATAAAGTAGGTCTCGTGCAAACTGCAACGCTTGTTAATAAAGCACGTGAAGAAGCGAAGAACTCTGTCCTATTTGATGATGGGGATGCATTACAAGGGACGCCGCTTGGGGATTATGTGGCGAATAAAATAAATGATCCGAAGAATCCTGTTGATCCAAGTTATGTACATCCATTATATCGTTTAATGAATTTAATGAAGTATGACGTCATCTCTCTTGGGAATCATGAATTCAACTACGGTTTAGATTATTTAAACAAAGTGATTAGTAAAACGAAGTTCCCAGTTATTAACTCGAATGTTTATAAAGATGATCATGATAATAATGAAGCGAACGATGAAAATTATTTTAAACCATATCATATTTTTGAGAAAGAAGTAGTGGATGAATCAGGTGAAAAACAAAAAGTGAAAATTGGTGTAATGGGATTTGTTCCACCTCAAGTTATGAACTGGGATAAAGCAAATTTAGAAGGAAAAGTAAAAGCGAAAGATATTGTTCAAACAGCGAAGAAAATGGTACCGAAAATGAAAGCAGAAGGTGCAGACGTTATCGTTGCATTAGCTCATTCAGGTGTTGATAAGAGTGGGTACAATGTTGGGATGGAAAATGCATCGTTTTATTTAACAGAAGTGCCTGATGTTGATGCAGTATTAATGGGACATTCACATACTGAAGTGAAGGATGTATTTAATGGGGTTCCAGTTGTAATGCCTGGCGTTTTTGGCAGTAACTTAGGTATTATCGATATGCAATTGAAAAAGGTAAACGGAAAATGGGAAGTACAAAAAGAGCAATCTAAGCCACAACTTCGTCCGATTGCTGATGGTAAAGGAACCGCATTAGTAGAATCAGATCAAAAATTAGTTAATGAAATTAAAGATGATCATGAAGCAACAATTAATTATGTTAATACACCTGTAGGTAAAACGACAGCGCCAATTAATAGCTATTTTTCACTAGTACAAGATGATCCTTCTGTACAACTTGTGACGAATGCCCAAAAATGGTATGTAGAAAAGTTATTTGCTGAAAATGAACAATATAGTAAATATAAGGGTATTCCAGTTTTATCTGCAGGAGCGCCATTTAAAGCAGGTGGCCGAAACGGCGCTACATACTATACTGACATTCCGGCTGGAACGTTAGCGATTAAAAACGTTGCAGATTTATATGTATATCCAAATACACTATATGCTGTGAAAGTAAATGGAGCACAAGTGAAAGAATGGCTTGAAATGTCTGCTGGTCAGTTTAATCAAATTGATCCAAAGAAAACAGAAGAACAGCCATTAGTAAATACAGGATATCCTACATATAATTTTGATATTTTAGACGGTTTAAAATACGAAATTGATGTGACGCAACCAGCGAAATACGACAAAGATGGAAAAGTTGTAAATGCAAATACGAATCGTATTGTAAATATGACGTATGAAGGTAAGCCTGTAGCTGACGATCAAGCATTCATCGTTGCTACAAATAACTATCGTGGAAGTAGCCAAACGTTCCCTGGTGTAAGTAAAGGGGAGGTTGTATACCAATCGCAAGATGAAACACGTCAAATCATTGTGAAGTATATGCAAGAAACACCCGTTATTGATCCAGCAGCCGATCAAAATTGGACATTTAAACCGATTGTTGCAGATAAATTAAATACAACATTTGACTCTTCACCAAATGCACAAAAGCATATAAAGAAAGATGGAAAAATATCATATGTTGGACCATCTGAAAATGAATTTGCTAAATATGCAATTGATATAACGAAGAAGAATGATGATAAAGAAACTGGTGGAGGAAATCAAACGACGCCACCGAAAGGTGATGGAGAAAATCCGAAGACACCGTCAACAGATAATGGAGAAAACACAACACCACAAACAACAGAAGAAGGCAATAATGGTAATGAGCCAAAACAAGAAGAAAACAACACTGGATCTGGACAAACTACAACAGATGATCAAAATACAAAAGAAACAACAACAACTGTAAGTGAAAATAAAGAAGCTGAAAAAGATGAACATGATTTACCGAAAACAGGTGCAAGTGTTGCTTCTACAATTGGAGCTGGTCTGGCGTTTGTTGGAGCAGGATTACTTATGTTATTTAGAAGAAAGAAAGCAAGTAAATAGTAAAGTATTGTATGAGAAAAGGATTACCGATTACGGTAATCCTTTTTTATGTGTATATTATGAAACTGGTACTGCTTTTTCTTTTTTCCATGAAAGACCGAATCCAGTAAAGCCAACGATAATAGTTACGACTGGACAAGCTAAGCAGAAGATTGCGTATGGAGCGTAATCAAATGTTGGAACGTTAAGGACGTTTGTTAAGAATACGCCACTTACACCCCATGGTACGAGCGGATTAATAACTGTACCTGCATCTTCTAATACTCGTGATAAATTACGACGTTCTAAACCAACCTCATCGTATTTGTTAGCGAATGCTTGTCCTGTTAAAACGATTGATAAGTATTGTTCGCCGAGCAAGAAGTTTACACCAATTGCAGTTGAAGCAGTAGAAATAATTAAGCGTGTACTTGTCTTTACAAAGCTAGAGATGATATTCATAAGCTGCGCGATAATACCCATTCCTTGTAATAATCCTCCCATACAAAGAGCTAGGAAAATAAGGGCAATCGACATCATCATACTTTGCAAACCACCGCGAGATAATAAGCTATCAATATCTTTTATACCAGTTTTAGAAACGTAACCGTCCTGCATAATTTTCATTAAATCAGGTAGAGACGTACTTGGCTTGAAAATAAAGAGAATAATGATTCCTACTACGATTCCAGCAAGTAATGTTGGAACTGCTGGAACCTTTTTAAATGCGAATAGGAACAGTAATAAAATTGGAATAAGTGTAACGATAGAAATCGTTGCATTTTTTTCTAACGTACTAATAAAAGCTGAGAAATCAACATTGCCTCCAGATCCACTTCCTAAAATGAAAAATGCAATAAAAGCAATAATGAAAGCTGGAACTGTCGTCCAAAGCATGTTACGAATATGTTCAAATAAATCTACACCCGTTACAGCTGGAGCTAAGTTTGTTGTATCAGATAAAGGAGACATTTTATCTCCAAAGAAAGCACCAGAAATAATTGCACCAGCGATAAGAGCTGGATCGTATCCAAGAGCACTACCCATGCCCATAAAGGCAAGGCCTACAGTTGCAGCAGTTGTAAACGCACTACCAATACTTGTGCCAACAATTGCACAAACAACAAAAACAGTTGGAATGAAAATTTTCGGAGATACAAGTTGGAAGCCGTATACCATTAAAGTTGGAATTGTTCCAGCTGCGATCCAAACGCTGATTAATACGCCTACAAGTAAGAAAATAAATATAGATGGAATACCAGCTGAAATACTACTGATCATCCCTTTTTCCATAGTAGACCAAGAGATTTTTTTCATAAAGCCAAATGCTAATAAAATAACGATACCGAATAAAATTGGGATATGCGGTGAAACTTCTAATTGAATAACACTGAAGCCAATGCAGAAAAAGATAAAAATTGTTAAAAGAACAGATTCAATTTTTGAAACCATTGTTTTCCCCTCCTAATTAATCGAAAATAGTCTTTTTTATATAAAATTCGCCAATATTGTATATTTCCTTCTAAAATTTAGAATTTTGTGACAAATTACCGGTAATTTGTCACAAAATTCTATATGATACGGAAATGATTGGATAAAAAAACGTCCCTGCATATAATTATGCAGGGACGAAGAAATCGCGGTACCACCCTAGCTTGTGAAATGAATGTATCACGAAATAAAGGGTTATATAATATACGCGAATAAAATAAAAACGCCCCTGCAATATATGCAGGGACGAAAAATTCGCGGTACCACCCTAAATTGTGAAACAGTGTCGTTTCACCACTCTTTAGATATAACGGTCTATAACCGTCTTTCACTACTCCTCACGTTTCGTAAAAGAAGCTCCAGGGGGTAATTCATAAATCGCTCTGTACTGGTTCGCACCGACCACCAGCTCTCTGAAATCAGAAATCGAAATACTACTAAATCCTATCAACGCCGATTCATATGATGTTAGTTAAATTTTTATCATATATTCGTCTCACATGTCAATAAAAACATTCAAGATTTTTTTAAGGGGAATAAAGGGAAAATGTTTTTAAAGCTCTAAATTTGTGCGTTATAATGAAAGTGAAAGGGGGAGAAAAGAGTGAAGAAAAAAATAGTTCTTTTTACAACCTTATTAGTTGTTGGGAGTGGTGCTGGAATTTACACAGCTTTTGCAGCCTCCTCAGACCAACCAGACAAATACAAAATACAGCAGTCAGAAGTGAAAAAAGTAAAAGAAACTGAAGAGAAGAAATCAATGGAAAAAACAGCAGCGAAACTAGGGGTTTCTACCGAGGGAAAAACAAAAGAAGTGATTGAAAAAGAAGTAGACACTGCCAGATTTGAGCAGCGACACGATCTATTAATTGAGCATGCAAAACAACTTGGAATTGATACAGAAGGAAAAAAAGATGAAGAAATTATTTTAGAAATTGGAAAGGTAAAGCATGGAAGGTAGAACAACTTATCGTATGATAAGTTGTTCTTTTTTAAGAACCTTTTGATTTAAAAATAATTGACAGTCATTTAGATTTAATGTTAACTGTATTTATAAACTAGTTAACATTAGGGGTGACAATTGTGACTGTTAGTAGTAATACGAATGAAAAATTACCTTATACATATGAAGAATTATCGGAGAAAAATAAAGCCTATGTATGGCATCCATTTACACAAATGAAAGATTATTTAGAAGAAGATCCTGTCATTATTGAACGTGGAGAGGGAAGAAAGCTATACGATGTAAATGGAAATGAATATTGGGACGGTGTTTCGTCTATTTGGTTAAATGTGCATGGGCATCAAGTACCGGAACTAGATGAAGCAATTCGTGAGCAATTAAATAAAATTGCACATTCTACTATGTTGGGACTTGCTAACGTTCCATCTATTTTATTAGCAGAAAAAATAATTGATGTTGTACCAGAAGGCCTGAAGAAAGTATTTTATTCAGACTCTGGTTCAACCGCTGTTGAAATTGCAATTAAGATGGCTTTTCAATATTGGCAGCATAAAGGGAAACCGAGAAAACAAAGATTTGTTACATTAAAAGAAGCATATCACGGTGATACAATTGGTGCTGTTTCAGTAGGAGCAATAGACTTGTTTCACCAAGTGTATAGTTCACTCTTATTTGAAGCAATTAAAATGCCTTATCCGTATACATATCGTTCTCCTTATGGAGATAATAAGGAACAAATTGTAAAAAAACATTTAGAAGAAATGGAAGAGCTACTGAAAGAAAAACATGAAGAAGTAGCAGCGATTATTGTGGAGCCATTAATGCAAGGTGCTGGCGGGATGATTACAATGCCGAAAGGATATTTAAAAGGGCTTCGCGATTTATGTACAAAATACAATGTATTATTTATTACAGATGAGGTAGCGACGGGATTTGGGCGTACCGGAAAAATGTTTGCATGTGAACATGAGAATGTGACGCCAGACATTTTAACTGCGGGAAAAGGTTTAACAGGTGGTTATTTACCGGTGGCGATTACGGTAACGACAGATGAAATTTATAATGCCTTCTTAGGAGACTATGAAGAACAAAAAACGTTTTTCCATGGTCATAGTTATACAGGGAATCCGTTAGGGTGCGCTGTAGCAATTGCAAATTTAGAACTATACGAAAAAACTAATTTAATAGAAGATGTTGCGTATAAAACGGAATATGTAGCAAAACAATTAGAAGCGCTTAATGAATATAAGCACGTAGGAGATATTCGTCAGTGCGGGCTAATGGTTGGCATTGAACTTGTTAAAAATAAGGAAACGAAAGAATCGTTTGAATGGACAGAAAGAGTCGGCGTTCAAGTGTGTAAACGCTCAAGAGAGTTAGGCATGATTTTACGTCCACTTGGTAACACCATTGTATTTATGCCTCCTCTTGCATCTACAATGGCTGAAATTGATGAGATGTTACGCATTTTATATAAAGCAATCTCAGATGTTACGGAGGAAGAATAATGAGTGGTTTCTTTATAACAGCAACAGATACGGAAGTTGGAAAAACTGTAGTGGCAGGGGCCTTAGCAGGTATATTTCGTGAGCGTGGGTATAATGTTGGTGTATTTAAACCGTTGCAAAGTGGACATGTTGCGTCAAATCCAGATGGGGATGCAGCAAGGTTAAAAGCATTATCGGGTGTACCGACAAAAGAAGATGAAATTTGCCCTTATTCAATTGAAGAACCACTTGCTCCGAGACTTGCCATGAAAAGAGCTGGAAGAGTCATAAAGTTAAAAGAAATTATTGCGCACTATGAAGAGTTATTAAAAGAGTTTAATAGCCTATTTGTAGAAGGAGCTGGTGGGCTTGCCGTCCCATATACAGAAGACGCTCTAGTAATCGATTTCGCAAAAGAATTAAAGCTGCCTCTTATTGTAGTAGCACGTCCTACACTAGGAACAGTAAATCATACAATTTTAACAATAGCTTACGCAAAGGCACAAGGATTAACAGTGGCAGGTGTCATTTTATCTGGTTGTAAAGAATGTGAAATGGAAAGAGTACAAGAAAATAAAGAAATGATTGAAGAATTGAGTGGGGTACCGGTTTTAGGTTTATTACCATTCTTTGAAGGTGAGTTTACAAAAGAAGAAGTCTTGGAATCTGCAAAAGAATATATAATGATTTCAAAATTAGAGGAGTTCGTCCAAAATGAATCAAATGTGGCGCACACATCTTCAATCTAAATTACAACAATTAAATGAGCAAGGGCAGTATCGCAATTTGCATGTAACAGAGCAAGCAGAAGAGACATGGCTTATTCGAGATAAGAAAAGGATGCTAAATTTAGCATCAAATAATTATTTAGGATTAGCTGGAGATGAAAGGTTGAAAGAAGCTGCTATTGTCTGTACAAAAAAATATGGAACTGGAGCGACAGCATCTCGTCTCGTTGTAGGAAATTATCCACTGTATGACGAGGTTGAGAGAAGTATATGTAATTGGAAAGGTACTGAAAGATCCTTAATTGTAAATAGTGGATATACCGCGAATGTTGGAGCGATTGCTTCGTTAGTTGGTCGGCATGATATTGTTTTTAGTGATAAATTAAATCATGCAAGTATTGTTGATGGAATTATATTAAGCGGGGCAGAACATAAAAGGTATCGTCATAATGATTTGGATCATTTAGAGAAGCTGTTGAAAATAGCGTCACCTGAAAAGAAAAAATTAATCGTAACAGATACTGTTTTTAGTATGGATGGTGATACTGCATATTTGAGAGGTTTAGTGCAGCTTAAAGAGAAATACGGGGCAATCATTATAGTTGATGAAGCGCATGCGAGTGGAATATACGGAATTAGTGGAGCTGGATTATCTCATATAGAAAAAGATATTGCTCAAAAAATTGATATACATATGGGGACGTTTAGTAAGGCTTTAGGGTGTTATGGTGCGTATTTAACAGGTGATGCAATTTATATAGAGTATTTACAAAATATGATGAGGAGCTTTATTTTTACTACAGCCTTACCACCAGGAACATTAGGAGCGATACAAAAAGCAATTGAGATTGTGAAAGAAGATCAAGAAAGAAGAGAGAACCTTATAGCGAATGGTGCGTACTTCAGGAACCGTTTAGGAGAAGCTGGTTTTGATATTGGAAATAGCTCAACTCATATTGTACCGATTGTAGTCGGTTCAAATGAAAATGCCCTACGCTTTAGTGAAAAATTGCAAGAGATAGGCATTACAGCAATTGCAATTCGCCCGCCAACTGTTCCGGTCAATAGCTCCCGAATTCGCTTTGCAGTTACGTCACAACATACAAGAGCCAATTTAAGATGGGCAACGCAGCATATTATTCGTATTGGTAAAGAAGAGGGGTTTTTAGTATGAAGGAGCTAAAGATTATTTTTATTCCTGGATGGGGAATGGAAGAAGAGGTTTGGACTTTAGTTCTGCCGTATTTTAAAGGATATTCTGTTCAATGTGTAGAGTGGCGTAATGTGAAAGAAAGTAGTGAATTTGCGGGGCGCATCATAGATGCAGCAAATGATGAAAATGTGATTTTAGTTGGGTGGTCATTAGGAGCGCTAGCCGCTATCCAATCTTATAAAAAGATTAAGGCAAAAGGTATAGTATTAATAGGTGGTACTGCTAAATTTACAATTACTAGCGACTATACAAGTGGGTGGAATGCTTCATTTGTAGAACGTATGAAAAAGAATTTAGCAAGGCAGAAAGAAAGTACGCTACAGCGCTTCTATGAAAATATGTTTACAAAAAATGAGTTAAAAGAGAATAAGAATTTTGAAGAGATTATAATGCGATTTAAAGGAGACACGATTCAGTCTTTGCAATTAGGTTTAGATTATTTAATAGAAACAGATATGAGAAATGAATTAACAGATATTAAAGCCCCGTTGTTACTCCTTCATGGAGAGCAGGATGTAATATGTCAATTGTCTGCAGCACATAGTATAACGAAGAATACGAACGCTACGCTAAAAGTAGTAAGCGGGGCTGGGCATGCATTATGCATAACAAATTTTGAATATTGCGCAAATGAAATAATTCAATTTGTAGAGGGGATACGACATGATCAACAAAATGTTACTGCAAAAACGGTTTAACGGGGCGGCGGTATCTTACGATCAATATGCAAACGTGCAAAAGAAAATGGCACAATCGTTACTTTCTATATTGCAAGAAAGGTACAGTGAAGCATCATCAATACGTATTTTAGAACTTGGATGTGGAACTGGATATGTAACAGAGCAATTATCAAATTCATTTCCGAAAGCACATATTACAGCTGTTGATTTTGCTAATGAGATGATTGCAGTGGCGAAGGCTAGGAAACAAGTAGAGAATGTTGTATTTAGATGTGAAGATATTGAGAAATTAAAATTAGAAGATTCATATGATGTCATTATTTCAAATGCTACATTTCAATGGCTAAATGATCTAAAAGCGACAGTGGAAAATTTATTTAACCATTTGTCTGAAGAGGGAATATTATTATTTTCAACGTTTGGTAATACGACTTTCCAAGAGTTACATACGTCTTTCCAACGTGCTAAGAAAGAAAAGGGGATACACAATTGTACTTCAATTGGACAACGCTTCGTTTCGAAAGAACAGTTGGTAAATATATGCAAAATGCCATTAGGAGATGTACATGTTTCTGAAACATGTTACATAGAAAGATTTACAGAAGTTAGGGAGTTTCTACATTCTATTCGAAAAGTAGGAGCGACCAATAGTAATGAAGAATCGTATTGTCAAAGTCCTTCACTCTTTCGGGCGATGCTTCGAATATACGAAAGAGACTTCACGGAAAAAGAAGGGATAATGGCAACATATCACGCTTTATTTACGTATATAACAAAAGAGGGGAAGAGATGAAATGAAACAAGTACAAACAAAAAGGGATTGGAAAAAACTTGCATACGACGTAGTAGAAGAGAAAATGATTACGAAAGAAGATGCAATAGCGATATTAGAAGCTGATGACACAGAAGTTTTAGAAATTATGAATGCAGCTTATATCATTCGCCATCATCATTTTGGTAAGAAAGTAAAATTGAATATGATTATTAATACGAAATCAGGCTTATGTCCTGAAGATTGCGGGTATTGTTCACAGTCTATTATTTCAGAAGCACCGATTGATAAATATGCATGGTTAACGCAGGAGAAAATTGTAGAAGGAGCACATGAAGCAATTCGCCGTAAAGCAGGTACATATTGTATTGTAGCATCTGGACGTCGTCCGACGGATAAAGAAGTAAATCACGTAATTGGAGCAGTTAAGGAGATTCGTGAAACGACAGATTTGAAGATTTGTTGTTGTTTAGGTTTCTTAAACGAAGATCAAGCAGGACGTTTAGCAGAGGCTGGTGTGCATCGTTATAACCACAACTTAAATACACATGAAAATAATTATGATAGTATTTGCTCAACTCATACGTATGACGATCGTGTTGATACAGTTCAAAAGGCGAAGCAAGCCGGCATTTCACCATGCTCTGGGGCGATTTTTGGAATGGGAGAAACAATTGAACAACGTGCTGAAATTGCCTTTGAATTACAACGTATAGATGCAGATTCTATTCCTTGCAATTTCCTTGTTGCTGTAAAGGGGACGCCGCTTGAAGGACAAAAAGAGTTAACACCTGTAGAATGTTTAAAAGTGTTGGCGATGATGCGTTTTGTAAACCCAACAAAAGAAATTCGTATTTCAGGAGGACGCGAAATCAATTTACGTTCTGTACAGCCGCTCGGTTTATTTGCAGCAAACTCTATTTTTGTCGGCGATTATTTAACGACAGCTGGACAAGAGCCGACTGCGGACTGGGGTATGATTGAAGATTTAGGATTTGAGATTGAAGAATGTGCACTATAATATAGATGAAAAGCAAACTCTTTTAAGAGTTTGCTTTTTTTGTAAATAAAATGTAATAAAAAGCCATTAACGCTTGATACTATTGCCTTTTAATCGAGAAAAAGAATTTTTGTGGACGAATTTTCCAAGCCCCAATTGTACATAGTAAAAAAGTAATTTATATTGGGTTGGAGGATTTTACATGCACAAATATATATTAGCTATTATGACTTGTCTTATTTTAATAAAAGCAATAAGTGCTGATCCAGTTAAGGCGGCTGAAAATCCTGAACAAAAAGAAATGCAACAAAGAATTGAACAACATTTTCGAACGAAAGCTGAGCATTTTGGACTTGAAACAGAAGGAAAAGATTTAAAAGAAGTGCGGAAAGAAATTTATATTATAGAAGAATCGAAAAAGAGAGAAAATGTGTGGAGAACAGCACAAACTCTTCGTATAAAAACAGAAGGAAAAACGATGGATGAATTAATAGAAGATGTACGAAAAAAGGTGAAAAAATAAAATAAAAAAAGAGGCCGTAGCCTCTTTTTTTAAGCCCATTGTTTTGATAAGTGAGCCATTTCGATTGCAGCAACTGCTGATTCATATCCTTTATTACCAGCTTTTGTACCTGCACGTTCAATCGCTTGTTCAATTGTTTCTGTCGTTAATACCCCGAAAATAACTGGAATGTCTGTTTGTAGTGATAAAGACGCAACACCTTTTGCTACTTCATTACAAACGTAATCGTAATGTGTTGTAGCACCACGGATTACTGTACCTAATGTAATAACAGCATCATACTTTCCGCTATTGGCCATCTTTTTAGCGATCAAAGGAATTTCGAATGCACCAGGAACCCATGCAACGTCAATATCATTTTCTTCTACACCGTGGCGCTTTAATCCATCTAAAGCCCCGCCGAGTAACTTGCTTGTAATAAACTCATTAAAACGTCCAACAACAACCCCAACTTTTAAACCTGTACCAACTAAATGACCTTCGAATACCATATTTTATCTCTCCCTTAATTATAAGTTTAATAAATGTCCTAATTTGTTTACTTTCGTTTGTAAATACGTTTTATTTTCTTCTTTTGCTGGCATTTGCAACGGTACACGCTCGATTACTTCTAAATCGTAACCTTGTAAGCCAGCAATTTTTCGTGGATTATTCGTTAATAATCGTAACCTTTGTAAGCCTAAATCTTTTAAAATTTGAGCGCCAATACCGTAATCACGAAGATCTGCTGGGAACCCGAGTTTTTCATTTGCTTCTACAGTATCAAAGCCTTCTTCTTGTAATTTATAAGCGCGAAGCTTATTAAGAAGCCCAATGCCTCGTCCTTCTTGTCTCATATAGAGAAGAACCCCTTTTCCTTCACGCTCAATTTGAGCAAGCGCAGCATGTAGCTGTGGTCCGCAGTCACAGCGGCACGAACCGAATACATCACCTGTTAAGCATTCTGAATGGACACGTACAAGTATATGATCACCTGTTGAAATATCACCTTTTACGAGTGCGATATGTTCTTTCGTGTCTAATGAGTTAGAATAGCCAATTGCATGAAACGTACCGAAATCAGTAGGTAATGTAATTTCCACTTCTCTCGTTACAAGCGTTTCATGATGGCGGCGATAAGCAATTAAATCTTCAATTGTAATCATTTTTATATCAAATTGTTTTGCGCACTGCAGTAAATCAGGTACACGTGCCATCGTCCCATCTTCATTTATAATCTCGCAAATGACCCCAGCTGGTTCTGCTCCGCAAAGTTTGGCTAAATCGACAGCAGCTTCTGTATGACCAGCACGGCGCAAGACGCCGCCTTCTTTCGCAATTAATGGAAAGATATGTCCAGGGCGATTGAAATCAGCACTTTTTGATGTAGGATTTAACAATTCTTGTATCGTAGTTGCACGTTCGTGAGCGCTAATCCCTGTAGTTGTAGAAATATGATCAATACTTACTGTAAACGCAGTATGATGTGAATCTGTATTATGAGAAACCATCGGTTCTAACTGTAGACGCTCTGCGCATTGTTCTGTAATCGGTACGCAAACGAGGCCACGACCGTGTGTAATCATAAAATTAATCGTTTCTGGTGTGATGAACTCTGCTAAAGCAATAAAATCGCCTTCATTTTCTCGGTTTTCATCATCACATACGATAACGACTTTTCCTTGTTTTAAATCTTCTAGAGCTTCTTCAATGCGATGAAACATTGTGCTTCCCCCTTATAGAAATCCATTTTCTTGTAAAAAGCTTTCGGTCATTGAATCTGTTTTTTTTACCGGTTTTGAAATAAAGCGTTCAATATATTTACCAATCATGTCACACTCAATATTTACGATATCTCCGGCTTTTTTTTCTCCGATGACAGATTCGCTTACTGTGTGTGGGATGAGTGAGATTGTAATTGAAGATTCGTCTATATCAAATATTGTCAAACTAGTGCCATCAACAGAAACGGATCCTTTATGCAAACAATAGCGTAGTAATTCATCAGAAATTGCTATTTTGTAATAGATGGCATTGTAATGTTGTTTTGTAGTTAAAATCGTACCGATGCCATCTATATGCCCGGTGACGAAATGTCCACCGAATCGTCCGTTCGCAGCCATTGCCCGTTCTAAATTTACTTTGGCACTTGGCTTTAGCATACGAAGTGATGTTGCTTTCATAGTTTCAGGCATTGCATCGACGGTGAATGAAGTAGTCGTAAAATGAGTCACGGTTAAGCAAATCCCATTAACTGCGATGCTATCACCTAACTTGACATCTGATAAAATTTGATTTGCGCTAATAGTTAACTTCATTGCTTCCCCACTTTGAGTCATGCTTGATATCGTTCCTAACTCTTCTACAATTCCTGTAAACATTCCGTCACCTCGCTTTTTAAGGTTGCAACAATTTTTATATCATTACCAATTTGTTTCATCTCTTGAATTGTTAAGGGAAGTGCATCTTGTAATTTTGAAAAACCATTTCCGCCAAATAAAGTAGGTGCATCTTTTCCACCGATTAATCTCGGGCTTATATAGGTCACAATTTCATTAAAACTATTTGTTTTTAAGAAACTTGCATGTACCGTTTGACCACCTTCAACGAATAGAGAAAGAATTTGTTTCTCCCCGAGTAGGGATAGGACATCTTGTATTTCAATTTGCTTCGTTTTCATTTGGAATACAGCTATATTGTGAGATTCATAAGATGCTATTTGCTCTTTATTTACATCCTTACCGACAATAATCCATGTCGGAGCTAAGCCATCTGTTATGACATGAGAAGATGGCGGCGTTCGTAAGTGGGTATCTAAAATAACGCGTATAGGATGTTTACCTCCGTTTGGAATTCTTATTGTTAAGTGTGGATTATCAGTTATAACTGTATTCACACCGACAAGGATAGCATCATGCATATGACGATATCGGTGAACATCAGCTCGCGCTTCTTCACCTGTAATCCACTTACTTTCACCGGTTACAGTCGCTGTTTTTCCATCTAAGCTCATTGCTGTTTTTATTGTTACAAATGGACGTTTCGTTTTTATATAGTGAAAAAAGTATCGATTTAATAAAGTTGCTTCCGCTTCAAGAACACCGGTAGTTACCTCGATTCCGGATGCTTCTAATCTCCTTTTTCCATTACCAGAAACGAGTGGATTGCAATCAAGGGTAGCAATTACAACACGCTGGACTCCTTTTTCAATGAGTGATTCACAGCAAGGTGGTGTTTTTCCAAAATGGCTACACGGTTCAAGTGTTACATAAACGGTAGCGCCTTTTGCTCTTTCACCAGCCATGTGAAGAGCATGAACTTCAGCGTGTTCTTCACCAGCACATAAGTGAGCACCCATTCCAATAATATTTCCATCCTTTACAACAACAGCACCAACCATAGGATTTGGACTTGTTTGTCCTGATGTACCTTGTGCTAACTGCAAGGCAATTCTCATATATTCTTGATCTGTCATTCTCTTCACCTCTCCTGAAAAAATCAAAAAACCCCAAGGATATAAAATCCTTGGGGTTTGGGAGACGTGATTTCTAGAAATATAGTCCGAATACGAAAGTATAGGAAAGAAACCTAACGATGACTGATATTTTGGCATAAGGAAAAAGCCTAGCACAATATCGAGTTTTTCAAACGCTAGTCGTATCTTTTTATTTCAGTATAGAAAGATAAGTATACAAAATAAAACATATATGAAGATTCAAAATGAACCTTTAAAAATATGCATACTGAAATAAAAGTGTATTCGCTATATATAATTACTAGAAAACATATCCTTCTCCCATCCAGACTATACTGTCGGCCCTAGAGTTTCACTAGATCCACCGTTTTCGAGTTGAAAACGGGTCACGGGCTTAAAAGCTTTCGCTTCATCACCGCCGGTTGGGAATTTCACCCGACCCCGAAGGATGTTGTTTGCTCACATTATAGCACAAAAAAGAAAAAAGCATAGTAGAAAATGTTCGAATGTGAAGAATTGTGTGAAAATACATGTTGCTTTGAATGGAGTCAAAAGGAATAGAAATGTTGTAATGGGAAGGTGTGTACAGGCGTTGATTGAAAGAAAAAACATGCACAAAAAATGTGCATGTTTTTTACAAAATTATTCTGCCTCTGGTGCTCTAACAACAGATTCGAATTTTCCTTTATGCGAAGCATCGCAATAAGGCATATTTTTTGATAGACCACAACGACATAAAGAAAATGTCGGTTTTGCTGGGAATACATTCCCTTGTGAATCGACTAATTCCACGTCCCCTGTAACGCGAAAAGAGCCATTATCATTTACTTTAATTTGTACTTTTGCCAACGTTATCCCTCCTTTCCGAACGCTTAATCTCATCATATAATCAGGGGGAGGACTTGACAATAAAAAAGAGTTCTTTGTATGAAAGAAGAGGGAATGTTATAATAGCTTTTATAACTGATTAGAGTAAGGTGACGAAAGATGGATAAACAATTACGAACACTACAAAATATTGCAAATGAGCGCACGTGGGCATCATTTTTGAATGATAATCATCCATATAGTTTACTTCATTGGTCAATCGCAGGTGTAGGACAAGAACCGAAAGATGTTTGGTTACTTCAAGATGAGGTGACCTTTCAAACGACGGAATTCCCAACGCTAGATGAGGCAGTAAAGTGGATTTCTGAAAATATGGAACAAGTTACAGACGTTTTAGCGCAGTAAAAAACAGGCTTATGCAAGCCTGTTTTTTGTTTCTTTTACATATGTGTTTAAAAATTTGTCAATGGCAGCTTCGTACTCTTCTTTATTTTCATTATAAGAGCAAGCGTGTGCACCATGTTCTGCAATATAAAGTTGTTTATTATTCTCTTTTGCTTCATAAAGTGATTTCGTCATATCAGCTAAAATATAGTCATCATCTTTACTATGAATAAAGAGAACAGGATTGTTAATATTTTTTATGCAATCAATTGGTGAAACCTCACGAATTGTATAGCCGTCACGAACTTTTAAAAAGGCATTTGCTAAAGGTAATAAAGGCCATTTTGGTAAATGAAATTCAACCTTTAAACGATGTTGTAATTGTCCGTAAAAATCAGAGAAAGGACAATCAGCAATATAAAAATCGGCACCATCTTCTACAAGTCCTGCATATTGAAGAAGTGTTGCAGCACCCATAGATTCACCATGAATTCCAAGTGTAATATTCGTTCCGAAACGACCTTTTAGCCAGTCAACTACTGATTTTAAATCATGTTTTTCATAATAGCCATAGCTTGTCGTTTTGCCACCTGTTTTACCATGGCGACGATGATCATAAATAAATACGTTATATCCTCTACTCAAAAATAAGTTTGCATACTTAACGGAATTCATTTTATTTACAGTCACACCGTGGCAAAAAATCATAAATTTATTGGAATGTCCAGCTGGCATGTAATATCCGTGAAGTTCGTATCCAAATTGAGAAGGGATGTGAATTTCTTCTTTTTGAATAGCATTAAAATCGTCCAAATGAAAATGTTTTTTCGTTTCGCGTTCTAAAACTTCTTCCTCTGTTTTTTTCTTCAAGTACATAACTTTATTTGTAAAGAAAATCCCAATAGCAGTTAGTGCACCTAGTATAGTAAACAATGCTGTAAAAAAACGTTTCATACTTTACCTCATCCTCCAAATACCTCTACATATGATACACTTACATTGTATCACAATGATATAAAAAGGGGAGAAATCGTGTATGGTTCATATACAAAAAATTACACCAGAAATGAAAGAAACAATTCAGGATTTTATGTGTGAAAACTGGGGAAGCTCAATGATGGTCTCACGGGGCAGAGTGCATCAATTGGAAAAATTGCCCGGTTTTGTTGCACTTAAAAATGACAGAATAGTGGGAATTATAACTTGTGAAGTGACAGAAAACATGTGTGAAATTGTATCGTTAGATAGTCTTGAAGAAGGAAAGGGGATTGGTACAAAACTGGTGGATTGTGTATTGCAAATAGCAAGGGAGAATGGATGTAAAAAAGTATGGCTCATTACGACGAATGATAATATGAACGCACTTCGTTTTTATCAGAAACGTAACTTTATGATGACGAACTTATATATTAATGCGGTAAAGGAAGCACGAAAAATAAAGAAAGAAATTCCGTTTATTGGTTATGATAATATCGCGATTTCACATGAAATTCAGCTGGAGTATATTTTGTGAGTAAAGTGGAAGTTATGTAACAATTTTCAGAAATATAAAACAATAACCTTGACGAATGTTATATTTTGGTTTAGTTTAAAATTGTAATCTATTACCATATTAAGGGGTGACGATGTGGCAACTATACGTGATGTTGCAAAATTGGCCGGTGTTTCAGTCGCGACTGTTTCAAGAGTAATTAACGAAAAAGGATATGTCCATGAAGATACGGTGAAACAAGTAAAAAAAGCAATTGAAGAATTACATTATAGGCCGAATGCTGTAGCAAAGCCTTTATTTAAACAGCCTTCAACGATGATTGCATTACTTGTAGATAATTTGCATAATCCATCATACATCACTTTGCTGCGTTTCGTTGAGGAAATAGCATATAAAGAAGGATATCAAGTAGTAGTTTGTAATATAGAAAATAAGAATAGATACATAGATATGTTTATGCAAAATAACATTGCAGGCGTTATAATGACGGAATCTGTTTTTCGAAGTATAGGAGGAATCTCACTTCCTTTCGTTGTGCTTGAGGAAAGGCAATCTCTTATGAGCTATTATGAAAGTGGGCAGAAGGCTGTTTCTTTATTAAAAGAGAAAGGCTGTCAGTTTCTTGCTTATATTGGTGAGGGGGTAGAGAGTGAAGAAATGGAAGAGCATGTGGCAGGATTTTTAGACACTGCTTGGAAAGAAGGACTTTCTTATCGAGAGGAAATTGTACAAGGGTATACGAATCAACAGTTTCTTGAAATATTGCAAAAGCATCCGTACATAGATGGGATTGTAGCTTCGAGTGACAAGGTCGCTATTGAGCTAATCAGGGCGGCGAAAACTCTTAATATTCATATACCAGGTAAGTTGCAAATCATTGGATTTAACGGGAGTGTGGAGGGGGAATGGATAAGTCCATCGTTAACGACGATTGGAAGCCATATCGAAGAAAATGGAAAAATAGCTTTTCAGCAGTTAATTGGAAAAATAAAAGAGAAGAAAGTGGAACAAGAAGAAGTAAAAACAGAATGTAGATTCATTGAGAGAGAAACAACAAAGTAAAAGGTGCGTTTTTAAAACGCACCTTTTATAGTGTAATTGCGGCAATAAAGCCGAATATAAGTAACGGTATATTATAGTGTAGAAAAGTTGGAACACATGTATCCCATATATGGTGATGCTGACCGTCAGCATTTAAACCGGAAGTTGGTCCAAGTGTACTATCTGATGCTGGAGATCCTGCGTCACCTAGTGCACCAGCTGTCCCGATAATTGCGATTGTTGCCATCGGGCTAAATCCGAGCTGGATGCATAACGGCACGAAAATTGTTGTTAAGATTGGGATGGTTGAAAAAGATGAACCAATTCCCATCGTCACGAGAAGTCCAATGACGAGCATAAGAAATGCAGCGAGCGGTTTACTATTTCCGATTATATGCGCACTCGTTTGCACAAGAGATTCAACGTGTCCAGTTTTTCGAAGAACAGCGCCAAATCCAGCGGCAGAAATCATAACAAATCCGATAAAGGACATCATACGCATCCCGCTCGTTAAAATAGCATCGGCTTCTTTAAGAGGAAGACTACCGCTAACTGATAAGACGATAATCCCTGCTAAAGCACCGAAGATCATTGATTCTGTTGCTAATTGAACAGTTAATGTAGCTAGAATAGATAATAAACCAAAAGTAATGCTTCTTTTCGTATAGGGAACGATTTCATTCTGTGCAGCATGAACGTGTTCTATTTCATACGTACGTGGTTTTCGGTATGTAATGAAAACCGCTACACATAATCCGATAATCATACCGATTGCTGGAATAGTCATTGCTTTTGGAATAAGTGCGACATCAAATGTAAGACCACTTTGCGCAGCATTTGTTTGCAATACGTCATGATAAATTTTTCCGAACCCTGCTGGGACCCACATGTAAGGGGTAATCAATCCAAATGTAATAAGACATGTTACAAGCCTACGATCCACCTTCAGTTCATTTAATACTTTTAAAAGTGCTGGAATTAAGATCGGGATGAAGGCGATATGAACAGGGATAATATTTTGTGAGAAACAAGCCATTGTTAAAATAATAAATAATATAAGTATTTTAGAATAGACTTGTTTTTTTGTGTCTTGTTCGTTGCCAATCCATTTTAAGGCTGATTGGATCATTGCATCGGGAAGCCCTGTTTTTGAAAGAGAAATAGCAAATCCACCGAGCATTGCGTAGCTTAATGCGATAGGAGCACTGTTTCCGAGACCGGTTGTAAAAGTGCTAATTGTTTCTGAAATACCAAGTCCGCCGATAAGTCCGCCTGTTAAAGCTCCAACAATAATGGCGACAATGACTTGGACACGTAACAAACTAAGCAATAGCATGACTGCTACTGCGATGAGTACAGCGTTCATAATAAATGTAGTCTCCTAATTTTTATTCTGTTAAGGCAAGCAAATACGAAGTATGTTATTTGCTTGCGACATATTATTATAAAATGTTTTTTATGAAATGTAAAAGAGCCATTTGTTATTTATGTTGAAAAGATAGCTCTTGTTTAATTGATTGTAAAGATTTGGCGAATAGTTCAGGCTCTTCTAAATCTGGAGAATGCGCCGAGTTTGGAAACCAAATCATCTTTTTAATAGGAGCTTGAATGATATCGCAATATTGTTGAACGAGTGCATAAGGAGTTTGATAATCATAGCGACCGGAACAAAAATAAACAGGAACGGATAAATTTGAAATAGACGAAAAGAAATCGATTGTTAGCATCTCTTCCCATAGTACTCCAGACTTTAAATTTCCTGTGAGAAACTTGAACCAATCTAACAGCGTATATTCAGGAGAAAAGAAACCTTTTCGTATGAAAGAAAAGGAAGATCCGTTTTGTATTGCTCCTCCAAATGTACCAAGCCACTTTCTTTGAATAATGAGACGTCTCGTATCTAAAAAGGGTGGTTTACCTAATTTTAAAAGAGAAGCTAGTGCTTTTTTATGGTCATGTTTTTTTGCCGAGTTAATTAAATGTTGGAATAGTAATTCCTCATTTTTCTTCATATGTACGATTTGACCGATGCCGATATAAGCCTCTATATATTCCGGACATTGACTAGCGATTTTCAGTCCGATAATACTCCCCCAAGAATGACCAGCGAGAAATAATTTTTGCTTATTGAACCTTTTAAGAAGATATTGGATGACTTCTTTTGCATCTGAAACAAATTGATCAATCGTAAAGTTTGATTGGATATCCCGCCATAAAAAGGATTTTCCTGCCCCACGTTGGTCCCAATTAATCACAATAAAATGCTTTTCTAACTCTTTCTGAAAATGTCGAATAAAGCCGATTTGAGCCATACCAGGTCCGCCGTGACAGCATAATAAAATAGGCTGTTCCACATTTTGCCCGCGTATAAGGAGAGATTGTTTCCGATCATTAATCATAACGCTTTCTATCGTAGCGATACTGTTAGGGATTAATTGCTTCTTTTCGTTATAAAACCGAGGGGTATGGCTACGAAAAAGCATATGTAAACCTCCTTTTCTTAAATGGTATGAATCGCACAGGCTCTTTCTGTTGCATATACTGCTAGAAAATCATTGTATCATAACATACTGGTTAGATTTCAAGCTTAGGCAATTAAGAGAGGAAGGAGAATGTGACGATTGGAGAAAGTATCGATTCTTTAAATAGACGTGAATCATATCGAGAGAAATAAAAGAAAGGATACTATGTTCCATATAAGAGCGTGTATCCTTTTTAACTTCTTTTATTTGTGTTTTGAAAATATAGAAACTAAACAGCATGATTTTGTTCATCAGCAGCTGCGCGTCGAAATGCTTCTTTTATTTGCTGATTTGTCTCTTCGTCTGCAATTTCTAAGTAAAAATCAACAGAGCGTTGTGCATCTTGTATAGCGAATTCTAATCCGTTCAAATAAAGAGTTGGGCATTCTTCAGTGATCTGAGGCTGAGGGTTTTTACCAGTTAAAAGGGTGTGAATTTGTACAAATTGGTGGAAATGTTTTATTTCATCTTGCCGAATTTCAAGGATCTGATTTCGTTCATTGTTTTCTCAATACTACGAATAGGTTTGTCGTTTTGTCGATATAAAGCGTCGTAATTGTCTGTCTGGAAATACATATGAACTCTCTCAGTATAGTTTTCTGTATACTACGAGGAAATAAGGGGCTATGTGCTTATCTATTACTGGACTAGAAAAATACGACAATATGTATGACCATAAAAGAAGAAGCTCCTTGTATATAAAAGGAGCTTCTTCTTTCGAGTGTCACGCACTAGCTTGATTAATATTTAGTTGTTTTTTTGAATACGGCCATCAATAATTGGCAGAATTGGTTCTTTTAATTGTTTTACATAATCGACTAACGCTTCAAAATCGTTTGGACCAGTTTCAGCATTTTTGCCATTTTTAAAGGATACGAATCCATCACCGCCGGAGGCTAAGAAGGCATTTGCAACTACGCTATACGTTTTAGAGGAAGCTAATTCTTCACCATTTGTTAAACGGATATTAGTAACCTTTTCGCCGTTCGGTTTATTTGCATCCCAAGTGTATTGAATACCTGAAATTTGGAGCATTCTCGTAGCTCCTTTTTGCCATTGTTGATTTAAAATATCACGAATATCTTGACCTGTTAAATCTACTTTAATTAATTGATTTCCGAAAGGTTGAATCCCATATAATTCGCCCCATGTAATATCCCCAGCGTCTAGATCGTTACGAATGCCACCAGGATTCATAAGAGCGATTTGTGCTTGCATTGTTTGGCGCTGTGCATCGGCAATTAAATTTCCAAGAGTAGATTCACCAGAATCGTTTTGTTTACGGTCGATAGGTGCTGTGGATTTCCCTACAACTTCATTTACAAGCGGTGCAATTTTTTCTTTATATTGATCTAATTTTTGTTTTACTTGTTTATCAGGCTCTACACCTTCATGGTACGTTGTAATAACTTCAGCTTTTTTCTTAACGATATCTTTTGTTTTTCTATCAATGGTTACATCTACGTCTGAGAAAGCCATTCCGTAAGAATTCGCTTGTACGATAAGTTTATTATTTACAGTACCATTTACATACGTATGACTATGTCCACCGAAAATAACATCAACTTCAGGGTCTGTTTCATTTGCAATACGGACAAGATCACCATTTGTTACACCAGTGTCATCAGTTGTACCTCCAACATGTGCGAGGACAACGATAGATTTAACGCCGAGACGCTTTAATTGTTGTGTGGATTTATTAATAGCTTCTACTTCATCAGTAATTTGTACATTTTTTAGCATAGTGGGCATAACGACATTTGGTGTATCCGTTGTAACAACCCCAATGAACCCTACAGGAACTCCATCAACCATTTTTACAGTAAATGGCGGTAAAAATAAGCGGCCAGTTGATTTATTATAGAAGTTTGCAGCGACATAAGGGAAGTTTGCTCCTTTGAAATTCCCTGTTTTTTCGTGATATCCACCGTAAATGAGGCGTTTCATTTCATCGATACCTTCATCGAATTCATGATTTCCAATTGTACCAACATCAAACTTTAAGTCATTTAAAAATTCAATAGTTGGTTCGTCTTGTAATAAAGCTGAAACTGGTGGGCTAGCACCGACAATATCTCCAGCATGCACAAGAAGTGTATTTGGATTTTGTTTTTTACGTTCTTTTAAATAAGTGGCTAAGTATTCAGCGCCACCAGCTTCTTTGTTATTAATTTTTTTTACAGTGTCTAGTTGTCCATGGAAATCATTAATACCAAGCATTTGTACGTCTATGTATCGGTTTTGTTCAGCAGGAGTCTGAGATGGAGGAGCGGCGAATACACTTGAAAAAGTCATGGTGCTTAAAATAGCGACAGCAGGAATAATTTTTTTCCACATGATTAGTTTCTCCTTTTTTATAATCTGACATCATACGACATAATTTTAATAGATTAATAGGAGTATATCTACAATAAAATTTAGTTTTTTCGAAAAATTAACATATTTACAAAAAATAAATAATAGAGAATGCGAGAGTAATGTACCTTTTTTATTGTCGATTTCACCGTGTATCCTCTATAATGGAGGAAAAAGTAAAAGGTGAGCAGTATGAAGAAAAAGAAACAAAGACAAATGCAAAGACAATCTCAAATGAATAAACCAGAGAAAGAATCACTTACATTAGGTGATCAATTGAACGATTCACTAATGCAACAATTAAAGAATAAGAAAAAAGAGTTGCAAGTAAGAGAAGAGGAAAAAGAGGCAGCTGAGCAAGAAAGAAAGCGTAAAGAGCAAAAAGAGCGTGAAAAGAATAAATCATTTGAAGAACTGTTAAGTGAAAGTAACCTTACTTGGAAAGACTTTAAATAATAAAAAATGATCAGTGAAATATCACTGATCATTTTTTTTGACGAGTTTGTAAGAAAAGGGGAGTTAAAATGAGAAAAATTGTAGTCGTTCCGTACGAAAATCATTGGAGTGAGAAATTCCAAATGGAAGCCGAAAGATTAAAATTGGCGATGCCAGAAACGGTGAAAATTTATCATATTGGCAGTACATCAGTGCCAGGACTTGCGGCTAAGCCAATCATTGATATGATAATGGAAGTAGACAGTATTGAAAGAGTGGATCATTGGAATAAACAATTTGACGAGCTTGGTTATATTGTGAAAGGGGAAAATGGCATTTCAGGTCGCCGTTTTTTTATTCATGGAACTGAGGAGAAACGCTCGTATCACTTGCACGTATTTGAAAAAGGAAATTCTGAGATTACAAGGCATTTAGCGTTTCGTGATTATATGATGGCTCATTGTGAAGAAGCTGAGGCATATGCAACTTTAAAGAAAGAACTGGCAGAAAAATATACATATGATGGCACGCTGTATACAGAAGGAAAAGATGAGTTTGTACGTAATGTTGATGAAAAAGCAAAAGAATGGATAGAAAATAATGTGAATGACTGAGTTCACGTTATTTTTATAAGGTGTATAAAATTATTATGTAAACTGTACGTATGTTTTGACTTTTTGGATGAATCTTGTTGAAATAAAGTGGTGGTTTATAAAAATGTAACAATGAAAGGGAGAACGAATGTGCATATTCCAACAACTACACTTCATAATGGCGTGAAAATGCCAATGATTGGCTTAGGCGTTTATAAAGCGAAAGAAGGCGACGAAGTAAAACAAGCAGTAAAAAAAGCGTTAGAAGTTGGATACCGTTCGATTGATACAGCGACTGTATATGAAAATGAAAGCGGTGTCGGAGAGGCGGTTCGTGAATCAGGAATCCCGCGAGAAGACTTATTTATTACAACGAAAGTTTGGAACGACGATCAAGGGTACGAGGAGACGCTCGAGGCATTTGAAAAAAGTTTAAAGAAATTACAAATGGACTACGTAGATTTATATTTAATACATTGGCCGATAAGAGGGAAGTATGTTGATACGTACCGAGCTTTAGAAAAATTGTATGAAGAAGGTAAAGTGCGTGCGATAGGTGTTTCTAATTTTCATAAACATCATTTAGAACTGTTATTACCAAATTGCAAAGTGAAGCCGATGGTAAACCAAGTGGAACTTCATCCAATGTTAGCGCAATTTGAATTGCGTAACTTCTGTCAAAATGAGCAAATTCAAATGGAAGCATGGAGTCCATTAATGAGGGGCGGGGAAGTATTCGAGCACCCAATTATTCAGGATATTGCTAACAAATATGAAAAAACACCCGCGCAAGTTATATTAAGATGGGATATTCAAAGTGGGATTGTGACAATTCCTAAATCTGTTACGCCATCTCGTATTGAAGAGAACTTTACTATTTTTGATTTCTCATTAACTGAAGAAGAGATGAATCAAATTAATACGTTAGATCGTAATTTACATGTAGGGACGAATCCTGATAAATATGATACGTTATAAAAAGACGCTACCAGTATGGTAGCGTCTTTTTAACGATGTAAAGCATATGTATCAAATTTTACAATTTGCTGAAGTTGTGTATATTCTTCTTCTGTTAAAGGTGTTTGTTTACCAGCATGTACATTTTCTTGCAACTGTTGAATAGAGCTTGCACCAGGTATAACAGATGCAACAGTTTCATTATGTAAGCAATATTGAATAGCTGTTCCTGTTAAAGAGTTTCCCCCGATTATTTCTTTTACACTTGCTAATGCTGTATTTAATTCATCATAAGAATAGGAGAGGTAATCTTTTTCTTTCACTTTTCCTATCTTCGTTTCATTGCTGTCAGTTAACAGTCCTTTTGCAAGTGGTCCGCGTGCGATGACACTAATTTGATGTTCATTAAGCAGCGAGAACCATTCTTCAGGGCGACGATTTAAAAGGTTGTACTCCATTAATACACTAACGATATTTGAACGTTTTGCATACTCACGGATGACATTTGGACGTATAGAAGAGATACCATAATGACGAATAATACCTTCTTTTTTTAATTCTTCAAAGGCTTCAACAGTTTCATCTATAGGATCTTCAATCGTCCCGCCATGCAGTTGATATAAATCAATATAATCTGTTTGAAGTCTACGTAAACTTTCTTTTACTTCGGCCTTTATGTAAGCTTTAGAAGGATCCCAAGACCAGCCGTTTTTTTCTTCTGTCCATCGATTTCCAACCTTTGTTGTAAGAACAATTTGATCTCGTTTTCCTTTCAGAGCTTTGCCGACAAATTCTTCATTTAATCCATAATCGTATAAGTCCGCTGTATCAAAAAAGTTAATTCCTAAATCGATTGCCTCATCGATAATACGCATAGCTTCTACTTCAGATGTACCGAGAGACATACAGCCAAATCCGATTTCCGTAACATATAAATCTGATTTTCCTAATTGACGTTTTTTCATAAGTCAACCTCCTTATCTTTATTGTACGAAAGGGGAAGAAGGTTGACAAACGTTTACTTTTTGTTTGCTGTAATCCACTCCTGCACAGTTGTATACTCTTTTCCATATTGTTTTAGTTTATGACGAATTTGCCATGCTTTGCCGACTAAAGTGACGCGATTTGGTAAAATATAAATTTTCATTTCTATCACGCTCCTTTCAATGTGGTAAAATGTATGAAGAACGATTAGGAAATAGAACAGGGAGATGAAGTAGTATGAGTAATCTTGCAGAAAGAACAGTAAAAACTGAACCGATTTTTGATGGTAGAGTTATAAAAGTTCGTGTTGATGATGTAGTATTACCAAATGGAGAAATGAGTAAACGTGAAATCGTAAATCACCCTGGGGCAGTTGCTATTATTGCTATTACTGATGAGGGGAAAATTGTACTTGTTGAGCAGTATCGTAAAGCTCTCGAAAAGGCAATTGTGGAAATTCCAGCTGGGAAGTTAGAACCTGGGGAAAAGCCAGAGGTAACAGCAGTTCGTGAATTAGAAGAAGAAACAGGATATGTATGTGAAAATATGGAATTTATCACATCTTTCTATACATCACCTGGTTTTGCAGACGAGATTTTATATGTATATAAAGCGACAGGATTAAAACAAAAAGAAAATAAAGCAGCTTTAGATGAAGATGAATTTGTGGAATTAATGGAAGTGTCATTAGAAGAAGCAATTTCTCTTATGGAAAATCATCGTATTCATGATGCGAAGACGATGTTTGCAGTACAATATTTACAATTACAAAAATAAAACACTCGCCTTAGGCGAGTGTTTTTTAATTAATTTTCGCATATACACGTGCATCGCGTAAGCTACCGTCTGGCGCTAGGAAATCATTTTCCATAGTACCCTCTAAAATAAATTCAAGACGTTCTGCTAAGCTACATGCATTTACATTTGTTGCATCAGTACGAATTTCAATTCTTCTAGCACCTAGTTTATCAAAGGCAAATTGAATGGCCCCTTTAACGGCTTCTGTCATATAGCCTTGCTTTGTATAAGCGCTATGTAACCAGAAGTGAAGTGAAAACTTTGGAATATCCCAGTTTTCAGGCTTAAGAGTAATAGCTCCGATGAATGTACCAGATACTTTATCGTATAAGTGAAAATCAAGTGTTTCACGAAGTAAAAACTGTCCGTGAGCTTCGCGAACAATTTCTTCAGCACTTTCTTCTGTTTCAGCTGTAATTGGCATCCACGGTAATAAGTCTTCTAGAGAAGCTTGGATTGCTTCATATACTTCTGTACCGTCACCTGGAAACGGCTTACGTACTTGCAAGCGCTCAGTTTGAAATAATGTTGGAAAATCTAACAATAATGGTTTCAAGAGAAATCCCTCCTATTCTCTACTATTTAGTTTAGCAAAGTAGAGCGGAATTTCAATGTTAATTCGTCATACTTTTTTCTTTCTCACATACATTTTTAGTAAGAGTGTGAACGGAGGGAAGGAAAATGTGGCGAAAAACTTGGCAAGACCGTGTAATGTCTCACATACAGGAAAATTCTTCACTATATATATTTAACTCTGTTTTATTATTGATGGGAGTAATATTTGGAGCGATTCTTGTGAATAGTTTACAAATAAACCAAAAGCAAGATTTATCATTTTATTTACAGCGTTTTTTTGGACAAGTTTCTAAAGGAGAATTTGCTATTGCGGGTGAAATGTTTCGAGAAAGTTACTTTTCGCAATTAAAATATATTGGCTTTATTTGGATTTTAGGGATTTCCATTATTGGATTGCCACTTATTTTTATCTTATTATTTTTAAAAGGAGTAGTTGTTGGATTTACAGTAGGTTTTTTAGTAAGTCAGCACGGATGGAATGGATTGCTATTAGCATTTGTATCTGTATTGCCGCAAAATTTAATTATAATTCCAGTGTTTCTTGTTATGACAACAATTGCTGCAAGCTTTTCTTTGAGAATGATTAGGCACCAATTTATCCGGAAAATAACTGAGCCACTATTACCGTTATTAATTCGTTATACATGCTTTTTTCTCGTGATTGGAGCAGTGTTAGCTATCGCTTCTAGCGTCGAAGCATATGCATCACCAATTTTAATGAAAGAAGTCGTGGAAGCTATTAATAAAAAATAAATACTTTTTGAGAATAATTATCAATTTGTTTTTATTGTTTTTTCTTTTGACAGAAGCCCTTCTTCTGATATAATGGTGTAAGAGTGGCGAGGAGGGAGTAGTACCGAATGGAAGAAAGAATTGAACGAATTAAGAAGCAATTACATGCAGCGAGCTATAAATTGACACCACAACGTGAAGCAACAGTTCGTGTGCTGCTAGAAAATGAAGAAGATCATTTAAGCGCAGAAGATGTATACCTCCTTGTAAAAGAAAAGTCGCCAGAGATCGGATTAGCAACCGTCTATCGAACTTTAGAGCTATTATCTGAGTTAAAAGTTGTCGATAAGATTAACTTCGGAGACGGTGTTTCACGCTATGACTTACGCCAAGAAGGTGCACAGCGTTTCCACCATCATTTAATCTGTACACAATGCGGTGCTGTACAAGAAATACAAGAAGATTTACTTGGTGAAGTGGAGAATAAAGTAGAACGAGACTGGAGCTTTAAGGTGAAAGATCATCGTTTAACATTCCATGGGATTTGTAAAAATTGTCAAGAAAATGAAACGGATGAAAAATAACCTTTTCCTATTTAACTAGGAAGAGGTTTTTTATTTGAATAAGGTATAAATCGGTGAAAGCTTGGCATATGTTGTAATAACTTATATTTTGGAGGAATTTACAATGCGCCGAGCTTTGAAATTAACTTTTGATGGGATGAAAGTATTTTTATTATTTACGAGTTGTACGATTTTGTTTTATTTCGCTATACTATGGATAAATGAAGAATATGAAAGTTACCATCGTTATGAAAAGCCAAAAGAAGAGACTGTAGAAAAAGTATCAGGGAATGAGGAGCCGGCAAAGGATGCTTTCGTAAATAGAATGATGTTTTTCTATGAAAATGGGGAGTAGTGTAGATTGGAAGATCAATTAAAAGATTTTATTCATTATATGATTGTTGAAAAAGGATTAGCGAAAAATACAGTTGTATCTTACGAACGTGATTTGAAAAGCTATGTGAAGTATTTGCAAAATGTAGAACAGACGAAGACATTTCATGAAGTGACACGCCTACACATTGTTAACTTTTTGCAGTATTTAAAAGAAAATGGGAAGTCTTCAAAAACATTGGCACGTCATATTGCATCGATTCGTTCGTTTCACCAATTTCTACTTCGTGAACGAGCGGTGGAGCATGACCCATCGGTACATATTGAAACGCCGCAAGGAGAACGGAAATTACCAAAAGTATTATCTGTTGACGAAGTAGAAGCGTTACTTCAAACACCGAAAGCGGCGAGTGCTTTCGGGATTCGTGATAAAGCAATGTTAGAGTTATTGTATGCAACAGGACTTCGTGTTTCAGAATTAATTGCATTAAATTTAGAAGATGTACACTTAACGATGGGGTTTGTTCGCTGCATAGGGAAAGGGAATAAAGAAAGAATCATTCCATTAGGAAGCTTAGCGACGGAAGCGATTCAAAAGTATATTGAAAAAGGTAGAAGAGAATTGATGGGGAAAAAAGCAGTAGATGCGCTCTTTTTAAACCATCATGGAAACCGATTATCGAGACAAGGGTTTTGGAAAATTTTAAAGCGATTAGCGAAAGAAGCAAATATTGAAAAAGAGCTTACACCGCATACGTTGCGTCACTCTTTTGCTACGCATTTATTAGAGAACGGGGCAGATTTGCGTGCTGTACAAGAAATGCTTGGACATGCAGATATTTCAACAACGCAAATCTATACACACGTTTCAAAAACTAGATTAAAAGATGTATATAAACAGTTCCATCCGAGAGCATAGTTATTATGCTCTTTTTTTTCATAGATTGAGAAGAGTAAAGCACTTCACAGAAACTTCACAAACATTTCGTACATTGTTTTCAGCAGAAGACTAGAATATTACAATGTATTTCCTCTATACTAAGGAAAGTATGAAGGAGGAAATGAAGATGAAAAAACTTATTATTACATTATTTATCGCGATGCTAGCACTAGCTGGCTGTAATACAAACAAAGAAGAACCGAAAAAAGAAAAGAAACTTGAAGCTATAAACGTAGCAATTCAAACGAATCCGAAAGAAATAAAACCTGGTGAAAAAACAGAAGTACAAGCACTTGTTACACAAGGAAAAGAAAGAGTGACGGATGCTGATGACGTAAAGTTTGAGATTTGGAAAGATGGCGACGAAAAACACGAGATGTTAAATGGTAAGCATAAAGGGAAAGGTGTTTATGCTGTAGAGAAAACATTTGAAACTGATGGAGTATATCATATTATTCCTCATACAAATGCACGTGATATGCACGTTATGCCAGAACACAAAATTGCTGTAGGGAATGCGAAAGTAGAAGATGCGAAAAAAGAAAATAGCGATCACAGTGCAGGACATGGCGATCATAAAAGTGACACAATGATTCACCTTATGGCTGGTGACATAAAAGCAAATGCTGAATCAACAATGAAAGTTCATTTAAAGCAAAAAGAAGAAGCGTTAACTGGTGCTGAAGTTCAACTTGAGATTTGGAAAGATGGTGTTGAAAAACACGAATTTATTCCAGCGAAAGAAGGAAATAAAGGAGAGTATGAAACGAAACATACTTTCAAAGAGAACGGCTCTTACAAAGTGAAAGTTCATGTAAGAAAAGGCGAACTGCATGAACATAAAGAAGAAACAGTAGAAGTAAAATAAAAAAGCAGCTCTTTAGAGCCGCTTTTTTATTTTTATATTAGGAAATTATTCATAAAATGATTAGCACTTCTTTGCAGAATGGATTACAATAGAAGTGTGAAGAAAATGAGAAATTCTATGAAAATGTATTAAAAAGAAAGCGTAAACATGTTATGATATCAATATCAGATGTCTGACATCTGACTTAGAAAAAACTAGAAATGTTTTTCAGTCGTTTCAAGTAAAACGAAATAGGTTAGAGAATGATTTAAAGAAGTACTGTTTGACAATGAGAACGAAAGATAATTCTTATGGATAACAGTTTCACTTTATAGCGTTTTGAACATACTACAAGAAGTAGAACTGAACTTATAGGAGGTCGCAGTTATGAATAAATATAAACGTATTTTCCTAGTCGTAATGGACTCAGTAGGGATCGGTGAAGCACCAGATGCTGAGCAATTTGGTGATTTAGGTTCTGATACAATTGGTCACATTGCTGAACATATGAATGGATTACAAATGCCAAACATGGTGAAACTAGGTCTTGGTAACATTCGTGAAATGAAAGGAATCTCTAAAGTAGAGAAACCGCTTGGATATTATACAAAAATGCAAGAGAAATCTACTGGTAAAGATACAATGACAGGTCACTGGGAAATCATGGGCCTATATATTGATACACCATTCCAAGTGTTCCCTGAAGGATTCCCGAAAGAATTACTTGATGAATTAGAGGCAAAAACAGGCCGTAAAATTATCGGTAATAAGCCAGCTTCTGGAACTGAGATTCTTGATGAACTTGGTCAAGAGCAAATGGAAACAGGTTCTTTAATCGTTTACACTTCTGCTGATAGCGTATTACAAATCGCAGCTCATGAAGAAGTAGTACCACTTGAAGAACTATATAAAATTTGTAAAATCGCACGTGAACTAACATTAGATGAGAAGTACATGGTAGGACGTGTTATCGCTCGTCCGTTCGTTGGAGAACCAGGAAACTTCACACGTACACCAAATCGTCATGACTATGCGTTAAAACCATTTGGTCGCACAGTCATGAATGAACTAAAAGATAGCGATTATGACGTAATTGCTATTGGTAAAATTTCTGATATTTATGATGGAGAAGGGGTAACTGAATCACTTCGTACGAAGTCTAATATGGATGGAATGGATAAGCTTGTAGATACATTAAATATGGACTTTACAGGTCTTAGCTTCTTAAACTTAGTTGACTTTGATGCATTATTCGGTCATCGCCGTGACCCACAAGGATACGGAGAAGCATTACAAGAATATGATGCACGTCTTCCAGAAGTATTCGAAAAACTAAAAGAAGATGATCTATTATTAATTACAGCAGACCACGGTAATGATCCAGTTCACCACGGTACTGATCATACACGTGAATATGTGCCGTTATTAGCATATAGCCCAAGCATGAAAGATGGCGGACAAGAATTATCACTTCGTCAAACATTTGCTGATATTGGTGCAACTGTAGCAGAAAACTTTAACGTTAAAATGCCAGAACACGGAACAAGCTTCTTAAACGAGCTAAAGAAATAGGGGGATAAACAAATGAATCGTGAACTTATTACAAAATCAGCTTCATACTTAAAAGAGCAATTTCAAGAGACACCACAAGTAGGACTAATCCTTGGATCTGGACTAGGTGTATTAGCAGATGAAATCGAGAATGCAGTAACAGTACCATACAGTGAAATCCCTGAATTCCCAGTTTCAACTGTAGAAGGTCATGCAGGTCAATTAGTATTTGGTACACTTCAAGGTGTAACAGTAGTAGCAATGCAAGGACGTTTCCATTTCTACGAAGGATATGATATGCAAAAAGTAACATTCCCAGTTCGTGTTATGAAAGAACTAGGTGTAGAAACAGTTGTTGTAACGAATGCAGCTGGTGGTGTAAATACATCATTTGAACCAGGCGATCTTATGTTAATCTCAGATCACATTAACTTCATGGGTACGAATCCATTAATCGGACCGAATGATTCTGAAATGGGTGTACGCTTCCCTGATATGTCTACATCATATACGACAGAACTTCGCGAAATGGCGAAACAAGTTGCAGCAGATTTAAACATTAAAGTACAGGAAGGTGTATACGTTGGAATGACAGGTCCTGTATATGAAACACCTGCTGAAATTCGTATGCTTCGTACACTTGGCGGAGATGCAGTTGGTATGTCAACTGTACCTGAAGTAATTGTAGCGCGTCATGCTGGTATGAAAGTACTTGGTATTTCTTGTATTTCAAATATGGCAGCTGGTATTTTAGATCAGCCACTTCACCACGATGAAGTAATTGAAACGACAGAACGTGTTAAAGCTAACTTCTTAGCATTAGTAAAAGCAATTGTAAAACAAATGAAGGGGTGACTTCACAATGAGAATGGTGGACCTAATCGCAAAAAAACGTGATGGACATGCATTAACGACAGAAGAAATTAACTTTATCGTTGAAGGATACACAAATGGTAATATTCCAGATTATCAAATGAGTTCACTTGCAATGGCGATTTTCTTCCAAGATATGAATGAACAAGAACGTGCTGATTTAACGATGGCAATGGTAAATAGCGGCGATACAATTGATTTATCAGCAATTGAAGGGGTCAAAGTAGATAAGCATTCAACAGGTGGTGTTGGTGATACAACGACACTTGTATTAGGTCCATTAGTAGCTGCTTTAGATGTACCAGTTGCCAAAATGTCTGGACGTGGTCTAGGACATACAGGTGGTACAATTGATAAATTAGAGGCAGTACCAGGATTCCATGTTGAAATCGAAAATAATGAATTCATGCGTCTTGTAAATGAAAATAAAATTGCTGTTATCGGCCAAAGTGGAAACTTAACACCTGCTGATAAAAAGTTATATGCGCTTCGTGATGTAACGGCAACAGTAAACTCTATTCCGCTTATTGCAAGCTCGATTATGAGTAAGAAAATTGCTGCTGGAGCGGATGCAATCGTTCTTGATGTAAAAACAGGAGCGGGTGCATTTATGAAAACAGACGAAGATGCGAAACGTTTAGCGGAAGCAATGGTACGAATCGGTAATAACGTTGGTCGTAAGACGATGGCGGTTATTTCTGATATGAGTCAGCCACTTGGTGAGGCAATCGGTAATGCATTAGAAGTACAAGAAGCAATTGATACATTACAAGGTAAGGGACCGAAAGATTTAGAAGAGCTATGTTTAACGCTTGGAAGTCAAATGGTATACCTTGCTGGACAAGCTTCATCATTAGAAGATGCACGTGAAAAATTAATTGAAGTAATGAACAATGGAAAAGCGCTAGAAGCGTTTAAAACGTTCTTATCGGCGCAGGGCGGCGATGCTTCTGTTGTTGATGATCCTTCTAAATTACCACAAGCACAATTTAAAATTGAAGTGGAAGCGAAAGAAGACGGTTACGTATCGGAAATCGTTGCAGATGAAATTGGAACAGCAGCAATGCTTTTAGGAGCAGGGCGTGCTACCAAAGAGTCTGAAATCGATTTAGCAGTTGGTCTAATGCTTCGCAAAAAAGTAGGCGATAGCGTGAAAAAAGGTGATTCTCTTGTTACAATTTACGCAAACCGCGAAAATGTTGAAGATGTTAAAGCGAAAATTTATGAGAACATGAAAATCGCTAAAGAACACGTAGATGCACCGACTTTAGTACACGGTATTGTAACAAAGTAATAAAAAAAAGCTGAGGAGATTTCTCCTTGGCTTTTTTTACTATTTTTTGTTTATAATAATAATGGGTGAAATTATGATTAGAATTTGTGCAGTAACGAAAAAAAATGAAGTTTTATATGATGTTTCGCTAGAAGAAACGAAAAAAGAAAACATCGTATGGTATTGGCTTGATTTATATAAGCCGACGAAAGAAGAGTATACATATATTTTACAAGATCACTTCAAGTTCCATCCCCTTGCAATTGAAGATTGTGTAGAGTATGTACAGAGGCCAAAGGTAGACTTTTATGATGGATATAATTTCTTAGTTCTCCATGCATTTGGAGAAGATGGATTGGAGCCGCATGAAATCGATTTATTTGTTAGCGATCGATTTGTTGTTTCTTTCCATTTCTCTCATAACAATGCGATTGAAAGAGTATGGAAAACGCTCGGTGAGAAGAAACGTATTAAGAAGAGCCCTTTACATGTAGCACATACAATTATTGACCAAATTGTAGATGATTATTTCGCACCTGTTTATTACATTGAAGACCATTTAAATGCAATTGATGATAATTTAACGGGTGAGACAGCAGGAAGTGTGCTAGAAGAGGTATTTGATATTCGTTCAGATTTATCTAAGCTAAGACGTACGATTATTCCGATGCGTGATTTATTGTATCGCATTTTAAATTCAACTCGTTTTTACGGTATAAGCGATCATGAAATTTATTTTAAAGATATACATGATCATTTGCTTAAACTGACAGAGATGATTGAAGCGAGCCGTGAATTAACAGCAGATATTCGAGATAGCTACTTTTCATTGAATTCCCACCATATGAACAACATTATGAAAACATTAACTGTATTCTCGACTATTTTCATGCCATTAACATTTATTGCAGGGGTATATGGCATGAACTTTTCGCATATGCCAGAGCTTGGCGGACAGTATAGTTATTTTATTTGTTTATTTTTAATGGCTTTAATTGGCGGAGGAATGATGGTTTGGTTTTACAAAAAAGGATGGTTTAAGTAAAAAAACACCGAGAAATACTCGGTGTTTTTTACTAGCCAATAGCGTGTAATACGAACATGGCTAAGAATAAGCATGCAATGATATACATGGATGGTGCGACTTCTTTACGCTTTCCAAGAGCAACTTTCAAGATAGGATAAGCAATAAATCCGAACGCAATGCCATCAGCGATACTATATGTGAACGGAATCATAACGATAATTAAAAACGCTGGAAATCCTTCTGAAAAGTCGTTCAGAGGAATTTGTTGAATGCTTGTAATCATCAGGCCGCCAATAATAATTAAGATTGGTGCAATGGCACTATTAGGAATTAGTTTGACAAACGGAAGCGCAAACAGTGATGCGAAGAATAACAATCCTGTAACGATAGACGTCAGACCTGTCTTCCCGCCTGCAGTAATACCTGCGGCACTCTCTACAGTTGAAACGGTAGGGCTTGTGCCAAATAGACCACATGTCATTGCTGAAATTGCATTTGCTTGGTAAGCACGTGGGAATTTACGGTCATCTTCTAATAAACCGTGTAAAAGTCCCATGTTCTCAAAAATAAGCACCATGCTTAAGGAAAATGTTGCAATCCAAAACGGTAAGGAAGAAAGTTTCCCAAATGACATAGCTCCAAATACATCGCCGTAATTAGCGAATGAAAACGAACTATTTCCCACTTGACTCGTATCTACAAGGCCGAACAGCCATGCAATACCAGTTCCAATTGCAATCGTCCATAAAAAGTTTCCACGTACGTTACGCACAAATAGCACAAGTGCCACAATAAGAGTAAGTAGTGTTGCAAGAACGACAGGACTACTTAATTTCCCCATTGCTACAGCAGTAGTAGGATGCGAAACGACTAAACCACCTTTTTGCAAGCCGATGAAAGCTAAAAATAACCCGATACCGACAGTGATCGCTTCCTTTAATGACTTTGGAATCGATACCGAAAGCACGCGAGCAATCGGTGTAAACGCGGCAATTGCAAAAATAATACCAGAGATAAAGACAGCAGCTAATGCTTCTTGCCAAGTTAAACCAAGCGTATGCACAGCAGTGTACGTGAAGAATGCATTTACACCCATACCAGGGACAAGAATAGCAGGTGCATTTGCCCAAAATGCCATGAGTAGACATCCGACAAATGAACTAAAAACAGTTGCCAAAATTCCTGCCTCAAGAGGAATGCCGGCATCTGATAAGATTGACGCATTTACAATCATAATATAAACGATTGTGAAAAATGACGTGACTCCAGCTAAAACTTCTTGTTTTGGTGATGTTTGGTGTAAGTCTAATTTAAATGTTCTTTCAAGTATTCCTTTCATGTTAAACCTTCTTTTTCATATCCCTCTCCCACCCGTGATATCTCTTTTGTAAGAGCTCACCGTCCTTTATTATATCAGAACATCATGTTTTTACAACAACGAAAATGATAACGGTTACTTATAAATGAAATTATTTATAAATACGTAAAAATAGCCCGGATAGATGAAATGATTTCTAATTCTCCTGATTGAATGGGCGGAGCTGCGTGCGCTTGCAAAGTAGCATAGGATGCAACCTCCCGTGGTAATTGGACAGATTCTTCAACGAATGAGAGTGGAACAGGATTAATATTTAAATTGTATGTACTCGCAATTGTACGAGCTTTGTCTACTGCTTGTTGCAGAGCCTGAATGAGAGCTTGCTCATAATATTTATTTGGATGAGATATTCGAAAACGTAACCCTTTTGCTACATTTGCACCATTCGAAACGGCTATATCATATACTTCCCCTGCTTTTTGCACATTTAAAACGGTAATTTCATACAAATGCTCCACACGGTATCCTTGTAGTAATGCTTTATCATTTACATATTCGTATTGAGGAGTAATCGTATAAGAAATGGTTTCTATATCTTTATCGGCAATACCGAGCTGTTTGAGTGCATCCAGCAATTGTTTCGATTGTATCGCATTTTCTTCTTGCGCCTGTTTTACATTTTTACTATCTGTTCGAATTCCGAGTGTTAATATGACAACATTTGGTTTTGCTTTTACAATGCCTTCTCCTTGTACAGTAATAGTAGCTTCTTTACCAGCATTTGTCGTACGGATATTATGTAAATACGGATTCATTCCACCTTGCATTTTGCATCACCATCCTTTTTTATCCCGCTATTTGCGGACAGTAAGACTGCCCGTAAAATCCCAATTGGTGTGGGCTAATAATCAGTGGGGGATGGAGACCTCCCCACTGATTAAAGTTTCACTTTATATGTATATGTGTGAACAAAAAAGAAAATCGTATGAAAAAAGTTACATAAATGAGAATGATGAGGAAATAAAGCATATACAACAGAGGTATTTATAGATTATAATATGTGTAAATATGATAAAAAAGGGACGAGGCTAGTGAACGAAAAAAGAGAAACACTGATTTTAGATTTATCTGCATCATTTCGAAAGATGATACGTTTATTACAGAATGATATTAATACACGTTTTTCAGAGCATATGCCATATAATGAATTCTCTGTACTACGTGCGTTATTTTTAAAAAGTCCACAGATGGCTTCGCAAATTGCGAGTGAAGTAAACGTAACCTCCAGTCATATTACAGCTGTAACAGATCGTCTCGTACGAAAAGGATTTGTAGAAAGAAAACGTTCAAATTCAGATCGTCGTATCGTGTACTTAGAAATTACAGAACACGGACGAGAAGTAACTGAAAAACTTGAAGCTGTGCGTAAAGAATATTATAAAGAGAAATTTAAAGGTTGGAGCGACCAAGAGATAGAAATGGTTTTAGAACTATTTGGCCGCGTATTATAATAAATGAGGATAGGAAGCGAGAGCTTTCCTATCCTTTTTCTTTTGAATAAAAATATTTTGAAACTCCGATACTTTAATTAAAAAGATCGGAGGAAAGATTATGAAATATATTGCTGCACTTACCATTTTACTTGGAAGTTTTTTCTGTTTTCATACATTCACATACGCCGATACCCCTATCCAAGTGGTGCAAAAAGAAGTGAAGTATATTGAAAACGATAATACGGTCTTATATTCGAAATTATGGGTTCGTTCTATGCAAAATGCAGTATTATTTCATCATAGCGATAATATTCGTAATCAGGACACATTGCGTAATGTAACAAATTCAGCGCTCGTTAAAGCGAAGCAATTGCCGTTTAAGAAAGCATCTATGTACATTCCGAGATTATCGCAATACGTATCAAAAGCAGGGAAAGAAAATATTCAAGTGTACTACATTGCGGTGCACTATAACGTGAAAAAAGAAAATGCATATCAATTAAATGGCATGAACTATTTTCTACAAGTGTTTCTGAAAGAGCGCGGGGAATGGAAAATTGCTGAAAGTGTAGTCGCACCGACAGAGCAAATTGTACAAAATGGTGATGGATTTGGGATGAAAGAAGAGATGGTGTATGGGGATAGGAGAGAGAATGTGAAATAACCTCCTTTTGGGAGGAGGTTATTTTACATTCCAAGAAAATTTAAGTTTTAATAAGCGAGATAAGAGTAGATAGACTACCGTACTAGTTCCTATGAAACCAATATAATAGTTCAAAATAGAATTGCTTCCTGCTGCTAGCATTCCCCCAACTGTTTTTCCTACTACTAGCAATCCTCCAAACATTCCAATAAAGATTATACAACATAGCATACATATTTTATTGAATTGCGGATATAATAGAAAGTTTCCGTTTTGTTCATTAGGAGATCTTGTATATAAGTACATCCCTAAAGGTAATAACATGATTATGTTAGCGATCGGGCCAATAAGTTTCTTTGCTGAAGGAATGCGGGTGAAATTTGGCTCGTTATGACGTACGCCATGATCATCAGTATAAGCTTGCTGAGGATTATAATTAAAATTAATATTGAATCCGCGAGCGGGTGCTAAAATACTCGCTTTTTCTACTATGCCTGTATACAAATCACTTACGTTCTTCATTGTATAAGGGGTCATATTTGTATGGACGGAAATAAATCCAACAATTAGAGTAGGCAAAATAAAAGGGAGTCCAAGTATAGCGGCAGTAAAGAATCCTTGTGAGACCATATTACCAGCAATTGTGCCTATGCATAATGCAAGTGTATAGATGGCAATTAAGACAATAACCATGTATAAGAAATAAGTGTGAAATGGTGAAAATACTTGATACTTATTATGAAAGGTTGTCTTTTTCATAATAGCAAAAAGTCCCCAATTCAATATAACGATAGCTACAATATTACACACACCAAAAAGCCATTTCGTTATAAAGAGATCTTTCCGTTTAAATGGCATGGACCATAGAAAGTCGCTTGATTGATTTTGACGTTCCCATCCAATAAGAGCGCAGGCTAATACAATAAGGATAGCTCCTTGAATCATGATAGCATCAGTAAGTGAAAGGTTATAAGTGTACCGGAATATATACTTCCATTTGGTATTTTCATGGAAATATATTAGTTGCTCTGCAGCTGCTAAATAATAATTATATGATAGTACATAGAAACTTACTAACCATAATAGCCAAACCATATATTTACTTTGCTTGTATGTGTGCATCCATAATGCTTTTTGAAACATAGGATCTCTCCTTTAAAAAACTTTATAGTTTGTAAGACGTGATAAAACAAAATAGGTGATGATTCCAACTAAAAAGAATCCAACATGGTAACTAAATAATAAATCAAAACGGTTTAACATTCGGCCACCTATTAATGCGAAATATAAGATAGCACTCCATATCCAAAGTGAGCGGTGTTTTTGAAAAATAAAGATTTTCTTATTATTTTCATTCGGTGACCTCGTGTAAAGAAATGTGCCAAGAAGTAAGCCGAAAATTGTATAGAAGATAGGAACAAGTATTGCTTTGGCAGAGTAGTAACTATGATAAGTAGGACCTCTCTGTATCACTTTGCCATGCTCCTCATACGATTGGGCACTAGGATGATAATTATAAATAATTGAAAATTTTAATATAGGACCTGAAATGTCGGTTTTTTTATTGAGTTCATAAATTTTTTCAGAACTTGCATAACTTTTATTCCCTTGTATTGCATCAGCGTGAATCGTAAAGAAAAAGAGTAAGAGTGAAAAGATTCCCATTCCCATTACGCAAAAAGTAATGCTAAAGATGCTTTGTGAAATAATACTGCCAGTAAATGTGCCAATACATAAAGAGATAGTATAGATAGCAATATATGAAAAAATTGCATAAAGAAAATATCGATGAAACGGTTCGAACGATTGATATTCAAAGTGGATTGTAGATTTATAAATAAAATACATAAGAACCCAATTGATAAGAAGTGATATTACAATGAAAAATGTACCGAAAATCCACTTTGATAAGAACATATCACGCCTTTTAAATGGCAATGCCATAAATAAATTCCCATTTTGATTACTTCGCTCCCAGCCAATTAATATACAAGCTAGGGCAATTGCAATAATACCTAACCAAAAGCTATCAGAAGAATAAAAAGAATAATGATAGTAAAACTTTTTTTCACCCATGCTTTCTGGATGGAGAAAGAGAGACTGTTGCTCCTCTGCAGCTTGATAGTATTCATAAGATAAAAAATAAAGTGAACTAAAGAAGAATAGCAATCCAGCATATTTCCCGCGTTTCCAATTCCACATCCATAACGCCTTATGAAACATACCCATCCTCCTCAAGCGTCGTAACGAAGACATCTTCAAGTGACATTGTTAATTCTTCAATGAGTATTGGTTGCTCTTTATAAAACTTCTCAAGTGTTGCAGCCACATTTCCCTCAATTAAGATTGTATATACTTTTCCTGTTTGGTTTAATATTTTAATATTGCTTAAGTTTTCTAGTTTTTGAGGTAGTGATCGTTCGTAAGCAACCTGTATTTTAGCAAATCGTGATTTTGCATCGTCTAGTGACGTAATAGAATCTACTGTATGCCCTTTTAAAATAATGATTGTATCTGCGATTTTTTCAACTTCATCTAAATGATGAGTAGAGATGAAAATCGTAATTTCTTTCTCTGCTACTTCTTCAACGAGAAATTGTAGGATTTGTCTTTTAACGATAGGATCAAGCCCGTTTGTCGGTTCATCTAAAATAATATATTCTACTTTTGCAGCGAAAGCTAAAATGATGGCAAGTAGTGCTTTCATTCCTTTTGAATAGCTACGGATTCGTTTGTCCGGCAAGTTAAAACGTTCTAATATTTCATAAAAATATTGTTTATCGAATGCTGTATAAACGGCTTTATAAAATTTCACGATTTCCTTTACTGTATATCCGTTCAGTATGTTAGTAGAATCCGGAACATATACAACTTTTTGTTTAATTTCCGGCTGCTTATGAACATCTGTATCCTCATATGTAACAGTGCCTTCATCGGGGTCTAAAATGCCGACCATCGTTCGTAATAAAGTTGTTTTCCCTGCACCGTTTCTACCGAGCAATCCGACGATACTACCTTTTTGTAATGTGAAAGAAACATCGTCTAAAATTGTTTGATTATCAATTGTTTTCTTCAAGTTTGTCACTTTCAGCATCTGTACTTCCTCCAATCTCTTTGTAGTATGAATCTATCCAATCGTGAATTTTATCTTTCGTAATCCCAAGATAAGAGGCTTCTAGTAGTAATTGATGAAATTGCTTTTCAACCATAGCGATTTTCCTTTCGTCTAATGTTGGGGTAATCGATTGGGATACAAATGTTCCTTTCCCTCGTAATGTTTCAATAATCCCTTGTCGCTCTAATTCTTGATAAGCTTTGCTTACTGTATTTGGATTTATAACGAGCAAAGATGCGAGCTCGCGTACAGAAGGAAGCTTATCACTTGGAGCTAACATGTTTTTCAATACGAGTTCTTTTACATTTTGGACAATTTGTTCCCATATCGGAGTGTTGCTTCTTGGATCAACTTGAATATGCAAGAGCAATGTCTCCTTCCTGATGAGTATTAAGTGTACTACTGTGTGTAATACACTTAATACAATATAGGCAATGAATTTATTTGTCAACAGAAAATGATAGAAAAATATGGTATTAAAAATGTATAAATTGGAAAAAATAGGTTTGATATAGAATGGAGGGTTAGTCATGAAGCGAGTTTTTGGAATACTTGTTTGTTTCATGTTATTGCTTTCTGGTACTTCAGTTAGTTTCGCACAATCTGAGAAAACGAAGCAGGAGAAAACAGAAGAAACAGCACCGAAGTTAGCCGAACAAGCGTCGTCAGCAATCGTAATTGAGCAAGATACAGGTAAAGTTTTGTTTGATAAAAATCCGAATGAAAAGTTACCACCTGCTAGTATGACGAAGATTATGACAATGCTATTAATTATGGAACAAGTTGAAAAAGGAAAACTAAAACTAAACGATAAAGTTAGAGCGAGTGAACACGCAGCTTCAATGGGTGGATCACAAATTTTTCTAGAACCTGGGGAAGAGATGACTGTAAATGAAATGCTAAAGGGCATTGCGATTGCATCTGGAAATGATGCATCTGTTGCAGTAGCTGAGCATATCGCTGGTTCAGAAGAAGGATTCGTAAATATGATGAACAAAAAAGCGAAAGATTTAGGACTGAAAAATACACATTTTCAAAATCCGACAGGTCTTCCAGCGAAAAATCATTATTCCACAGCGAATGATATGGCTATTATGGCGAAAGAGTTGATGAAGTATCCACTTATTCGAAAATATACAGGTAAGTATGAAGACTATTTACGTGAAAATACGGATAAGAAATTTTGGCTCGTTAATACGAATAAGTTAGTTCGTTTTTATCCTGGAGTAGATGGAGTGAAGACGGGTTTTACGACAGAAGCGAAATATTGTTTAACAGCATCAGCTGAAAAAAATGGAATGCGTGTTATTTCAGTTGTCATGGGAGCACCTACGTCAAAAGAGCGGAACAACCAAGTAACAAAGCTTCTTGACTATGCATTTGGACAATATATGACAAAGAAATTGTATACACGTGGCGAGAAAATTAAGACTGTACAAGTAGGAAAAGGTAAAAAAGAAAAAGTAGATTTAGTTGCGTCAGACAATGTGTCTCTTCTTATGAAGAAGGGCGAAAATATGGACAAGGTAAAACAAGAAGTGATTGCTGAAAAGAAAGTAAAGGCACCGATTAAAAAAGGTGATGCACTTGGTACACTCGTTATTAAAAAAGATAAAGATGTTTTATTAAAACAAACAATTGTAGCAAAAGAAGATGTTGCTGCAGCAAGCTGGTGGGAACTATTTAAAAGAAGTTTTGGGATGTTTTCAACATCAAAATAGCGGCGGGAATTTTGCCGCTTTTCTACTCGTATATACGGGGATAATTGCTGAAAGGTTTCACTTTATGACGAAATAGTTCTTCTTTTGTCAGTAGGAAGGATTCTTATTTTATATCACGAAAATCTTATGTTAATGAGTAAAGTTTGAGCATAAGGAGGAAATCGTGTGAGTCTTTCCATGCACTTAGAAGTAAAACGTGACGTCTTATGTGTGAGACTAGAGGGTGAATTAGATCATCATACTGCTGAAGAGTTGCGAACGAAAGTAACAGATATGATTGAGACACGTGGTGTTCATCATATTGTTTTAAGCCTAGAGAACTTAACATTTATGGATAGTTCTGGTCTAGGTGTTATATTAGGCCGATATAAACATGTAAAGGGATTAGGTGGAGAAATGGTTGTCTGTGCAATTTCACCGCCTGTTAAACGTTTATTTGAAATGTCAGGTCTATTCAAAATTGTTCGTTTAGAAGAAAGTGAAGCGCATGCGCTCGCGACGTTGGGGGTGGCATAAATGAGAAATGAAATGAACCTTCAATTTTCAGCGTTAAGTCAGAATGAATCATTCGCTCGCGTTACAGTAGCTGCTTTTATTGCACAACTAGACCCGACGATGGAAGAACTAACAGAGATTAAAACAGTTGTGTCAGAAGCAGTTACAAATGCAATTATTCATGGATATGAAGGAAATGCAGAAGGTGTTGTTTATATTTCAGTGATTTTGGAAGAAGCAATGGTGAAACTCACGATTCGAGATGAAGGGATTGGTATCTTTAACTTAGATGAGGCAAGACAACCCCTTTTTACAACTAAACCTGAATTAGAGCGTTCCGGAATGGGATTTACTATCATGGAAAATTTTATGGATGAAGTAGAAGTTATTTCAAACGAATCTTTCGGGACAACAATCCATTTGACAAAATACTTATCAAATAGTAACGCTCTATGCAATTAAGGAGAATAGCCTATGGACATAGAGGTCAGAAATGAGAAGAAGAAACCTCAGTTAAAGGACCACGAGCTAAAAGCGTTAATTCAAAAAAGTCAAGATGGAGATCAACAAGCGAGAGATACAATCGTTCAAAGTAATATGCGTCTCGTATGGTCGGTTGTACAGCGATTTCTTAATCGAGGGTACGAACCAGACGATTTATTTCAAATTGGATGTATTGGGCTCTTAAAATCGGTAGATAAATTTGATTTATCTTTCGACGTGAAATTTTCAACATATGCAGTTCCAATGATTATTGGTGAAATACAACGGTTTTTACGTGACGATGGATCTGTGAAAGTAAGTAGATCTTTAAAAGAAACAGGAAACAAAATTCGAAAGATGAGAGACGAGCTTTCGAAAGAATTTGGAAGAGCCCCAACGATTAATGAAGTAGCGGAGGCTCTTGAACTAACGCCAGAAGAAGTCGTTTTGGCACAAGAAGCGAGTCGTGCTCCTTCATCAATACATGAAACTGTGTATGAAAACGATGGAGATCCAATTACTATTTTAGATCAAATTGCAGATCAATCTGAAACGAAATGGTTTGATAAAATTGCTTTAAAAGAAGCAATTAGAGAATTGGATGAACGAGAACGTCTAATTGTGTATTTGCGTTATTATAAAGACCAAACCCAATCAGAAGTAGCGGAGCGCATAGGCATTTCGCAAGTACAAGTTTCAAGACTTGAAAAGAAAATATTGAAACAGATGAAAGATCGAATAGATGAGTAGCTATCTATTCGATCTTTTTTTATTGTCATGAAAAGGAGGAGGATCCAATTATTTCTAAAAATTAACAGAATATATTGATAATTTAGTTAATTTAAAATATAATCCAAGTATGAACTTGTCACAAAGGGGGAAGGAAACATGGAAACGAGGCAACAATGGGGAACGAGGGCTGGATTTATTTTTGCAGCAATCGGTTCAGCTGTTGGACTAGGGAATATATGGCGTTTTCCTTATACCGCGTATGAAAACGGGGGAGGCGCATTCTTTTTACCGTACTTATTTGCATTATTAACTACTGGTATTTCATTGTTAGCGTTCGAGTTTGCTCTTGGACATCGTCATCGTGGCTCGGCGCCACTTACATTCTTCCGTATTAATCCACGTGCTGAATTTATTGGATGGTGGCAAATGTGTGTGACATTTATTGTTTCAACATATTATGCTGTAATCATTGCTTGGTCTATTTCGTATACATACTTTTCAATTACTGGAGCATGGGGGAAAGACACGCAATCATTTTTATTTAAAGAGTATTTACATGTTGCAGATAAGCCAGGACAATTCGGGGGACTCGTACCAGAAGTATTAATTCCATTGGCTCTCGTTTGGATTATCGTGCTTGGTGTTGCATTTAAAGGAGTTAAAAAAGGAATCGAAGTTGTTAACCGCATTTTTATTCCTTTACTAGTTGTTATGTTCCTTATTATCGTTGTTCGTGCAGTGACGATGGAAGGCGCGATGCAAGGGCTAGATGCATTCTTTAAACCAGATTGGAGTCGTATTTTTGATGGGAAAGTATGGCTTGCTGCTTACGGTCAAATTTTCTTTAGTCTATCATTAGCATTCGGAATTATGATTACGTATTCTAGTTATTTACCGAAAAACTCAGATACAACAAATAATGCTTTTATTACAGGGTTTGCAAATTCAGGATTTGAGTTATTGGCAGGTATCGGTGTTTTTGCAGCTCTTGGATTTATGGCAAATAACATGGGGGTACCGGTTGATAAAGTAGCTAGTGCTGGCGTAGGGCTTGCGTTCGTAGTATTCCCGCAAATTATTAATGAGTTACCGATGTCACCGTTATTTGGCGTATTATTTTTCTTATCTTTAACGGTTGCTGGAATTACATCACTTATTTCACTTGCGGAAGTATGCTTTGCCGCTGTATCTGAAAAATTCAGCTTGAGTCGTCAAAAGACGATTGGAATTATGGGAACGCTTTTAGTATTAGTTTCTCTTGTTTTTGCAACGCGCGGTGGACTTATGTTCCTCGATGTTGTTGATTATTTCGCTAACAATTTTGGATTGATTACAATTGCACTAGCTGAAGTAGTTACAATAGGACTTATTCTACGCCGTTTACCAGTTTATCAAAATCATGCAAACTTTGTATCTGATATAAAGTTAGGGACGTTTTGGAGAGTGAGTTTACTCGTTATTACTCCACTTATGTTAGGGTATATGTTAATTGATGGTACAATCCAAAACATTAAAAAGAACTACGGAGATTATCCGACAGAGTTTGTTGTAACATATGGTTGGTCGATAGCTGCAGCATTTCTTGTTGTTGCGATAGTAATTAGCTTAAAAAAATGGAATGCACAAATACATTCAGATTCTGCACAGCTTGAAAAAGAATGGAAGGACCGAGGTGTTTCATGATGAGTGGATCAGCGATTATGATGATGGTTATTGGTATGGTAGTTATTTGGGGAGGACTCGCATTAAGTATTGCAAATTTATTTAAGAAAAAGGCGTAGGTTAAAACATCTGTACCGAAACGGTACAGATGTTTTTTTATGAAAAAATTGTATTAGAAAAAATTCCAATAACCATACTACAACTACGAGGAAGAGTGAAGGGGTGATTGGAAGTTGGAACAAACGCTTTATATTAAAATGCGAAATCGCTTAAAAGTTTCTCCTACTTATGAAGTAAAGCTGGGCGATGTTGCTCAACTTGCCGGAGATTCTTTGATAGTTGAGTCGTTACAGAATGAGATAGTTTACAAAATAACAGCGCATGATAAAACGCACGTTGTAATTGATGTTATGAAAGTGATTGAGATTATTCAACAAAAAGCGTCCCATATACAAATTAATTTACTTGGTTCTGGACAAACTCTTGTTGAAATTATATACGAAAAAAAGAAAGTGCACCCGGTTTTCTTCGGACTTGTATGGTTGTTGCTTTTCATTGGCGCGGCTCTTGCGATAATTTATTTCCATGAAGATGTTAGTATGCAACAAGTACATCAACGGTTATATTACATGATTACTGGAGAATTTAAGGCACAACCGCTATTATTTCAAATTCCATATTCACTAGGTCTTGGATTAGGTATGGTTTTATTTTTTAATCATGTATTTCAAAAGAGAATCAATGAAGAACCAAGTCCGTTAGAAGTTGAGATGTTTCAATATCAGCAATCGCTAGATCAATACGTTATCGTTCATGAAAATAAGGATAATACGAAACAGATAGCTGATGATTGAACATGGATTCGTTATTTTAATTGGTCTCGCTGGAGGAATTGCTGTAGGGAGCGGATATGTTGCGTTTTTAGCTGTGCTAGGCATTATCCCACGTTTAGCTCAATTAACGAGAAGTGGAAAACACATTCAATATTTTGAGTGGGCGGTCATTGCAGGCACTTTAACAGGAGCTTGGTGTAGTTTGAGAAATATTACATTTCAAACATCACAATATTGGCTTGTTATATTAGGGATATTTTGTGGCACATTCATTGGAATGCTTGCTGCGGCATTAACAGAAGTGTTAAATGTTTTACCTATTTTAGCGAAACGAGTAGGGGTAGAGGGGAAAATTGTTGTTTTACTCGTTGCTCTTGTACTTGGAAAAGTAATAGGCTCATTGTTTCACTGGATTTATTTCGTAAAGTAGGAGGCAATATATATATGACACAAAAAAAACTAAAGGATGACTACATAAATAAAGTGAAGGAGTACCATCCAAAACCAAACTATTTCATAAATTGTGTCAAGGCATTTCTTGTAGGTGGACTCATTTGTACAGTTGGAGAAGTATTGATGAAATTTTATATACATTATTTTCATTTTAGTGAACAAGAGGCAGGGAATCCTACAGTTGCCACTCTTGTCTTATTATCGGCGATTTTAACAGGATGTGGTGTATATGATAAGATCGGGCAGTTTTCTGGAGCCGGATCAGCAGTACCAGTTACTGGATTTGCGAACTCTATGGCGAGTGCTGCACTAGAACATAGGAGTGAAGGGATTGTTCTTGGGATTGCTACTAATATGTTTAAGATTGCAGGCAGCGTCATTGTGTTTGGAGTCGTCGGTGCATACATTATCGGGTTAATAAGATATACATTTAAAATTTTAATGTCTTAAAGGAGGGATAGGTATGAGGTTGACAGGAAAACAAACGTGGGTATTTCAAAATGATATCTTCGTGAATGCAACTGGTACTGCCGTCGGTCCGAAAGAAGCTGAAGGCCCTCTTGGAAAGGATTTTGATATTTCATATGCTGACTTACATTGTGGAGAGGAAAATTGGGAACTTGCTGAGCGAAGGTTAATGTCAGACTCGATTCAACAAGCGATGCAAAAAGGAAATATCAAAAAATCGCAAATTGATTTCTTTTTAGCGGGTGATTTATTAAATCAAACAGTGACCGCAAATTATGTTGCTCGTGAGTGTGGTATTCCTTTTTTAGGAATGTTTAGCGCTTGTGCGACGTCAATGGAAACTTTAGCGGTTGGGGCAGCCTTTATAGACGGTGGATTTGCGAATCGCATCTTAGCTACAGTAAGTAGTCATAATGCGACGGCTGAAAGACAATTTCGTTATCCAACAGAGTATGGAGGACAAAAGCCAGGAACAGCAAATTCAACGGTTACTGGAGCAGGATCCATATTAATTAGCAATGAAGAGAGTGCAATTAAAATAACGGCAGCTACGATTGGGAAAGTACAGGACTTAGGAATTGCGAATCCTTTAGATATGGGATCGGCAATGGCACCAGCTGCTGCTCATACAATTCAACAGCATTTTGAAGATTTAAGAAGAAGTGCCGCTGATTATGATTTGATTGTTACGGGTGATTTATCAGCTGTTGGGACACCAATTGCGAAACAACTTTTACTTGAGGAAGGATATAATCTCGGGAATATATACAATGATTGCGGATTAATGATTTACGATTCGAGTCAGGAAGAAGTGTTTGCAGGTGGTAGTGGCTGTGCTTGTTCAGCGGTTGTAACGTACGGGCATTTATTACGTGAGATGCAAAAGGGGAATTTACAACGAATTCTTGTTGTTGCTACTGGAGCATTATTAAGCCCGCTGATGATGCAACAGAAGGAAACGATTCCGACAATCGCGCACGGTGTTGTATTTGAAAGAGTGAAAGGAGAGTGAATTGTGGATTTTATATATGCATTTCTTGTAGGCGGAGCTATTTGTGTAATTGGACAAGTGTTGCTAGACTTCGCCAAGTTAACACCAGCTCATTTAATGGCAACATTTGTAGTCGTTGGGGCTATATTAGATGGATTCGGATTGTATGATAAGCTTATAAAATTTGCGGGTGCTGGGGCAACGGTCCCTATTACAAGCTTTGGGCATTCGCTACTGCACGGAGCAATGCATGCGGCAGAAAAACATGGATATTTAGGAATTGGAATCGGTATGTTTAGCTTAACGTCAGCGGGTATTTCAGCAGCAATATTATTTTCATTTTTTGTAGCACTTATATGTAAACCGAAAGGATAAATCAAATGAGACGAAGGGTTGTTTTGGTCACAGATGGAGATGAATATGCAAAGCGGACAATTGAGCTGTTAACAAAGGAATTTGGGGGAAGGTGTATTTCAGCATCGCAAAGTAATCCAACCAAATTGACAGGGAAGAAAGTTGTTGAGCTTATTATGCAAACACCATATGACCCTGTATTTGTCATGTTTGATGACAGCGGATTTATAGGAGAAGGATCTGGTGAAAAGGCGTTAAAATATGTCGCAACACATAAACAAGTTGATGTACTTGGTATTTTAGCAGTAGCGTCTAATACACATCATTGGGAATGGGCACGTGTAGATGTAAGTGTAGATCGGAATGGGAATTTGACAGAATACGGTGTGGATAAATTTGGACTTCCAGATAGTGAAATTGGCAGGATTAGTGGGGATACGATTTATTGTTTAGATGATTTGAATGTTCCTGTCATTGTGGGGGTCGGTGATATTGGTAAGATGTGTGGAAATGATGAATGGGAGAGAGGATCACCTATTACTAGAAAAGCGATTCAATTAATTTTGGAAAGGAGTGGGTTTTATGACGAAGCCTAAAAAAGTGAATATCCCTATTTCATCTTTTTTAAGTGATAATGAAAATTATTTAAAACAAACGGTTGGACTAGGTGTTACATACGATGTGGGTATTCGTAAATTTCAAATTTTAAATAAAGAAATTGGTGTGTTTTTTGTAAATGGACTTTGTGATACAAATTATATTATCCCTATTTTAGAAGAAGCGGTGGATACAAATGAAATAAGGGATGTCGAAGAAGATACAGTGAAGCTTTTAGAGAATCGTTTAATTCATCAACAAGTAAGTAAAGTGAAAACGATGGATGAGGTAATGCTCCAAGTATTGTCTGGACTCATTATTATATTTGTGGAAGGTGAAACGGAAGCGTTCGCAATAGATGTTCGTAGTTATCCAGGGCGGACACCGACAGAACCAGATACAGAAAAGGTAGTACGTGGTGCAAGGGATGGCTTTGTTGAAAATATCGTTGTAAATACAGCTTTAATTCGTAGAAGAATACGCGACCCACGTCTTCGAAATGAAATGATTCGAGTAGGGGATAGGTCGCAAACGGATATTTGTATTACATATGTACAAGATGTTGCAAATCCGGATTTAGTGAAGATTATAAAACAAGAATTAAATAACATTGATGTAGACGGGATTACGATGGCGGATAAAACGGTAGAAGAATTTGTTGTCAAACAAAGTTATAATCCATTCCCGCTTATTCGATATACAGAAAGGCCCGATGTAGCAGCAAATCATCTATTAGAAGGACATGTGCTAGTGCTCGTTGATACGTCACCAAGTGTTATGATTACGCCAACGACATATTTCCATCATTTACAGCATGCAGAAGAGTTTAGGCAAAATCCAGCTGTAGGTACATTTTTACGTTGGATACGTTTTTTAGGCGTTATATTTTCGCTGTTCTTACTGCCATTTTGGTTAGTTTTTGTATTTGATCCAACTCTCTTACCGGAAAATCTTGCTTTCATTGGACCAAATAAGATGACGCATTTACCGATTTTATTACAAGTTTTGATGGCAGAAATTGGACTTGAATTTTTAAGGATGGCAGCTATTCATACACCGACACCGTTGTCGTCTGCAGCAGGATTAATTTCTGCCATATTAATTGGTCAGATTGCAATTGATGTAGGTTTGTTTGTACCAGAAGTTATTTTATATGTAGCGGTTTCTATGATTGGATCATTTGCAACGCCGAGTTATGAACTTGGACTTGGAAATAAGGTCGGAAAATTGTTTGTCATTATTTTGACAGGTGCCTTTCATGAGATGGGATTTGTAATCGGAATGACTATATTGATTTTATTTTTAGCGTCTATAAAAAGTTTACAAACACCGTATTTATGGCCGTTTTTACCGTTTGATTGGGGTGCATTAACAAAAGTTTTACTCCGTCCAACTATGTCTAGTTTAAAGGTTCGTCCAAGTATTGTAAGACCTCAAAATGTGCGAAGACAAAAATAAGCGGGATTATGCTCCCGCTTATTTTTTATTGAAAAATTATTGCTTTTTTAACAAAAACCAAACATTTTTTTTGTACAATTAGAGTAGATATTGTGTATGAAAGGGGAAGAGGACATGATTAAATTATTTGTAAGTGATTTAGATGATACGCTCGTTTACAATGTGAATCATATGCAAAAAGAAGATGAACGAGCGCTTTGTTGGCTAGCTGAAAAAGGGACAAATATTTGTTTTGCCTCTGGCCGTTTTACTCACCGAATTAATGAGGCGGTAGAAAGGTTTTCGTTCCCGTATTACACAACCAGTTTAAATGGAGCGACAATGTTACTACCGGATGGAAAAGTATTTCATGAATCGAGTTTTGAAGATGGGGTTGCCCAGGAAATATATCGATATATACATAAAAAGGGACTAGCAGATATTGTATGTGCAAATGAGCAGCGATATACAAAAAGGAAGAATGAACATCATCATACTTTTGAAGAGTATATGGGAGTGCATATCGCTGAAATAGAAGCATTAGAAGAGGAATTTGGGAGGACTGTACATCCTGCGAAGTTGTTTGTTTTTGGGGGTGAAGAGAAAATTGTAGCATTAGATCAAGAATTGCGAGATACATTTCATAGCGAAGCGGAAGTTTTTATATCGGGTAAGCGCTACGTTGACATTATGCCAAAGGGAGTAAGTAAGGGGAGCGCTCTGAAGCGATTAATGGAATATTTAAAAGTTGAGGCAAAGGAAGTCGCGTGCATTGGTGATTCTTTTAATGATATTTCTATGTTTGAAGTAACTCCGCACTCGTTTACTCTTCATCATGCTCATCCGTATGTGAAAGAGAAGGCAAATCATGTTGTTCGTTCGGTTGAAGAGGCTATTATGAAATTACCTTTGCTCGTATAAAGTGAAACCTTAAATCCTGCTAATTATTAGCTCAGACGCTCGTTAATGCAAAATAAAAAAGCTCGTCAAAGACGAGCTTTTTACTTAAATAATGATTTAACAAAATCAATGATACTAGAGAAGAAATCTTTTACTTTATCTAAGAAACTTTGTCCTTCTTCAGATCCTAAGAAGGCCGATACATGGTCTTTTGCTTTGTTTAATTGGCTACCAACTTGGTTCCAATCAATATTAAGATTTTTCATTTTATCAAATAACGCTACTAAGTTATCCAACTGTTCATCTGTTAATGTAATACCGAGTTGATCAGCAATTTTTTTTATCAATGAACGTAAATCTTCAGTAGTTTTTGGCTGTTCTTTTGCAATTTCTTCTTTAATTTTTGCAACAAGTTGAACTGCTTTTTCTTCACCGATTTTATCACCAAGTTTTGCTGTTTGTACCATTTCTTCATTGGCTACTTTTTTAACATCTTCTGGAATTTCTTTGTTCGATGTTGTTTCATATGCCTTCATTAAACCGGTTAAAGCAGCGGTTCCAGAAACTTTAAATGGTGCAGTAATTTGAATCTCTGCATCTTTCACACCTGCTGTAATAAGTGCATTTGTGTACATTGCATCTGTTATCGAATTAATGTTTTTTGAGCGTACAATGAGACCTGACCCTGGTTTTGTGTATGTAATCATAGAAGAGGAAATTGCTCTCGTACCAATTTGTGCTTTTGGAACAATTCCTTCTAGAAATTTATGTTCTTCCGCATTAGACACAGTAATAATTGTAGCATCTTTTGGTGCTTCCATTTCTTTTAACAGATCTTGTTTTTGTTGTTCAGATAAGTTTTCTCCTAGTGTAACAATTGATTCTCCCTCAATGATGTCTGCAAATGAAGCTGTTGGCATAATAAATACGGCTACAGCTAATAGCAGAGCTAGTAATTTCGCTTTCACGAAAAATCGCTCCCTTTCTCTTTCTAAAATTTTCGGGCAACACAGTTATTATAGTATATTTTTCTTATTTGTCACCTAGCTTTTTCCACATTTCAAAAAAGAAGTATGTAGATTGTCGGATTCTTTTTGTTTCTCGTCATGAATATGGTAATATAGTGCTGAGATAGTTGAAAGGAGACATATACGTATGAAAACTTTAGGATACATATTAATGGAAAATGGTGAAAAAATCGAATTGGAATTTTTCCCAGAAGAGGCACCGAAAACAGTAGAAAACTTTAAAAAATTAGCAGAGCAAGGATTTTATGATGGTGTGACATTCCACCGCGTTATTCCTGGCTTCGTAAGCCAAGGTGGAGACCCAACAGGCACAGGTGCAGGTGGCCCAGGTTACTCTATTCCATGTGAAACTGATGGAAACCCTCATAGACACGTTGTTGGCTCACTTTCTATGGCACATGCTGGCCGTAATACAGGTGGTAGCCAATTCTTTGTTGTTCATGAGCCACAACCTCATTTAGATGGCGTACATACAGTGTTTGGTAAAGCGACGAGCGGTATTGAAACAGTATTAAACATGCGTCAAGGCGATGTAATGAAAGAAGTTAAAGTTTGGGAAGAATAAGTTATGAAAAAAAGAGAGCAATTGTGCTCTCTTTTTTATTTGCCCAAATAGGAATTGGGATATATTCTACAGTACATGATACAGATAGGACGGTTACTACTGTTAAAATATATTGTTCATGAGAACAAAGTTTTAACAAAATACATAGAATACATTAACAATTATATGCTTCAATAAATGGATTTCTTTTATCATAGTATTTTTGCTAGAACTACTTTGTTCAAAAGTGGTCAATAATTATGCTGTGATGAGCAGGGATTTTCCTTTTAGTTCCAATGCAGTAGTGTTTTTTTTGTGTAGTCTACTGGAAACAAATAGTGTGAAAACATATATTTGACTTTCTTCTTTACGCTTTGTATGATTATCAAGTTGTTTTAGCCCCTTCTCACTCTGGTGAAAATACGGTAGAATGAGTATGATGTGAAAAGAGTGATTGAGGGGATTTAATAGTTTATAACTTTTGTAAGAAGGGATAAGGGTTATGTTAATTCGTTTTAAAAAAAGTTATGAAAAAATCGCAATGGGGCTTCTTTCATTTATGCCAAATGAAAAAGATGTGAGAACATTACAATCGACAATGAAAGAGTATGAATCGAAAGATGATTGGCAACTGTATTTGTGGAAACAAAACGAAGATTTTGTTGGGATAATGGGGATTGTAAAAAAAGAGAATCATGTATTAGAAATTCAGCATTTGAGCGTGAACCCGTCTCACCGTCATATGGGGATTGGGACGAAGATGGTTCAAGAGCTAAAGATTAAATTTCTGGAATTTACAATTTGCGGAAATGAGCAAACAGCAAGTTTTTGTGAAAAGTGTAAAGGGCTTGAACAAAATATACATTCATGAAAGCAGGGATAAGTAGTTTATTATCTCTGCTTTCTTTTTTGTAGTTGTTCGTTTCGTTCAGAAATGACTTCTGTTCGATCACGTAATGTGTGCTTATTCATAATGTATTCACCAGGAATGGCGTTCGCATCTTTCCAAAATAGCCCTTGTTTCTTACATAACTGTATGCAGTGACTTTCCAATGAAGCGTCTAATAATGGTAAAAATAACGGAGCGAAATTTTCTTTTTTATGGATAGATTGTAATCTTTCATTTAATAAGAATATTAGCTGTTTATGATCTATTCCTAATTGTTGTAATGACGCACTGTTCTTTTCTAAAAGTGCTATTGAACTTTTTATCATTCTCTCTGCGCCATTCCAGTTGGAGCGTCTTTGATGATATAAAGAAACTGCAATTTGAATGAGACCAACTAAGTAATTGTCACGCTCTCCTCTAGGTTTTAATTTCCAATACTCTTCTAGTATTTCATGACATTCAAAATAATCATAATCTCCGTGAAAATGAATTAAAAATTGTATGTATTCGGTAGGATACATTTTTTTCGCCCCTGTCTAACTATTATATGTACAGTGTATCATAGAAATATTAACAATAAGCGACTAGGGAATTCTCCTTAGTCGCTTTATTGCCTCATGTTAGCAGAAGCAAGCCGCTCCTACAATGATTAGTAAAATGAACAGTACAACAAGTAATGCGAATCCACCGCTAAAACCGCAATCAACGTGACCCATAGTTTTTTGACCTCCTACATTGTTCTTACTACACTGTTATCATATGAAGCGGTGGGCATTATGACATGGGCATAGGTCTATTTTTAATTAAATTTCTTAAAAAGGTTGGATAGAACATGAGTATGCTCTATACTTATGTTGTTATAGAAAAAATGTGGTGGGATGCTTTGTGCAGTATAATTTTAAAGTAGAGGCATTTGAAGGGCCTTTAGATCTATTGTTACATTTAATACATCGTTACGAAATTGATATATACAATATTCCTGTAGCGGAAATTACAGAGCAATATTTATCTTATGTCCATACGATGAAAGAATTACAATTAGATGTTGCTAGTGAGTATTTAGTAATGGCAGCAACGTTATTGCAAATTAAAAGTAAAATGTTGTTACCAAAACAAGAAGAAGATGTACCTGATAACGGTGAAGACTTTATGGATGACCCTCGTCAAGAATTGATGGAGAGGTTAATTGAATATAAGAAATATAAGCAAGTTGCTACTGAGTTAAAAGAAAGAGAACAAGAAAGAGCACAGCTATATACACGTCCGCCAATTGATTTTACATCATTTCAACAAGAAGAGGAGACAAGCTTACCTCTTGATGTTACATTATATGATATGTTAGCGGCATTTCAAAAGCTAATGCGTCGTAAAAAAGCAAAGAACCCTGTAACAACACGAATTACTCGTCAAGAAATACCAATTGAAAAGCGAATGACTGATATTCTACAACAGTTAGAAACAAAAGGCGGTCGTCAAAGCTTTTATGATTTGTTTGCTGATGAAGAACGAGAAATAATGGTTGTAACATTTTTAGCGGTTCTTGAGCTGATGAAAAATCAACAAATTATTATTGAACAAGAGCATAATTTTGATGAAATTTTCGTATCAAGCTCTAATAAACCCGTATAGATTCAGTATAGTTTATTAGGGTGGAAAATGAGAGGGAAATACTTTATCTCATGATCGTTTTTAGTGTATCGTTTGGAACAAGAAAAGAAATATTGAACCGAACGCATTAACTGTGATTCGGTTTTTTTATGTGTATTTTTTTGGAAAAGACAGGAGGAAGGAGTTTGTAAAATGGATAGAAAAGAACAAAAAGCAATTATTGAAGGACTTTTATTTGTTGCCGGTGATGAAGGGATTTATCCAGAACAAATAGCGAAAGTTCTTGAAATTGAAGTGGAAGAAGTAAGAAACAGTATAGAGGAAATGCAAACGGAATGCGAAGGAACGCATCGCGGCTTGCAAATTGTGCAATATGCAAAAGTATATCGTTTTGCAACTAAGAAAGAGCATGCTTCGTATTATCAAAAATTAATAGATACCCCAACCGCGGCTTCACTTTCTCAAGCAGCTCTTGAAACGTTGGCAATCGTTGCATATCGTCAACCGATTACAAGGACAGAAATGGAAGAGATTAGAGGCGTGAAAACGGACAAGGCATTACAAACGTTAGTTTCGCACTTACTTATAAAAGAAACGGGAAGAGCGGAAGGCCCAGGGCGTCCTATCTTATACGGAACTACGAAAGAATTTTTGGATACGTTTGGATTGAAAACGTTAGATGATTTACCATCGCTTTCTGAAGAAAATGAACAAATGAATGAAGCAGATTTATTCTTCGGTTCTTTACAGGAATTATCAAAATAAAAGCTTAGCATTTTGCTAAGCTTTTTTTGTATATCAATTACAGGGCGTGCCATACTAAATGAAAAAAGGAGACGAGTTATGAGAGGTGTACGGAGTATTCTATTGTTGGTTTCTGTTTTATTATGTTTTTCGCTAAACAGCGCATCGGCTAAAAGATATATGATGACTATTCATACTGCGTCTTCTTTACATATGCAACGGCAACATTTAGGGAAAATGAAAGTGAGTTTTTTAAAAGTTGGACAAGGTGATGCGACACTTATTACCTTGCCAAATGGCCAAACGATGTTAATTGATGGAGGGCCTTATGAAGCGGGAGAGGTCATTATTCAAAAGCTAATTGAAAAAGGGATTAACCACTTAGATGTTATTGTAGGTACGCATCCTGATATGGACCATATAGGTGGACTTATTCCGATTGTAGAACAAATGCCAGTCTCACTCGTATTAGATAGTGGGAAAACATATAGTTCATTTACTTATCATACGTATCGGAATAATATTAAAAAAAGGGGCATACCTTTCGTTTCAGTGAAGGAAGGACAATATATACCGTTAGATCCGCATGTTTCTATACAGGTGTTGAACAATGGGAAATCGAAAGATGAGAATAATGAGTCTTCAATTGTTTTAAAAATTCGATATGGTAAAGCAGACTTTTTATTAATGGGTGATGCTGATGTACGGACGGAAAATGAAATATTAAAGCGATTTGATGTACATGCAGATGTGCTAAAAGTGGGGCATCATGGCTCGTATACTTCAACGAGTGAAACATTTTTAAAAAAAGTAGATCCACAATTCGCTATTCTTTCATACGGGAGTAAAAACCCGTATGGACATCCTCACCAAAGTGTAGTGAGACGATTAAAACAGCGCGGTATAATGCTATATGGAACAAACAAGCGAACAATAGAAATAGAAACAGATGGTGAACATATTGCCATGTGGTCGAGCGGCTGGATGCCATTACTTAAGTAACTAATTATATAAGAGGTTATTGTCCCTTTTTGGAAAAAATGAATAACATATATTATAATTGTGAGAGAAACAATTAATTTCCTTTTTTGCTGAACAAAGAGGAAATTTCATTAGAATGTATAGACAACTACTCGTGTGTATATTAAGATGGGATTAGGCGAATAAGGTAATAATAACAAGTAGGTATTTCATGGGAAAGGATCGATGAAAATGAAAACGCAAGTTGTCATCAATGCCAAAATTTATACAGGTCAAGAAGTAGTGGAAAACGGATTTATTCGTTACGCAGAAACAATTAAAGAAATTGGTTTGATGGCTCAATATGTCTCACAAGAAAATGAAACTGTTTTAGATGCGGCAGGGAAGATTGTGATTCCAGGTATGATTGATGTTCATATTCATGGTGGGTACGATATTGATGCGATGGATGCAAATAGCGATGGATTAGTAACTCTTGGTAAAGAAATGTTAAAAGAAGGAGTTACAACTTACTTCCCAACAACAATGACACAAGCTCCAGAAGCGATTGAAGCGGCACTTAGTGCTGCGAAGGAAGCGAAAGAAAAAGGAGCACATTTCGAATATATTCACTTAGAAGGACCATATGTTTCAAAAAAACGTGCGGGTGCACAACCACTTGAACATATTGTTCCTGCGAGTATCGAGCAATTTAAACAATGGCAGGAAGCAAGCGGTAATCTAATTAAATTAGTAACATATGCGCCAGAAGAAGAAGGTGCGTTAGAGTTTGAACAGTATCTTGCTGAAACAGGTGTTGTTGGCACAATGGGGCACACAGATGCGATGGATGCACAACTGAAAAATAGAAAAATTACACATGCAACACATTTATACAATCAAATGCGTGGATTACATCACCGTGAACCAGGAGTTGTTGGTCATGTGTTATTAAATCCAGATGTAATGGTTGAAGTAATTACAGATGGCATTCATATTCACCCTGATATGGTGAAATTAGCATATAAATTAAAAGGACCGAAAAAAGTAAGTGTCATTACTGATGCAATGCGTGCAAAAGGTCTTGAAGATGGATTATATGAGCTTGGCGGACAGCCAGTACATGTAAAAGATGGAAGTGCCCGATTAGAAGATGGAACGTTAGCTGGTAGTATTTTGAAAATGGATCAAGCCTTCCGAAATGTAATTGAATTTACAGGATGTTCAATCGAAGATGCAGTACTGATGACATCAGTTAACCAGGCAGAAGAGTTTGGATTAAATAATAAAGGTGCGTTAGCGGTAGGTAAAGATGCAGACTTTGTTGTTATGACTGAAGAATTACATGTATATGATACGGTTCGTTTAGGAACTCATATGAAGGAAGGGAAGTAATTAGATGAAAATTCTTGTTGTAAAAACTCCAGAAGAATTAGCAGAAGCAGGCTATAAGTTAATTGAAGAGGTTGTAAAATCAAAAGAAAATCCAACATTAGGAATGGCTACTGGAAGCTCTCCATTAGGTATTTATGCAGAAATGCGAAAAAATAAACTTGATACAAGTCATGCAACCACTGTAAACTTAGATGAGTACGTAAATTTACCACACGAAGATAAAAACAGCTATCACTATTTCATGCAAGAACAGTTGTTTGATCATCTTCCATTTAAACAAACTTATGTACCAAACGGGATGGCAAGTGATTTAGAGGAAGAGTGCAAGCGTTATGAAGGCATTCTAGCAGCTAACCCAGTTGACTTACAGATTCTTGGAATCGGTGAAAACGGTCACATCGGATTTAATGAGCCAGGAACACCATTTAATTCTCCAACTAACATTGTGGAATTAACAGAATCTACGCGCCAAGCAAATCTTCGCTTCTTTGAGAATGAAGAAGATGTGCCGACTCATGCGATTACAATGGGAATTGGAAGCATCATGAAAGCGAAACAAATTCTACTTGTTGCTATGGGATCTAAAAAGGCAGAAGCTATTAAAGAATTATTGCAAGGTGAATATAGTGAGGTGTGTCCTGCTACAGTTTTACAACGTCATCCGAATGTAACCGTAATCGCAGATCCAGAAGCTCTATCTTTATGCAGTGAGGCGATTGCTGATGAACATCGACAAGTATTCACCATTTCCGATCTATTATCAGATTCAAGAGTGGGTGAAACAGCTAATTGAGGACGGCGAATGGAAGCCGGGAGATAAAATTCCATCTGAGAATGAACTTTGTGATAAGTTCGAAGTGAGTCGTATGACAATCAGACAGGCAATTAATAACTTAGTGGAACAAGGATATTTATACCGGAAACGTGGAATTGGAACATTCGTTCAACTTCCGAAAGTGGAGCAAAAGTTGCAAGGAATGATGGGATTCACAGAAGATATGATTTCTCGTGGTATGAAACCGAGCAGCCAGTTATTGAGCTTCCGCCTAGTTCCAGCTACTGCTAAAATAGCAGACCGGCTGAGAATACAAGAGGGAGAGTCGGTTTATGAAGTGAGGCGTACTCGCTTAGCTGATGACGAACCGATTGCATTTGAGACGACATATTTGTCGCCAACTCTTGTGAATGATATTAACGAAGAAATATTGCAACAATCTTTATATGAACATTTAGAGAAAAAACTAGGCTTTAAACTTGTTCGCGCTACTCAATCAATTGAAGCTTCAATCGCAACAGATAATGAAGCTGAACATCTGCATATTCCTAAAAAGGCGCCTGTACTTGTAATGCGTCAATGGTCATATTCAGAAGGTGAGTTACCGTTAGAGTATGTGAAATGTATTTATCGCGGTGATCGTTATAAGTTTATTACTAACATCGCACGTAACAAGTAATATATTTCAGTTTGTGAAGTACAGTGAACTTTCATGTGTTCAACATGTAAAGAAAATAAAAATACGACTCATCCTTATAAGGATCGAGTCGTATTTTTATTTTCTTCTTTATTATGAGCAAGCACTTGGTTAACTGCATCTTTAACAGCATCGACTACATAGTGAGCATGTTCTTTTACCGCGTCATCAGCCTGAGACATAGCAAAACTATGAGGAGTTAGAGTAAACATAGGGATATCATTGTAAGAATCTCCGATGCAAGCAACCTCTTCGGGTTGTATTTGAAACTCTTGTAATAAAATGGAGATAGCGGAGCCTTTACTAACATTAGGTGGCATTACATCTAAGCACTGTTCAGCTGAAATGAAAGTACTAACTTTCCCCTGAAATTTTTCATCAATTTTTTTTTGAAGAACTTGTAAGCTTTCCTTAGTTCCACCAACAGAAATTTTATTTGGAAAAATTGTATCGTCTATTTTCTGTAACAAATGTGGTTCTTCAACGGAAGTCATCGTTACTTGTTTTTCAAGTTCATGAATAAAAGGTGTCTTTTCCTCAATGTAGTAATTATGCTCATCACTTACATAACGGAAATAAGGGTCTTCGTTCGTCATCGCTAACAATTCAGGTAGAATACTGGAATCGAATGTTGCAGATAATAGTTGCTTATTTGCATGAGTATATACGAAAACACCATTCACACTAATACGATGAAAATGTGTATTTACAGCTTTCATTAAGTCTGCGATTTCATTATCAAGTCGTCCGGAAGCGAAACAAAGAATAACATTTTGCTCAGCTAGACTACGAAGTGCTGCAATATCTTGTTCGTCAATTAGACCTCCGTGTTGCATCATTGTACCGTCAATATCACTTACAAACATTTTAATCATGTTGCTATCTCCTTTCTATGTACAGTTGCCCTTACATTATACGCATCATATACAAACATGTCTAAAAAATGAATTTTTAACAAATGGTAGATGTTTTACATTGACGACAAAGAAGAATATTCTGTAACATAACAGTAGGCTATTTAAGTACGAGGGTGGTGTTATATGAGTAATTATCTAGAAATTAAAAAAGTTTTAAATAATAATGTCATCATTGCTAGCCATCCTGAACACGAGGAAGTAGTAGTGATCGGTAAAGGAATTGGATTTGGAAAAAAGGTTGAAGATGTGTTGGAGCAAGAACAAATTGAGAAAATGTTTGTTTTAAAAAATGAACGTGATCGAGAACAATACAAACTTTTAGTGCCACATGTGAGTGAAAAGCTAATTGAATTGATGAATGATATTATGTTATACATTCAAGAAAAAGCGGAGTCTCCATTAAATGAGCATATTCATATCGCTTTAACAGATCATATTTCTTTTGCAATTAAAAGGCTGAAACAAGGACTTACAATAGATAATCCTTTTTTGGTTGAAACGAAAATGCTATATCCAGAGGAATATAAAATTGCTGAAGGAGTTGTACATCTGTTAAACTCTCGTTTGCAAATTACATTGCCAGAAGGGGAAGTTGGCTTTATCGCACTTCATATATACAGCTCGCTTACAAACTCTGATTTATCTTCTGTTAATCAAAATTCCCGTCTTATTGCACAACTGGTGTCTTTAATTGAAACAAACCTACAAATTACATTAGACCAAGAAAGCATTCATTACTTACGCCTTATTCGTCATTTGCAATATGCTATTGAACGGGTAAAAAAAGGCGAAAAAGTAGAAGAGGCACAAAGTTTTGCTGATTTATTAAAATTGGAATATCCAGTCTGTTACAATTTGGCGTGGAAGCTAGTCAAAGTAATGCAGAAAGAATTGCAACTACCTGTATATGAAGCGGAAAGTATTTATTTAACGATGCATTTACAACGGTTAGTGAAAGCAGAGCATGTGTAAAAAGACATATATTTTTGTCTAAAATGAAAACGTTAAAAAAAATGATTGAATCGCTTACAATAGTTATGTATAATAACTATTGCAAAGTTATACAAAATTCGACAAACACATTAAGGTGAGTAACGAAAACGTTTGCCTTAATTATAGTGAACTTATACGTAATCCTATTTTTGACACGTGTTACTGATTCGATCAGGCATGAGTGGAGAAAAGTAAGGAATGTAAGCTAGAGAAAGGGATATACTACCCTTTGTATAGCTATCGTTCTATCTTTTTTTCCTCATGCCTTTTTGGCGTTTGTCGAAAAGTATCAATATAGATAAGAGAGGAAGGGTTTCCATGTTTAAGAATATCTTTGGTGTTCTTCAAAAAGTCGGAAAAGCGCTTATGCTTCCAGTAGCGATTTTACCGGCTGCAGGTATTTTGCTTGGATTTGGTAATGCATTTCAAAATCCACAGTTAACAAATGTTATTCCTGCTTTAAAAGCAGATTGGTTCGTAATGGTTGCGAAAATTATGGAACAATCTGGTGATATTATTTTCGCTAACCTTGCGTTATTATTCGCAGTTGGGGTAGCAATTGGTTTAGCTGGTGGAGACGGAGTAGCTGGTTTAGCAGCATTCGTCGGCTACTTAATTATGAACAAAACGATGAGTGTGTTCTTAGAAGTAGATAAGTTAGTGAAAGTAACAAGCACTGGAACAGATCCAGTGAAAATTGGATTTGCAGATCCTGCATATGCAAACGTATTAGGAATTCCAACACTACAAACCGGAGTATTTGGTGGTATTATCGTCGGGATAGTAGCGGCATATTGCTACAATAAATACTTCAACATTGAATTACCATCATACTTAGGTTTCTTTGCAGGTAAGCGTTTCGTACCGATCGCGACTGCAACATTCTCTTTAGTAGTAGGTATTATCATGTGCTTCGTGTGGCCATACATTCAAGGTGGCTTAAATACGTTCTCGCATCAAATGATTGATGCAAATAGAACGTTAGCAGCATTTATTTTTGGTTTAATTGAACGTTCACTAATTCCATTTGGATTACATCACATTTTCTATTCACCGTTCTGGTTCGAATTTGGTCAGTACACAAATGCGGCTGGCGAATTAATCCGTGGTGACCAAAAAATCTTTATGGCACAGTTAAAAGACGGCGTAGAATTAACAGCAGGTACATTTACAACTGGTAAGTATCCGTTCATGATGTTCGGTCTTCCAGCAGCAGCTTTAGCGATGTACCATGAAGCACGTCCTGAAAATAAAACATTAGCAGCTGGTATTTTAGGTTCTGCTGCATTAACATCTTTCTTAACAGGTATTACAGAACCACTTGAATTTTCATTCTTATTCGTAGCACCAGTATTATTCGGGATTCACGCTGTATTTGCTGGTCTATCATTTATGACAATGCAAATTTTAGGTGTTAAAATTGGTATGACATTCTCTGGTGGTTTAATTGACTTTATTTTATTCGGTGTACTACCAGGCCGTACAGCATGGTGGTGGGTAATTGTTGTTGGTCTTGTACTAGCAGTTATTTACTACTTCGGATTCCGTTTTGCAATTCGCAAATGGGATTTAAAAACACCTGGTCGTGAAGTAGCAAATGCTAATGACGGTGCAGGAAAAGCAGAAGCAGGTGAACTTCCTCGTGAAGTATTAGTAGCACTTGGTGGTAAAGAAAATATCGCTTCTTTAGATGCTTGTATTACTCGTTTACGTGTTCAAGTTAACGAGCAAAAAAATGTAAACAAAGACCGCTTAAAAGAACTTGGAGCAGCTGGTGTACTTGAAGTTGGAAATAACATTCAAGCTATTTTCGGACCGAAATCTGACACATTAAAATCACAAATTCATGATATTATGTCAGGTCGTACACCTCATGTTGAAAAAGAAGAGCCTGTAAAGGTAGAAGAAACTCCTCAAAAAGTTGATGAAAATGAAACAATCGTATCACCAATTGAAGGAAAAATCTTACCGATTACAGAAGTACCTGACCAAGTATTCTCAGGGAAAATGATGGGAGACGGATTTGCAATTGAGCCGACTGAAGGAACAGTAGTTTCTCCAGTAAACGGTGAGATTGTCAATGTATTCCCTACAAAACATGCGATTGGTATTCAGTCTGAAGGCGGAAAAGAAATATTAATCCACTTTGGTATTGATACTGTAAAATTAAATGGTGAAGGCTTTGAAGCACTTGTAGCACAAGGTGATAAAGTGAAACAAGGACAACCATTATTAAAAGTAGATCTTGCATTCGTAAAAGAAAATGCACCATCTATCATTACACCAATTGTCTTTACGAATTTACAACAAGGACAACAAGTCGAATTGAAAAAAGATGGAAATGTTAAGAAGGGCGACAACGCTATTATTGACATTCAGTAGGAATTTGACGCAAAATGTTTATAATTATAATAGGCGATGTGGTTGACCGAACATCGCCTATTATATACAATAGATGATGTAGTACTCACGTCTATACAACTAAAAAAAATCGTAATTTAAAGGAGATAAATTATCATGGAAAAAATCTTTAAAGTAACTAGCGACTCAGGAATTCATGCACGTCCAGCAACTCTACTTGTAAACACTGCAAGCAAATTCGGTTCTGACATTAACTTAGAGTATAACGGAAAAAACGTTAACTTAAAATCAATCATGGGCGTTATGTCTTTAGGTATTCAACAAGGCGCAGAAATTAAGATCACTGCAAATGGTGATGATGCAGCTCAAGCACTAGCAGCTATCGAAGAAACTATGAAAAACGAAGGATTAGGAGAATAATGACTCTTAATATCCAAGGGATCGCTGCATCAAGTGGGATTGCTATTGCAAAGGCTTTCAGACTTGAGAATCCTGAATTTAACATTGAAAAGAAATCAATTACAAACGAAGCTGCTGAAATTGCACGCTTAGACGCTGCGCTTGAGAAAGCAAAATCTGAACTAGAAGCTATTAAGGACCACGCTTTTGCTGAGCTAGGTGCTGATAAAGCTGCTATCTTTGAAGCACATTTATTAGTATTAAATGATCCGGAATTAGTAAATCCAGTAAAAGATAAAGTAAATAGCGAAAAAGTAAATGCTGAATTTGCAATGGATGAAGTTGCATCAATGTTTATTTCTATGTTTGAAAACATGGATAACGAATATATGAAAGAACGCGCTGCGGATATTCGCGACGTAACAAAACGTGTTCTTGCACATTTATTAGGAATTAACTTCTCAAACCCTGGTACAATTTCTGAAGAAGTAATCATCATTGCTGAAGATTTAACACCATCTGATACAGCTCAGTTAAACCGTAAGTATGCAAAAGGGTTCACAACTGATATCGGTGGACGTACATCTCACTCTGCAATTATGGCTCGTTCTATGGAAATTCCAGCTGTTGTTGGTACGAAAGTTGTTATGGAGAAAATCCAAAACGGCGATATCGTAATCATCGACGGTTTAGATGGTGAAGTAATTGTAAATCCATCAGAAGAAACTCTTCGTTCGTTTGAAGAAAAGAAAGCGAAATTTGAAGAGCAAAAAGCTGAATGGGCAAAATTAAAAGACCAAGCTACTGTAACAAGCGATGGACATCACGTTGAGCTTGTTGCTAATATCGGTACACCAAATGACGTACAAGGCATTATCGATAATGGTGGAGAAGGCGTTGGTTTATACCGCACAGAATTCTTATACATGGGCCGTGACAATCTTCCAACAGAAGAAGAGCAGTTCGAAGCGTATAAAGCAGTTCTTGAAGGTGTAAAAGAAGGTCAACCTGTTGTTGTTCGTACACTTGACATCGGTGGAGATAAAGAGCTTCCATACTTACATTTACCAAAAGAAATGAACCCATTCTTAGGATACCGTGCAATTCGCTTATGTCTTGATGAGCAAGATGTGTTCCGTACACAACTTCGTGCATTACTTCGTGCTAGCGTATACGGTAACTTAAAAATTATGTTCCCAATGATTGCAACTCTTGATGAGTTCCGTCAAGCAAAAGCGATCTTATTAGAAGAGAAAGCAAAACTTGTAGAAGCGGGTACAACTGTTTCTGATTCTATTGAAGTTGGTATGATGGTTGAAATCCCAGCTTCAGCAGTATTAGCAGATCAATTCGCAAAAGAAGTTGATTTCTTCTCTATTGGAACAAATGACTTAATCCAATACACAATGGCTGCAGACCGTATGAACGAACAAGTAGCTTACTTATACCAACCATATAACCCATCAATTTTACGTCTTGTAAAAATGGTTATCGATGCTGCTCATAAAGAAGGCAAATGGGCTGGTATGTGTGGTGAGATGGCGGGAGATTCACTTGCTATTCCATTATTATTAGGTTTAGGTTTAGATGAGTTCAGTATGAGTGCAACATCAATCCTTCCTGCAAGAACACAACTAAGCAAGTTGTCAAAAGCAGAAATGGAAACTTTAGCAGAAAAGGCATTAATGATGTCAACTGCTGAGGAAGTTGTTGAACTAGTTAAAAGCATATAATTATAAAAAAACCTGAGTCGATTTGAAATCGGTCTCAGGTTTTTTCTATGAGAAAAGTAAAGCTTATTTTCTTACTATAGAGGATAAGGGACAGAATTAGATAGCGATTGCGATAATATCAGTTGGGCATACACGTAAAATGCCAGTAAAAGTATTTTGGTTTTGATTATTTTGATTGTTCTTATCGTCTTTATTGTTATCTTTGTTGTTATCAGCTAAAGCAGAGAAAAGAGCAACACCGTTACAGAATCCTTCAAAAATTACATTGCGGAATGATTGGTGGCCTCTAATGCTTAAAAGAGAAATTTCTGTTCCAACTGAAATGCTAGCAAGTACGTTACATACAGCAGGTCGTTGTGGTCTAACTTCTTCTCTCTCTTTCTCGGTGGTTGCACTCTCTTTCATGATGATGACATTCTCTAAAGTTATCACAGCATCCAAATGATCCAAACATAATCCTCATCACCCCCTTCACATTTATAATCTATGTAAGTTCGGTAGTTCGTGACTGGACAGAGAGTGGAATTTTTTCTAGGGGATTTTCTCATTTTAAACGACTAGATGGGTGTTTATTACGGGATGATGTTTAAAATAGCATAAAAAAGTGTAAAGACCACCAAAATGAATGAAATAGGTAATCTTTACACTTTTTTACTTTTATATAAAACGATGATATATACGGGAAGAGCTAAAAGTAGTGGTACGATAGATCGTGAGGTATGTAATCCTTCCTCTAATTGGAACGCTTCTTCTTTTGGGAATTGTAACACTGAAATATTTGCAGCATCGCCAATAAAATATAGAAGCAGTACAGTTACGATGTAACTTAAAAGCGCAATAAAGCTTCCGTATGAATTCAATGAAAATCCCTCTCTTGTTATCTATTTGTTACCATTGTATCATAATTGTAACAAAATAACACGCCTATATTTCAACAATCTAACAAACTTCGACATAAAACGTCATATATTTTTATAAAAAGGAAATGAAATTTATGATTTTACATGTATTAATGTCGAAATATCTGATTTGATATTACGAATATATGACAAAGAAAAGTAATAAAAAACGAAGGTAATTCATTACCTTCGTTTTTTATTACTTCGCCCATTCACTTACTTGCTCGACGCTCATGCGTGGTGCAGGGTGACCCTTTAAAGTTGATTCACCAATTGTAATAAGCATAATTGGTACGTAACGAGATGAAACATTGAATTCTTCCATTAATGCTTGTGAGTTGAAACCACCAATTGCGCAAGTATCCCAGCCAGTTGCTTTAGCTGCAAGCATAAGTTGCATTGCTGCTAAAGCTGCATTTGAAAAGGCAGCATCTCGCGGATATTGCTCACGATTATATGCAGATTCAATATTTGTAGCTAAGCGCTCTTTTGCCTCTTTTTTCATAAATCCTTGTTCTACAATTGGGCCGTAAACAGGTTCAATATTTTTATAAGCTTCTAAATCACCTAAAATAGCGACTACGGCAGAAGCATCAAGAATTTGTTGTTGGTTATAAGCAATTGGATGTAATCGTTTTTGTACATCTTCTCCTTGGAAAACAAGGAATTTCCAGTGTTGTAAGTTCCAAGCAGAAGGTGCTTGTGCAGCTGCTTTTAAAATATCGTGTAGTTCTGTAGATGAAATTTCTTTTTCAGGGTTGAATGCACGTGTAGATGTGCGTTCATATAAAACGTTAAAAAAATTATTGTTTGTCATTATATATCCTCCAAATTACATATCAACTTAATAAAAATACATATAATATATTCTACTTACATTTTGTAAGTTATCGAATTTAAGGATATAATATCTTTATTTTAATTGTCAAGTTTTAAACAATAAGGTAGGGCATTCATACAAACGATACACTTCATATAATCATACACTAAAAAAGGAATTTCCAGAGTAGATAAGCGCAGATAACATTCTCAATTAGCTTGTTAATATGTATCCCTCACTAATCGGATTTTTTTGGAACAATCTTTTATAAAATGATTGTGAGGAATTCAGTAGAACAAGATATATGAAGTGAGTGAAGACTAGTGATGAACATACTACGTTTTTTATTAGAGAATACTGTTTTCCAAAATGTATTACAAGATCTTCAGTTGAATGTCCTTTATATAGAAGATGGATGTACACATCAACAAACGATAGAAAATGTCCATCCAAAATGTATGTTTATAGCAAATAGTTTTGAAGAAGGAGAAATATTATTTCATAGAACTAGACCGCATATTGTAATTCTGTATGTAACAGATTTTGCTCAAATAAAATATATAAAGAATATATATGATCCGAAGAGTGCATTCATTGTCATTTGGGATCAACAGATAAACAATGAATTTGCAGATTTACTTATGTTGGGAATACGTAATATTGTTATAGCACCAGTAACCCCACAAGTGGTACTTGAGGAAGTAAATAAGAGTTTGTATCAGCTTTCTTTAGTACGACAAGTAAGTTTACAACAAGAATTACTTCAAATGATGTTTGATTTTCAAAATGATTTATTATTTATAGTAGAAGATGATGAAATTGTTGATTGTAATACAAATTTCTTGGAATTTTTCGGTTATGAAAATTTATTTGCATATCGCGAACAGCATTTAGTCTTTGCAGAACATCTTATTAGAGAGAATGGCTATTATTCGACGACCCACGATATAACATGGCTGGATGATACTTTAACAAATGGAAGAAGAATTAAGATGTACAATTATGAAGGAGAAGTGTCTACCTTTTTATTACGTGCCACACCATTGCCAGAAGATTTATCACGATTTGTAGTAAAGTGCACAGAGATTACAGAATTAGATGAAATCTATCAAGAACAAGAAAGATTGGCTATGATAGATTCATTGACAGAAATATATAATCGTTTAAAATTCCAACAAATATTGGAGACAGAGTGGGACAATGTAATACGTAAGGATGAAAAAATTGCACTTATTTTGTTTGATATAGATAATTTTAAAACAGTAAATGACACATATGGTCATGATTTTGGCGATTTAGCATTAATACAACTTGCAGATCTTATGAAATCTAAAGTTGAACATCAACATATATTTGCAAGATGGGGAGGAGAGGAATTCATAATATTAGTGACAAATACGGTAGAAAAAGAAGCTTTTCAAGTTGCGGAATCATTGCGATTTTTCATTGAAACAAAGCAATTCTCTGGAATTTCGAAATTAACAGCAAGTTTTGGTGTTGCGTTATATGAGCAAGGGATTACAAGAGAAGAATTAATGCAAAGGGCGGATATTGCATTATATGAAGCGAAAAAAAATGGGAAAAATCAAGTGTGTGTATATAGAAAAGAAAAAATGTGATTTTTCGCAACAAATTGTTGCGATTTTTTTTTATTGCCGGATAATAGAATGAGGGGGACTATTTGTAATGAAGTAATTACGGAGGAAATATATGTTTAAAAAAATAATGATTATGGTTTCACTATCTGCTGTTGTTTGCGGAGGAATATACTACTTTCTCTCTAGTCCAAAGGAACAAACAGTATTAACATCTAAAGTAACTCCTGCTATCGAGTCAGAAGTAAAGGATAATATAGAAAAAAAGGAAGAACAACAAATTGATTATGCCAGTATATCTCAACAGTTAGATCAATATTTAGTAGGAAAGCAATTTAATGGGACCGTTTTGGTGACAGATAAAGAGCATGTTATATTGAATAAAGGATATGGATATGCTGACGTTCAAAATAAAATAGAAAATACGCCTCAAACAAAATATCGTATCGGTTCTATTACGAAAACAGTTGTTGCTACATCCATTTTACAGTTACAAGAACAAGGGAAGTTAAATATTCAGGACAATGTAAATAAATACATTCCTTCATTTCCAGCAGATAAAAATATTACTTTATATCATTTATTAACGCATACATCAGGTTTACCGGAAAACGGAAAAGGAAAAGTTAATGTAGCTTCACGTATACATTTAATAAATTGGATTGGAAGTCAGACATTAGCGTTTCCACCAGGAACAGGCTGGAAGTATACGGATTATAATTATATGGTACTTGCTTATATTATTGAAAATGTAACGAAAAAGCCTTTAGGAGATTATATAAAAGAAAACATATTTACAAAAGCAGAGATGCATGAATCAGGTATGGGAGATATGGTACTTGGAGACAAAAATTTTACAAAGGGTTATGTGAAAAAAGATCAAGCACTTGTCCCAGCGCAGAAATTAGGGATGGATTGGTTATATGGCTGTGGTGAGATGTATACGACAGTGGGGGATATGAAAAAATTAGACGAAGCGATTATAAATGGCAAGCTTCTTTCAGAACAAAGTATACAAGCGATGTTTACACCATCTGCAGAGAGAAAATATGCATTTAGTTTTTACATATATCCAGATTATTTCCATAATCATGGTGTACTATCTGGTTGGAATACGTTTAACAATTTTAATAAAGAAAAAGGAACGTTTGTTATTTTATTTTCAAATGTGAAAAATAGTATGGATGATGATTTTAATAAGGAATTTCGAAAGATGGTAAATGATTTATTAGAACAAAGGGGATGAGAAGATGGAATATAAAAATGTATCAGTAGGTTTCATTGGTATTGGTGTGATGGGAAAAAGCATGGTTCACCATTTAATGCAAAATGGTTATAAAGTATATGTATATAATAGAACGAAGGAAAAAGCGGATTCTTTAGTACAAGAGGGTGCGACTTGGTGTGATACACCGAAAGCGTTAGTAAAGCAAGTTGACGTTGTTATGACGATGGTTGGATATCCTCACGATGTAGAAGAAGTATACTTTGGGATAGATGGAATTTTAGAACATGCAAATGAAGGTACGATAGCGATTGACTTTACGACATCTACACCAACATTAGCAAAACGTATTAATGAAGTTGCAAAAAATAAGAACGTATTTACATTAGATGCACCTGTGTCTGGGGGAGATGTAGGGGCGAAAGAAGCAAGACTAGCAATTATGGTAGGTGGAGAGAAAGAAATATATGATAGATGCTTACCTCTATTTGAAAAACTAGGAACAAATATTCAGTTGCAAGGACCAGCTGGGAGTGGGCAGCATACAAAAATGTGTAATCAAATTGCAATTGCTTCTAACATGATAGGGGTATGTGAAGCAGTAGCTTATGCAAAAAAGGCTGGACTTAATGCAGATAAAGTATTAGAGAGTATTTCAACAGGGGCAGCAGGTAGTTGGTCATTAAGTAATTTAGCACCGCGAATGTTAAAGGGAGATTTTGAACCTGGTTTTTATGTAAAGCATTTTATGAAAGATATGAAGATTGCTTTAGATGAGGCTGAAAAATTACAATTACCAGTACCGGGTTTAAGCTTAGCAAAGGAATTGTATGAAGAGTTAATGGAAGATGGAGAAGAGAATAGCGGAACACAAGTATTATACAAAAAGTATACAAGGGGGTAAATGAGATGGATCTTCAAAAGTTTGATACGATGATTGATGCTGTGCAGCGAGCAACTTGTGTACAGATTAATGGCAAGCAAAAAGAGGCTTTTAAACAAAAATATGATTTTGAACCAAATTTCGAATATGGGCGAGATGAACAAGGGCATTATGTTATTCGAACTTCAAAAAAGATGTTAGAAGAAATGGAGTTTTATTTGGCATTGAAGTATGATCGGGATGGAATTGATCTTTACATGCACGCTGAAATTGAAGGTACATGTCATGTATCTGTTAGCTATAGTGAAGAGGCACTACATCTACAAGAATTGTTTCAATTTCTAGAAGAGAATAAATAAAAAGTCCTCATTTGAGGACTTTTTATTTATATAGGTAGGTAAAATATTCAAGTTGTATAATTATAAGCTGGAAGCACGACGGCATCGTTCGATTGGGAATGGAATAACTTGTGCAATGTGATTAGGACCAAACTGTTTTGTGCGAGCATGACGTAATATATAAAATGCGCACAGAATAGAAACAGGAATAGCACCGTACAAACCAAAAAATAAAGCGCTTACACAAGATGCGACAAAACCTAAAACCCCAACTTCTAACTCTTCCATAATAGCTCCTAAAATGACAGGAATAGCTCCGCATGAAACTCCTAGTATAAGTGCGATAAGTAAACTCATGATTATCCCCCTCTGTTTGCAAGATTCTTTTCCTTCTTATTAGTTGTAGTATATCATATATAAAACAGAATTTTCAGAAAAAATTCAAAAAAAGTTCAATAAATGTTCAAAAAGTGTTGAGAAATGCACTTGATAAAGTTGAATTATGATCAGGGGATTTGATATATGCAAACGAAAGGGACAAACCCTTTTAGTAAATAAAAAATCAGGCTTACTTCATTTTTATGAAATAAGCCTGTTCCATAGGAGGATGTATATATGTAGAGTGAATAAAAGGTTGGAAAAGGGGGTCCAAATCCTTTTATTCAACCAACTACCTTAATAAATTGGAACCCAACCTTCTGTTGTAACAAAAATACGAATAGCTACAACTTGGCGATCATCTTGCAAGGTAAAATAATGCCTTGCATTTTCAGGAACAGATATAAGATCACCAGGTTCAAGTTCAACATCAAAGAATCGACCATCTTTTCCTTCAATAGCAAAGATGCCATGGCCACTGACAATAAAGCGAACTTCATCGTCAGTATGATGGTGTTCTTTTTGAAAATTAATTAATAACTCGTCAAGGTTAGGTGTGCTACTTGAAAGTGAAATTACATCATGAGCTTTATAACCTCGGCGTTCTGAAACATCAGCAATTTCTTTTGAAAACAATGCTAATATTTCAGCTTTGTTTTCATCTGTTAAGGAGTAAGTTTCTTTTAAATGAGTAGGAAGTTTAGAAATATTCCATTTCTCATATAAAACACCTTCTCCTTGTAGAAAACTTGATACTTCCACTTCATTTTCAATACGAACATTTACTTCATGAATACGAATTTGCGCCATTAGAAACGCCTCCTTGAATTGATAATAGTTTTATATGGAATTGGAATAAAAACTCATAAGCTTCTAATCTTTTCTTTGCATCAAAGCTATCTCGCCCCCATACGGTAATGCCATGGTTTCGAATTAATACTGCTCCTGAATCCCCTTGTATATGTGTTCGGAATTTCTCTCCAAGTGTTGGAATATGAGCATCATTTTCGATAATAGGGATGTTAATCGTTGCACCTTCTTCCCAAATATCAAGAGCTTTAATGATTTCTTGGTTCCGAAGAGACACTGTATCGCTATACAAATTTGTGATGACATTGTTATCAGTTGTATGAACATGAAGGACGCAACCAGCATCCGTGTTATTATAAATATGTGTATGTAATATTGTTTCAGCTGAAGGGCGTAGTTCAGTATCTGAAACAGGAAGTCCTTCGTGATTTACAAGTAAGAAGTCATCTGGAGTTGTTTTGGTTTTGTCTTTCCCACTTGCTGTAATAAGAAAAGTAAGCGGATCATGGCTTACTTTTATAGAAATATTCCCACTTGTTGCTGGAAACCAATTACGAATTGTTAATTCTTTTTTTATCTCGCTTAAGTTATGCCATTGACGGAAAAGCTGTTTCATGATTTCACCTCCAACAAATGTTGTAACTCAGATTGAATATCGTAAAACGTTTCAAATGGTGTATAAGCAATATGATTCTCCTCACATTTCGTAATAAGGAAGTCGCGAGCGAATACTTTATCGGCTTGTTTTGTTGCTTGTAAATCAGTAATGGAATCCCCTATTACAATATGGAAATCATCTGTAGAGCTTAGTTTACGAATCAATGATGATTTACAGAGACCACAACTATGATGACATTGTTCATCACAAGGATGAGGCCATTTCACTTCAACATAATCTCCTGAAAAATCAGTTGCATTACAATAAATTTGATCTTTAGGGACTATTCCTTGTAAGAGTGGATAGACGAAGAAATCCATCCCGCCAGAAATAACATAAAAAGAAATGTTGTTTTTATTTGCAAATTGTATAAATTCTTTAAAGCCAGCACGAATTTCCGATGTTTCTTTTAGATGCTTAATAATGTCGTTGTGTAAAGTGGTAGGTAATAATTTAAATAATTGAGAAACACCTTCTTGAATAGAAAGTTCTTGTGATAAAATTCTTTCTTTTATTCCCTCAGCTTCTGGTGGTGCGAAATGTTCCATGATGGACATGATATTATCATTATTTGTGATCGTACCATCGAAATCACAAAACACTTGAATACTCATAATTTCACCTCATAAGATGGATTTCCCCATATTTGTAGCGCACTTTGCAAATTAATCTCATTTACTTCATGGAGTGGAATGTTTTGCAAAGTAGCTTCAATTGCTGCTCGGAAAGCCTTTCCGCCGCCCTGTGCTCCATTTGGGTGGCCATGTATACCACCACCAGCGTTAATAACAACATCCTTACCAAAATCACGAAGGATAAAGGGAACGAAACCAGGATGAATTCCAGCAGATGGGACAGGAAAGCTTTGTTTGAAAAACGTGTCTTCTTTAGTCAATTTCTTTGTAATAAGAAGAGCTTCTTCTTTTTCTAATGCGACACTACCGTATGGTGATGGGAATAAAGAGAAATCAGCACCAGCGTAACGTAGTAATTTTCCAAGTAGTAATGGAGAAGAGAATCCGTATAGTTTCGATGAAGCGTAAGCGCCACTTACAGCAGGATGTGCCATAATAGGAATTGGAATTTCATCATCTTCTACAAGTGATTGCAGTACATCTAGCCCGTAAGAAAATACATTGAATAAAAGAATGTCTGCTCCAGCTACCACTGCACGTTTCGCATTTTCTTTTAAATCATAAGTTCGTCCTGTTAAATTTACTGCATACAAAGTTTTATGACCGTATGTTTCATATACAGATTGTAATACTTCTTTTCCACATTCGATTCTTTTCGTAAGTGGTGTTAATGAATTTTCAAATAAGATTTCATCATCTTTTACAATATCTATCCCACCAATTGCTTGATCGCGTAGTTGTGTTTTTAAATATCCAATATTACGGCCTATCATCCCTTTAAAAATACTCATTAGAAGAGGGCGATCTTGAACTTGTAACAGGTTTCGAATACCATCAATTCCAAATTTCGGTCCGGGGAACTGTTTTTTTAATTCGTCTGAGAATGTTAAATCTATTAGTTTAATTTCACCATCTAGCGATAGTTTTCCAAACGTTGTTGTCAAAATAGCTGGTAAGTCTGGGCTGAAGTTCAGTGATGGATAATGAATTTTAATAATTCCACGTGTTACCTTTTTAGCAAGATAAGAGTTTATATGTTCTTGTTCGTCTAATTCTTCTATATGAATGACATTCCCTTTATGTTGTTTTAATTGTTCTTGTAATAAGTGTGGTAAATGAGTCCATGAACCAATTGTTAAACCAATTGCAATTTGTTCCGCTTTTCTTTCTAAGTTGTGAGAATCATCATGGATTAAATATGTCGCTATAATTCCGCTCATTGTTATAACCTCCTAGTTAAATAAAAAAACCTCTCAGCTAAGGAGAGGTTTTTTTACAACCAGCTCCTTATCTGTCAGCGTAACGCTGCGAGAATTAGCACCGTGTCTACAATTGTAGATCGGTTGCCGGGCTTCGTCGGGCTCGTCCCTCCACCTGCTCTTGATAAGAAGTATTTAGAAATGTTTAAATTTTTATGATATCTGAATTTTGTCAGATATCTTTTATGTTGTCAATGACTTTTTGAAAATTTTTAATTTATCGATTCGATTAATGGCTTCTTGCAATCGTTCCTCCGTATGTAATAGACCGACACGAACATAACCTTCGCCATGTTCACCGAATCCAACACCAGGGGCAACAGCAACATGGGCCTCTTCAAGTAACATATCAGCAAATTGTTCAGAAGTGAAACCTTCTGGGACAGGAAGCCATGCAAAGAATGATCCTTTTGGAATAGTTACATTCCATCCGATTGAATGACAAGCTTTAATAAGAGCATTTCTTCGAGATTCATAACAATTTACAAGTTCTACCACACAAGACTGCGAGCTTAATAGAGCCTCACGGGCAGCTTCTTGTACAGCTCCAAAAATACTAACATACATATGATCTTGTAATAAGTTAATCGTTTCAATGACACTTTCATTGCCGACAGCAAAAGCGATACGCCATCCGGCCATATTGAAAGTTTTTGATAAAGTGTAGATTTCAATGCCGGTATCTTTGGCGCCGTCTGCTTGCAAGAAACTAACGGGCTTTTTTCCGTCAAATCCGATAGCACCGTATGCAAAATCGTGAATAACTAATATATTATGCTTATTAGCGAAATGAATTGTTTCATCAAAGAATTCTTTTGATGCTACAGCCCCAGTTGGATTATTAGGGTAGTTCAAAAACATTAACTTTGTTTGTTTGGCAATAGAGTCATCTATTTTTGAATAGTCCGGTAAAAAATTATTTTCTGAGACAAGTGGCATTATTTCAAAGTGTGCTTTGGCTAAAGAAACACCAGATAAATAATCTGGATACCCTGGATCTGGAACGAGAATAGTATCACCAGGGTTTGTAAAACAAAGTGGTAATTCAACGAGTCCAGCTTTTCCGCCAAATAAAATAGCGACTTCGGTAGCGGGATTTACTGTCACTCCGTATTCACGTTCATAAAACGTGGCAACGGCTTCTTTTAAGCTTTCATGTCCGCGAAATGGCGGATATTTATGATGAAGGGTCTTTTCTGCCGCATCTTGTAAAGCCTTTACGATATGCGACGGTGTTGGTTGATCTGGATTTCCTTGACCTAGATTAATAACATCGTGATCAGCTGCAACGACTTTGTTAACTTTTGCAACAAGTGAAGCGAAAAATTGTGTCGGCAATGATGTTACTACCTCGGAAGGTTGAAAATTTTTCATACTTTCCACCTCTTTTGAAAGTTGTTACAATTCTAGTGACAAATGATATAATCTTTCCAGTATTTTGTAAAGAAAAAAATAATGAATGGGGCTGACAAAATGAAAGTCGCATGTATTCAAATGGATATCGCATTTGGGGATGTGGAAAAGAATATTGAAAATACAAAAAAACAAATAAGCGAAGCTATGAAAGAGCAGCCGGATGTTATTGTACTGCCAGAACTATGGACAACAGGTTATGATTTAACGAGGCTTTCTGAGATTGCGGATAGGAATGGATTGGAAACGAAAGATATGTTGAAAGAATGGTCAAAACAATATGGTGTACATATTGTTGGTGGTTCTATAGCAAAGCAAACGAAGCAAGGTGTTACAAATACGATGTATGTTGTAAATCGCGAAGGGCAGCTAGTAAATGAATACAGTAAAGTGCATTTATTTCAGCTTATGGATGAACATAAGTATTTAATCGCTGGTAATGGGACAGGTGAATTTACGCTAGATGATGTAGAGTGCGCGGGAGCAATTTGCTATGACATTCGTTTTCCAGAGTGGATGCGTGTTCATACTGCTAAAGGCGCAAAAGTTTTATTTGTTGTAGCAGAGTGGCCGTTAGCCCGTTTAGCACATTGGCGCTTGCTTTTGCAAGCGAGAGCAGTTGAAAACCAGTGTTATGTTGTGGCGTGTAATAGAGCAGGAAAAGATCCGAATAATGAGTTTGCAGGTCATTCTTTAATTGTGGATCCTTGGGGTGAAGTTGTTGTAGAGGCAAGTGAAGAGGAAACTATTTTATTTGGAGAGCTTAAACTCGAGAAAATTAAAGAAGTACGTAAAGGAATTCCAGTGTTCGCTGATCGCCGTCCAGAATTATACAAATAAAATGTTGACAAGTGATTTTTATTCTTGGTATAGTCTTCATCATAAAGTTGAAAATTCAAAAAAATACAACTCTTATCAAGAGCAGGTGGAGGGATTTGGCCCGATGAAGCCCAGCAACCGACCGTAATACCATTGTGAAATGGGGCGTTTATTACGCCAAAAAGGCACGGTGCTAATTCCAGCAGAAAGTAAACTTTCTGGCAGATAAGAGGGGAGAAGATAAACTTCAAACCTCTTTCTTTGTGGAAAGAGGTTTTTCTTATGTTGAAAAACCTCTGAATTAAAAGGAGGAGAAGACGGTGGGATATTATTCATTAACAGAAGAAACAGCTGTGCAATACGCAAAAGAACATGGCTATTTTGAAAAGAAAGCAACTGTAGTCTGCCATGAAATTGGGGATGGCAATTTAAATTACGTCTTCAAATTAGATGATGGAGAGAAGACGATTATAATAAAACAAGCACTTCCATATGCAAAAGTAGTTGGTGAGAGTTGGCCACTGTCTATAAAAAGAGCGACAATTGAAAGTAAAGCACTGCAAATTTTTGCGAAGTATGTACCGGAATACGTTCCGGAAGTATACAGTCATGATGAGAAGCTGGCAGTAACAGTAATAGAAGATTTATCAAGGTTGACAATTACAAGAAAAGGATTAATAGACGGAGAAGAGTATCCGCTTTTATCCCAGCATATCGGTCGTTTTCTAGCGCATGTTTTATTTTATACTTCAGATTTCGGCTTACGCTCAGAAGAGAAAAGAGTGTTGGATGGCACATTTGTTAATCCTGATCTTTGTAAAATTACAGAAGATTTAGTGTTTACAGATCCATTTGGTCATTATGATACGAATGATTATGAGCCAGATTTGAAACTAGTAGTTGATGAACTTTGGAGTGACAAAACTTTAAAATTAAAAGTAGCGCAGCATAAATATAAGTTCTTAACGAGAAAAGAAGCGCTCATTCATGGGGATTTACATACTGGTAGTATTTTTTCATCACCTGCTGAAACGAAAGTAATTGATCCAGAGTTCGCAACTTATGGCCCGTTTGGATTTGATTTAGGTCAATTTATTGCAAATTTATTGTTAAATGCGTTATCGCGAGAAGAGGAAAAAAGAAATGTGTTGTTTTTCCATATAGAGAAGACATGGAGTTATTTTGTAGAAGCTTTTACGAAGTTATGGATTGGAGAAGGTGTAGAAGCATATACGAAAGAAAAGCAATGGTTACCAATTATTTTGCAAAACATTTTTAGTGATGCTGTTGGATTTGCCGGATGTGAACTTATTCGTAGAACAATTGGCTTAGCGCATGTAGCTGATTTAGATGAAATAGCAGATAAAGAAAGAAGAATCCAAGCTAAGAAACAAGCACTTTACTTAGGAAAAGAACTATTAAAATATGAATCAAAGAGCGCAGATATTCAACTGTTTCGAACATTATTTCAACATACAGTTTTAGGAGGCATAAAGGCATGAGTACAATTATTACTGTTCCGAGATCTGTAAGTTGGAAAGGCGATGCCATTGCGGTATTAAATCAAACCAAACTACCGCATGTCACTGAATACAAAACATTAACGACTATTGAAGAGGTATGGAAAAGCATCATTATGTTAGAAGTACGCGGAGCACCTGCAATTGGAATTGTAGCTGCGTTTGGTTTGGCACTTGCGGCAAAGAAATACAATGCACCAAATATCGATGAATTTCAAAAGAAATTTAATAGAGATTGTAATTATTTAGGGACATCACGTCCGACGGCAGTGAATTTATTTTGGGCAATTGATCGTATGAGAGAATCTATTCGAGAGATTGCTACAATAAAAGAAGCACAAAAAATATTAGAAGACGAAGCGCTTCGCATTCAGCAAGAGGATGAAGAGGTGTGCCGAAGTATTGGAGAACATGGTTTAACATGTTTTAAAGACGGTAATAAAATTTTAACAATTTGTAATGCAGGGAGTATTGCAACTGCTAGATATGGTACCGCATTAGCACCGTTTTATATTGGGAAAGAGAAAGGTGTGCATTTACATGCGTATGCGTGTGAAACGAGACCAGTGTTACAAGGTGGTCGTTTAACGACATGGGAATTAGAGCAAGCAAACATTAATGTAACGCTTATTACGGATAATACGGCAGCTCATGCAATTCGAACGAAAGAAATTAATGCAATTATCGTAGGGGCAGATCGAATCGTTGAAAATGGTGATACTGCTAATAAAATAGGAACATTAAATTTAGCTATACTAGCAAAGTATTTCGGTATCCCATTCTATGTTGCAGCCCCGTTATCTACATTTGATATTACGAAACAAACAGGTGCTGAAATTGTCATTGAAGAAAGAGACGAAACAGAAGTTACGAAAATTTTAGGAAAACAAGTGGCGCCAATAGGTACTTCTGTATTTAACCCTGCATTTGACGTAACACCACATGAATTAATTACAGGTATTATTACTGAGAAGGGTATTTTAAGAGGGAATTATAAAGATGAAATTACGTCATTATTTAAAAAAACAAGCTAATTAATGATAGCTTGTTTTTTTATGCCTAAAGTTTTCTGTTTCCCTTATTTATGTAATGAAGGGAGGAGAGAAGGATGGAAGAGTGGATCTCGATGATAGGTAATGTGGGGTTTCCGATTGTTGTAACATTATATTTACTACATCGTATTGAAAGTAAATTAGATGGAGTAATTGTTGCAATTGAAAAACTCCCGCAACAATTACTAAAGTATGAAGATCCTCGCGATAGAAAATAGAAGAAAGTTTGCTCTTTGTGAGCAAACTTTCTCCCGCTATGTGCGGGAGAATAATCAGTGAGGATGGACAAAATCCTCACTGATTAAATTTTCACGTTATTTCTCTTATTGAGCAGTATAACCACCGTCGATAACGACAGCTTGACCAGTTATACCTTTTGCTTTTTCACCAGCTAAAAATATAGCATAATCAGCAATTTCTTGTACTTGTAACAATCTTTTCTGTGGTACGAGTGGATAAATGACAGCTTCTAAAACATTTTCAAGTGGTACATTCCGTGTAGTTGCTAAGTCTTGTAGTTGATTGCGTACAAGGGGGGTATCAACATATCCAGGACAAAGAGCATTTACAGTAATTCCATGAGTTGCTCCCTCTAAAGCAGCCACTTTTGTTAATCCAATTACTCCGTGTTTCGCACTATTATAAGCAGCTTTTCCAGCAAATCCGATAAGGCCGTTAATAGAAGCAATATTAATAATTCGCCCATATTTTTGGTTCTTCATAATAGGAAAGGCATGCTTAATTGCGATAAACGGAGCAATCTGCATAATTTTAATAAGAAGTTCGAACTTATCCGTTGGAAAATCTTCAATTGGTGAGACATGTTGCATTCCGGCGTTATTAATTAATATATCTAATGAACCGAAATGAGTAACTGTTTGAGAAATTGCTGCTGCAATTTCTTCTTCGGAGGTAACGTCACATTTTAAACCGATAGCTTGAAAACCTTCTTTTTGCAATTGTTCAGCAGCTTCTTTTGCACGATCTTCAAGGCGATCACTAATGACAACTTTTGCACCTTCTTTTGCGAAAGCATTTCCCATTTCATAACCAATACCGCTCGCAGCACCTGTTAAAAAAATAACTCGATTTGTAACCATGATGAAAAACACTCCTTCATAATAAAGTGAAATTTAAATCAGTGGAGGGCATCCCTCACTGATTATTAGCCCACAAATAGCGGGCTAATAGTTCTCTTATTGCTCTATTTAGAGAAGCGATAATGAAATTCCTGCAAACATTTGGAAATAATGTCGTTAGCTATCTTGCTTTGCAAAATAGCCTCTGCTATACTATTTTGTAAAGCAAGGTACTTACGCTTATCTATCTTGTAAAACAAGATAGTGGGAGGATTTGAATTATGTCGACAAGTCAAATGCTAAAAGGGATTTTAGAAGGTTGCCTCCTTGCTATTATTTCTGAAGGTGAAATATATGGTTATGAAATGAGTGAAAAACTAGCGAAATATGGTTTCACAATGGCAAGTGAGGGTAGTATTTATCCGTTATTAATACGAATGCAAAAGGAAGGATTAATAACAAGTGTAATGAAGGAATCTCCATCTGGCCCAAAGCGAAAATATTATACATTAACAGAAAAAGGCGAAGAAGCACTAGATGAATTTATGGATCGCTGGGAAGCAATGCAAAGTAGTGTAGAGCGTCTACTGGAAGGGAAGAGGAGTAGAAAATAATGCTATCAAATGAAGCACGCAAGTTTTTATTAGATATGAGATTATTTTTGATTGCAAAGGTTTTACTTATGTATGGTAGTTTATATGGATTAATGAGATGGTATATAAAAATTGAAGAGAAAAAAGTGTGAATTAGGTGTTTAATAAGAAAAAGGCTGCTTTAGATATGCAAAAAAATATTTCCAAAGAAATATTATATTGGGATTTTTAGAGGGGTTACGTTTACTTTTAGTTCTATATTTTTATTTCTGGCAGCCGGCATTTGCTTTGTTGATGTGAATATGATGTTTTAAACAGTAACAATATTGTTACTGTTTTTTTCTGTGTAATAAAGGACTTTGTAAAGAAAGAGCTTTTTGCTCATTTGTTAATAATGAATTGATATGAACTTGATCAGGGCGGGGGACTATAGGATACATAAGGTTGGATGGAGAAGGATGATGTTCAGAACCTGTTGGAGAATGGGGATCAGCGTGCGTAAGTTTTCCATGAATCCGCCTTGTAAATAAAATATGACCAATTTCGTGAGCGAGGGTGTATATATTTTTTATTGGAGCAGCTGAGTTTGTTAAAACGATATAGCCAGTGAGTTGCTGTTGCTTCGCTAAAGAGTAAGCGCAGGCAATTACTGCCGTTTCTTTGAAATAATCACTAGCGATGTAGCAAATGTACAAATCACAATTTGGGGATTCGGAAATACAAGTGTTAAAAAAAGATGATAATTTCGGTTGGCTTTGAATAGAGTTTTTATAACTAATTTCTCCATTCGTAAAGCGGAATAACTCGTTTAATACAATTACATCTTTAATTTGAAATGTAATGGGATACCATATTGATTCTGCGACAGCTAAATCTTTTGCGATACGTTCGTCTGAAATATCAGCTCCTGGGGTAATGCAAATACATATATTTAAATATTGATCCATCGAAAACACCTCAAATGGAAAAAATTCTTCCTATAATATATGTTAGGAAAAAGTGGTAGGTATGGATAAAAACCCTAGTTGTCATTACTTCTATTTTTGGAGGCGTATAACCGTTTTTGTTGAAATATATATAATATAAGTCGAAAAATTTTCATAGTTCTATAACGTAGTATGGTCATCTTTTTGATATAGTAAAGAAAAGGGGGAGTATATATGTATACATTAAAAATTGTTTCAGACAGAGAAGCTCTTTATCAATTTGCGAGCTATGTAAGAGTTGTGCAAGGGGTTGAAGATGTATATGTAGAGGTGGGAGAACCTTTATATGAACATCCATTAATGAAATTTCATGTACATATTACAATTGAAGAAAAATATGACCAATATAAAGCGCTACAAGAAATAGCTAGATTAGTAGAATTGGGGCGTTTTACATATGTCCATTATCGTAATGAGGAAATTGAAGAGGCTTTTGAAACTGTAAAATACGAAAGTCTTAGAAAATAAAGGTAAAAAAGGAAGCGAAAGCTTCCTTTTTTAATTGAAAATTACATCAACAAAGGGAAGAGAATTTTGTTATGATAAGGAAGGGTGAGGAAAGGAGAGTTTGCATATTGGGGTATATTGAAGAGTTACGCAAAGTAGTTGGTACGAGACCACTTATTCTAGTAGGATCAGCAATTATTATATTAAATGATAATCAAGAAGTATTGCTTCAATATCGTTCAGATACATATGATTGGGGTGTACCTGGTGGGGCGATGGAACTAGGTGAAACGACAGAAGAAACTGCTCGTAGAGAATTATTCGAGGAGACGGGGCTAAGTGCGAAAATAATGCAATTTCTTGGTGTTCTTTCAGGAAAGGAAGTTTATTTCCGTTATCCAAATGGAGATGAAATTTTTAATGTAATTCATCTTTATCAGGCGCATCATGTAAGTGGAGAATTAAGGCTGGATCATGAAGGGCTGCAGCTTCAATATTTTCCGGTAGATAAGTTACCGAAATTGAATGAAACGACAGAGAAGATTTTACAAAAATTTTTATACGCATTAACAGAATAGAAGGTTAATTCCTTCTATTTTTATTATATTAAATATTTTGATTTTTTAGTATGTTTATAGTATGATAATGGTAGACATACATCTTATGGAAATCCATCTAAAAACTTATTAGGGTACATAAGAGAGGGGCAAGTACAAAATGCATAATGTTGTCATTACAGCTGCAGTTCGTTCACCAATTGGAACTTTTGGAGGAGCACTAAAAAATATAACACCAGTAGAATTAGCTGTTCCTGTACTTCAGGAAGCTGTAAAAAGAGGCGGAGTGGAGCCACATGAAGTTGATGAAGTAATTTTAGGTCATTGTATTCAAAGAACTGATGAAGCAAATACGGCAAGAACGGCTGCATTAGCGGCAGGATTTCCTGACACAGTTACTGGTTATACGATTCAACGTCAATGTTCTTCAGGTATGCAAGCGATTATGTCCGCTGCAATGCAAATCCAATTAGGTGTAAGTGATATTGTTGTTGCAGGTGGAGTAGAAGCGATGAGTTCGAGCCCTTATGCATTAAAACAACACCGCTGGGGACAACGTCTACAGCACGGAGAAATTCGTGATACGGTGTGGGAAGTTTTAGAAGATCCGATTCATCATATTATGATGGGGGAAACAGCGGAAAACTTAGTTGAACAATATGAAATTACAAGAGAGGAACAAGATGAAGTTGCGCTTCGTAGTCATACATTGGCGCTGCAAGCGATTGAGTCTGGATATTTTGACGATCAAATTGTTCCTATTACGATAAAAGAACGTAGAAAAGAAGTTGTATTTGCAAAGGATGAACATCCACGTACAGATATTACAGCTGAAAAATTAGCAGGATTAAAACCAGCTTTCCGTAAAGATGGATCAGTAACTGCAGGGAATGCATCTGGTCTTAATGATGGAAGTGCAGTTCTAGTATTAATGAGTGAAGAAAAAGCGAAGGAAAAAGGCTTACAGCCATTAGCTAAAATTGTTGGATATTCAGTAGCTGGAGTAGATCCGAAAATTATGGGGATTGGACCGGCACCAGCAATTCGCAAAGGATTAGAAAAAGTAGAGTGGTCATTAGAAGACGCTGATTTACTTGAAATTAATGAAGCTTTCGCTGCACAATATTTAGCTGTAGAGAAAGAATTAGGTTTAGATCGTGAGAAAGTGAATGTAAACGGTAGTGGTGTAGGACTTGGACATCCAATCGGTTGTACAGGAGCTCGTATTACGGTAAGTTTAATTCACGAATTAAAACGACGTGGATTAGAAAAAGGTATTGCCTCTCTATGCGTTGGAGGCGGTATTGGAGTAGCATTATTTATAGAAGCGCTATAAAAAAGAGGCAGCGATTGCTGCCTCTTTTTTATGACTCAAATAAATGATGAAATAATCGATCGCGATTTTCAAAGAAAAGTTTCGTCGTTTGGTAATGCTCCGTTTCTTCTAATGTCGATTCGTGAATCCCTTCTTGAGTTAAAGAGTATATAGTAGATTCGGGATAAGCCATTAAAATAGGAGAATGAGTCGCAATAACAAATTGTGAACCTTGTTCAGCTAGTTCATGCATACGAATAAGCATTGAAAGTTGTCTCATTGGGGATAAAGCTGCCTCAGGCTCATCTAAAATGTATAAACCTTGCCCTGAAAAACGATTCATAAATAATGAGAAGAATGATTCTCCATGGGATTGTTCGTGTAGTGAAATACCACCATAAGAATTAATAACTTTTTCCCCAAGTCCTTCTGAATCGTTATCCATTTCATCAATGTAAGAAGCGACGTTATAAAATGATTCGGCACGTAGAAAGAATCCGTCTTTTGGTGTGTTGAAACTTTTTGAAATTCGAATGTATTCATGTAAAGGTGAATGTGAATCATACGTGTTAAAACGGAAGTTCTTCGTTCCTCCTTCTGCATTAAAACCTAGAGAAACTGCAATTCCTTCGAGTAATGTTGATTTACCAGTTCCGTTTTCTCCAATAATGAATGTTACATTCGGATGGAAAACGAGTGATTGTAATGTTCGAATGGCCGGTAAACAGTATGGATATGCGGAAAAACTAGGGATATTTTCTTTTTGTAATGAGACACTTTTTAAAAAGGGTGTTTCGATCAATGTACAAACCTCAATTCATAAGGGATTTTGTTTCTAAAAAAGCAGCGAATACAAGTGTAAGACAGCTTGCTAATAATATCGTATATTGAAGTGCGCCAAAACCGAGACCTTCCCATCCGAAAGTCATTCTCTTCAATATAAAAATGAAAAGAACGCTCATAAAGCCAACTAGAGCAGGCGTATATTTTATAATGTTAAAGTTCTTCCATAGAAAAAATCCTATGTATGTACTTATTAAAAGAATAGCAAGAATAAGAGAAAAGAAAAGTGTTAACGACACATGAACCTCTCCTCATTTTCTGAATATTTCATGTGATTATAACATTTAAACTATCATATTCCAATGTGAAAATAAATATTGCATAGAGATTGTTCATGTCGTTATGATAGAATGTATTCTATTGAAAATATGAAAAGGAGTTAAAACATGCCGTTTACATTTGCACATCCAGCAGCTGTTCTCCCTTTCGCTAAGAAACATTCTAGCTATATTTCAGTGACGGCTCTTATATTAGGTAGTATGGCACCTGATTTTGAATATTTTTTACATTTTAGGCCATACGGTATTATTGGACATACATGGTCTGGGTTTTTATATTTGAATTTACCACTTGTTATTTTATTAGCATATGCATATCATCGTATTTTAAAAGGACCATTTATAACACATTTACCCAAGCCTTTTGCTAGTTATTATAAATATGTAGTAGATGAGAAGTGGGGGCTTTATACATGGAAAGATCTTTTTGTATTTTGCTATTCTGCTCTATTCGGTATGGTGACGCATGTAGTTTGGGATGCGTTTACCCATAAGACAGGCTATTTTGTTGTGAAAATGCCGTTGTTACAGCAAGGATTACATGGTATTCCGATTTATAAATATATGCAGCATGGGAGTACATGCTTTGGTCTACTATTACTAATATATGTACTATGGAAATATAGGAGAGAAACGGATAAAGATACTAGTCTAGCTTCGGAAAAAAGGAAATATTGGGCTTCATCAATCGTTGTGGCAGCCATTATATTTATCGTTCACGCGTTATTAGACCCCTATTTTCATATTTTCCAAATAGGAGGTATAATAGTAGCTGGACTGACAAGTTCGTTTTGTGGACTTCTCATTGTTTCTATAGTTTACAAAACAAGGGACTAATTAATGTATTTTAATGAATGATAGTGTTAGGAGAAATTAAATGATGAAAGCATGGAAAAGTATTTTTGTTTTATGTAGTTTTCTTCTTATGTTAAGTGGTTGCTTCCATCAAGAAGAAAAGAAAGCAGAACCTAAAAAGAAAGAATCTATTCCAGAAACAAAAGAGTATGGTGGGCGTGAGCTTAAAAAAGTAGGGCAAAAGGTGAAAGAAAAAGGATGGGGGACTTTTGAATTAGAACAGATCAATTCTGTGAATCAAACATTTGAAGTGGCCCCAATGAAAATTCACGTACAAGACGTTAAAGTAATCTTATTATCACAAATGAGCAAAGATGCAAAAAATACATTAAAAGTGTATACTGCATTAACTCCTGAAGAAGTAAAGCGTAGATTGGGAGATAAAGTTAGTCAAGAAGATGCTGAATTATACGCATCGTTAAGTGGAACAGAGATTAGTGATACGATTCGTTATGTTGAAATTACATATAAGGTAGAAAATAGTGGAGATAAAAATATGCAATTTTTCTCTATGAATGATGTTACAATAAATGACAAACAACATTTTAATGTAGCGACTCAAAACTTTTTATACGATGAAGATACCCTCGTTGGTACAAAGAGTGTATCAAGGGAAGATTATAAGCCTGGTGAGACACGAGAAGGAATTATCGGTCTAATACTCGATGATGGAAAAGAAAAGGTAAAGGATATTAAGTTTACGACAGATGATTTAGCAGCAGGAGATACAAATGAAACTGTTAAAGAACCGCAAACTTTTAATATTTCACTTTCTAAATAAGATATCTTAATAATAATGTAAGAAAAAACAGTCAGCATTCAAAATTATGCTGACTGTTTTTTTAGTTCTTTAACGTATGACTCTACATTTTGAAAAGGCACTTTAATTTTAAAAGCATCTTTTTGTTCATTAAATTGTTTTTCATTATAAGGACCGAATCGTTTATTGTGTTTTACATCGATAATCCAATAATGTTCACTTTTTTTATTTGTTATTGCTGAATCAGGATTATTTGGATCTGATTTTTCCTCAATTTGTTTTGCGATAATATATTTATCATCCCAAGCAATCTCTGTAATTTTTGCAGGGATATACTGTGTTGCATATACAGCATCCTGTGTGGGGAAAAGTTCAAATGCATCTCCAGAAGTATGCATGAGTTCGTATTCATCGTTAATCGTATAGGTTAAATGATTTGTATTGCCTGCACAACCTGTTAATAAGAATGCGGCAAATAGGATTATCCATCTTTTCAATATGGGAACCTCCTTTACAATGCTGTTGTAACACATTGTACAAGAAAAGTAAGAGAAACGCTAGTTTACAATGTTTTTTAGAAGTGGTACGATGAAACGGGTAAAGAAGGATATGAAGGAGTCGACACAGAATGAAGTTAAAGATGCATCGTCCAGCGCTTGTAATGAATCGCATAGGTGCTTCCCTTATTGACATGTTTTTAATCTCGGTTACGTACGGTGCAGTAGTAGCTATTATCACCGGAAACTATAGTGCTATTTTTAATCGTTTTAATATAAGTTTAGGTGACTATAGGTATGACCTCACACTTGTTTTCGTATTAATGGCAATCAATTTTATTGTGTTACCTTTTCTTTGGAACGGTTCTACACTTGGTAAAAAGGTAACAAGAACAAAAATAATCTCATTAACGAGTGAAAAACTAACGTTACAAACATTAATAATACGATTTTTTGTATTATTATTACCAGGCATATTATTACTTGGAATTCCATTAATATGCAATGTATATATGATGTTATTCCGCAAAGATAATTGTGGCTTCCATGATTTAATTGCAAAGACGAAAGTGATGAGTCTTGTATAAGCGATATGTAAATTATGTATTCTATTAAAAATAATAGTAATAAAGAGGGGGGAATCAGCGTTTCTCTCCCTATTGATTATAAGCCATACCAATCGTGTTTTTACGAGCAGCGAGACTCCCATTTAATTTAGATGGGAGTCTTATTTAAATTTTGTAAAAATAATCATTTACCTCTTATTATTTTACAAAATTCGATAAATGGAATTGATATAATGGAATTTATATAGGGCGGATATCTCCTATATAGTACCCTCCATATTGCTGAAGGATGTTTAAAGAAGCGAGTAGCTAATTCAAACATCCTATTTTTTGTTTAATAGATTGAAAATTAAGAAAATGATATAATGAATGCACATAATATTGTTATATAACAAAGGGGGAAGTTAGAATGACGGGAGGTAGCTTGATTTTTTGGGGAATTCTTATTTTTATCGGTTTAATTTTTGATCAATATAATAGTAAGAAAAAAGAAGGAGTAAAAAAGTAAACGTTTACAATTTATAGTGTTAACTTTTCCTGCTTGCAGACCAATCTAATAAAGGAGTATACTGAATGACGGTAAGACTTATAGAAGGGGTAATGAAAATGAAGCTTGCAGGAAAGGTTGCCATTGTAACTGGTGGTGGCATCGGTATTGGACGTAGTACAGCTCTTTTGTTGGCTAAGCAAGGCGCAAAAGTAATTGTGACGGACATTGATCAAGAAAGTGGACAAGCAACAGCGGATGAAATTACGAATCTAGGCGGAGAGGCACTTTTTGTCTCCTATGATATGGAAAAGCAAGGAGATTGGCAACGAGTTATCAGTTTTGCAATGGAGGCATACAGTCGTGTTGATATGCTTTTTCAAAATGCTGGTCTATATAAAATAGATTCTATTTTTTCCCGTCAACAAGAGAACGATTCCAATGTACTTTGTATTAATGACGTTTGGATAGAGATAAAACAATTAACGTCATCTTTTATGAAACAGCAAGAAGAAGTGGTGCTCAGTGACTTACCGGTTTTCGGTATTATTAGCACGAAAGGACAATCATTTCATACAATAGAAGCCCTAGTATAATAATGGAAAACCGCCCTCAGCATATATGTGGACGGTTTTTTTGTATGTTATATATTAAGAATTTACTTTTTAACGAATACGTTGTTCGGTTTGACTATCAAAGAAATGTGCTTTGTTTATATCAAATGCAAGTTTAATTTGGTCACCAGGTGAAAAAGTATGTCTTGCATCAACACGTGCTGCGAAATCTTGACTTCCAAGTTTCATATATAAAATGGATTCAGCACCTAACAACTCTGCAACTTCAATTTTTGTTGTAAAAGTAGTAGTTTGTGAAGCTTCTAAAAATAATAGTTCATCATGAATATCTTCTGGACGAATACCTAAAACAATTTCTTTGTTTACATAGCCTTGTTCGCGTAATAACTTCATTTTTCCTTCAGATACTTTAATCTTTAGTGCATTTTCTATAACGAAATCGGTTTCAGTTAATTTTCCACGGAAGAAATTCATTGCTGGTGAGCCGATAAATCCACCAACGAAAATATTTTCAGGTGTTTCATATACTTCTTTTGGAGTTCCGATTTGTTGGATTTTTCCGTCTTTCATAACAACAAGACGTGAAGCCATTGTCATTGCTTCTGTTTGATCATGTGTTACATAAATTGTTGTCGTTCCAAGGCGGTGGTGTAATTTGGAAATTTCTGAACGCATTGCAACACGTAGTTTTGCGTCTAAGTTTGATAATGGTTCATCCATTAAGAAAACTTTTGCGTCTCGAACAATTGCTCGACCTAATGCAACACGTTGGCGTTGTCCACCAGATAAAGCTTTTGGTTTTCTATTTAAATATTCTTCAAGCCCTAAAATTTGAGCGGCATCTTTCACCCGACGGTCGATTTCATCTTTCGGTATTTTTCGAAGTTTTAATCCAAATGCCATATTATCATATACACTCATATGTGGATAAAGAGCGTAGTTTTGGAAGACCATTGCGATATCTCGATCTTTTGGAGGAACATCGTTCATTAGCTTACCATCAATTGAAAATTCTCCCTTTGAAATATCTTCAAGGCCAGCCACCATTCGTAGTGTTGTAGATTTTCCGCAGCCAGAAGGACCAACGAATACGATAAATTCTTTATCTTGAATGTGTAAATTAAAATCTGTTACGGCTGTTACGTTATTATCATATATTTTATAAATGTTTTCTAATTTCAGTTCTGCCATGATATTTCCCCCTAGAAATTTATGCAAACGTTTTCTTTGAATTCATTATAAACGAATAGATTCAAAAAAGAAATAAAAACACTAGAAAAAAATAAAACGTTTTCATTCTTCTTATGAATATATAATAAGTTCCGTATGTTTTCTTAAAAAAAGAAAATAAACATTGTAAGCGCTATTTTAAATTTGGATAGAATCTGTTATCATTCAGTAATGAAAACGTTTGCGCCTTAAAAAAGAAAAAGAATTTATAGTATAGATGAAATGGGGTAGCATAATGGAAAAGCAATGGTGGAAAGAAAGTGTAGTATATCAAATTTATCCTCGTAGTTTTATGGATAGTAACGGTGATGGTATAGGTGATCTTCGTGGAATTCTTTCGAAGCTAGATTACTTAAAAGAATTAGGTATTGATGTAATTTGGTTATCACCAGTCTATGAATCTCCAAACGATGATAACGGTTATGATATAAGTGATTATTGTAAAATCATGCATGAGTTTGGATCAATGGGAGATTGGGATGAACTATTGCATGAAATGCATAAACGCAATATGAAACTTATGATGGACTTAGTTGTTAATCATACTTCAGATGAACATAATTGGTTTATTGAATCACGTAAATCGAAAGATAATGAATATAGAGATTACTATATATGGCGTCCTGGAAAAGACGGGAAAGAGCCGAATAACTGGGGAGCAGCTTTTAGTGGATCTGCATGGCAGTATGATGAAATGACAGATGAATATTATTTACATCTGTTTTCTAAAAAACAGCCAGATTTAAATTGGGATAATGAAAAGGTAAGACAAGATGTTTATGAAATGATGAAGTTTTGGTTAGAAAAAGGAATTGATGGATTCCGTATGGATGTTATTAATTTTATTTCTAAAGAAGAAGGCTTACCAGCCGTTGAAACTGACGAAGAAGGATATGTTTCAGGTCATAAGCATTTTATGAACGGTCCGAACATTCATAAATATTTGCATGAAATGAATGAAGAGGTATTGTCTCATTATGATATTATGACAGTTGGTGAAATGCCGGGAGTAACGACAGAAGAGGCCAAATTGTATACAGGAGAAGACCGGGACGAATTGCAAATGGTATTCCAATTTGAACATATGGATTTAGATTCTGGAGAAGGCGGGAAATGGGATGTAAAACCATGTTCACTCCTTACATTGAAACAAAATTTAACAAAATGGCAAAAAGCATTAGAACAAACGGGATGGAATAGTCTTTATTGGAATAATCATGATCAGCCGCGCGTTGTATCTCGTTTTGGTAATGATGGGGTTTATCGTACTGAATCAGCGAAAATGTTAGCGACAGTACTTCATATGATGAAGGGAACACCGTATATTTATCAAGGGGAAGAAATCGGAATGACCAATGTTCGATTTGAATCAATTGATGAATATCGAGATATTGAAACACTAAATATGTATAAAGAAAAAGTTATAGAGCGTGGCGAAGATAAAGATAAAGTGATGCAATCTATTTATATAAAGGGCCGAGATAACGCTAGAACTCCAATGCAGTGGGATGATAGAGAACATGCTGGATTCACAACGGGTGAGCCTTGGATTGCGGTAAATCCTAATTACAAAGAGATTAATGTGAAACAAGCGATGCGAGACGAAGAATCAATTTTTTATTACTATAAAAAGTTAATTGAGTTACGCAAAAACAATGAAATAGTAGTGTATGGAGCATATGATTTAATACTAGAAAATAACCCGTCTATTTTTGCTTATGTAAGAACGTATGGAGAAGAAAGACTTCTTGTTATTGCAAACTTCACTGCGGATGAATGTGTATTTGAATTGCCTGAGGACATCATTTATAGCGAATCAGAGTTATTAATACACAATTACGACGTGGAAAGCGGATTGATAGATAACATTACATTACGTCCATATGAAGCAATGGTGTATAAATTAAAATAAGAAAAAGCCTTATGCCCGAGCGGCATAAGGCCTTTTCTATTACCATTTTAATATTGAGAATCCATACGGAAGGAGTGTAACTTGTAGTACACTTGCTTCCGCTGAAAATTCTTCATTTGTATATATATCGATTATTTTTTTTCCGGTAATATGAAGAGGGAGTGGAGCTGTAATTTCGTTGTTAGTAGGATTTAAAACGAAAAAGATAGTTTCACCTTCATATGTTTTTGTATAAGAAATATAATTATGTTCATCATTTGCTTCAATAAATTGAAAAGCACCATTTCCTCCAAATGCTTTATATTGTTTCCGTAATGAAATTAATGTTTGTATATGTGTGAATAATAGGTGGTCTTGTTCTTTTATATCCCAAATCATACATTTACGACAACCTGGGTCCATTCCGCCATCCATACCGATTTCGTCTCCGTAATAAATACAAGGAGAACCAATGAAGGAAAGGGGGAATACATAGAGTAACTTTAACTTGTTTTTATCCCCGTTACATGTCGTTAAAATTCTTGGTGTGTCATGACTGTCTAATAAATGAAATGCAGCCTCGTTTACATTCATAGAGTAGGAATGTAAAGATTCTGTAATTTGTTTCATAAATTCACTTGCTTTAATGGAATCGTTAGCAAAGTAAGAAAGCAAAGCATTTGTAACAGGGTAGCTCATGACAGCATCAAATTGATCACCTTGTAGCCATGGGAGTGCATCGTGCCAAATTTCTCCTAAAATATATACTTCAGGATTTATTGCTTTTATTTCACTTCGGAATTCTCTCCAAAAACTATGATCGACTTCATTTGCTACATCAAGGCGCCAACCATCTATATGGAATTCTCTTACCCAATAACGACCTACTTCAAGTAAGTATTCTTTTACATCTGGGTGTGCAGTATTTAATTTAGGCATATATGGTGTAAACGCGAAAGTATCGTAATTAGGAAGTGGCTCGGTTATGATCGGAAATTCATGAATGTGGAACCACTCTTTATAAGCTGACTTCTCGCCATTTTCTAGTACGTCTTGGAATTTATCGAAAAAATATCCGCTATGATTAAAAACAGCGTCAAGCATTACTTTTATACCATGTTTATGACACGCCTGAACGAGTTCTTTAAAAGTTTCTTTTGTCCCAAATTGTGGATCAATTTCCATGTAGTCAATTGTGTCATATTTATGATTCGAATGAGCTTTAAAAATAGGAGTGAAATAAATGCCGGAGATTCCAAGCTTCGCAAGATAATTAAGATTTTGAAGAATCCCAGCAAAGTCACCTCCGAAAAAATTAGTCGCAGTTGGCTCTGTACTTCCCCAAGGAAGGGTATTCTTTGGATTTATTGCGCTATCCCCGTTAGCAAATCGTTCTGGGAAAATTTGATACCATACTGTGTCTTTAATCCAGGACGGGGCTTTGAAAACATCTTTTGCATGAATAAACGGAAAACAGAAAAAGTTACCAACATCGTCATTTGGGATGTTAGAAAAAAAACCGCGCTCTGTATAAATAAGAGTTTCTGCATCATTTTTTAATTCAAATCCATAACGTAAGCGTTTAAACTTTGGTTCAATCGAAATTGACCAATAATCAAATAGCTCAGTAGAACCAGTTTTTTTCATCGGTGTACTTGCTGTAATCCATTTCCCATCTTGCCATTCGTAAGGATCACCGTAGATAAGAGTGGCGGTGTGAACATCGTTTCTTTTTGTACGCATCCGGATGTGAATCGTTTTTTCGTCGTAAGCGTATGCATAATTATCTTTTGGCCTATGATAAATCGCTTCTTTAAACATATAGAAAATCCCCCTTTAATATCTCTATACATATCGTTCCCTTAAACGTAATAATAAAGAATGTGTTGCAAACGATTGCTTTTCTCATAACTTTAATATTGCTTATAAGAGTAGTATTCATTTCATATAAAGTCAATGTATAAAGAGTAGAAGAAGATTATTTTGAAAATTAATATTTGCAAAATGAATAAAAGGATGTATAATGATAGACAAATAGCGCAAACGTTTTCATAGATTATGATATTGTTTGCGCTTCTATTAAACCATCTAATGCAAACGTTTTCAATCAAAAGGTACATAGACAATTTAGGGAGGTTTTTGGGATGAAGAAAGCATTATCACTATTAACGATTTCAGCATTGTCAATCGGTATGTTATCTGCATGTGGACCGAAAGATTCAGGGAAAAAAGAAGCAAGTAAAGAGAAGAAGGATTATGATCTTCTCGTTTGGGAAGATGAGAAAAAAGGTGTTGGTCTAGAGCCGGCAGTGGAAAGTTTTGAAAAGAAATATAATGTGAAAGTAAAAGTTGTAGAGGTTCAGATGACGAAACAAATAGAAAAACTTCGTCTCGACGGTCCAGCTGGTACAGGACCAGATGTTGTAACATTACCGCATGATCATATTGGTAATGCGGTAACAGAAGGGCTACTTTCAGAGGTGAAAGTGGATGATACGGTAAAAAATAAATTTACAGATCTATCAATAAAGGCACAAACATACGACGGAAAACTATACGGTTTACCAAAAGCAATTGAAACACCAATTTTTATTTACAATAAAAAATTAATGCAAAAAGCACCAGAAACGATGGACGAGCTGTTTAACTTCTCAAAAGACTTTACGAAGGATGGCAAGTACGGATTTTTAGCATTAGGAGATAACTTCTACTTTGCTAACGCGTTTATGGCGGGTATGGGCGGTTATGTATTTGGTGAAAAAGATGGAAAACTGACTCCGACAGATATTGGATTAAATAATAGTGGTGCAGTACAAGGTGCTGAATATATTCAAAAATGGTATAAAGAAAAATTATTACCAAAAGGAATTATTGGTGAATCTGGCGGTTCAGCTGCAGATGGATTATTTAATGAAGGAAAAGCAGCATCTATTATGAACGGACCATGGGCATTCCAAGCGATGGAAAAGGCTGGAATTGATTATGGTGTTGCTCCAATGCCGAAATTACCAAATGGTCAACCGATGAAAACATTTGTTGGGGTAAAAGGATGGCATGTAACAAGCTTCTCTAAACAAAATGATTTAGCTACAAAATTTACTGAGTGGGTAACAAATGAAGAAAATGCAAAAATTCGATTTGAGAAAACAAAAGAAATTCCTCCAGTAAAATCAGTGATGGAAGATCCAGTTATTAAAGATAATGAGGCTGCAAAAGCAGTTGCGACTCAATCAGAAAATGGAATTCCAATGCCAAATATTCCAGAAATGCAAGAAGTTTGGAAACCAGCTGGAGATGCGCTTCAATTAGTTGTATCAAATAAACAAGAGCCAAAAGCAGCACTTGATGATGCAGTGAAACAAATTAAAGGTAATATTGAGGCAAATCATAGTAAGAAAAAATAAGGTGAAATTCGTGCCTCTAAATATGAGAGGCACGAATTCTCTCCCTTCCAAGTAGGAAGAAAAAAGGGGGAAGGAACATGCAAACATCTATAGAACCAACGAAAGATGTGAACGGTTCAAAGCATAGGAAATTAGCGACCATGTTATCAATCATTCCAGGCATTGGTCAACTATATAATAAACAATACGTAAAAGGTCTTATTTTTCTAGTACTAACAGGTTCATTTATTGTAGCATTTGCTGATTTATTAAATATAGGATTATGGGGAATTGTAACACTAGGTACAGAAGTTCCACGCGACCATTCTGTCTTTCTATTAGTAGAAGGGATTTTGGCACTTATCGTCATAGTGTTCGGACTAGGAATATATGCATTTAATTTATATGATGCATATCAAAATGGGAAGAAACGTGATATAGGAACACCATTAAACTCAGTAAAAGAGCAATATCGTAACTTATTAGATCAAGGTTTTCCATATTTAATGGTTTCACCAGGGTTTCTATTACTTATCTTTGTTGTTGTATTTCCAATCATTTTCGTAATTTTAATTGGATTTACGAACTACGATTTGTATCATTCGCCACCAGCTAAATTAGTAGATTGGGTGAGCTTTAAAAACTTTATTGATATTTTCACATTACCAATGTGGAGAGATACATTTTTAAGTGTATTCTCTTGGACTGTCATTTGGACATTCGTTGCAACGACATTACAAGTAGCACTTGGAATTTTTTTAGCGATTATCGTAAATCAGCCTGGTATTAAAGGGAAGGCGATTATTCGTACAATCTTTATTTTACCGTGGGCTGTTCCAGCATTCGTGTCTATTCTTGTATTTGCTGGTATGTTTAATGAGACATTTGGAGCGATTAACAATCAAGTATTAGATTTATTCGGAATTGAAAAGGTTGCTTGGATGACTGATCCATTTTGGTCGAAAATCGCTTTAATTATGATTCAAACATGGCTTGGCTTCCCGTTTATCTTTGCAATGACGACAGGTATATTGCAATCGATTCCAGGAGAATTATATGAAGCAGCTACAGTAGATGGTGCAACAGCTTGGCAACAGTTCCGCAAAATTACATTGCCACTTGTTTTATATGCAACAGCGCCAATATTAATTACGCAATATACGTTTAACTTTAATAACTTTAGTATTATTTATCTATTTAATAGCGGGGGACCTGCTGTGTCTGGACAAAATGCAGGTGGAACGGATATTTTAATTTCATGGATCTATAAGTTAACGATGACTTCGGCGCAGTACGGAAAAGCAGCAGCTCTTACAATGATTTTATCGTTAATCGTTATTACAGTTGCGTTATGGCAATTTAAGAGAACAAAATCATTCCAAGAAGAGGATATGATGTAAATGAATATTAAACGACAAAAGATGTTACGTCTTTCATTAAGTTATTTCGTTATCTTCATAATGTGTGTCATTATTTTCTATCCATTGCTATGGATTATTGGCTCATCGTTTAATCCAGGAGATAGTTTGTCTGGTTCTAGCATTATTCCGAAAAATGCAACGTTAGATCATTATCGTCAGCTACTTGATCTTGATTCAAGTAATTACTTACTTTGGTATAAAAATACTTTAAAAATTAGTGTAATGACGATGATCTTTTCGGTGTTAGCAATTAGCTTTACTGCTTATGCGTTTTCGAGATATCGTTTTGTTGGAAGAAAGAATGGTTTATTAACATTTTTAATTCTCCAAATGATCCCGAACTTTGCAGCGTTAATCGCGCTATATATATTAGCTCAGTTAACAGGATTAATTGATACACATCTTGCATTAATTTTAATTTATGTAGGCGGAGCAATTCCGATGAATACATGGCTTATGAAAGGGTACTTTGATACAATTCCGAAAGAGTTGGATGAATCAGCTCGTATGGATGGAGCAGGGCATTTTCGTATTTTCTGGCAAATTATTATGCCACTTGCAAAACCAATCGTAGCGGTTGTAGCGTTATTCACTTTCATCGGTCCGTTTACGGATTTTATTTTAGCAAGTGTTATTTTGCGCACACCGGAAAATTATACTTTAGCAGTTGGATTATATGAAATGGTAGCGAAAAAATTTGGTAATGAATTTACGACATTTGCAGCGGGTTCAGTATTAATTGCAATACCAATTTCGATTTTATTCCTATCATTACAAAAATACTTTATTTCTGGTTTAACAGCTGGAGGTACGAAAGGATGAAAATGGGACATTACGTCCCATTTCTCTTTTCATCTCCCTATAAAAAATTTGTAGGGAGATGAAAAGAGATTTGACATCACATGCGAAAAGATGTGAAATAAATAGTATATTATAGTATAGGAAAATAAAGCTATATCCCTTACAATACATGGAGAGGGAGAAGATAATAATTTTTGCAAGATAGAACGAAGTGATGAAAGTTTGTGATTTCTCCTATTACTTGCAACGATTGCGAGATAACAATATATGAAATATGGCAGAAAAGTGAGAGGAGGGGATTTTTATGACAGTTACAATTAAAGATGTGGCGAAGAAAGCAAATGTTGCGCCATCGACGGTTTCACGTGTAATTGCTGATAATCCAAGTATAAGTGAAAAAACAAAGCGCCGTGTTCGAAAAGTAATGAGTGAACTAGGCTATCACCCGAATTTAAATGCAAGAAACCTTGCGAACCAAACAACGAAAACGCTTGGGCTCGTTATGCCGAGTTCGGCAAGTAAAGCTTTTCAAAATCCGTTTTTCCCAGAAGTTATAAGAGGAATTAGCTCATTCGCACACATGGAAGGGTATGCGCTCTATATGTCGACAGGTGAAACGGAAGACGAAATTTTTAATGGTGTTGTAAAGATGGTACAAGGGCGTCAAATTGGTGGAATTATTCTTTTATATTCAAGAGAAAACGACCGAATCATTCAGTATTTGCATAATCAAAATTTCCCGTTTGTTTTAATCGGAAAACCATATGATCGAAAAGATGAAATTACATATGTAGATAATGACAATTATACGGCTGCAAGAGAAGTAGCGGAATATTTGATTTCATTAGGGCATAAACAAATCGCGTTCATTGGCGGTGGCTCAGATTTACTTGTAACGAGAGATCGTTTGGCAGGTATGAGTGATGCTTTGAAACTAGCAGACATTTTATTACCGAAAGAGTACATTTTACATTTTGATTTCTCAAGAGAAGGTGGACAACAGGCTGTAGAGGAGTTAATGGGACTTGAACAACCACCGACAGCAATTATGGCAACTGATGATTTAATTGGACTTGGCGTACTAAGCGCACTTTCTAAAAAAGGGTTCGTTGTACCAAAGGATGTTTCTATTGTAAGCTTTAACAATGCCTTATTATCAGAAATAGCTAGTCCACCACTTTCGACAGTTGATGTGAATATTTATCAATTAGGGTATGAAGCAGCAAAAGCTTTAGTTGATAAGGTGGAGCATTCGGAGTCTACTGCAAAATGTATCATTATTCCGCATAAGTTATTGAAACGTCAAACTTGTGATCATTATGCATAAAAAAGCTAAGAGTTTAACTCTTAGCTTTTTGCTTTAGAAAGGCTTCTAAACGGTCACAGCCTTCTTTTAAAGTTTCGATACTATAAGCGTAGGAAAGGCGAAGGTAGCCTTCACCGTATTCAGAAAATGCCGTTCCAGGAACGACGGCCAGCCCAGCTTCTTTTACAAGATCAAGTGCAAAATCAAATGATGAAGATGTTAAGTTTCCGACATATGGGAATAAGTAAAACGCACCCGTTGGCTTCTCGACTGTTAAGCCCATTTGAATGAGTCTATTATATACATAATCAAGGCGCTTTTTATATTGGTGGCGCATCATCTTCGGTGCATCTTTAGCAGCTGTTAAAGCCTCGATTGCAGCATATTGGGCAATGGAAGTAGCGCATGTAACATTGTATTGGTGAACTTTTAAAATATGTTTTGCTAAATAGCTTGGGGCAAATAAAAGTCCGATACGCCAGCCAGTCATAGAGTGTGATTTTGATAAGCCGTTAATGACAATAGTCTTCTCTCGCATTTCTGGGAAATGAGCAATAGACATGTGCTTTTCTTCATATACAAGTTCACTATAAATTTCATCAGAAAGAACGAATATATTTTTATCTTTTAAGACAGATACAATATCTTTTAATTCTTCTTTTGATAGGGTAACACCAGTTGGATTAGAAGGATACGGTAAAACAACGCATCTTGTTCGTTCAGTAATTGCATTTTGCAATGCTTCAGCTGTTAAACGAAAACCAGTTTCACGAACATCTATAAAAATAGGCGTTGCACCGCATAGTCGAATAATAGGCTCGTAACCTGGATAAATAGGAGCAGGTAAAATCACTTCCGTTCCTGGTTCCAAAATTGTACGGAATGCAACATCAATCGCTTCGCTAGCACCGATTGTAACAATGGTTTCGTTTTCAGGTGAATAGTGTAAATCGTAATTATCTTTTACAAAGTTACAAGCCGCCTCGCGTAATTTTAGTAAACCAGCGTTATGTGTATAGCTTGTATAATTTTCTGTAATGGCCCGTTTAGCAGCTTCTTTTACTAGAGAAGGTGTAGGGAAATCGGGTTGCCCAATTGTTAAAGAGATAAGATTATCATAGTTTTGAATCATGTTAGAGAACTGGCGGATTCCAGAAATTTGGATGTCCTTCACTCTAGGGTTAATGAATTGTTCCATTGTATCTCCCTTTCTTCCGTTTGAAAATTAAGTTCATTTTATCATATTTTTCATTATTACGCTTTGTATATAAACTTTATCCTGCTATTGGTGAGCGGTAAGGATCTCCTATATTAAAATTCAATGGAAGTAAGAGATAAGAACAGATTAGGTGTGAGGTAATTAAGATTTCCCTTCAATCTAGGTATAAATGTTGCTGTACGTATTGCACAAAAAAAGCCGCTGAAAGCGACTTTTTAATAACCGTATTCCCAATCTATTTCATCTTCGTTCCAAAGTACTGAAGATACTTTGCCAAGATGGACAACAGATTTATTTACAGCACATGTACAGTTTTCTTCCCCCGTTTTATGTTGCAATTCTTCGTATACTGATTTTTCAACGTTTTCTAGCACAACCAAATTTTCTTCTTTTAAAACAAGCGTAGTACCCGCCATATTTATCTTCCTCCTACTAAAGTAATGATCACTTATTTGTAAACATAGATAGTATGGATTATATGCTGTATTTTGCGATAGTTGTCCGTCCAGTGAAGTGTTTTTTATTTTCTTTGTAATCCGTATTCATTGTATACTGCACGAAGGAAATTTGGTACAGGGTTTACAATCATTTCGGAAATCTGTAACATTTATTATTAGTTGTTAACAAATAATTAACAAATATGTTAAGAAAAATCAAAATTTTAAAACAAATAGACTTATAAATGATATAATCATATCAAAATACATATAGGGGATGAGAGGCTATGGAGCTTATCCGTGATTTAATGATCCAAATTGCCATCATTATTTTGCCACTATTTTTATATGAAGCGATTCGTTTAAATCGTTATCAAGAAATGCTTCCGAAGCCTAATCGCTACTTTATTATGTTTTTATCTAGCGTTACACTCGTTCTCTCCATGACATATTCTATTTGCTTTGGTACCGTTTGCGGATACAATTTTCATCCAATCCCGATTGTTAGTGGTTTTTTATATGGTGGGATTGTTGGGCTCATCCCTGCCATTATTTTTGTTACATATGAATGGTTTTTAAAGGGAATCAGTTGGTTTCCTATCGTAGAAGTAATATTTCTTTCGATAATTCCATTGTTCTTGTCAAAGAAATGGTCTCTTTTTTCAAGAGATAAGAAGCTAATATTAGCTTTTATGATTTCATCAGTTTATGTTCTTGTTTCATTAGTATTTAGCATGTTTAATGTCCTTTTGGAAACAGGTTTTACACCATATATATCTCATCTATATAGTAGGTATATATTTGCTTCACTTATTATGGTTATGACAATGGTATTTCAAGTATATTTGACTGAGTATTTAAATGAGAATGCATTATTGCGTACAGAGATGCAAAAATCAGAAAAACTTAATATTGTAAGTGAGTTAGCTGCAAGTGTAGCGCATGAAGTTCGAAATCCCCTCACTGTTGTACGGGGATTTATCCAATTACTAGAGAGTACGGAAGACGTGAAAAATAAAGAGTATATGCGTCTCGTATTAGCTGAACTAGATCGTGCCGAACAAATTATTTCAGATTATTTGAATTTAGCAAGGCCACAAATTGAAAAGAAAGAACATATTTGTTTATCAGCGCAATTGATTGAAATGACAACTCTTATGTCATCATTTGCAGCGATGCAAGGTGTATATTTGCAAGTTGAGATTTCTGAGAGTCTTTACACAATCGGTGATAAGACGAAGTTGAAGCAAGCTATTATGAATGTTGTTAAAAACGGTATTGAAGCAATTCAAGGAAACAAAGGGTATTTAAAAGTAACAGCTGTTCAAAAAGATGAAATGATCGTAATAAGAGTTAAAGATAGTGGTGTTGGAATGACAAAAGAACAGTTAGCAAGGCTTGGACAACCTTATTATTCTTTGAAAGAAAAAGGAACAGGATTAGGCCTTATGGTAACATTTAGTATTCTACAAGCACATAATGGTACACTGGAATATAAAAGTGAAAGTGGAGAAGGAACTGAAGCGATTATTATATTGCCAGCTGTAAGAAATAAGGAATAAAAGTTACCGGTAGAAGGTAACTTTTTATTTTATGTTACATTAGAAAAATATATATGATTTTACTCATTTGTTTTTTCTTGTTTTGTTCGAACAAATAAACTTCTAAATGATTGAAAGAAGCTTTGCTCTTTTGAGGCGGCGACTAATCTTTTTGTTTCTTGAATTTCGCGAATAACTTGCATAAGCTGTGCATCACGGCTACTGTCTTTATTGTAAATTTGGTTGACAAGTTTATTCATTTTCTCTTCTTGTTTGGATTCTCGCTTATACATATGATTCATTAATAAGTCCATCTTTTCTTTTTGGAGTGCATCTGTTTGAGCAGCATGATCAACTAGCTCTTGTAGCATTTTTTCTTGTGAACCTTCTTTGACATAAACTTGTTGCATCAGTTCATCTAACTTCTCATCTTTTAAACGATTTTGTGTAATAAGGGTAGAATTTTGATGAATAATTGCCTCATTTAATTGAGCGAGCATTTCAAGCTTTAACATGAATTCTTCAAAGTTACGCCCGTCATCTTTTGTTTGTACTTCTTGTTTGTTTTGTGCAATTGGTATTGGGGGATTATCTTTTTCCTTTAAAATAATTGGAATTGTTTCTGAAATATCTTCTTGTAATGTCGCTGCTCTTTCGTGTATGGATTTTAATAGTTTTAAATCATCCATTCTATAAATACGCGCATCAGCAGCTTTTGAAATGATATAACCATGTTCCTCTAAAAGTTGACTATATTTTCGAACTGTATGTTTTGGGATGCCTGTTTTATTCGTGACATCTTTCGTTTTATAAATTGCTTCCATGAAATTTCCTCCCCAAAAAGTATCGTATATACCAATTCAATCTTTTATGATAACTTCCTTTGAAAAAGAATGTCGGAAGGTTATTAGTTTTCTACAGGATTAGTGAAAAGGTGAGGGAAAATGAATGTTTTTGGCGGAATGGAGAGGAAGAGCTAAAATAATGTCTGAAAACATATATAGAAGAAGTTTGTTATAATAACTGAGGAAAAGAAATTGGTAGGAACATGGAGGTACACATGAAGCAATTAAAAGGTATTATCATTTCAATTATTGCAATTCTTTCTCTGCTGGTAGCGGTCTATGAAGTACTTATTCCAGAGGAGACAAGTAATAAAAAAACAACAACTACGTATGATCAAGTTTTAGAGTTCCCGAAAGAACGTTATCCAGAGACGGGAAAACATATAACGGATGCTATAAAAGAAGGGCATTCAGAAATTTGTACAATTGATCGTAATGGTGCAGCGGATAGAAGGAAATTATCGTTAGCACCATATCCGTCGAAGAAAGGTTATGATCGCGATGAATGGCCAATGGCGATGTGTAAGGAAGGCGGAAAAGGAGCTCATATTGAATATATAAGTCCAGCAGATAATCGTGGTGCAGGTTCTTGGGTAGGGAATAAGCTAGATAAATATCCAGATGGTACGCGTGTGAAATTTGAAGTGAAGTAGTAACCGGCGTACATTTCATAGTGGAGGAGAAGGATAGTTATGGAATTAACAATTTCATATTCGCAATTAATGGTGATGAACTCTGATAATCAGCAGCCTTATGTAGATTGGACTCCTGAAGATTTTGAAAGAGGTTATGCTGAGGTGGATGGAGCGATTATTTTTGAAGCAATCTCTGACTATACTTGTGAAGTGGAAGTGACTTGTGGAAAGCATATTGAGAAGGAAGAAGTGGTTCGAACGATATCAGTTCCTTTCACTGTGAAGAATGAAGGAGTTTTTATAACGAGTATTCTTTCTAATAAATTTCATATTCCTATTCCGAATGGGGAATATATGATAGTCTTGCAGGCGACTCCTCTTGAAAAGCCAACAGACGATGAATTGTATAAAGTACGATACGACTTCTGTTTTGAGAGTGTAGAATAAAAAAACGTGTTATCCTTTTTGAAGGATAACACGTTTTTTTATTATGCATTTGTCTTTAGGAGAGAACGAGCGTCTTTCGCTGCCTGAACCATATACTCTAAGGCAGGTATAACTTCTTCGGTTCTTCTAGTTTTTAAACCACAGTCTGGATTAATCCAGAAATATTTAGGATCACATACTTGTAAAGATTGTTCTACGATTGTAAACATTTCGTCTTTACTTGGGACACGTGGGCTATGAATGTCATATACACCTAGACCAATTCCTTTTTCATATGTTGTATGTTTTAATGTATCAATAAATTCCCCATGACTTCTTGATGTTTCGATGGAAATAACATCTGCATCTAATGCGCGAATTGCATCTACAATATCTTCGAAGTTACTGTAACACATATGAGTGTGAATTTGTGTTTCATTTTCTACAGAAGATGTTGCTAAAAGGAATGATTGAACTGCCCATGTAATATATGCATTCCAATCTTTTTCTTTTAACGGCATTCCTTCACGAAGTGCTGGCTCATCGACTTGGATTACCCTAATTCCGGAAGATTCAAGTAATTCAATTTCATGACGAAGTGCTAATGCAATTTGATATGAAACTTCTTTTCTTGAAATGTCATTTCGAACGAATGACCAATTTAAAATAGTGACAGGTCCAGTTAGCATACCCTTTACTACTTTCTCTGTTAAGCTTTGTGCATATACAGTTTCTTTAATAGTCATTCCATTTATAAAGGCAACATCGCCATAAATAACAGGTGGTTTCACACAGCGAGAGCCGTATGATTGTACCCATCCATTTTTAGTAAAGGAGAAGCCAGCAAGTCTTTCACCAAAGTATTCGACCATGTCAGTTCTTTCGAATTCACCGTGTACTAGGACATCAAGACCAATATCTTCTTGGTAACGAATCCACTTCTCAGTTTCCTTTTCAATGAATTGATTATATTGTTCATTTGTAATATCGCCGTTACGCCACTGTTTACGTGTTTGACGAACTTCAGTCGTTTGTGGGAAGCTACCGATAGTTGTTGTTGGTAACAGTGGTAACTGTAAAGCCACTTGCTGTAATTCATATCTTTTTTCAAATGGAAGAGGACGTGAGAAATCATCTTCTTTAAGTGCTGTACGCGCTGCTTTTACATCTTCACGATTACGTGCAGCTGATGAACGGATTGCATGATGTACATTACGATATGTTGTCAGCTCGTCACTGATGCTTTCAACACCTTTAGTAAGAGCAGATTGGATAAGGACTAGTTCTTCTAACTTTTGATTGGCAAATGCAAGTGCATCAAATAGTTCGGTTGATAAATGCTTTTCTTCTGTTTTATCAATTGGAGTATGCAATAAGCTACAAGAAGGTTGAACAATTAAACCTTCGACTGTGACTTGATTTTGTAATGTTGTAAATAAAGAAAGTATATCATCAAGATCAGCTCTCCAAATGTTACGTCCATCTATACAACCGATAGCTAAAATTTTATCAGCTGGGAATCCATATTTTGAAATAGCATTTACATTACCTTCTTTGCCATGAACAAAGTCTAATCCAATACCAGAAACAGGGAATGTAATAATTTCTTCATAGTTTTCTTCTACACTATCAAAATATGTTTGTAGAATAAGGTTAGCATTTGGAACTTCTTTATGAATAGCTTCGTAAAGTTCTTTCGCTTGATTAATTTCATCTTTTGTTAAAGATGCAAAGATTGGTTCGTCAACTTGAATAATTTGTGCTCCAGCTTCGTGTAATTCAGAGAATAATTGTACGTAAGGTGCAACTAGCTGTTTTAAAATAGTGGCAAATTGATCTTCGGTATAACCTTTTGCTAGTTTTAGGAATGTATAAGGTCCTAAAATAACTGGTTTTCCATCGACGCCTAATTCTTTTTTTGCTTCTTCATATAAACGAAGGGGACGATTGTCTTTTAAAGAGATTTGTAACCCTTCTTCATATTCAGGAACAATATAATGATAGTTTGTGTTAAACCACTTTGTCATTTCAGAAGCAACATGATCTTTAGATCCACGTGCCATTGCAAAATATACATCAAGATAAGATGTAAACTCTGAAAAACGTGATGGGATGAATCCTAACATGTAGGCTGTATCCAGAACGTGGTCATAATATGTAAAATCGCCTATTGGAATTAATTCAATTCCTTTTTCTTGCTGTACCTTTACGTGTTGAAGGCGGATGTCTTTCATTGTCGTTAAAAATGTCTCTTCATCAATTTTATTGGACCAAAAAGCTTCCAATGTTTTTTTCCACTCTCGTTGTAGTCCGATACGTGGATAACCTAAGTTACTTGTTTGAATTGCCATTTCAAATTCCTCCCTAATTGAAAGTAAGCATTTCCGTTTACTAGGAAATACCTATAACAAAAAGCATAAAGGCATAGAAAATAAGCCTTCCTTTTTGTTCTTAACACCTCATCATCATCCGTGAGTCTATCAGTGTTGTTAAAATAGGCAGGTCTCCTGACTTATGCTTCATATAATTTCTTTCACCTTCCCGTTTTCACAGTGGCACAAAAAAGAAATCTCAGCATTTACAGTGGCGGGACCGTGTTGGAGTTTCACCAAACTTCCCTTTTAAACACGAAATAAAATTTTCGTGTACCTATTTTCCTTTTGAAAGGAATTTAACAAGCGATATGATATTGAAACAAATTCTAACATAATTTTTGGAATTTTGTCTACTGTTTTAAAATAAGAAAATTCTAAAGTTTTTACTTCTCTGTATTTGTAATTTTGAAAATATTTAGGCTGGTTTTTATACTAGAATGAGGTCGTTTTGAACTGTAACAAAATGGTGGGATTAAGTTTTTCTAAAAGAGGTGATACCTCTTTTAGAAAAACTTAATCAGTCTCTACTCCTATTTCTGAAAGGCGACTTGCAGTTGCATCTTTTAGGAGTGTGTTTAGCCAGCGCAATTCAACATTAATATGCTCAATGACGCTCTGTAAAATATATAGTTGGGCACGAGGTACTGTTTGTTTGTTATGATCGTATATTGTTTGCATTGTATGTAAGTATTGAACCGTATCATCTCTCTTTTTTTCTAAAATAGGAACTAGTGCTTGTTCGTCACTAAAGTGAGCGAAAGAGAGCGCTGAATAAATTGGTTTATATATTTGGTTTTTTGCTTCAAATTGTTTTAATAATAAAGTATGGAAAAGGTTTTTTCCTTCCTCGGTTATATGGAAGATTGTTTTATCTGGTCTATTCGTATCTCGAACAATATTTGTAACACGAATTGCACCTTGCTTTTCTAATTGCTCGAAGGCATAGTATAGTGATCCCTTGGCATATTTAATATAACAATCCATTTGTCTTTCTTTCATTATGTGCTGTACTTCATATGGATGCTTATCCCCTTCGAGTAGCAAGCCGAGAATGACTAATTTCATACTCATGCTGTCTCAACTCCTGTATATAGAAATTTTATACATATTATAAACGGTATATCCTCTTTCATAAAGGGATATACCGTTTCATTTTTCCATATTAGCTTACTTGTTTTTGTTTTTGTTTCGTTTTTGGTCCTGTTAAAAGACGTTCTTTTCCCATAAGTAAAATACAGATTATACTTAGTATAGCTGGGATAAGTGCCCAAAAAAATGTATTAGCAATAGATGTTGCAAGGGCATCCTTAATTCCGCTTAGTATTTCAGGTGGTAGCTTTTCAGTAGCGTTTGGTGATAATAAGAAGCTGGTGTCTCCACCTTTTGGTGCCATTTTTGCTAATTCAGGAGGAAAGACTGCCTTTAATTTATCAGTGAAGATATGATTTTGAATCGTACCGAAAATAGTGACACCAAGGGTCATTCCTAGTGAACGGAAGAATGAATTTGTTGATGTAGCAGAACCGCGATCTCTCATTTCTAGTTTGTGAATAGATGCCATACTTAAAACTGAGAAGGAGAATCCAACTCCAAGTCCAGCGAGAATCATAAACATTGTTACGAGTGTACGAGGTGTTTCCATTGTTAAGGTGCTTAGTAAATAAATACCAAGAACGAAGAAAGCTCCAGATACCATCATAATGTTACGATAGCTTGTTCGTGAAGCTAACTGTCCACCAGTTTGACTCCCGATTACAGACCCTACCATCATTGGTGTTAAAATTAATCCAGCATTTGAGGCCGAACCACCGAGAACACCTTGAACGAAGATTGGAATATAAACTGTGCAGATGATAAAAGCTGCACCATAGAAAAAGGCAACCCCTTGGCTGGCTGCAAATAAAGGCTTTTTAAATAAATGGAAAGAAATAATAGGCTCAATCGCGTTTCTTTCTACGAAGAAGAAAATAATAAGCATAATAACAACTGCTGTAAATAAACCAATAATTACATTAGAATTCCATGCATATTCTTTACCGCCAAGTTCTAGAGCAAACATTAAACAAACGATACTAATGACCAGTGTAATGGCGCCAGCCCAGTCAATTTTTTGTTTTCGATATTCTAGAGACTCGTTGTAGTATTTAGTAATGAAGAAGAAGGAGATAAGTCCTAATGGAATATTAATATAGAAGACCCAGTGCCAGCTTATATAATCTGTAATATATGCACCTAATAAAGGTCCGAAAACACTAGATGTCCCGAAAACAGCACCAAATAGTCCTGTCATTTTCCCTCGTTTTTCAGGTGGGAATATATCATACATGATTGTAAATGCGATAGGCATAAGAGCGCCGCCACCAATTCCTTGAATGGCTCTATAAATACTTAGTTGTTCAATACTTGATGCTGTCCCGCAAAGGGCAGAACCGAATAAGAAAAGAATTAGTCCACCAATATAAAAACGTTTTCGTCCGTACATATCAGACAGCTTACCGAAAATAGGCATTCCGGCCATTGTTGCTACCATGTATGCAGATGTGACCCAAACGAATTTGTCGAACCCTCCTAGGTCTCCGACGATAGTTGCCATCGCGGTTGCGACTATTGTATTATCCATTGCTGCCATTAGAATACCAAGCAATAAACCAGCAACAACAAATTTTGTTTTGCTTGAGTCTTTTTTTGATAGTTGTGTTTCCAAATATAGCCCTCCTTTAATAAAAATTAAACTAACTTAAGTTTTTGGGTGCAGTGCATAAAAAACTTCATGTACAGTTTGTCTCGTTCCGGATTTATTTATAAAAAATTGCACTGACATGATATAAAGATTAGAAATCATAAATTATATTATAGTCAAATTTGACTAAAAGGCAAACTTTTTCTTTCACCAAATTATTCTCTTATCCCGTTATTTACGGGTAGTAAGACTTGACGTTATTACATAGTCAATGAGGGAAAATGTAAAAAAATATTTAATAAAGAATAGCCCCTGTCACCTATTAAAAATGGTTTTTTCTTTATATTGTCGAATAGGATAAAAGGAAGAGAAATAATTAATGCTGTTTGTAACAAGTTCCAATATTTTTTTGTGTGATTTATTATGTAGATAGGCAGAATAAAGTTGTATAGATGATACATCTGGAATGAGGTGAATTTACATTATGAAAATATGGAAACGAATTTCGGATCAAGGAAGGTATTTTATACCGTTGCAGCCTGTTTTGTGGATTGATGGTTCAAAAAAAGAAACGGAAATTCCTAATGTAGCCGTCACATTGCAAATCCGTAGTATGTATAAAGAAAAATTTTCATATGAACTAGCCTTTGATGTCAATGATATACTTATTATTCGTCTTGAAGTTGAAAATAAAGGAGTTGAAATGATTTCACGAGTTGTCGTAAGTCATATGATTCGTGACTATTTTGCGTATATCCCCAATTCTTTAAAGACAGATAAGGGGATAAGTGAATTTTTATTTCAGCTTGTAAGGTGGCGAATCGATAATTTATCACCAAATGAAAAAGTGGAATTAATTTGTAAAATAAAAGCAAATAAAGAGAAAGCTCCTCCAAATTCAGTATTTCAAGCTACATACACATGTCAATATAAAGGATTATCATATGGCCCACTGCAAACAAATGAAGTGGTTGTAAGGCAATGATAAAAAGGAACCTGAGTGAAAGGTTCCTTTTTTAATGAAGATTGTGTTTCTTGAGTAATTTCTTTTGTTCTATCCCTTTTTTTCCTACATAGTTATTTTTGTATCCAACATATAGAATGAATAGAAATGAACTAACATTTACTATAGCGTCAATTTGATCGTTTGTAATGAAGTTTATTCCGAAAGATTTAAATAGTAGTTTTAATGATAATAAAAAACCAGCTAGTAAGCGCATAATATCTGATAGATTTTCTTTTTGAGGCACAAAATCAATTGTATAATTATAGAAATTTGCAAGGTGATGAGTGAAACTTTGATTTGAAGAAGTATGATATGAAGAAATTTTCCTGTAACATTTTTTTGGATTTTGTTACAAAAAACATTTTTTTGTAACAAAATCCTTTAAAAATATATGTAATCAGCATATAATTATGTTGGATGTGTCAATGCATTTTGCACAATGCGTTTTATTTTAAAAGTGTAGAGGAAAATAAGCTCTACACTTTTCCTTTTTAGGAAATTAAAAGAATATTTGTAAGTTGTTGTGAGATAACCTTTGTACTGTGTAAAATGGACAAAGAGATTATTTGATAGAAAGCGGAAAGGGAATGATGGAATGATAGACGTGAGAGACCAACGATCATCTTTTATCAGGTGAATTATTATAGTTGTTCTTGCAGTTATTAAAACTGAGGTAAATTCCTTTGTGTTTGAAGCTATTACATAATTTGAAACTACTACATAATACAAATGTAGAAACGAAAAACGTAATTTTAAGTACTAAATTTGTGCAAGAAAAGAGAGAAACTGTACAAGCATGATAAATAATTATTGATGATCTTCGTAAAAAGATGTGAGGGTGAAATAGATGAAGAATTTACACATTTTGCATGGGATTTTTGGCGCGATGATCGTTTATTAATAGGAGGAATAGATGTTGAAATATAATAAATTAGCAATTGTAACTGCATTATCAATGACTTTACTAGCTGGTTGTTTCGGTCCGAAACCAGAAGAGGAACTATATGTTGCATTTGAGAATGCTGCCAAGCAAGAAAAAACAATGTTTGAAGATGCGAAAAAGCTTGAATCATTAGAGAAAGAAGGACAAGCATTATATAATCAAATTGTTCAAGAAGGAAAAGATAATAATCAGGCTGTTAAGGAAAAGCTTGATCAAGCAGTGAAAAATACAGATGAACGAGAAAAAGTTCTTATTAAAGAAAAAGATGCTTTAAATAAAGCGCAAGAAGAAGTGAAGTCAGCTGATAAGTATGTGGGGAAAATTGAAGATAATAAATTAAAGGACCAGGCGGATAAAGTAAAGAGTACTTATGAGAAACGACATGATTCATTTAAAAAAATGTATGATAGTTATAATAAATCTTTAAAGCAAGAAAAAGAATTGTATACAATGCTACAAGATAAAGGGACAAAATTAAAAGATATTAGTGAGAAAGTAAAGACAGTAAACCAATCTTATAAGGATATTGAGCAAGAAAAAGATAAGTTTAATGAATATACAAAATCATATAATACAGAAAAAGTTGCATTCTATAAGCAAGCAAATATTAAAATTAAAGAAGATAAAAAATAAAACAGTTTGGCCTATATTAGGCCAAACTGTTTTATTTTTTTGTATAGGTACGGCTATACCATGGAACTGGTTCGCTTAATTTTTTTTCTTGTTTTACTGCTTCCGGACCAATATAATCTTGAAGTGTTTTTTTTGCAATAGTTAAAGATAAGGTTGTTTTCGGATTTCGATAGGAGGATTCAAGATGACCAAGATGTGGTAGGGTGCGAAAATCATCTTTCGTAGGAGGGATATGGAAAAAATAATCACCTAAACGTATGAGAACATCAGATTGTTGTTGACTAAAACGCGGATTTCTAGAAAAATGTAATCCTTCTTTGATAGCTTTTTTTTCAGCAATGAGACGTTCTAAAGCGGTCTTTTTTAACCAGTATAAGTATTTAGGATTAGTTGCAGCTTTAGCATGTCGATTCACAACGAAAATAGATTGAGCTAGTCTGTTAATAGAATGTTGGTTATGTAATTGAGATTGTGGTTGTGAAGGTTTCATATTGAATCTCCTTTCAAGTTTTCCTTATTATAACATAAATAAAATAGGTTTTTATTATATGCAAAAAGTGATTGTATATATTTTCAATATTAAAGCAATATTGTTACAAAAAACAACTATTTTGTATAATAGTGATAGAATATGTTTTAGAAATTTGATAATGAAAGAGTGAGAAGTTTGAAAGAAATATTAAAACAACAATATGCCATTATAGACATAGGCTCCAATACAATGCGTTTAGTTATTTATGAAAAACAAAACGGGGGTTTTTATAAAGAGATTGAAAATACGAAAGTGGTTGCTAGGCTAAGAAATTATTTAGTCAATGGTGTATTAATTGAAGAAGGAATAGAAGTGTTGTTGCAAACATTATTTCAATTTCAAGAAAGTACACGATTCTATAAGTTGCATCATGTACTTTGTGTTGCAACGGCAACAATTAGACAGGCTGAGAATCAAGATGAAATTAAAAAACTTGTTGAAGGACAAACAGATTTTACTCTTAGAGTTTTATCAGAATATGAAGAAGCACGTTATGGTTATTTAGCAGTTATGAATTCTACTTCGTTTTCAGAAGGAATTACAGTTGATATCGGTGGGGGAAGTACAGAAGTTACATACTTCCGTAATAGAGAAATTTTAGAATACCACAGCTTTCCTTTTGGAGCACTTTCTTTAAAGCAACAATTTATTCAAGGTGATATTCCTACTATAGAGGAGTTAGATGAGATTAGAAGGTATTTATGTAGTCAATTCCGAACGCTACCATGGATAATCGATAAAAAATTGCCTCTTATCGCAATTGGGGGTAGTGCGAGGAACATGGTGAAAATCCATCAAAATTTAATTTGTTATCCTATAGCTGGACTACATTTATACAAAATGAAAGAAGAAGATATTAAAAATGTGAAAGATGAATTAAAACAATTATCATTCATAGAACTTCAAAAATTAGAAGGATTAGCAAAAGATCGAGCAGATACAATTATTCCAGCTGTCGAAGTATTTCATATGCTTGTTAATGTTATACAGGCACCGGCTTTTGTATTAAGCAAAAAAGGATTAAGAGAAGGTGTTTTCTATGAAGAATTAACGAAAGATTTGGGGATTTCATACTATCCGAATGTAGTGGAAGAAAGTTTACATTTATTATCATATGAATACGAATTAGATATGGAATTTGTTATTCAACTTATTAAACTAGGAACATTAATCTGTAAAAAACTTGAAGGAGTTGGACTCATTTCTATGTCAGCGAAAGACTGGGAAATATTCCATCAAGCAGCGAAAGTATTTAATATTGGAAAATATATAGATGAAGAAGCGAGCCGTTTACATACGTTTTACTTACTAGCGAACAAAACAATTGATGGTATGATGCATAAAGATCGAGTTAGATTAGCACTTATAGCTTCTTATAAATCAAAAATGTTATTTAAACAGCATTTGGCACTGTTTGAAGGGTGGTTTGATAAAAGTGAACAAAAGAAAATTCGATTATTAGGGGCTGTATTACAATTTTCGGCTGCTTTAAATGTGAGACAAAGGCCGCTTATTGAAACGATATATATAACGGAAAGTAAAGAAGGTTTAACATTCAGGATTTTATGTGAACAATCGGCATTAGCGGAAAAAGTCCAAGCGGAAAAACAAAAAAAACAGCTAGAAAGAGTATTAAAAACGAATATTAACTTAGTATTCGAATTAAAACAATAAATGGTACGGATGTCTTTACAAAAAATTAACACTTTAGAATATTGTAATTTGATAAAATAAAAGGAACTAAATTATATTAAAAAAGTTTCAAAGGGAAGTGTGAAGAGAATGGAATTGCTAAAGGGGAATTTAGTAAATTTAAATGATACAGCTTATTATAATAATCGTGAATTAAGCTGGCTAGCGTTTAATGAACGTGTACTACAAGAAGCACAAGATGAAAATAATCCACTTTTAGAAAGATTAAAGTTTATTAGTATTTTCAGTTCAAATTTAGATGAATTTTTTATGGTGCGCGTAGCAGGTTTGAAAGATCAAGTAAGTGCCGGATTTAATCAGCCAGAAAATAAGGCAGGTTTAACACCGAAGAAACAGTTAAATAAGATTGCGATAAAAGCTCATGAGTTAATGACTGTGCAGTATGACACATTTAAAAATTATGTATTACCGGCGCTTGAACTAGAGGGGATTGAACGTTTAACATTCCGTGATTTGACGAAAGAGCAAAGGGAATTTATCGAGGAGTATTTCGATGAACAAATATTTCCAGTTTTAACCCCTGTAGCTATTGATGCGTATCGTCCATTTCCGATGTTATTAAATAAAAGTTTGAATTTAGCTACTATTTTATATGATGAGAAGCAAGCTGAGGAAGAAAATCGAACGAAGTTAGGAATTGTGCAAGTACCTTCATTACTTGAGCGTTTCATATTTTTACCGAGTGAGGGACAAAAGCATAAATTTATTTTATTAGAAGATGTAATTAGTGGTTTTACCCATAAATTATTCACAGGATATAAAGTATCATCAGTTACTCGTTTTCGTATTACACGTAACGCGGATTTAACAATTCATGAAGAAGGTGCACGCGATTTATTAAAAGTAATTGAAAAAGAATTGAAAAAGCGTAAGTGGGGAGCTGCCGTTCGTTTAGAGGTCGGTAAAGAACACATTGATGAAAGAGTATTGGCGTTACTATATGAGGTGTTGGAAGTAAAAGATGAAGATGTGTACATGATGGATGGACCGCTAGATTTAACATGTTTATTCTCCTTATATAAAAAATTAGCGCCTTTATATGAGCATCTTGTATATCCGGCCCTTATTCCTCAACCTCCTCAAGATTTAGGTGATGAGGAAGATGTATTTGAAAAAGCGATAGAACATGATATTTTATTACACCATCCCTTTGAGTCGTTTCAGCCAGTCGTTGATTTTGTCCGTGATGCGGCAGAGGACTCGAATGTACTTGCGATTAAACAAACATTATATCGTGTAAGTGGAGACTCCCCAATAATTCAGGCTTTGAAGGTGGCGGCTGAAAAAGGAAAACAAGTGACGGTATTGGTTGAATTAAAGGCGAGGTTTGATGAAGAGAATAATGTTCATTGGGCTAAAGAACTGGAACAGGCTGGATGTCACGTTATTTACGGAGTAAGTCACTTAAAAACGCATAGTAAAATCACACTTGTTGTAAGGAGAAAAAACGGGAAAATCGAAAGGTTTGTACATCTTGGAACAGGAAATTATAATGATGCAACAGCGAAGTTGTATACTGATTTTGGATATATTACATCGCGAAAAGACTTTGGTGTAGATGCAACGAATTTCTTTAATTATTTGAGTGGTTATACAACGAAACCGCATTTTCATCATCTATCTGTTGCACCGTTTGATATAAGAGAGCAATTTATGGACTTAATAGATGAGGAAATCCGTTATCATAGACAATATGGAAATGGATATATTATCGCTAAGATGAATTCATTAACAGATAAACCATTAATAAAAAAAATGTATGAAGCATCACAAGCTGGGGTAAAGGTAGAGCTCATCGTTAGAGGGACATGTTGTTTAAGGCCTGGGATTCCAAATGTAAGTGAAAATATTCGTGTAGTTAGTGTTGTTGGAAGATATTTAGAACATAGTCGTATTTATTATTTCCATCATAATGGCGATGAAAAAATATATTTATCTTCAGCTGATTTGATGACGCGAAATATGGAAAAACGAGTAGAAATATCCTTCCCAATTTTAGATATTGAAATGAAAGCGAGAATAAAGGCAATTTTACAGCTTATTTTAGCTGATAACGTGAAAACACGTGAACAAAATAAAGATGGTGACTATTACTACATAATTAATAGTAGTATAGAAGAAATTGATAGCCAAGTGAACTTATTTAAGATGGCGTATCAAAATACAGACGCTGAATAATGAAAAAAAGTAAAAACCTCTTATTGCAATTAAGAGGTTTTTACTTTTTTCTCTATCATATGTTCCATAAATGGAAGAATGAGTAAAGAGAATAGTTTTTATTATAGGCATGTGATGAATCGGTTCGTTGGTTTAAATTAATAATAGAATGGTTGTTGACAAGGCCCTCCGTAACAAGGGAAAGGTGCTGGTGGTGGGAAAGGCGGTGGATATGGCGGATAAAACGGTCTAGGGCCGAAAGCTAATGCTCCACCGAGCAATCCTCCAGCAATTCCAGCTAGAAATGGAACGCCGAAAAATGGAAAGAAGCGTGAGTCGCTGACTGGACCAATAGGTGCTGAACGAACTGGGACTGGTTGATAATATGGATACATGAACAAACCTCCTTTACTGGACTCACTTTTATCATATGGTGAACCAAGTGTGGATGAGCGCGTACAAGAAAGGATGTATAAGAAAATAGGCAAATATATGTTACGAATGTTGCAAGGTAAAAAGCGTAATTTCAGGTTTAGCCATAAAGCGGAATGGGACACGTGTTCTTCCAAGACCTCGATTGACATAGAGAGTCAAATTTCGATGGTTATAGAAACCTTCAATGTAGTATTTCGCGAGGGCTGGGGTAATAATAGCACCTAAAAAAGGAAGTTGTACTTGTCCACCGTGGCTATGACCAGAAAGTTGAAGATTGATTGGATATGTAGCGATTTTGGGTGCGATATCTGGCTCGTGAACAAGAACAATTGTATAAATATTTTGCTGGGCATGTTGTAATGTTTCCTCTATTTTTGGCTTGCCTAGTAGTATATCATCGATTCCAAAAATGGAAATTTCACTATTATCCAATAAACGAATTCGTGTTTCTTTATTTTGTAAAAGTTCAAAACCAGATTCACGCATGATGTGATCATAGTATTCAGTTCCATATCCGCCGTGGTCGTGATTTCCATAAATAGAAAATTTACCGAATGGTGCTTTTATATTTTTTAAAATGGATGCAACAAAAGGAGCTTCAGTATATGTTTGGTAATTGTCAATGAGATCACCAGTAAAAAGGACAATATCTGGCTTTTCGGCATTGATTTTGGAAACGATTTGAGATAGCTGTTGGAGTGAGAAATAGTATCCAAGATGTAAGTCACTAAATTGAAGGATCTTCATACCGTGAAAACTTCCTGGTATGAGTGGTGATTTAAGTGTATGTTTTGTAAAAGAGACGCAATGAGGTTCTATATATTTCGCATAATAATAGCCGATGCTAGCGGTTATAAATGAATATAGACAAGTGCGTATTCCAACTTTTAAAAATTTCCTTCTTGTAATTTGCTTCATAATAATGTGAGTATACCTATTAGGTTTACAGCAAAGGTATGTATTCCATATACAGGTTACTCGAATCTCCTTTCAGTTTGTTTTTTAAAATATATTTTAGATTCGAGAAAAGTAGTATAAATTAAGAAAAATAGAAGAGAAAGAAATTTCTCTACATTAAAATATCAGAAAACTTTAAAAATATAAAGATTTCTATCAAATTAAATGATAAAATGAATGTGTATTCATTTTTAGGAGGGGATGTAATTGAAAGAAAAAGTAGTTATTATAACAGGTGGATCGAGTGGAATGGGGAAAGGAATGGCGACTCGTTTTGCAAAAGAAGGGGCACGAGTTGTTATTACAGGGCGTACGAAAGAAAAGCTAGAAGAAACAAAGCTAGAGATTGAACAGTTCCCAGGGCAAGTATTACCTGTACAAATGGATGTACGCAATACTGATGATATTCAAAGAATGATTGAACATATTGATGAGAAGTTTGGACGAATTGATATTCTAATAAATAATGCAGCTGGAAATTTTATTTGTCCAGCAGAGGATTTATCTGTAAATGGCTGGAATTCTGTCATTAATATTGTATTAAATGGAACGTTCTATTGTAGCCATGCTGTCGGGAAATATTGGATTGAGAAAGGTATAAAAGGAAATATCATTAACATGGTGGCAACATATGCATGGGATGCAGGTCCAGGAGTTATTCATTCAGCTGCAGCAAAGGCTGGAGTATTAGCAATGACGAAAACACTTGCTGTTGAGTGGGGACGTAAATATGGAATACGAGTTAACGCTATCGCACCAGGACCAATTGAACGCACAGGTGGTGCCGATAAATTATGGATTTCAGAAGAAATGGCTAAGCGTACATTGCAAAGTGTTCCACTTGGTAGACTGGGTACACCAGAAGAAATTGCGGGTCTGGCTTATTATTTATGTTCAGATGAAGCTGCATACATAAATGGAACTTGTATGACAATGGATGGTGGCCAACATTTGCATCAATATCCATTTTAAAAGGGATGAAAAAATGAATGATTTATTCATTTCTTCGCGGTAAAATATGACGAAATTGTGACATGTGAAAGAAAAGTGTTTACAAGAGGGGATATATACGTTATATTTAAGACCTCTTTTTTCTTCATAGTAGAATTGCTAATTCCCCTTAGCATTTTACCCCTCTAATCCCTTCAGGAACACTGAAGGGATTTTTTATTATTTTTCCGTAAATATCGTGTTATAATTTTGAAAAGTAAAGGGAGGGAAGCGCGTTGATAGATGCATTAGATGTAATGAGTAACTTGGATAAAGTCCTTCCTTATTATCAAGCTATTTTTAGTGCTGATGAGCATACAGTAATTGGATATGAAGTCGTAGGACGTATTCAAACAGAAGAGGGCATACAAAGTTTAGCCTCTTTCTTTCATGATGATTCTATTCCGAGTGAGTTCCAACTTGAAGCAGATAACATTATTGTAGAAAAAGCTTTACATAGGTATTTAGAAAGCGATCAAAAATTATTATTATTTATACATCGGAATGCTAATGTATTAATGAATGATGAAGATGAAAGTTTACTTCAACTTTTGTTGATGTATGAAAAACAAGGTTTAAACTTGAAATGCATTGTTTTAGAGATAACAGAACATGAATGTAAAGAAGATATAGAACAATTTAATCATTTACTTATGTACTATCGTACATACGGTATTCAAATTTCGATTAATAAAGTTGGAACAGGTACAAGTAACTTAGAGCGTATTAGCGTGTTAGCGCCGGATATTTTAAAAGTAGATTTAACAAATTTAAGGCAAACTGCACTTTTACAATCTTATCAAGATATTTTATATTCCCTATCATTACTTGCAAGAAGAATTGGTGCAACATTGTTATATGAAGAAATAGATGCTTTTTATCAACTGCAATATGCTTGGAAAAACGGTGGTAGATATTATCAAGGTAATTATTTGAAAGAATGTTTACCAGATTTTATTGAAACAAATGTTTTAAAAGAGCGACTTGGTAATGAATGTCACCAATTTATTCAGCATGAAAAGAAGAAATTACAAAAAATTTATAATTTAACAGAGATGTTACGTAATCAAATTGGAGATGTTTTATCCAAACAAAAAAAGAATGAAGATATAAATGATTGGTTATTACAATTTAGCCAAAGCGTATCACAATATAGTTTTCGGATATTTATTTGTAATGAAGATGGTTTTCAGCAATCGGGTAATATCATGAAAAAAGATGGTGAATGGATCATTATGCCAGAGTATTATAGGAAGAACTGGAGTTGGCGCCCGTATTTTCTAGAGAATATAATGAAAATGCGTTTTGAGAATAAGGCAAGACTTTCAGATTTATATGCTGATATCGAAACTGGTGAAATGGTACGAACATTTTCTTTCCCAATTGATGATGAAAACTTTTTATTTATAGATTTATCTTATGAATATTTATATGAAGAAGATGTTTTATTTTAATGCACGAAGAGATTCGTGCATTTTTTTGTTTGTTTTTATCATAAATTGGTAATAGTGAAAATGATGATGAAAATGCTGTCTATCGTTGTAAAGATTTTACGAACGAAATCATCCCTTTCTTTGCATAATCATTGTTACAATGAATACTACAAAGACAAGCTCTTTAAAGGGAAGGTGAAAAAATGAGGAAATATGGAATATGGTTTGTTCTATTTGTATGTGTTGCCTTTCTAGTTGGCTATAGTGTCACAACTGTTTTAGGAAAAGAAGAAGTAAAAGTGGATCGGAAAGAAGTATTTACAACGATACAAAAAGGGTATGAGACACAATTTTCAATCCGTGGGAAGCATTTGCCAATGAATAGGATGATAGAGACGTTATCACCGTATTTTACAGATAATTTCCTTCAAGTTTTTACAGATGAAAACAGTAGAAATGATAAGCAGAGTGGTGAATATTTACTTCCGGCAAAAGAAGCTCCTTTCTCCTTTAATTCAGAAACAAAAATGTCTTATGATGAAGAGCATAAAAATTTATATGTATATGAGCGGGCGAAAAGTGGACAATATCAAATTGTGACATTGCAAAAGGACAACGGGAAATGGAAATTAGCAGGGTATCATGAAAGTCAGGAACTTTTAACTGAAATAAAAAGGTTACAACAATTATAAAAATAGGAATAGGTGTCTTCCTATTCCTATTCTATATTTAATAACTGCTGTAATTTTTCGATTTGAAAACCTGCGACAACTTCTCCGTCAATTACAACTGTTGGAGTTGAATAGGAGTCATAGTCATGTAAAAGGCGATTGCGAGCGGCAACGTCTTTTTTTACGTCAAATTCTTCATATGTAACGTTATTATGTTTTAAAAATTCTTTTACAATGGCACATGGCGGACAATCTGGTTGTGTATAAAGCTCAATTTTTTTCATTGTAATTCCTCCCTTTTTCTGTTTTTTATTATATTCTGCCAGTATAAAAATCGCAATAAAGAAGAGAAAAGATGAACTTTCTTCTTTTTACTTCGTATTTCGACAAATTTTAGTTGAGTTTCTGGCCAAGAACCTTTATCCTAGAGTGTGGAACATTTTTTCTGCTATGACGGATAGAATGAGTATAGCTGTAAAACCTATTGGTAGGAAGATCAGAGAAAGGAGAGATTTCATGTCTCTACTCCAAGGAATTTTAACTCGACTTGTTAGTCTACAAGAACAAGCTGAAAGCGGTGAAGTAGCACAACGCTATTTTGAAGTGAACGGTGAGCGCAAATGTAGCGTGAAATTTTTCGATAAAAGTGAAATGTATGAGTTAGAAGTGTATCAACAAGGTGAAAAACCTCAAGTGTATCAATTCGATAACATCGACATGGTTGCAATTGAGATTTACGATATCATTTCTTGATACATATAAAAAAGGTACTGCCAAATGGTAGTACCTTTTTTAGTTATATTACTTAAAAAGCTATACAGGTAGTGAAAATCGCATTTTTAGTCCCGATCATATAAAGGAGTTTTTACAAACGTATATGTATAGGAATTTTTTGTTTTTCCTACAATGGTAGTAAATATAAAATAGGAGGTGTGAAGAATGGAACGCTTACCGATTGTTATTTGTCCGAATTGCCACAATCACGCTGAAATTATTCATGTATTAACCGCCCAGTCTAATCAAAATATAATTTATACGTGTAGGTTTTGTCATTATGTAATTCGAAATATTGAAACGAATAAAGGATAGTAGTTATAATTTTTGTTTTTGTCCCATACAATGAGAATACGAAAAGTCTGTCTAATTGAAAGGACGTGACTATGTGGACGGTGAGCATACATTTTATAATGTTTCAGAGAGACATTTGAATTTTGATATGGTCTTTAACCGCATTTGCAGTTTCATTGAAAAGGATCCACGAAATTTATATCGATTATCTATTGGGACAGACTCACAAGCGCATCAAAAGGATACGAGGTTTATTACAGCGATACATATTCATCGGGTTGGAAAAGGAGCATGGGGATGTTTGCACCATAAATCAGTAAAAAACAAGCCAGAAACATTGCGTGAGAAGATATATTTAGAAACACAGTTTAGTCAAGAAATCGCCTGTCTATTTACTCCCAATCGTATACAAACAATATGGGATTTATTGCACCCATACGCTCAAGAAGGGGCAGGGTTCATAATGGAAATTCATTTAGATATCGGGAATGATGGTTTAACAAAAGAATTTATTTTAGATATGACGATGAAAATTCAAGCAATGGGATTAACCGCAAAAATTAAACCGGATTCTTATGCGGCGTTTAGTTATGCAAATCGATATACTAAATAGTACGAAACGATTTCTATATATTTGCGGCTTTTAAATGTAATTGTCAAAAACTGAATATTACATCTATTAAATAGGTTGAAAATTTTATATAATAAGGGTGACGATGCGAGTGTAAGGAGAGGAGTATATGGAAAAGGAATTAATTTTAACAAAAGAAGAAGAAAGTTTATTACTGGATATTCTGTTTCAGCAAAATTACGCGAGCGAAATTTTAGCTGTGGAGCTTACAGATATTGAGAATGGTTTAAAAAAGACAGATGTGACACAATATAAAAAAATAACAAGATTATTTTACCGATTAAAAAATAAAGGGTATTAAGTGCTACCGGAATGGTAGTCTTTTTTTTGTGTTGTATGCTAAAATAGCTGTGTATCTTTATTTTTATTAGAATAACGTAAGGACAAAATAATAATATGAAAACGCTATCATAAAATGTGAATAGGATCGAGAATATTAGCAGGAAAAAGGGAAGATGGGGGATGTAACATGATTAGTATTCCGAAAGACGAGTTTCAACAAATTCTTGTGAAGGATTTAATGATTTCATCAGAGAAGGTGGCACATGTCCAAATAGGGAATGGTTTAGAACATGCTTTACTCGTTCTTGTGAAATCTGGATATTCGGCGATTCCTGTTCTAGATCCTATGTATAAATTACATGGGTTAATTAGTACTGCTATGATTTTAGACGGTATTTTAGGGTTAGAGCGCATTGAGTTTGAAAGACTTGAGAATATGAAAGTGGAACAAGTGATGAAGGAAGATATTCCAGTTCTTATGTTAGAAGATTCCTTTGCAAAAGCTTTAGAAATGACAATTGATCATCCTTTTATTTGCGCTGTCAATGAAGAAGGGTACTTCGAGGGGATTTTAACACGTCGAGCTATTTTAAAATTGTTGAATAAAAAAGTGAGACAGCATAATCGATAACGTGAAAAAAGTGACTTCATAGAAAAGAAGAAGTCACTTTTTTTCGTGCATATCAGTAGTGTATGTATTATATTTAAAAAGACATAAAACATAAGAAAAGTTTGAGCTGAAAAATCGTTCTTCTGTATAAAAGTGTTTAATTAAATTAAGGATGAAAAGCTTATTGAAATTAGGTGTATGGAAGCTAAGGAAAGAGGGAGAAAGTTGCAAATTGATGATTTTCAAATGATGGTTGTGTTAGCTCAGGAATCAAATATGAGAAAAGCGGCGGAACGTTTATTTGTTTCCCAACCTGCGCTTAGCCAACGATTACAATCTATGGAGAAACAATGGGGAATGAAATTTTTTATCCGTTCACAAAAAGGATTGACAATTACACCTGAAGGGGAAAAAGTCGCAAATTATGCAAAAGAAATGTTGCAAAAGGAAGAAGATATAAAAAGTGAACTGGCTGTTTTTAGAACAGAAACTTACGGGACGCTAAAGATAGCTGTTGCGTCAGTCATTGGTCAATATTGGCTTCCGCCTGTTTTGAAAAAATTTGTGCATAAGTATCCTTCTGTGAAGATATCTCTGTTCACTGGCTGGAGTAGTGAAGTTCAAAAGCAATTTTATGAAGGGGACGTTCACGTCGCTATATTAAGAGGGTCACAAGAATATAAAGGACAAAAGCAACAATTGTTTGAAGACGAATTATATTTAGTTGATAAAGAAATAAAAGATATTTCGATGTTAAAAGAGACGAATAGACCATTTATTCAATTTAAAAGTGACTCGACCTACTATGGACAAATACAAAATTGGTGGTATGGGTTATTTTCCAATCCACCTAAACGGACGATTGTAGTTGACCAAATTGAAACGTGCAAACAGCTCGTTTTAAATGGTATAGGTTATGCTCTTTTACCTTCGACGGTTTTAAAAGAAGTGCAGGAAAATATGTATAAAACACCTGTTCAATTAACGAGAGAAACATGGTTATTGACGAGTGACTCAGCGAGACAATTGAAGCAAGTGCAAGCATTTTTAGAAATTATAGAAGAAATTCAAATGGAAAAATAAGATTATTGTCTTGCTACTCGCTCTATCGTTTGGTAGAGTAACAATATAAATGGATTTAGGAGGCAACAAGAATGAAAATGATGGACGCTAACGAAATTATTTCGTTTATTCAAAAAAGTGAAAAGAAAACTCCTGTAAAGGTATACATAAAAGGGGAATTAAAAGAGGTAACATTCCCTGAAACAGTACAAGCATTTGTAAATAAAAAATCTGGTGTTTTATTCGGAGAATGGTCTGAAATTAAGACAATTCTTGAAGAAAATAAAAAGCACATCGTTGACTACGTTGTAGAAAACGACCGTCGTAATTCTGCAATTCCGATGCTTGATTTAAAAGGTATTAAAGCTCGTATCGAGCCAGGTGCGATTATTCGTGATCATGTTGAAATTGGTGACAATGCAGTTATCATGATGAATGCAACAATTAACATCGGTGCTGTAATTGGTGAAGGTTCTATGATCGACATGAACGCAGTACTTGGTGGACGCGCAACAGTTGGTAAAAATTGCCATGTAGGTGCAGGTGCTGTACTTGCAGGTGTTATTGAGCCGCCTTCTGCAAAACCAGTTATCGTTGAAGATGATGTTGTAATTGGTGCAAATGTAGTTGTTTTAGAAGGTGTAACAGTAGGTAAAGGTGCAGTTGTAGCAGCAGGAGCTGTTGTAACAGAAGATGTGCCTCCATATACAGTTGTTGCAGGAACTCCAGCACGTGTAATTAAAGAAATTGATGAGAAGACAAAAGCAAAAACTGAAATTAAACAAGAGCTTCGTCAATTAAACCCAGAGAAATAAAAAAACAAAAAGCGTAAGAGCATAAATGGGCTCTTACGCTTTTTATAGATAGAGGTGCAAAAATGACAGTAAGCAAATTTGTCAAAATTCGTAGAGATTTACATAAGATCCCGGAAATTGGATTTAAAGAGTGGAAAACACAACAATATATTTTAGATTACATAGGAACCCTCCCTAATGAATATTTAGAAGTGAAGACATGGAAGACAGGTGTAATCGTTAAAGTAAATGGGGAAAATCCAGAGAAAATAATAGGCTATCGCGCAGATATAGATGGTTTACCAATTACAGAGGAAACAGGGTATGAGTTTGCTTCTGTTCATGAAGGAATGATGCATGCATGTGGGCATGATTTGCATACGACAATTGGTTTAGGCCTTCTAACAGCAGCTGTAAGCGAAAGAATAGATGATGATATTGTGTTTATATTCCAACCAGCAGAAGAAGGGCCAGGTGGTGCTCTTCCTATGTTAGAAAGCGAAGAGCTAAAAGAATGGAAGCCGAATATAATTCTTGGTCTTCATATTGCACCAGAATACCCTGTGGGGACAATTGCAACCAAAGAGGGGTTATTATTTGCAAATACATCAGAGTTATATGTTGATTTAAAAGGGAAAGGTGGACATGCTGCATATCCGCATACAGCAAATGATATGATTGTTGCAGCAAGTCATCTCGTTACACAACTTCAATCAGTTATTAGTCGTAATGTGAACCCTCTTGACAGTGCTGTAATTACAATTGGGAAAATCACAGGCGGTACAGTTCAAAACATCATCGCGGAAAAATCTCGTTTAGAAGGAACGATTCGTACACTATCCGTTGAGTCAATGAAACGTGTTAAAAGTCGAATTGAGGCAATTGTCGCGGGTATAGAAGCTTCTTTCCAATGCGAAGCTATTATTGACTATGGAGCAATGTATCATCAAGTGTATAATCATGAAGAGTTAACGAGAGAGTTTATGCAATTTGTAGGTGAACAAACAGATATGGATGTCATTACATGCACTGAGGCAATGACAGGTGAAGATTTTGGCTATATGCTTCGAGAGATACCTGGATTTATGTTTTGGCTTGGAGTAAATTCAGAACATGGTTTACATCATGCGAAATTAAAACCAGACGAAGAAGCTATTGAGCAAGCAATAGCATTTTTAGATCAATATGTGAAGTGGAAAGGAAATAGAAAGTAAACTTACTTGCTAACTTTGCAAAAGTTTAGAGTAGGCGCCTCTTAGTTCCGAGACGAAAACATCTTTCATATTTGTTAGTGTTAGACAACTTCATACAAATGGATGAAGTGAAATTTAGCGTATTAATAATGAGCAGGGGGAAGCCGCTGCTCATTATTAATTCTCGCTAATAGGGAAGATAATTGTTTAACTACCGTATATATGTTTACTTTTAGTATAAAAAGTGTGTAAAATCAATGTGATACATAGAAAAAAGGGTGGGGAATTACGTGCAAATTAGCAGTGCGATTTTATGTTTCGTCTTATATGCATATGTTATTATTGCGGCGGTTTATTTTGGGATAAGTTTTTACGCCTATCGTTTAGCGAATAATAGTGAATATGAAGAAACATATAAATGGGTGAAAAGATATTTATCACCTGTACTAGAAATTATGAATGGATTTGTTCTTTTTTTATTTATTGGATTAATTGCTTTCTCAACTAGTTTAGTAGGGAATAAGACTACATTATTTGTACTAGGTATCATTATTTTTATGCTATTAGGAATTCGGATTGGTAATACGGTGTTTTGGAATGAAAGAAAAATAGATGGTTGGACAGGCATGTTAATTCCATGTATGCTAGCTGCGATCGTGACGAATATAGAACATGAATATTATCAATTACATTTTTGGCTTATCATTGTTTTAACAATCCTCTCTGTTTTGTATATAAGTACTGTCGTGCTAACATACATTGCAAATGAAAAAGGAGATGCAAAAGGTACGCGCTTCTTTAGAGGACGTGCATTATTATGGAGTGTGCCAACAATGGCAGTTATAGGAATTATTGCGATATTAGTAAATGGATATCAATTTACTAATTGGCAACTGTTTTTAGAAACTTGGTGGATTTTCATTGTTTCGTTTTTAGCTTTTTTAGGAGCAACGCATTATTTATTCCATCAACATCATTACATATTGGCACTGATATTCGCATTTACACAACTTTTATTTGCTTTTTTCGGACAAGAAACATTATTGTTCGTTTTTGAAACATTTAGTTCGTTTGGAAATATATTTGTATTCGGTATGTTAATTTTCAGTATCGTGTTTTATTTACAACAGTATTTTTATATGCAAAAACAAAAATAAGGATTATATACAGGTTTTTGTAGTGAATCTAAAGTATGTTACAATAAAATCACATAGTACTTGATGTTATTGGAGGAATTCCTGTGAGTGAAAAAGAGAAAGAATTTGCTGTCATTGGGCTTGGGCGTTTTGGTGGAAGTATTTGCCGCGAACTAGCGCAATTAGGTATGGAAGTAATGGCAATTGATTCAGATGAAGATAAAATTAATGAGTTTGCAAATATCGCTTCGCATGCTGTAATTGCGGATTCAACAGATGAGATGGTATTAAAAAGTCTTGGTATCCGTAATTTTGACCATGTGGTCGTTGCTATTGGAGATAATTTAAATTCAAGTATTTTAACAACGTTAATTCTAAAAGAATTAGGTGTGAAAAATATTACTGTGAAAGCTCAAAATGACTACCATGAAAAAGTGTTAAGTAAAATAGGGGCAGATCATATTGTGCATCCAGAACGAGATATGGGAAAAAGGATTGCTAATAATATCGCATCAAGTAATGTGTTAGATTACCTAGAGCTTTCAGATGAGCATAGTATTGTAGAGATTATTGCAAATAAGAAAATTGATGGGCACTCTTTAATTGAATTAGATATTCGTGCGAAGTTTGGTTTGAATATTGTAGCAATTAAACGTGGTAAAGAAGTTATTGTATCTCCTCGAGCTACAGAAAATATTCAAGCGGGAGATATATTAATTGTAATTGGTCATGATGACGAAGTAGATCGTTTTAAACATTTTTTAAGATAAGAGAAAAGGACAATGCCGAGAAGGCATTGTCCTTTTTCTTATATTTCCATAATGATTGGTAAAATCATTGGACGACGTTTTGTTTTTTCGTATAGGAATGGTGCTAATGTGTCTGTAATCTCATTTTTAATTTCAGACCATTGTGTTGTTTTTCGCTCCATTACTTTTTCTAAATGTGTTGTAATTAAAGTTTGAGCATCGTTGATTAAATCGCTACTTTCACGCATATAAACGAAACCACGTGAGATGATATCAGGACCTGCTGCAACTTTAAATTCTTTCATATCAATGCTTACAACTACAATAACAAGCCCTTCTTCAGAAAGGATACGACGATCACGTAATACGATATTACCGATATCTCCAATACCATTTCCATCGATATAGACAGAGCCAGATGGGATTTTCCCAGCTACGCTTGCTTCATCAGAACGTAAAGCAAGAACATCGCCATTATCCATGATGAAACAGTTTTCTTCTGGAATACCACAATCATTCGCTAATTTCATGTGCATACGTTGCATACGATACTCACCATGAATTGGCATGAAATACTTCGGTTTAATTAGTCGTAGCATTAGTTTTTGCTCTTCTTGTCCACCGTGTCCACTTGTATGAATGTTTGACAGCTTTCCGTGGATTACATCAGCACCAGCACGATACAACATGTTAATTGTACGGCTTACACTAATTGTATTACCAGGGATTGGTGAAGAAGAGAAAACAACTGTGTCGCCAGGAATAATTTGAATTTGACGATGTGTACCATTAGCAATACGTGAAAGTGCCGCCATTGGTTCACCTTGACTACCTGTACATAAAATAACAACTTTATTAGCTGGTAGGCGGTTTAGTTGAGATGCATCTATGAATGTATCCTTCGGACAGCGAATATAACCGAGGTTTTGTCCGATCTCAATAGCTGCTTCCATACTTCGACCAAATACAGCCACTTTACGATTGTTTTCAACAGCTGCTTCAATAACCTGTTGTAGACGATGGATATTGGATGCAAAGGTTGCGAAGATAATACGACCTTCTACTTTGCGGAAAATATCTTGAATACTATCACCAACGCGGCGCTCAGACATTGTAAAGTTTGGAACTTCACTGTTTGTACTGTCAGATAAGAGACAAAGTACACCGTCTTTTCCGATTTCAGCCATTTTAGTTAAATCTGCTGGCTCACCGACTGGTGTGAAATCAAATTTGAAATCACCAGTATGAACAACTTGTCCTTGAGGTGTTTTCACAACAACTCCGTATGAATCTGGAATACTGTGTGTTGTACGGAAGAAGGAAACAGATGTTTTTTTGAATTTTATAACATCATCTTCTTGAATTTCATAAAGTTTCGCTTTACGAAGCAATCCGTGCTCTTCTAATTTGTTTTTAATTAGGGCAATTGCTAATTTACCGCCGTAAATCGGAATGTTCACTTGACGTAATAGGTAAGGGATTCCACCAATATGATCTTCGTGACCATGTGTAATGAATAATCCTTTAATTTTATCTTCGTTTCGCACAAAATAAGTGTAATCTGGTATTACATAATCGATTCCGAGGAGTTCGTCTTCTGGAAATTTAATTCCAGCGTCAATTATAATAATTTCATCTTGAAATTGAACAGCATATGTATTTTTGCCGATTTCACCAAGTCCACCGAGAGCAAAAACAGCAGCCTGATCATTTTTTAGGAATTTCATATGATTATACGATCTCCGCTAATATTAAATCAGCGTTTTGTTTTTCATATTCAAGATGAGCACCAGTAACAGACTGAACAAACTCGATATTATATGCGAACTTTTGTAATTTTTTACGAACATCCTTTTCAGACGTAGCCTCTAAATATAAAACTTTTGTATTTTCACGTACTGGGACCTCAGTTAATTTTTCTTGATAAAATACTTTAAAAATCATTTGGAAAACCTCTCCTTGTCTATGTTTTGCATTATCTGTTACTTATTATAAAGCAAACAGTCACGATTTTCATGTTTTTTCGAATGAGAATGAAGAAAAAGCCCGAAATGGGCACAATTTAAGCGATTGTCTTTTTACGGACTAGATCATTTAAATAACGCTTGAGCTTTTTCTTCAGCTTCTTCAGCATGATTACTCCTTCCTTTCCTTATTTGAAACATGCATATTACTAGTGATAACTTCGCCCTCCGTACAAGAAAGAAGATTAGAAGTGAATTATGAATCTTGTCCTTTCAAGTACAGTGTAAGTTATCTTGTAGTAACGATTAGTAGCCGTTAGTTATAGCTATAGTATGAGAAAGAATGGAAAAGAAAATTCATCCGAACAAGTATCCACATTTTTTACTAATAGTATATGCGTATTCCATAAATAAGGTCAGAAAGTGAACGCTTTCTTCACAGATGTTTAATATGTTATACTTTTTTTTGGATTTTGAAAAGTGATAACCAAAATAGGAATATAGAGTGCCAGAAAGGATTTTGACAAATGAATGATAAAATTGTCTTTTTTGATATTGATGGAACATTATTAGATCATGATAAAAAAATTCCGCAATCTACACGAGATGCAGTACGACATTTACAAGAAAAAGGCGTGCATGTAGCAATTGCGACAGGACGTGCTCCATTTATGTTTGAAGATATTCGGAAGGAACTTAATATTCATAACTATGTCAGTTTTAATGGACAGTACGTTGTGTTTGAAGATGAGGTGATATTTAACAATCCATTACATCCAGCTGCTCTACATAAGTTTACTGAGTTTGCAAAAAAAGAAGGATATCCCCTTGTATATCTTGATCATCAAGAAATGAAAGCGACAGTAGAATATCATGATTATGTGAAAGAGGGGTTTGGGAGCTTACACTTTAAGCATCCAGCATATGAGCCTGAGTTTTATGAGGAACGCGATATATATCAAACGCTTCTTTTTTGTGAAGTAAATGAAGAAGAAAAGTTTATTCATCAGTATCCGGATTTTCATTTTATACGTTGGCATGCATATTCAATGGATATTATTCCTAATGGTGGTTCTAAGGCAAAAGGAATTGAGAAATTTATTGAGAAATTAGGGTTTAACCGTGAACAAGTATATGCATTTGGGGACGGATTAAATGATTTAGAAATGATTGAAGCAGTAGGAACAGGAATTGTGATGGGGAATGGTCATGAGGACTTGAAAAAACTAGCTAATTATGTGACAAAAGATGTTAGTGAAGACGGTATTTATCATGGGTTGAAATGGGCTGGGTTGTTGTAAGTGGATATGGAACCCATTTCATATAATAAAAAAGGCGGAAGTTAAATCTTCCGCCTTTTTACTTATCGCTCTAGAGGTTTTGAATCATCAGGAGCTGCAAATGGATTGTCTTTATTAATATGGTCATAGAACATAACACCATTTAAATGGTCGATTTCATGTTGGAATACAATTGCCGGTAACCCTTTTAATCGTAGTTTTACGTCTTCACCGTTAATAGTTGTGGCTCTCACCGTAATCCTTGTGTAACGAGGAACATAACCAGATACTTCACGGTCTACAGATAGACACCCTTCACCACTTGGTAAATGTGTACGTTCAACAGAATGACTAATAATTTTTGGATTAAATAATGCGTAACTATATAACGTATCATTTGTATCGGTCACATGAACAGCGATCATTTTCTTTGAAACACCGATTTGCGGAGCTGCTAATCCTATTCCAGGGCGCAAATTATATTTTTCAGCCATTTCAGGTTCTTGGCTATTTATTACAAATTCGATCATTTCTTTAAGGGTATTTGTATCTTCTTCGCTCGCTGGTAATGAAACTTCTTCAGCGACTTCTCGCAAAATAGGATTTCCTTCGCGAATTACATCATTCATTGTAAGCATATGTAATCTCTCCTTTCTTCTTTAGTCTACCAAAGGAGATAAAAAAAGTCATCGGCAAGTAAGGTAGGGCTACTTGGAAACAAATCTTCTATAGATAAGCTATGTGCATAATAAAAAGAAAAGACGGCAAAGCCGTCTGTTTCTTTCCATAGTTGTTTCATTTTACATTAGCGAATGCAAGCAGCACCAACGATAATTAAAAGGATAAACAACACAACGATTAATGCGAAGCCGCACCCAGATCCGCCGCAAGAACCGCCATAACCGTAGGAAGGATATGAACAAGTCGTTGGATAGCAATATGAGTATCCGTACATGAGATGACCTCCTTTATCATTTCCCGCTAATACTGCGGTTACTTTAATGTATGGAGTAGCAGTAAGAAATGTATGGGTGTTCACCTAGAAAAGGGAGAAGAGTTTGTATATTTTTATTGGGAAGAGAGAAAAACTAAGGAGAATTAAATCGTTTACATATTATTCTAAGAGCAAAAACAAGCTAAAAAGGGAATAATATAACAGTGGGTTAATGCTTACTAATACAGATGTGAAAAATAAAAACACGTTTGTGTAGAGGAAACCTGCATATTATTTATAAAAAAACGTATTCAAAGTAATTGACATCGTAATTAGAATAGTTGTAAACTAAAAAACGTGATCAAGATTGTATTAATATGTTTCTGAAAAAACATTAGTACAGATTGTTAGGTACACAAAATTATTCTCAACCGACAGACAAATTTGTTGGTTTACATTGTTACGTTTTCAGTCTAGCTAATAGATAGTGAAAGCGTTTCAGAATATGGTTCAAGAGAGGAAGAGGTGAACGGAATGGGTACTAAAACAAAAAAGACCCTATTTAATGTTGATGAGCAAATGAAAGCTATCGCAGCTCAATTTGAAACATTACAAATTTTAAATGAAAAAGGCGAAGTTGTGAATGAAGCAGCTATGCCTGAATTATCTGATGATCAATTAAAAGAATTAATGCGCCGTATGGTGTATACTCGCGTACTAGATCAACGTTCTATTTCTTTAAACCGTCAAGGACGTTTAGGATTCTACGCACCAACAGCTGGACAAGAGGCTTCTCAATTAGCAAGTCATTTCGCACTTGAAGCAGAAGATTTCATCTTACCAGGATATCGTGATGTGCCACAATTAGTATGGCACGGTTTACCATTATACCAAGCATTCTTATTCTCTCGTGGACATTTCATGGGTAACCAAATGCCTGAGAATGTAAATGCACTTGCTCCACAAATCATTATCGGTGCGCAAATCATCCAAACTGCTGGTGTTGCGTTAGGTATGAAACTACGTGGTAAAAAATCTGTTGCTATTACTTACACTGGTGACGGTGGTGCTTCACAAGGTGACTTCTACGAAGGTATGAACTTTGCGGGTGCATTCAAAGCTCCAGCAATCTTCGTTGTACAAAACAACCGTTATGCAATCTCTACTCCAGTAGAAAAGCAATCTGCAGCTAAAACTGTAGCACAAAAAGCAGTAGCAGCAGGTATTTACGGAATTCAAGTAGACGGTATGGATCCATTAGCTGTATACGCAGCAACTGCTTTCGCTCGTGAGCGCGCAGTAAACGGCGAAGGCCCTACTTTAATCGAGACTTTAACATTCCGTTATGGTCCACATACAATGGCTGGTGATGACCCAACTCGTTACCGTACAAAAGATATCGAAAACGAATGGGAACAAAAAGATCCAATCGTACGCTTCCGTGCATTCTTAGAAAACAAAGGCCTATGGTCTCAAGAAGTTGAAGAGAAAGTAATCGAAGAAGCAAAAGAAGATATCAAACAAGCAATTGCTAAGGCTGACCAAGCTCCAAAACAAAAAGTTACTGATTTAATGGAAATCATGTACGAAAAAATGCCTTACAACTTAGCTGAACAATATGAAATTTACAAAGAAAAGGAGTCGAAGTAAGCCATGGCTCAAATGACAATGATTCAAGCAATCACTGATGCTTTACGCGTTGAAATGAAAAATGACCCTAACGTACTTGTGTTTGGTGAAGACGTTGGTGTAAACGGCGGAGTATTCCGTGCTACTGAAGGTTTACAAGCTGAATTCGGTGAAGATCGTGTAATGGATACTCCACTTGCAGAGTCTGGTATTGGTGGACTTGCAGTTGGACTTGCACTTGAAGGTTTCCGTCCAGTTCCAGAAATTCAATTCTTCGGTTTCATTTATGAAGTAATGGATTCAGTTTCTGGTCAATTAGCTCGTATGCGTTACCGTTCTGGTGGACGTTGGACTGCTCCAGTAACAATTCGTTCGCCATTCGGTGGTGGTGTTCATACTCCTGAACTACATGCTGATAGCTTAGAAGGATTAGTGGCACAACAACCTGGTCTAAAAGTTGTTATTCCATCTACTCCATACGATGCAAAAGGTCTTTTAATCTCTGCGATTCGTGACAACGATCCAGTTATCTACTTAGAGCATATGAAATTGTACCGTTCATTCCGTCAAGATGTACCAGAAGGCGATTACACAATTGATTTAGGTAAAGCTGATATCAAACGTGAAGGTACAGATGTATCTGTTATCGCTTATGGTGCTATGGTTCATGCTGCATTAAAAGCTGCTGAAGAACTTGAAAAAGAAGGTATCTCTTTAGAGGTTGTTGACTTACGTACAGTTCAACCATTAGATATCGAAACAATCATCGCTTCTGTTGAAAAAACAGGCCGCGTAGTTGTAGTTCAAGAAGCTCAAAAACAAGCTGGTATTGCAGCTAACGTTGTAGCGGAAATTAACGACCGTGCAATCTTAAACTTAGAAGCTCCAGTTGTACGTGTTGCAGCTGCTGATACAGTATTCCCATTCTCTCAAGCTGAGAGCGTATGGTTACCAAACCATAAAGATATTGTTGAAGCTGTTAACAAAGTAATGAACTTCTAATTTTTAGTTTTTCATGTGCAGAAGAAATCAGCACATGCTGGTTTCTTTTGTACATATTCCATAATAATGAAATGAATCAGGGGGCTGAATTCCGTGGCATTTGAATTTAAACTACCAGATATCGGTGAAGGTATCCACGAAGGTGAAATCGTAAAATGGTTTATTAAACCAGGCGATGAAGTAAATGAAGACGATGTACTTCTTGAAGTACAAAATGATAAAGCAGTAGTAGAAATCCCTTCTCCTGTTAAAGGTAAAGTACTTGAAGTACTTGTAGAAGAAGGAACAGTTGCAATTGTAGGAGATACATTAATTAAATTTGATGCTCCTGGATACGAAAACCTTAAATTTAAAGGTGACGATCATGATGCAGCTCCAAAAGCTGAAGAAGCAGCAGTAGAAGCTCCAGCAGCGGAAGCTACTCCAGCAGCAACTGCAGAAGTAGTAAATGAGCGCGTAATCGCTATGCCATCTGTTCGTAAATATGCTCGTGAAAAAGGTGTAGACATTCATAAAGTAGCTGGTTCTGGTAAGAACGGCCGTGTTGTGAAAACTGACATCGATGCATTTGCAAATGGTGGACAAACTGTAGCAGCAACTGAGGCTCCAGCAGCAGTAGAAGCTACTCCAGCAGCAGCGAAAGAAGAAGCACCAAAAGCACAACCAATCCCAGCTGGTGAATATCCAGAAACTCGTGAGAAAATGAGTGGTATCCGTAAAGCGATTGCGAAAGCAATGGTTAACTCTAAGCATACAGCTCCTCACGTAACATTAATGGATGAAATTGATGTAACTGAGCTTGTTGCTCACCGTAAGAAGTTCAAAGCTGTTGCAGCGGACAAAGGTATTAAATTAACTTACCTTCCATACGTTGTTAAAGCTTTAACATCTGCATTACGTGAATACCCAATGTTAAACACTTCTTTAGACGATGCATCTCAAGAAGTAGTTCATAAACATTACTTCAACATCGGTATCGCAGCTGATACAGACAAAGGTCTATTAGTACCAGTTGTTAAAGATACAGATCGCAAGTCAATCTTTACTATTTCTAACGAGATCAATGATCTTGCTGGTAAAGCACGTGACGGTCGTTTAGCTCCAACTGAAATGAAAGGTGCTTCTTGCACAATTACAAACATTGGTTCTGCAGGTGGACAATGGTTCACTCCAGTTATCAATCACCCAGAAGTAGCAATCCTTGGTATCGGCCGTATCGCTGAGAAACCAGTTGTGAAAAACGGTGAAATCGTTGCAGCTCCAGTATTAGCTTTATCTCTAAGCTTTGACCATCGTTTAATTGACGGCGCAACTGCTCAAAAAGCATTAAACCAAATTAAACGTTTATTGAATGACCCACAATTATTAGTAATGGAGGCGTAATAACAATGGTAGTAGGAGATTTCCCAATTGAATTAGATACAGTCGTTGTTGGTGCAGGTCCTGGTGGATACGTTGCGGCAATTCGTGCAGCACAATTAGGTCAAAAGGTAGCAATCATTGAAAAAGCTAACCTTGGTGGCGTATGCTTAAACGTTGGATGTATTCCTTCAAAAGCGTTAATCAATGCAGGTCACCGTTATGAGAATGCAATGCATTCTGATGACATGGGTATCACTGCAGAGAACGTAAAAGTTGACTTTACAAAAGTTCAAGAATGGAAAAACGGCGTAGTTAAGAAATTAACTGGCGGTGTTGAAGGCCTTCTTAAAGGTAACAAAGTTGAAATCATTCGCGGTGAAGCTTACTTCGTAGATGCTAACACATTACGCGTAATGACTGAAGATGCAGCTCAAACTTATACGTTTAAAAATGCTGTTCTTGCAACTGGTTCTACACCAATCGAAATTCCTGGATTCAAATACTCTAAACGTGTTATCAACTCTACAGGCGCTTTAAGCTTACCTGAAATTCCTAAAAAACTTGTTGTAATCGGCGGCGGTTACATCGGTATGGAATTAGGTACTGCATATGCTAACTTCGGTACAGAAGTTACTGTAGTAGAAGCTGGCGACGAAATCCTAGCTGGTTTTGAAAAAGCAATGAGCTCTGTTGTTAAACGTGCTCTTCAGAAAAAAGGAAACGTAAATATCCATACAAAAGCTATGGCTAAAGGCGTTGAAGAAACAGAAACTGGCGTAAAAGTTAGCTTCGAAGTTAAAGGTGAAATCCAAACTGTAGAAGCAGATTACGTATTAGTAACTGTAGGTCGTCGTCCAAATACTCAAGAAATCGGTCTTGAGCAAGTTGGAGTTAAAATGACTGACCGCGGTATCATCGAAATCGATGAGCAATGCCGTACAAATATTTCAAACATCTATGCAATCGGTGATATCGTTCCTGGACCACCATTAGCTCACAAAGCTTCTTACGAAGGTAAAGTAGCTGTTGAAGCAATTAGTGGCCATGCATCAGCAATCGATTACATCGGAATTCCTGCAGTATGCTTCACTGATCCAGAATTAGCATCTGTTGGTTACACTAAGAAACAAGCTGAAGAAGCAGGAATGGCAGTAACTGTATCTAAGTTCCCATTCGCTGCAAACGGTCGTGCGTTATCATTAAACAGCACTGACGGTTTCTTACAACTTGTAACACGTAAAGAAGATGGTCTTCTTGTAGGTGCACAAGTTGCAGGTGCAGGCGCTTCTGATATTATCTCTGAGATTGGTTTAGCTATCGAAGCTGGAATGACAGCGGAAGATATCGCTCAAACAATCCATGCTCACCCAACATTAGGTGAAATCACAATGGAAGCAGCTGAGGTTGCTCTTGGAATGCCAATTCACATTGTAAAATAATTTAAGTAATGTAAATAACCCATCTCTTATTTTAAGAGATGGGTTATTTTTATTTCCATAAAATGAGTTGCAAGGTCTTTATATGTACTTGTCGAATGAATATATAATACTTTAATGAACTGTTAAAACATATGTTACTTTAAAAGTGGTATATATGCCCTCGTATAATATGTAATTGATTCAAATTTAACCCCATATATTAATAAAATAGAGCATGTCAAAGGAGAAGGTTCCATGAAAATATTACATGTTATATTTTATCATTTTCTACTATGGAGTGGTTTTTCCATTGTATTATCATTATCAAATGGAGATAAATTCCATTACAAAGTAATTCTCTTTTTCGTATTTCTTTATTTAGCGTATGTGATAGCATGTTTTGTATTACACGTCAGGAAACGGGCTCTATTTCTTACGTGTTCAAATTGTATACTTTTTTTTATTATATTATCGATTTTTTAAATTAGCGTTTATAGAAATACATTGTTCTTCCATTAAATAATTGTAACTCTCCTTCTAATTTCTTCGCTAGAAAACGGCTAAATTCGTTTGCTTTTCCTTTATCACCGAATGTTGCTGTAGTGGGTAAAGAAATCTGAATGAAAGATTGTTCATTTTCTATCCCGATTCCAACATAAATTGAATCATATCGATCGTGACTAGATTGAAGTTTTAATGTTGTTGCTGATGTATCTAATATTTCATAAGGAAAAGCTGTATTTGTATAAGTATAATTAATTTGATCACCAGTCTTGGAGGTGATGGTTTTATAGTAATGAAAAAGGTGTTTTACATCTTCTATTGAAACAGATTGTTTATTGGATTTAGGTACAAGTGTGATAAAGGCATGTTGCATATAAATTCCCCCTAGCTTAGTAGAATAATATAATTCTACATCCTACTGAATTTTTTGACAATTAAAAGGAGTATTACTTTTTTTGTTTAATATATTTATGAGTAGGAAGTGTTACTTAGAAAGGTGGAAGCTAATGTTTGAAAAATTGTATGATGAGCATGAAAGTGTGAAGGTACGATTTTTAGGGTTTATGACGCATGATACACGCTATGATTTTGGAGTTATTTATACAAATATGTTTTTTGGAAAGCCACTCATTGTTTGCATGCAAACAGGAAGATCGACTTTGCTTGGACGAGATGATGTGGAGAATGTTCAATATATACAAGAAACTTTTAAGTTAGGATCGGAAGAGGAAGCCGAGGAGGTAGCTCAGTTTTTTAAATTTCTTGTTCCGTCTACATCTTTACATGCGGAGTATGAAGAATAATTAATGAGAAACAGTCGTACGTATGGATATGGCTGTTTTTTCATGTTAATATCGCATACTAATTAAAATTAAAAATATTTAATGTGTTATACTAAAAACCTATTGACGTAAAAAGTATAACATATTAAAATAAAGACAGAAAGTTAAGCGGTTACAAAAGTTTTTGGGATTATAAACTTAGGGGGAAATGAAAAATGGGAACAATCGTATGTCAAGATTGTGAAGGTACAATTGCACACTTCGAGGATGAGAAAGTAACGGTACTTTACGGGAAATGTGGATCTTGCGGATGTGATCACACAGAGCATACAAAAGCCCAATAATTGATAGGAAATGGACAGCTAAAAGTTTTTAGGACCATAAACTTAGGGGGAAATGAAAAATGGGAACAATCGTATGTCAAGTTTGCGAAGGAACAATCGCACATTTTGAGGATGAGAAAACGACAGTACTTTATGGGAAATGTGGATCAAATTGTGACTGTGCTAGTAGAGACAATGCGAAAGCTTAATCATATATAAGTAGATTATTCTTAAAACTCAGGGGGAAATGAAAATGGGAACAATCGTATGCCAAGTTTGTGAAGGAACAATCGCACATTTTGAAGATGAAAAATCAACAGTACTTTATGGGAAGTGTGGATCTCATTGCGAATGTGACCATAAAGAACATACAAAAGCTTAATGATAAGAGAAAACGCCTACTTGTGTAGGCGTTTTTTTAATAGATTGTAGTTGTATGTCCAATTGTTGCAACGATTGCATCATCTCTAATAGGGATAAATCCTATCGCTGTTTGTGGCGTGTTAGGAGAAGCGTAGTGACTCATAATACGACTATCAATACGAGTAATAAGATCGGTCAAATAAGCTGAAATAAAAGCGTAAGGAATCCTTCGTTCATTTAATGAATAAATAATTTCCTCTTTCGTTTTTACGCCTACACCATGTCCGTAAAAAAAGGAATTTCCTAGATAGATTGTGTTTTCTCCTTGCCACTCAATCGTAGCTGGATTCACTTGTGGGTTTTTAAAGTAAACGAGGTCACCTGGAACGATATCGCCACTCGTTTTTGTTATGAGCTTTAAGTCGCGATCGTAGTCCCATGTATAAAGTAAAAGGTTCGCGAATAGACGGTTGAAAGTTTCTTCCTCATATAATGCTAGTAATGCTTTGTAAAAAATGATAATCATTGCGGTGGCGCATTCAGTTCCATATAGTTTTCCATTTTTAAAAATATCTTGGATGGCAATAGAGGGTGGTACGTTTGGAAGGAGTTGAAACCCTCCAAGTGATGTTCTTTCCCAAAACTGAGGGTTGCAAAAAGATTGTTGAAATGTACGAAACTGAAAGCCACTTTGAAAAAGTTCTAGCGCGGAAGTAATAATATTAACTCGTAAATTAAGATCAAAGCTGAGTTCATCAGCTGTTCGGAAGGAATAAACTTCTTGATTTCCCGCCATTATGGATAAAATTTGTTGTTTCTCAGCTGCAAATGGCTCATATTCATTTGTGATATAAGGGTGTACAATAGAACGGCCTATCACAATCATAATGGTATCCCCACCTATACGTTACATTCTTTAGTATCGTATGAGGAAAAGAAAAAAAGGTGAAAGAAAAGCCTATCAACTGATAGGCTTGTACTCTTTAATAACACGTAATGTTTGTAATGTCATATCTTCTGGGCCTTGTACAGGTAACCCAGCTTCTAAATTTTTACGAATATACTCTAAGTTTTCTTGTGTAATAATTTCCCCCGGAGTAAAGATTGGAATCCCTGGCGGATAAACCATAACAAAATCAGCTATAATACGACCTGCTGCGTTTTCAAATGGAATGACTTCCGTTTCTGAATAAAAAGCATCTCTAGGAGAAAGTGCTAGCACAGGTATTTCGGGTATTTCTACTTGTACTTGAACACCTTTATCCGCTCTATTTCTAAATGTTGCTGCTAAATCTTGTAATGCTCTAATAAGTATATTTGTTTCACTTTCTGTATCACCAAAAGTGACAAGACAAAGTATATTATATAAATCAGAGAGTTCGACTTCAATGTTGAAATGTTCTCTAAGCCATACTTCAGCCTGATGGCCTGTAATACCTAAATCTTTTACAGATACAATTATCTTTGTAGGATCATAGTTAAAAGTAGCATCTGTGCCTAGCATCTCTTTTCCAGGACAATAAAGATGCTCAATAACATTTATAGCATCACGAACATGTTCAGCTAATTGTATTGTTTGTTCTATGAGAGCTTTTCCTTCTGTAGCAAGACGTTTTCTAGCAACATCAAGTGATGCTAACAAAATGTAAGAAGTTGATGTAGTCGTAAGCATGCTAATAATGGATTGAACATGTTTTACGTTAACAAGACCCTCTTTTACATTAAGAATAGAGCTTTGGGTTAAAGACCCTCCTAATTTGTGAACACTTGTTGCTGCCATATCTGCACCCGCTTGCATAGCTGACATCGGCAGTTCATCATGAAAATGGATATGAACACCGTGAGCTTCATCAACAAGTACAGGAATATCGTAAGAATGAGCTAATTCTACAATCTGCTCTAAGTCTGCAGCAAACCCAAAATATGTTGGATTTATAACAAGTAAACCTTTCGCATCTGAGTGCTCTTCAAGAGCCTTTTTGACAGATTGAATTGTAATCCCATGTGAAATACCGAGCTTCGGATCAATCTCAGGATGCATGAAAATTGGTTTTGCACCTGAGAAAATAATAGCTGACATTACTGATTTATGCACATTTCGTGGCACGAGGATTTTATCCCCAGGACCGCAAACGCTCATCACCATTGTCATAATTGCACCACTTGTACCTTGAATAGAAAAGAATGTATGATCTGCACCGAAAGCAGCGGCTGCTAAATCCTGTGCTTCTTTAATCATACCCTTTGGATGATGTAAATCATCGAGCGGCGCAATATTAATTAAATCAATTGCTAATGCATTATGCCCAATAAATTCGCGAAATGTAGGATCCATGCCCTGTCCTTTTTTATGACCAGGAATATGGAATTGAATTGGATTTCGCTTACTGTGCTCAACTAAAGCGGTAAACAATGGTGTTTCGTATTGGGACAATCTATACACCCCTTCTTCTTTGTAATATTTATTAGAGTTTGTTTTATATGATTTCATCTCATTCTAAAAGGAAATTAAGATGACATACTTTTAGAACGTGACTTGTTTTTCTGCCATTCACAAAAGCCTTTTTTGGGATGGTAGTCTCACTTTATTTTCTATAAAACAAAAGCATTATATCACCAATAATTATAGATGTATAGAAAAAAATTATTTTCAAGGTGAGTATGTATAATAGTTATATTTTAAATACCGCAAAGAGGAAGACAATTCCATTGAAATGAATAAATGGTGTATAATGCAGAGTGGCTATAGTGAAGAATAAAAGTTTTTCTTAAAGGTAGCATAATGGAAAAAGAAAGAATACTGAATGAGGTGCAAAAATGGAATATCAATATCCACTTGATTACGATTGGTCAAATGAAGAAATGGTAGCAGTTGTAAAGTTTTATGAAGCAATTGAAAAGGTATATGAAAAAGGAGTTTTGAGAGAAGATTTGATGGAATTATATCGTCGTTTTAAAGAGATTGTGCCATCGAAGGCAGCGGAGAAAAAAATAGATAAAGAATTTCAAGAAGTAAGTGGATATTCTATATATCGTGCGATTCAAAAAGCAAAAGAAGTAGCGGAACAAAAGATTGTAAAAATGTAAAAAAATTTTGAAAAATAAAATACAAAGTGCTATAATGTGATAACAACTAAAAACGGACAATATAAATTGTCCGTTTTCTGCTATCGATTACAAAGTGCATATAAAGGAAGGAGTGATTGCATCGTAGATTCAATCTTAGCAAGGAATTGTTCGTTGGTCATTGCTGAAAACTCCTCTGGTGATATATGAATACCGACTAATAATTCTGCTTTTTTCACAGTAGCTAAACGTTCAATCATCTTTTGTAAGTCTTCCGTTTCAAGCGTTTCATGTAATTTTACACCTGGTTTAGTATGGTCAATGGACCAAACGAAGTCATTTGGAATATTTGTTTTTAAATCATTTAAATGTTCTAGGAAGGCGTGAGCCGTCTCCACTTTTTGTGGACACTCATAGATTAAACCAAAGTATATGAAGGCATGAGTACCCCATAAACCAATTTGAAAGTGTGGTAACATTTTATATCCACGTTTATTTGTTGAAAAAGCAACCCAAGTATCGTTTGGTGGATTGACTTTGCGGCGTGCATGTTTTGCTACATGGTAGAAAAAATTTTCATCAGTTTGTTGTGATAAATATTCTGCAAACTGTTCCCCTAAAGCTTCTAGCTTAGGATGAATATTCGTTTTAATTGCGCTCATTCGTTCTTCAAGACCATCAACAGTAAAGACTTCAAAATCAGTTGATGTGAATGTTTGTAGTGTCATGATTGTTCCTCCAACTCCTATTTTGTTTTAATTTTAGCATAGCTTGTACTATTCATAAAAAAAACAGCACAAAAAAATTTAAATAAAAAAATATAATTTTGTTGCATAGATGATTTATCCAACATAGTATAGTATAAAACAAAAAATCAGAAAATTGAATCAATTCTAGTCCGAGGGCAGACGAATATTGGGAGGAGGCAAAAAAATGAGACAGGTGATTAATGCGTTAAAGAGAACAGATGCTGAAAAAAGAATTCCGGTGCTACGTTTGGAGCTAGATTATGAATTAGCAACTTTATATGATGCGATGATGGAGAACGACAAACAGAAAAAAGAAGAGTGCGTACAAAAATTAGAAGTGTTAAGACTTGAAATGATCCGTTTAGAAGCGTAATAATAGTATATGTATAAATAATTAGTTGGTGCGAACCTTATAAAGGGTTCGTTTTTTCTGTGAACAGTATAGATCGGAGTGTTTAAACATGCAAGAAGTATGGAAAGACATCGATACACACGCGAAACAGTGGATTCGAGAAGCGGGAGAACGTTTAATGGCGTCGCTGGAAAAAGCACCTATTATAGAAACAAAATCAAATGCAGCTGATCTAGTAACAAACATGGACCGAGAAACGGAGCAGTTTTTAATTGGGAGAATTAAAGAAACATTCCCAACTCATTATATTTTAGGGGAAGAAGGCTACGGAGATGAGATTACTTCTTCTAACGGGGTTGTTTGGTTAATTGATCCAATTGACGGCACGATGAACTTTGTTCATCAAAAAAGGAATTTCGCAATCTCAATCGGGATTTATGAGAACGGTATCGGAAAGATTGGTCTTATTTATGATCCAGTTCATGACGAATTGTATCATGCGGTAAAGGGAAATGGCGCTTTTTGTAATGATTTATCTATTCCTCCGCTGGAAAAAGGAACAGTAGAGCATGGAATTATAGCTCTGAATGCGATATGGCTTACTGATAATCCATTGCTTAATATGGAAAAAATGATGATGCTCGTTAAGAAGGCGAGAGGTACGAGGTCATATGGTTGTGCTGCGTTAGAAATGGTATATGTTGCAACGGGAAGATTAGATGCATATGTAACACCGCGCTTATCGCCATGGGATTTTGGCGGGGGACAGATTATTGTAGAAGAAGTTGGCGGTAAAGTGACAACGTTTTTAGGAACGCCTCTTTCCATTGTAGAGAAAAGCAGTGTGTTAGTTGCAAAACCAGGGGTATACGAAGAATTATTCCCATTTGTATCTCAGTAACAAAAAAAGTAAGAGGCATAAAGGAGCTTCTTACTTTTTAATGTTATTGCGATTTACGCATTTTTCTTTTTGTTACAAAACCGTATCCAACTGTAACAAATGTGCCGATAATGCAAATAATAATGCCGATGGGACTATTTTCAGCAATCATAATTCCGATACCAATTAAGAAGATAACACCGATAATTGCTGTTAATAAAAAGCGATATTGAATGTGTTCCATTTCTTCACCCTCCAATCTCATTTTACTTTCACAAAAGTAAGAATACAACTATATTTTCATTCTTGATTTTATTTTGATTGCCATTGTATCCCCTTCGCTCTTATAATAGAGAAGGATTAAAAAGACATTAGGAGTTGGACATGTTGAAAAAACGACAAGATTTACGAAATATAGCAATTATTGCCCACGTTGACCATGGTAAAACAACACTTGTTGACCAGTTATTACGTCAAGCGGGGACGTTCCGTGCGAATGAACACATTGAAGAACGCGCAATGGACTCAAATGATCTAGAAAGAGAACGTGGTATTACAATTTTAGCGAAGAATACTGCGATTCACTATGAAGATAAAAGAATTAACATTTTAGATACACCTGGTCACGCTGACTTCGGTGGAGAAGTAGAACGTATCATGAAAATGGTTGATGGTGTTCTACTTGTTGTTGATGCATATGAAGGTTGTATGCCACAAACACGATTTGTTTTAAAGAAAGCTCTTGAGCAAAACTTAACGCCAATCGTTGTTGTAAACAAAATTGACCGTGACTTCGCTCGCCCTGATGAAGTAGTTGATGAAGTAGTTGACTTATTCATCGAACTTGGTGCAAACGAAGATCAATTAGAGTTCCCGGTTGTATTTGCATCAGCAATGAACGGAACAGCAAGCTTAGATTCAAATCCAGCAAATCAAGAAGAGAATATGAAATCATTGTTTGACACAATCATTGAACATATTCCAGCACCAGTTGATAACAGCGAAGAGCCACTTCAATTCCAAGTAGCACTTCTTGATTACAATGACTATGTTGGTCGTATCGGGGTTGGACGCGTATTCCGTGGTACAATGAAAGTAGGACAACAAGTTGCATTAATGAAGGTTGACGGAAGTGTAAAACAATTCCGTGTAACTAAATTATTTGGTTACATTGGATTAAAACGTCAAGAAATTGAAGAAGCAAAAGCTGGAGATTTAGTAGCTGTTTCAGGTATGGAAGACATTAACGTAGGTGAAACGGTATGTCCGGTTGAGCATGAAGAGGCTTTACCATTATTACGTATTGATGAGCCAACACTACAAATGACATTCCTTGTAAATAACAGCCCATTTGCAGGTCGTGAAGGTAAATTCATTACATCTCGTAAAATTGAAGAGCGTCTTCGTTCACAATTAGAAACAGATGTAAGTTTACGTGTAGATAATACAGATTCTCCTGATGCATGGATCGTATCTGGACGCGGAGAATTACATTTATCTATCTTAATTGAAAACATGCGTCGTGAAGGTTATGAACTACAAGTATCTAAGCCTGAAGTAATTATTAAAGATGTCGATGGCGTAAGAAGTGAGCCTGTAGAGCGCGTACAAATCGATGTGCCTGAAGAATACACTGGTTCTATTATGGAATCAATGGGTGCACGTAAAGGTGAAATGTTAGATATGGTGAATAACGGAAACGGTCAAGTTCGCCTTACTTTCATGGTTCCAGCACGTGGTTTAATTGGTTACACAACAGAATTCCTAACATTAACTCGTGGTTACGGTATTTTAAACCACACATTTGATTGCTACCAACCAGTACATGCTGGACAAGTTGGTGGACGTCGCCAAGGTGTTCTAGTTTCACTTGAAGCAGGAAAAGCATCACAATACGGTATTATGCAAGTTGAAGATCGCGGTGTAATCTTCGTTGAACCAGGTACAGAAGTATATGCTGGTATGATCGTTGGAGAACATACACGTGAGAATGATTTAACAGTTAACGTTGTAAAAATGAAACAACAAACTAACATTCGTTCTGCGACAAAAGATCAAACTTCAACAATGAAAAAACCACGCTTAATGACTTTAGAAGAGTCATTAGAGTACTTAAACGATGACGAGTTCTGTGAAGTAACTCCAGAATCAATTCGTTTACGTAAAAAGATTCTTGATAAGAGCGAGCGCGAAAGAGCTGCTAAGAAAAAGAAATCTGTTGAAGCGTAAAATTATAGAACAGCTACCTTTTATAAAGGTAGCTGTTTTTTTTATTTTATTTTTTTAGAATATTTACTCTTTTTGTAGACAGTAATTTTTTTGCGGGTTAATCTAGTATTAAGTACATAAAGAGAATTTGTTTTCATGAGAAGGGGTGAAAGGTAGTGCTAGAAAGAATGTCATTTTTCGCGAAATTGTGCAAAGTCGATGAAAATCCAGAACTAGGGATGTGGTTGCTTTATGGAACAATTATTATATTAAGTGCACTTGTATATAATTTAGGATTCGCAAGGAAACTATCGGTACTGAAAAATATAGTGATATATACATCTTTAGCAATTGGATGCACGGTATTAACTTTCTTTGCAGTTTTTTTACCTGTTGGAGAAGGGCTCGTTGTAGCGGCAATTGTACTTGGAATTTATAGACTGCGTTTACGTCAAGCTAGACAACAAAAAGCAGGGTGAAAAGGGGGACTTCCATGCGCTCAGTACAAGATACACTATATAATTGGTTAACAATTAAAACGGTTGCGGAAGCACGTCCAGATGATAATGCCGCACAAGAAACGTATTTATTATTTCAAAATATGATATATGAAGAGCATAAATTAAGAAATGTAGAAGTTGAAAAGAACGAGGAAATGTATTTGATTACTTATGAAATTGATGGGGAAATGAGGTGTGCAAGATTTCCAGTAGAAGCAATTGATTGTTTTTTGGATCAGATGAATCGTGAACCAGAAAAATACAAATAAGTCCTTATCTATATGATTAAGGACTTATTTACGATTTACCAATCGTCTTCTACTTTTTTATCACGATACAATCGGAAATTACCACTTGCATGGCGCTCCATAGTACGATCTGCAATTCGTTCCGTACATTCCATGCACATATATGTATGAATAGGGCGATTACGCAGTTTTTTTGCCATAGGATTTTCGTCATCTAACATATCTTTTTTATCACAAATCATACATTTGACTCTCATTTCGTCACCTCAATACGAATTCTATCAGTATAAGTATATCATGGAAGCATAATGTTTTTGAATAATAGCCGGAAAAAATAATATTTTCGCAATTCGAAAAATAAGTTATGATAAGGATATAGAAAGAATATTTGGAGGTGGAAATATGGCGAATGTAGTAGAGCCTACATTGACAGATGATTTAGTGCAATCGTTACGTAAAGAGTGTATCGTTATGATAGCAACGACAGATTTCGAAAAACAAATGCCTAACGTAAGTGCTATTTCTTGGGTATATGCAGTGAGTGAAACTAGTATTCGATTTGCGGTAGATCAACGCTCACGTATTGTGGAAAATATGCGGCATAATGCAGGAGTGGTTTTGACTATAATGGCGAATGAATCCGTATTTTCCATAAGTGGTGAAGGTGAAATTTTAACAGATAGAATGGAAGGGATTCCCCTAAAATTAACTGTAATAGAAGTAAATGTGCAAGAAGTTCGTGATGTTATGTTTTATGGAGCGAAACTTGCTACAGAACCAGCATATGAAAAAACATATGATCTTCGAGCTGCGAAAAAGCTTGATAATCAAGTGTTAGTAGGCATGAAAGAATTATAAATGGGATTAATAGGAAATTAGTTCATTAACTTTTGTAATTGAGTATTGTGATTTAATGTGAAAAATTATAATTAAAAGTAATATATTGAATAGAAATGAATAAAAAATAAAGAAAAGGTTTAATTTCTATGAATTTCGATTCTACCTCGTTTATACGGTACATATAATTATAACAATGGTTCGTCCATACTTTATGGATGAAACCCTTGTTCTACAAATTTAAAAGTGGAGTCAGGGGGTAACAGGTTGGATAAAATTTATGTGTTAGATACGAATGTACTTTTGCAGGATCCTTTATCTATTTTTTCATTTGAAACAAATGAAGTAGTGATTCCAGCAGTTGTATTAGAAGAGGTTGATTCGAAAAAACGTTATATGGATGAAGTAGGACGAAATGCTCGCTATGTATCTAAGTTAATAGACAAATTTCGTGAAATAGGAAAGCTGCATGAAAGTATTCCGCTAGAAAACGGCGGTACATTTCGTATTGAATTAAATCATCGCTCATTTGTTCAACTGCAAGATATCTTTGTAGAAAAAACAAATGATAATCGAATTTTAGCTGTAGCGAAAAACCTCTCTTTAGAAGAACAAGAAAAAGAGGATGGGAAATCAGTTATTTTAGTAAGTAAAGATGTACTCGTAAGGGTAAAAGCCGATGCAATCGGATTGCAGGCTGAAGATTATTTAAGTGATCGAGTAATTGAAGTGGAAAATATATATTCAGGATTTTTAGAAGGGTATATATCAAAAGAACAATTAGATTATTTTTATGAAAAAGGTGAACTACCTTTATCTGAAATTGCAAACCATCCTTTTTATCCAAATCAATTTGTTGTAATGAAAGATGCGCTAGGTGGCTCTAGCTCAGCACTAGGGATTGTCGATCATTTAGGTAAGAAGGTAAAGAAACTTATTTTTCACAATGAGCAAGTGTGGGGGATACGTCCGCGAAACGTACAGCAAATTATGGGATTAGAATTGTTACTTCGGGAAGATATTCCACTTGTAACGTTAACAGGGAAAGCAGGTACAGGAAAAACGTTACTTGCATTAGCTTCGGGACTGATGCAAACGGAAGATCTAGGGTTATATAAAAAACTACTTGTTGCGAGACCAATTGTTCCGGTAGGAAAAGATATAGGTTATTTACCAGGAGAAAAAGAAGAAAAGTTAAGACCGTGGATGCAGCCGATTTTTGATAATCTAGAGTATTTATTTAATACGAAAAAGCCTGGAGAGCTAGATGCTATTTTAGCTGGGATGGGTTCGATTGAAGTAGAAGCGCTTACTTATATACGCGGGAGAAGTATTCCAGATCAGTTCATTATAATTGACGAGGCACAAAATTTAACGAAGCATGAAGTAAAGACGATATTAACAAGGGTAGGGGAAAAAAGTAAGATTGTATTAATGGGAGATCCTCAGCAAATTGATCACCCATATTTAGATGAATATAATAATGGTTTAACGTATGTTGTAGAGAAGTTTAAAGAGCAGCGTATTAGTGGTCATGTAAAGTTTGTTAAAGGAGAGCGTTCTAATTTAGCTCAACTAGCAGCGGATTTATTATAAAAAGGAGTGGGCATAAGCTCACTCCTTTTTACCTTTTAACTATACAATTAAATAATTGTAAATTTACGGATGTTACGGATTGGATTTTGTCTATTAGATCCATCATGGAAATATAGATGAACAGGTCCGTCTATTCTTAACGGTTTTCCTTCTTTTGAAAAACCAAGAATAGCTTTTTCGACTGTTTCTAATGGAAGTGTAACTGTATTGTCTACTGTTTCAATTACGACTTGAGTAGCATCGTCTGAAAGTTCAGCGTTCGTAAGAAATGGATGAAATGGTATACCGAATGTACCGGTAATAAGCTGTTCTTTTTTATATTTCTTTACACTTTTTTGGATTGGTGGGAAGGCAGCACCATCACGGATTTCACGATCCCAATGTTCTGAAGTATGCTTTAAGTATGTTTCTAATTCGGATATTTCTTCTCTAGTTTCATCAAAGTAAGTTGTTAAATCTACTTTCCGGTCATCAAAAATCCAAACAGTTGGATCGATAGTGATCGGAAAACGAACTTTTCCATTAATAAATAAAATTTCGCTCATTGTTGTTCCCCCATTTGTGTTATACTCCCACTTTTCAGTATAATAGTATTAGACACTGTTGTCACAAAAAATGTTTCTATTGCAATTTATTAAAACTATCGCTAATATTAATAGATAGGATAGAGTAGGACGGAAATGGAGGGAATCAATTTGGCGTCTGAGACAGTATCAAATCATCAGGAAAAGGCACTTGCCCTTCTACAAACGGATGCGGATAAGATTTTAAGACTTATTAAGGTACAAATGGACAATCTTACAATGCCGCAATGTCCATTATATGAAGAAGTGTTAGACACACAAATGTTTGGACTATCCCGCGAGGTCGATTTTGCGGTTCGTCTTGGTCTTATTGCAGAAGAACAAGGGAAAGCAATGTTAGGAGAGCTCGAACGTGAGTTATCTGCACTTCATGAAGCATTTACAAACAAACAACAATAACGGGTTCAAATAAGGGGGCTCAAACTGAAATAGTTTGGGCTTTTTATTTGTATAATAAAGCAGGAAGAATCTATATACATATGGAATACAACAATAATTAAATTGAAACAGAAAGAGGAAATGGAATGAAAAAAGTATGGAAGTCAATGGATTATTCATTATTACTTCCTCTTATTATTTTATGTGTGCTAGGAGTAATAATGGTATATAGTTCTAGTTCCATTGTTGCGATTTCGAGGCATAATTGGCCGGCAAATTACTTTTTTAAAAGGCAATTAGTAGCTCTGGCTGTTGGAACAATAATGTTAGCGATCATCATTTCTATTCCTTATAAACTTTGGAGAAAGCGAATAGTTTTATTGGCAATGGGAATAGGTAGTCTTGGTTTATTAGCAGCAGCATTGGCTTTCGGTCAGGAAATAAATGGTGCAAAAGGGTGGATATTAGGTATACAGCCCGCTGAATTTGTTAAAATATCGATTATTATTATTTTAGCTCGTTTTTTTGCAAGAAGACAAGAGACAGATACGCCTGTTTTTAAAGGATCGGGAGTTACGCTTGCTTTTGTTGGATTGGCAATGCTTTTAATTTTAAAGCAAAATGATTTAGGTACCGATTTGTTAATTGGGGGAACAGTTGGAATTATGTTTCTTTGCTCGGGAGTGCGGATCAATTTGTGGATAAAACGAATTGTTTTAACTTCTATAATATGGGTTCCATCTCTTTATTTGCTAGCTAACTTTAAGTTAAGTGCGTACCAAAAAGCTCGCTTTTCAGTCTTTCTTGATCCATTTAATGATCCTCAAAATGATGGATTCCAGCTAATAAATTCTTTTATTGGAATTGCTTCAGGAGGACTAAACGGTCGAGGACTAGGAAACAGTGTACAAAAATATGGATACTTACCAGAACCGCAAACGGATTTTATTATGGCAATTATATCTGAAGAGCTTGGTTTTATTGGTGTGGCTGTTATTTTAATTTGTTTGCTACTTATTATCATTCGTTCATTCAGGATTGCTCAAAAGTGTAAAGATCCATTTGGAAGCTTAATAGCAATTGGTATTGCTAGTTTATTTGGGATTCAAACGTTTGTTAACGTAGGTGGCATGTCTGGATTAATACCACTTACAGGTGTGCCTTTGCCATTTATAAGTTATGGCGGTAGTTCCTTATTAGCAAATCTACTTGCAATGGGTATACTATTGAATATTGCTAGTCATGTAAAACGACAAGAGAAGCAACAAAACGAAATGACTAAAGAAAGAGAACAAGGTGGACCACATCTTGTTGTTGTAAAATAAAAAGCACACGAGGCTGTAAAGCTCAGTGTGCTTTTTACTTTGTTCACTTTTAATGTGATATACTATTTTATTGTTAAGGTTAAAAATATATCACATTTAAATTAATGTGATATACAATAAGGTTGTTAGAAAAGGGAGAGGTATGCTATACTATTTTTGTGAAACAAATTGATCAGAAAACTTATCATTTGTTGAAAAATAAGGTATGATGAATAAAAATAAAGTGAAGCTTTCTAAGTATAATATAATGTGGAAAGTGAAGAACTTCACGCTCTTTAGAGTGTGTATGTATTTTATCTCTAGAGTGGTAGGAAAGTAGAGGGGGAAAATCATGACAAAGCTGCAACGTATTCAAAAAGTATTGGTAGCTAACCGTGGAGAGATTGCAATTCGTGTATTTCGAGCATGTTCAGAACTTGGATTAAACACAGTTGCAATCTATTCGAAAGAGGATAGTGGTTCTTATCATCGCTATAAAGCCGATGAGTCCTATTTAGTTGGGGAAGGGAAAAAGCCAATTGATGCTTATCTAGATATTGAAGGCATTATTGAGATTGCGAAAAGTAATCATGTAGATGCAATCCACCCTGGATATGGTTTCTTGTCAGAAAATATTCAATTCGCAAAACGTTGTGAAGAAGAAGGGATTATCTTTATCGGTCCAAAAAGTAAGCATTTGGATATGTTTGGAGATAAAGTTAAAGCAAGAACACAAGCGCAGCTAGCACAAATTCCAATTATTCCTGGTAGTGATGGTCCAGTAAATTCATTAGAAGAAGTCGCAGAATTTGCTGAAAAGTATGATTACCCGATTATTATTAAAGCATCGCTTGGTGGCGGTGGTCGTGGTATGCGTATCGTGCGCACTAGTGAAGAATTAAGAGAATCGTATAATCGTGCGAAATCAGAAGCAAAAGCAGCTTTTGGTAATGATGAAGTTTACGTTGAAAAATTCGTTGAAAAACCTAAACATATAGAAGTACAAATTTTGGCAGATGAAGAAGGTAATGTTGTGCATTTATATGAGCGTGATTGCTCTGTACAACGACGTCATCAAAAAGTAGTTGAAATTGCACCGAGCGTGTCGCTTTCAGATGATTTGCGTCAGCGAATTTGTGATGCTGCAGTAAAGTTAACGAAAAATGTAAATTATTTAAATGCTGGAACAGTTGAATTCCTAGTAAAAGGTGATGAGTTTTACTTTATTGAAGTAAATCCACGTGTTCAAGTAGAACATACAATTACAGAAATGATTACAGGAATTGATATTGTTCAATCACAAATTTTAATTGCAGATGGACATGCTTTACATAGTAAGATTGTAAGTGTGCCGAAACAAGATGAGATTATTGTACATGGTTATGCCATTCAATCTCGTGTAACGACAGAAGACCCGCTTAATAACTTTATGCCTGATACAGGGAAGATTATGGCATATCGATCAGGCGGTGGTTTTGGTGTTCGTCTTGATACAGGTAATAGTTTCCAAGGTGCAGTTATTACACCGTACTATGATTCTTTACTTGTAAAAGTTACAACTTGGGCGCTTACTTTTGAACAAGCTGCTGCAAAAATGGAACGTAACTTAAAAGAATTCCGTATTCGTGGTATTAAAACAAATATTCCATTCTTAGAGAATGTAGTAAAACATAAAAACTTCTTATCAGGAGAATATGATACTTCGTTTATTGACGCGTCACCTGAACTGTTCTTGTTCCCAAAACGTAAAGACCGCGGAACAAAAATGTTAAATTACATTGGTACAGTAACAGTAAATGGCTTCCCAGGAGTAGGGAAAAAAGAGAAGCCAATTTTCCCGGATGCTCGTATACCAAGTGTAAAACACTCAGAACCAATTCAAAACGGAACGAAACAAATTTTAGATGAGCGCGGGGCGGATGGATTAGTAAAGTGGGTTCAAGATCAAAAACGTGTGCTTTTAACGGATACAACATTCCGTGATGCACATCAATCTTTACTTGCAACGCGTATTCGTACAAAAGATTTACATCAAATCGCAGAGCCAACAGCGAGAATGTTGCCAAACTTATTCTCCGCAGAAATGTGGGGCGGTGCAACGTTTGATGTTGCGTATCGTTTCTTAAAAGAAGATCCATGGGAACGATTACTAGATCTTCGTGAAAAAATGCCGAACGTTTTATTCCAAATGTTACTTCGTTCTTCAAACGCAGTTGGATACAAAAACTATCCAGATAATTTAATTCAAAAATTTGTAGAATGTTCCGCTCAAGCTGGAATTGATGTGTTCCGTATTTTTGATAGCTTAAACTGGGTAGAAGGTATGAGAGTTGCAATTGATGCTGTACGAGATACTGGTAAAATTGCAGAAGCGACAATGTGTTACACAGGAGACATTCACGATCCATTACGCAGCAAATATGATTTAAATTATTATAAAAACTTAGCGAAAGAGCTGGAAGCATCAGGAGCTCACATTTTAGGAATTAAAGATATGGCGGGCTTATTAAAGCCGAATGCAGCATATGATTTAGTTTCAGCATTAAAAGAGACGGTGTCGATTCCAATTCATTTGCATACACACGATACTAGCGGAAATGGTATTTTAACGTATACGAAAGCGATTGAAGCAGGCGTTGACATTGTTGATGTAGCGGTGAGTTCTATGGCTGGTCAAACGTCACAGCCGAGTGCGAATACTCTATACTATGCGTTAGGTGGAAATGAAAGACAACCAGATGTTAATATAGACTCATTAGAAAAACTATCTCATTATTGGGAAGATGTACGTAAATACTATGCGTCATTTGAAAGTGGTATGAACGCTCCTCACACAGAGGTGTATATGCACGAAATGCCAGGTGGACAGTATAGTAATCTTCAACAACAAGCGAAGGCAGTTGGTTTAGGAGATCGTTTTGATGAAGTTAAAGTAATGTACCGTCGTGTTAATGACATGTTTGGAGATATTGTAAAAGTAACACCGTCATCTAAAGTTGTTGGTGATATGGCATTATTTATGGTTCAAAATCATCTGACAGAACAAGATATTTTAGAGCGTGGACATTCTATGGACTTCCCGGGATCTGTTGTTGAAATGTTCTCTGGAGATTTAGGTCAACCATATGGTGGTTTCCCGAAAGAATTACAAAAAATTATTTTAAAAGGGAAAGAGCCATTAACAGTAAGACCAGGTGAATTATTAGAGCCAGTAGATTTCGACGCTTTAAAAGAAGAGTTATACCATAAACTTGGGCGAGAAGTAACGATTTTTGATGTAGTCGCATATGCATTGTATCCGAAAGTATTTATGGACTACGAAAAAGTTGCCGAACTTTATGGAAACGTATCTGTGCTTGATACACCGACATTCTTCTATGGTATGAGACTTGGTGAAGAAATTGATGTGGAAATCGAACAAGGTAAAACATTGATGGTTAAACTAGTATCAATTGGAGAGCCACAGCCAGATGGAAATCGTATTCTTTACTTGGAATTTAACGGTCAACCACGTGAGATTGTTGTGAAAGATGAAAGTGTGAAAGCAACAGTTGCCCAACGTGTGAAAGGAAACCGTGAAAATCCCAATCACATTAGCGCAACGATGCCAGGAACTGTTGTTAAAGTAGTTGTAAAAGAAGGCGATGAAGTGAAAAAAGGCGATTCTATGGCAATTACAGAAGCAATGAAAATGGAAACGACGGTTCAAGCACCATTCAATGGTAAAGTGAAGAAAGTATATGTAAATGATGGTGATGCAATTCAAACGGGAGATTTACTCATTGAATTAGAGCATTAAAATAAAGAAAAAGAGCTGTGCGAAAGCAGCTCTTTTTTTGTTGCAAATAATACCTTGCCGAATTGGCAAGGTATTAAAGTGTTACTTTATTTTATTTTGCTTAGAAGTCGATACGGCTTCTTTTGCATTGACTGTACTTCTTGTACCTAACATAGCTAAATAGCATAGTACTGCAAACAAGCAAGAAATGAAGAGTGAGTGTAATAATGCCATTGATAAACTAGCATTTGTATATACAACTAAAATTCCTACAATAGCTTGAAGTGTTACAAGGATAAATGAAATAATCCATCCCCAATATACTACACGCTGCTGTTTGTAATGACGAATAGCAATAATCATCACATATAGTATCCAAAAGAATATTAACATCGCTGCAACTCTATGTCCCATTTGAACCCACTCATGTAGTTGAGTTGGCATAGGTCTGTTTTTACTGCATAAAGGGAAGTCTGGACAGGCTAAGCTAGCTCGTTCGTGACGTACTAAAGCTCCTGTGTAGACAACGATATAACTGTAAATTGTTACACCATAAATATGAAATTTCATTTTTTTGTCCATAATAAGTGAACGTGCATCGAATTTCTGATCAATTTCAAAAATAAGACACGTTAACAAGATGACAGAAGCAAATGAAATTAAGGAAATACCAAAATGAATAGCTAGTACAGCAGGTATTTGTCCCCAAACAACTGCAGCTGCCCCCATTAATGCTTGTGCAACTAAAAATACGAAGGATAAAATTGCTAACGTCTTTGTTTCACGCACATGTTTATAATATTTCCAGGACAAGATACAAAGAAGAGTAACAAGGATACCTGCTGATCCCGATGTTAAGCGGTGACTCAGCTCAATAATAGTTTCCATTGATAAATTAGATGGAACAAATTCACCGTTACAAAGTGGCCATGATTTACCGCACCCTTGGCCTGAACCTGTTTTTGTAACTAAAGCGCCTCCTAGTAAAACTACTAATAAATCGAGACTTGTAATGACTGCTAACCATTTAATAAAGCGTTGCAATCTCTTTCACCATCTTTCTGCTATGAAGTTATTGCGAAATATTTTCATTCCATTATGTATAGAATAAAACGTGCTACAGTCCTATGATATATAAAAAATAATAAAATAGCAAAGAAATGAAGGGTGAGGACAACGTATACAGAATAAAGAAAAAATGGGATTTTAAATACATATTTTAGGCGAAAATGAGGCTATTTTGAAAAGAAATGGGGAGAATACATGCTAAATATGACAAAATAGTTTATTATAGAAGATAACATCATGTTATGATAAGGATAGGTTAGAATAAAGTTTTTTATTATTCGACACAAAAAGTTCATGTTTTCTTCACAAATTGTTCAGGAAATATGATTTAATATATTGGAGTATGGGCGTAGATTAGTAGTAGAATGGGTTAACAATATTTCTACTGTAATAATATTGCTATATAGAAGCGAAATATTTCGCTTAGAAAGATGATAGGTTTAAGAGGGGGTTAAAGTGATGAACCATGCAACAAGTGAGCTGCATGATGAGTCAGCTGTTTCAAGTGTACCGGAAACAACTCGGTTACAAGATTTATCAGCGCTCGTTAAAATGGGGATTGTAAACTCAAATACACTTACTGTATTTACAGGATTTTGGTTGGCTTTACATTTTAATGGATTGAGTGTTATGGACCATCTGGATAAGCTATTTTTCACAATCGTTGGTTCTGCATTAATTATGGCAGGGGTATGTTGTTTAAATAACTACATTGACCGAGATATCGATCCATTAATGGAGAGAACAAAAAACCGTCCAACGGTAACAGGTAAATATAAACCTGGATTTGCACTTGCATTTGGACTTGTAATTTTACTTCTTGGCTTCGTATTTTTATTACTTACGACACCAATGGCAGTATTAATCGCATTTATTGGTGCCTTCACATATGTAGTTTTATATACATTATGGACGAAGAGAAAATATACGTTAAATACTGTTGTAGGTAGTATATCAGGAGCTGTTCCACCTTTAATTGGATGGGCGGCAATTGATCCATCTTTAGATCATCCAATAGCTTGGATGTTATTTTTAATTATGTTTATTTGGCAAATCCCACATTTCCTCGCGTTAGCGATGAAACGTGTTGATGAATATCGCAATGCAGGAATCCCAATGCTTCCTGTTGTACAGGGATTTAATATTACGAAACGTCAGATTATGATCTGGACAGTATGTTTATTACCACTACCATTTTATATGAGTGGGCTTGGAGTAACCTTCATGGTAATTGCAACATTGCTTAACATCGGATGGATCGTACTAGGGTTTTATGGCTTCCGTAAGCAAGATGACATCAAATGGTCCGTAAAAATGTTTGTTTACTCCCTGAATTACTTAACAATCTTATTTGTGTCAATGATTGTAGTTACATTCTTCTAAGACAACGACATGATTGGATTTCTTTACGTTGAGATTTACTTTACTTAACTATAAAGTACAATCTAATTCACAAAGAAAGTGGGGGTTGTTTGTATGAAGAAACAGTGGCGACTGCTTTCGTTCGTTTCACTGCTGGCTTTACTGTTAGGGGGATGCGGTAAAGCCTTTCAATCTACTTTAATTCCGCAAGGGGAAGTAGCAAAAATGCAATACGATTTGCTCTTGCTAGCGAGTGCAATCATGGTAGGAGTAGTACTTGTAGTTACTATTATTTTCTTATATGTAATTGTGCGTTTCCGACAAAAAAAGGGTGAGGAAGATTATATTCCAGAGCAAGTTGAAGGGAATCACAAACTAGAAATTATATGGACAGTTATTCCGATTATTCTTTTATTAATCTTGGCTGTTCCGACTGTTACATATACATTCAAACTTGCTGATGTAAGTGCGATGGAGAAAAAGAATATTGATAAAGATACTATCGTTGTTGATGTAACAGCGAATCTTTATTGGTGGGAATTTTCTTATAAATCAGAAAAAATAGTAACTTCTCAAGATTTAGTTATCCCCACAGGCAAGAAAGTGTATTTGAATTTGAAGGGTGCCGATATTAAACATTCGTTTTGGGTTCCATCTTTAGCTGGTAAAATGGATACAAATACAGATAATGTGAACAAAATGTGGTTAAAGGCAGATAAATCGGGCACTTATAATGGTTTTTGTACAGAATTTTGTGGCCCATCACATTCTTTAATGCAATTCAAAGTGAAAGCTCTGGATGAAAGCGAGTACAAAAAATGGCTTGCTGACATGAAGAAGATTGATGGGAAGAAAGAAGTAGCCTCTACAAAGGCGCAAGAAGGTCAAGAAGTATTTAATAAAAGCTGTATTGGTTGTCATGCAGTTGGATCAAATGATAGTAGACCACCTTCTGCTCGTATCGCACCAAACTTAGCAAACTTTGCTGATCGCGATATGGTTGCCGGTATTGCCGAAAATAATGAAGAGAACTTAAAAAAATGGCTCAAAGATCCTGAAAATATGAAGCCAGGTAATAAAATGACTGGTAAATATGGTAACTTAACGGATGATCAAATTGATGCATTAAATGCATATTTACAAACGTTAAAGATTGAAAAGTAAAGAGGGATCATTTGCGAAGGGGAGGTTGAAAACGTGAGTTCTGTAGCAAAAAAACAGGGGATGGGTGCTGTCATATGGGATTATTTAACGACAGTAGACCATAAAAAGATTGCCATTCTCTATTTAATTGCAGGTGGATTGTTTTTTGTAATAGGCGGAATAGAAGCGCTATTTATTCGCCTTCAGTTAGCGATTCCTAACAATGCTTTTCTAGTTGGGGATGCTTATAACCAAGTATTAACGATGCACGGTACAACAATGATTTTCCTCGCAGCTATGCCACTCGTGTTTGCATTTATGAACGCCGCTGTACCACTTCAAATTGGAGCACGTGATGTGGCGTTCCCGTTTTTGAATTCACTCGGATTTTGGTTATTTTTCTTTGGTGGAGTATTTTTAAATTTAAGTTGGTTTTTAGGGGGAGCACCTGATGCAGGTTGGACATCGTATGCATCTTTAGCTTTAGCCTCCAAAGGACATGGTGTTGATTTTTATGTACTCGGCTTGCAAATATCAGGTATTGGTACATTGATTGGAGGTATTAACTTCCTTGTTACAATTATTAATATGCGTGCGCCAGGAATGACATATATGCGCATGCCGATGTTTACATGGACAACATTTGTAACATCTTCACTTATATTATTTGCATTTCCACCGTTAACTGTAGGATTAGGGCTTCTAATGTTAGATCGTTTATTTGGCACAAGTTTCTTTAATCCAGCATTAGGTGGGAACACAATTATATGGGAGCATTTATTCTGGATCTTCGGTCATCCAGAAGTATACATTCTTATACTCCCAGCTTTCGGAATATTCTCAGAAATCTTCGCCACATTTTCGAAAAAACGATTATTCGGTTATTCATCGATGGTGTTCGCGACTGTATTAATTGGATTTTTAGGCTTTATGGTATGGGCGCATCATATGTTTACCGTTGGTCTTGGTCCTGTTGCAAATGCTATCTTCTCAGTTGCAACAATGGCGATTGCAGTTCCGACAGGTATTAAAATCTTTAACTGGCTCTTTACAATGTGGGGTGGAAGTATTCGGTTTACAACACCTATGATGTGGGCAGTAGCTTTTATTCCATCATTCGTTATGGGTGGAGTTACAGGAGTTATGCTTGCGTCGGCACCAGCTGATTATCAATTCCATGATAATTATTTCGTAGTAGCACACTTCCATTATGTAATTGTCGGCGGTGTTGTATTTGGTTTACTTGCAGGTGCACACTATTATTGGCCGCTTATGTTTAATAAAGTATTAAATGAAACGTTAGGAAAGATAACATTTTGGTTATTCTTTATTGGTTTCCATTTAACTTTCTTTATCCAACATTTCCTTGGTTTAATCGGAATGCCGCGTCGTTACTACACATATTTAGAGGGGCAAGGATTAGAGGTTGGAAATATGATTAGTTCAATTGGAGCAGTATTCATGGCCCTTGGAACGATTGTTCTTTTGTTCAATGTTATAAAAACAACAGTATCAAAAGAAAAAGCTGGTCGTGATCCATGGGATGCACGTACATTAGAGTGGACAATGCCAGCGCCTACACCAGAATACAATTTCAAACAATTACCATTTGTTCGTGGGTTAGATCCGTTTTGGATTGAAAAACGCGAAGGTAATAAAGAGATGACAGCGGCGGAACCAGTCGGTGATATTCATATGCCGAATGCTTCATTTTCACCGTTTATCATTTCTCTAGGTCTATTTATAGCCGCTTTTGGTGCGATGTATATGCAAGGTGGCAAAGATAAATTTTGGTTATTAGTAGCAATTATAGGTTTGATCATTACATTCGGTACAATGTTCCTTCGCTCAGTAATCGATGATCATGGATATCATATTCATAAGGAAGATCTAGAAGATAAGGGGGGCAAGGCATAATGCATGTAGATGAAAAATTAACGAATGAAACATTTCCAGCAGAGCCTGAAAAAGCAACCCTTGAGGGGAAAAATAAGTTTGTCGGTTTTTGGTTATTTCTTGGAGGTGAAACAGTGTTGTTCGCTTCCTTATTTGGCACATATTTAGCGTTAAAGAATTCTACAAATGGTGGACCAACATCTCAAGAAATGTTTCAAATGCCGCTCGTTTTCATCATGACGATGTTGTTGTTGACAAGTAGTTTAACGAGTGTATATGCAATGTATCATATGAAAAATTTCAATTTTAAGAAAATGCAACTGTGGCTACTTATAACAGTGTTGCTTGGCTTAGGATTTTTGGGATTTGAAATCTATGAGTTTTATCATTATACACATGAATTTAAGCATACTATGAGAAGCAGTGCATTTGGTTCTGCATTTTATGCTCTTGTTGGTACGCATGGGCTCCACGTATTGTTTGGATTGTGTTGGATTTCGACATTAATCTTTAGAAATGCGAAGCGAGGCTTAAATTTATACAATGCACCAAAGTTTTACGTTGCATCAATTTATTGGCACTTTATAGATGTAGTTTGGGTGTTTATTTTCACTGTAGTATATTTGATGGGAATGGTGGGATAAACAATGGCAATTAAGCAAACGAATAATCCTAAGGTTGATCTTGTTTATCGGAAAAGAAAAAGTGCAGAGGAAATGAAGCACCAAGTTATTACGTTTGCACTAATGATCTTTTTAACATTTGTTGCATTTGCAGCGGTAGCATATCCGAAAACATTTAGTCCGATTTTTTCGGTGCCATTTATTTTATTGTTGGCAGTTGTTCAAGTTGTATTTCAATTATATTATTTCATGCATATGAGTCATAAAGGACATGAAGCGGCGAGTTTCTTCTTATACTCTGGATTGTTAATAGGTTTATTAACGATTTTAGCCTTTATGACAATTGTGTGGATTTAAACAGTAGTAGTTGGAGGGCTCTGATTTATCATAGCCCTCTTTTCATATGAAAGATAAGAATTTTGAAAAGGTAGGTGTGAAAATGGAGAATTTATGGATATTTGGTTTTCAGGCTTTATGGAGTCCGATTTTTCTGTTATTTATGACCTCGATTCTTATTAGTTATTTCTTAATTATTGGACCGTATAGAACACGATTTGAAAATGCGACGAAGGTAAGTAAAAAGCAGATTTTTTATTTTACGACCGGGATTGTTCTTTTGTATTTTGTAAAGGGAGGACCTATTGATTTAATTGGTCATATTATATTTAGTGCACATATGTTTGAAATGGCAGTAATGTACATTGCAGTTCCTCCATTATTATTGCTTGGTATACCTGTTTGGTTATATCGTTATATTACTTCTTTTAAGTTTGTTCAAATTGTACTAAAGGCTTTTGCTAAACCGCTTATTGCGTTGTTTGTATTTAATGGTCTGTTTTCCTTTTATCATTTGCCAATTGTTTTTGATACAGTAAAACAAAGTCAAATAGCACACCCCATTTGCCTCGCTATATTGTTTTTTACAGCAATGATGATGTGGTGGCCGATGTTAAATCCACTGCCGGAATATCAAACATTAAGTGATATAAAGAAACTTGGTTATATGTTTGCTAATGGTATTTTATTAACCCCAGCTTGTGCGTTAATAATTTTTGCGACTGAACCATTATTTGCAACATATACAGATCCGGCTGCTTGGATGAAGGCGATGGAGCTTTGTGTACCGGCTGGTACTTTATCAGATTTAAATATTACTGGACCAGAATTTTTACATTGGATACCAGTAGTGCAAGACCAACAAACAGGCGGTATCATTATGAAAATTGTCCAGGAAATAGTGTACGGCACGATTATCGGCTATGTGTTCTTTAGATGGGCACGTAGAGAGCGTGAAAAGGATAAGGAGCAATTACAGGAGCTACCACCGTATTTACAGACTAAGTAGAAAAAGCGTATGGGAGCCCATACGCTTTTTTCTTTTTTAGTTGTAGTGGACATTTAAAAAGATTGAATTTTCAATCTTTTTGTGTTAACCTAGTGTAGGCATGTACTAAAAGTGGATATAAAACTTACTACTAGCTTTAATACGTAATATTTCCAGATGTAGTGCTAGTTTTTTAGAGAGTTACAAATTTATATTGTTTTCTTTAATAAACACAAACTATTTTAAGGGGGATTTTAAATGGGTAGTAGTGGAAGTATGGTAAAGCCGATTAGTGGTTTTTTAACAGCGTTAATTCAATATCCAGTACCGGTAGTGGAGTCGCGTGCAGACATTGATAAACAAATTAAACAGATCATAAAAACGATTCATTCAACTAAATCAGGCTATCCTGGATTAGAATTGATAGTATTTCCTGAATATAGTACACAAGGGCTCAATACAAAAAAATGGACTACAGAAGAGTTTTTATGTACAGTGCCTGGGCCAGAAACGGACTTATTTGCTGAGGCATGTAAAGAATCTGAAGTATATGGTGTTTTTTCTATAATGGAAAGAAATCCTGATGGTGGAGAACCGTATAATACAGCAATTATTATTGATCCACAAGGTGAAATGATTTTGAAGTATCGTAAGTTAAATCCTTGGGTGCCAGTCGAACCTTGGAAAGCTGGAGATTTAGGCTTACCTGTTTGTGATGGACCTGGAGGAAGTAAATTAGCTGTTTGTATTTGTCATGATGGCATGTTTCCTGAAGTAGCCCGTGAAGCGGCCTATAAAGGTGCAAATGTCTTGATTCGTATTTCTGGATATAGCACACAAGTTAGTGAACAATGGATGTTAACCAATCGTTCAAATGCATGGCAAAATTTAATGTATACATTGTCAGTGAACTTAGCGGGTTATGATGGTGTATTTTATTACTTTGGTGAAGGACAAGTATGTAATTTTGATGGGACTACTTTAGTGCAGGGACACCGAAACCCTTGGGAGATTGTTACTGCTGAAGTATATCCAGAGCTAGCAGATCAGGCTAGATTAGGATGGGGTCTAGAAAATAATATATATAATTTAGGTTCAAGGGGGGATGTCGCGACTCCTGGTGGGGTGAAAGAAAACCCGTATACGTTTGTAAAAGATTTAGCTGAAGGTAAATATAAAGTCCCTTGGGAAGATGAGATTAAAGTAAAAGATGGATCCATTTATGGGTATCCAGTCAAAAAGACGATTCATTCATAGGAAAGATAAATAGAACAAGCGCATCATATTGATGCGCTTGTTCTATTTACTCAATAATTTGGAATTCTTTCAACTCTTTTTCAATGTTTTGTAGGAGCTGTTCGCTTTTTTGAAGTACATTCGTTGGGAAAATCTCGTCATCACCATATTCAACGCCGTGAGGGTAATAATGTTTTCCTAATAAGGGTGGCAATAGTTTTACTTGAGCGTGTCTGCTGCCGATGTCACCTTCAACAGCAAAACCTTGTACGCGTAAATAATAAACATCCTTTAATATTTCAAATTTATAATCATATGTAACGCGTTCGTAATCCCATTGTCCAGCAAGTACAAAATGATTGTTTTCCATAATCTCAGTTAAAAGAGTTAAATCAATGACTGCACCATTAAACTTCGTATTTGTAAATTGCATAGAATACCTCCTTCTTTTTTTATGGTGTTTTATTATTTTTATAATAGTATGAATAGTAAGAAAGTGCAATTCATATTGAGAGAAAAGGGATAATCCAGACTTTTTTCATGAAAATATGATATAGTGAAAAGAGTACGGTACACACAAAAAAAGGAAAGAAAAGGCTTTGTGTATATCTCAATTTTATGTTTTGTTCAGGAGGTATATCGTTTGAAGAAATTATTGCGTATCGTAATGATTACATTTTTAATTTTAGCTGTTGATTTATACGGGAAGTTACTCGTTTCACAATATATATTAACTCCATCGCACTCTAAGCAAGAAAATAAAATTGTGAAAAAGAAAAAGCAAGTAAATGAAGAATCCACAGACACTGTTTTAAATATGATTGGTGGGGATCCTGAGAATTTATTAGCAAAGTGGGGCGAACCGTCTCGAATAGAGCCGTCTGCTTATGGATATGAATGGTGGGTGTATAATCAAGATTTAACTCAGTATGTTCAATTTGGAGTTGCTGAACGTAAAGTTGTAACGGCGTATGTTGCTGGTGATCAAGTCAAGGTAGCACCCTATTATATAAATGAAAAGTATGAAGAGGTATATAAAAAAAATCCGCTTTCACATGAGATTTCATTAAAAAGAGGAAAGAATAGTTATCAATTTGAGTTATCTGATACGGAAATAATGGAACAACCACTAATCCCTGTAGAAGATGGGTGGGCACAATTATATTTTGATCACTTTACACATGAACTTGTTGGTGTTCGTTATATGGATGATGAAACGTTATTACGCCAAAGGCCGTATCAGCTTGTTTATTCAGGTGAATTAATAGCAGAACAGCCGTTGACGCCAGAAAAAATGAAGCAAGTAGAAAATGGAAATATGCAACAAATTCTCGACTTAACAAATATTATTCGAAGTCGTCATCAATTACCGTTGTTAACATGGGATCAACAAACTGCAGATGTTGCATTTGGCCATAGTAAAGATATGAAGGATAATAATTATTTTTCACACGATTCTCCCACCTTTGGTACATTAGGAGATCGTTTGCAACGTGGGCAAGTGGCCTTTCAACTTGCTGGTGAGAATATAGCCGCGCAACATAGTGATGGAATTGCAGCTGTACAAGGCTGGTTAAATAGTGAGGGTCACAGAAAGAATTTATTAAATGAACAATTTACTGGATTAGGTGTTGGGGTATATGATAAATTTTATACTCAAAACTTTATCCGAAAATAAAAAGGTGCATGAATCGTCTAAAAATAGGCGAACCATGTGCCTTTTTTTTCTTACAATATAGTAGATATACATGAAGAGGTGAGTAGTATGCCAACAACAAAAGGACCGTTACATCCATCGGTTCAACAGTTTAAAGAGTTTGTAAACCATCACCCTAAAATGGTTCATGAGGTTAGAAGTGGTCAAAAAACTTGGCAGCAATTTTATGAAGAATGGTACCTACTTGGTGAAGAAGATCAAATATGGGCAGCGTATAGACCTGATGGAGCACCTGCTTTTTCTTCAGTAAAAGAAAATAAAGAAGAAAAAGAAAATCGAACTGAGGAGGAAAAAACTGCTGATGTGATGGGGCAAATGCTTTCTTTCTTTAAAAAGCTAGACGTAGAACAAATGCAACACCATTTAGCAAATGTAACGAGTGCGATTGGTAGTGTGCAGCAAGTTATCCAACAATTTCAAGGGAACCGCACGCAGCAAGAACAAAATACTTCTGAAAATAATCCATTTTTCTTTCAAAAGGATTAGGGGGAAAGAGGATGAGAGCAGAGCTTATGGAGTTTATAAAGGCTGATGAGGATTTAACTCGTTATATTCGGGAACAGCCATACTGGTACCGGAAATTAACACGTAATCCAGAAGAAAAAGAGGCTTTTGAGTTAGCTGCCATGCAACATTTCAAAAAAACGATACCAGATAAAGTAGAAAAATTTCAAAATCAATTGGCGGTTGCCTCAATTATGATTGATATGTTCCAGTATATGAAGCAGCAAAATGCGACGTAAAATTGGAAGGGAAAACTATGTCCGTTATGCAAAACTTTTGTTACAATAGAATCGGATTATTAAAAAAGGAGTTGCAGCATGACGGAAATTTGTTTAGTACGACATGGACAAACTGATTGGAATTTTCAAGAGATTATTCAAGGGCGCGAAGATATTCCGCTCAACGAAGTTGGGAAAAAGCAAGCGAGTCAAAGTGCAGCTGCCTTGCAAGCGGAATCGTGGGATATAATTATAAGTAGCCCGTTAATTAGAGCGCAAGAAACGGCTAAGGAAATTGCTGGGGCTATTGGATTGCAATCTATTTTATTAGATGAACGATTTATGGAACGTAATTTTGGGGAAGCTTCCGGGAAACCAGTTGCAGCCGTTAGGGAGTTAATTACAGAAGGTAATGTAGAAGGAATGGAGCAGGATGAAGAGATTGTAGAGCGCTGTTTTACCGCATTACAAGAGGTTGCAGCAACACATGGAGATAAACGTATTATCATTGTTGCGCATTCACATGCAATAAAAGCGATTTTACACGCAATTGCGCCAGATGAAATTACATTTAAAACGCCATTAAAAAATGCATGTATTAGCTACGTGAAAGAAAATGGTGGGAAATGGGATGTTCTTAAATATAATATTGCGGAGCATATTATTGTATAAAAGTACAAGGGAATTGTATGGAAATGAGTTAGAATCATATCTTTCTTTTAGGTGAGACACTTCAATTAGTAGTTCTGTTCCAAATGTGTTATGATGAATACTCGGAGGTGTCTCTCATGATTGTAGCGACGCTGGAAAGCGTATTGATTTTAGATAAGGCAGAGCAGCTTGCAAAAGCGATTATCTGTTCAGATATAGCAGAAGATTATCGTAAGTATTATAAGGATTTGCAAGAAGATATGGAAGTCCAGACGTTAATTCAGCAATTTACAGCGATGAAAGAGCGATATGAAGAAGTGCAACGTTTTGGTAAATATCATCCTGACTATACTTTCGTTTCGACGAAAATGAGGGAATTAAAGCGTTCTGTAGATTTGCATGATAAGGTTGCAGCCTTTAAAAGAGCAGAAACTGATTTACAAAAGTTATTAGATGAAGTAAGTGTAGCAATTGGTTCTGAGGTGTCATCTTCCATTAAAGTTCCAACAGGAAATCCATTTTTTGATGTGGGTGGCTGTGGCGGTGGCTGTGGTACCGGAGGCGGTTGTGGTTGTAAAAAAACGGGGTAATTTACCCTGTTTTTTAGAATATAGAAGAAAACGTATACAGAGTTTGTCCTATAATGTCATAAATTTCTGATTGGTTTTCATAAAATATAAGAATATAAGTTTTTAAAAAGGAGAAGATGGAGAAGATTATGTTCGGGCAACGACAAAGTATGATTGTTTATTTACATTCATTGAAACATGCCAAGATTTTAAGGAAATATGGTAACATTCATTACATATCAAAACGATTGAAATATGCCGTTGTATATTGTGATATGGAACAAATTGAGCATATGATGCAAAAATTGAATAAACTTCCTTTTGTAAAAAAAGTAGAACAGTCGTATCGCCCGTTTTTAAAAACGGAATTCGAAAATTCGCGTCCTGACCGGGCAAAAGAATACGATTATAGCTAAGTAAAAAAATCCCCCGCTAAATTCAGTGGGGGATTTTTTTACTTGAAATAACGTGTTATCTCATTGGAGGAATGAAATTGTTCATTCGTAAAATACCAATCAGATGATTAAAAAATAGTTCTTTTTCAGGGAAAGTTGTTGATGGTTTTACAGTAAAGGGTGTAACTTTTTTTCCTATTTGTTCTGCCATTTCTTCAAATAAAACGACACGTTTGCTTTTTTTATTTTCAAGTATAGGAATGCCTTCACGACATATGTATAATGGCTGGAAATCGCCAGTAGTTGTCGGTTTTAGTATTACAACAAGTGAACACACTTTTTTTTCGTTTTTTACAGTTTCAAATTGTAACATATGTGTTACACGTTCTTGGTTTGTTTTGGCAATTTCAAGTAATTCATATAAGTCAGAGTAGCCTTCTCCGAGTTCTATAAAGCGTTGAATCATATTTTTTCCTCCTCTTTCTTTTACTGTACCATCTCACTTTTTAAATGAAAAGTAGACAAAGAAAAAAACCCTGCAAAGCAGGGCCCTTCTAATACTAGTATGTACTAGTAAGAAGGCAAAGGGAGAGGAGAAACCGGAGGAAGAACTTATGGGGAAACGTAAGTCTTCTCCGCGGTTGGCAACAACATCGAAGGTGATGTTGTTATATTTATTTATGTCCAATCTAAATGAAGATATACATAATGAAATTAAAATTTATGTTTGGCTTTTTATTTTTCTTTTTTTTATTTTATGATAGGATAAAAAAGGTAAAGTAGAGCTGATGTACATAAATGGTTCTTGTTCGCAAATAGTGAGATGAATATGTAAGAAATAGCGAACGGTTATTTTAACTAAAGTTCTCTATTGGTTAAGTAACGAATTAGTGAAGAATTGTATGGTTTGGTAGCGGTTACTGAATTCAGATGGATTTGCTGTAATCGCTCGATAGATTGAAATAAAGGTAGTGACAACAGATGAGAGTAGTTTCAGGAAAATGTAAAGGGCACCCACTTAAAGCGGTACCTGGTAATACAACACGGCCAACGACAGATAAAGTGAAAGAATCTATTTTTAATATGATAGGTCCTTATTATGATGGTGGTATCGCTCTTGATTTATTTGGTGGTAGCGGTGGCCTTGGAATTGAGGCCATAAGTAGAGGGATTGATAAAGCGATTTTTGTTGACCGAGATAGTAAAGCGATAAAAGTAATTCATCAAAATTTAGAAAGCTGTAGAATACATGAACAAGCTGAAGTGTATCGAAATGATGCAGAGCGTGCGGTAAAGGCGCTTATAAAGCGTGAAATATCATTCGATCTTATACTAATAGACCCTCCATATAAAGATCAAAGAATTGTATCTCTAATTAGTGTGATGGATCAACATGGATTGTTAAATGAAGATGGATTAATTATGGCAGAACATGGCGATGACGTAGTTTTACCTGATTCTATAGGAGAACTTGTAAAAGTGAGAGCAGAAAATTATGGGATTACAGCAATTTCGATTTATAAGTATGAAGGTGAGGGGACAGAATGACAAGTATAGCTATTTCTTCAGGAAGTTTTGATCCAATTACCCTTGGACATTTGGATATTATTAAAAGGGGAGCAAAAGTATTTGATGAAGTGTATGTAGTTGTATTAAACAATTCATCAAAAAAACCATTTTTTTCAGTAGAAGAGCGCTTAGAGTTAATTAAAGAGGCAACAAAGGACATCCCGAATGTAAAAGTTGATTCACATAGTGGATTATTAGTGGAATATGCAAAAATGCGTAATGCAAATGCGATTTTACGCGGGTTACGAGCGGTTTCTGATTTTGAATATGAGATGCAAATTACTTCTATGAATCGAAAATTAGATGAAAATATCGAAACCTTTTTTATTATGACAAACAATCAATACTCATTTTTAAGCTCGAGTATTGTGAAAGAAGTTGCAAGATATGGTGGAAGTGTAGTAGACCTTGTTCCTCCAGTTGTAGAGCGTGCTTTAAAAGAAAAGTTTCAAACCCCGTTAAAGTGAACGGGGTTTTTCTTTATCCTCTATTTGCGGACAGTAAGACTCACACCTCAAAATTCGGCTGAAGCAATGAATTTAGGTGGGAGTCGGGCTGCCCGTAAAAGCCCGATTGGTGAAGGTTAATAAAATCTGTAGGGGATGAACAAAACCTCCACGGATTAAAGTTTCACTTTATTAATGCGTAAAAACAGTAAGATAACATATAAATATAAACAAAATAAAGTGAAGATAGGTCCGTAGTGTATAAACGATGTCCAAACATCATTAAGTGCAGAAGAATGATTCGATAAAAATACGGGAATATCTTCTTGTGTAGGTGAGAAAGAATGAACTTTTTCATAAAATGGTCCCCAAAATATAAAAGTGAGAATAGGAGCGAAAATACTTTGGATAATTCGCGCTAAAAAATATGGTTTAAAGCGGATGTCTGTCTCCGCTAATATGCTTGCTACTTGAGCTTGAATAGAAAGACCACTAAATGCTAATATGAAGCTTGTTACCATCGCTTGTTGAAGAAGTGTGGTTTCATTTATTTGACTAATCATTTGGCTTCCAAGTGTCATTTCAAAAATACCAGATAGTATCGGAATGTTAAATTCGGATGTTAGTTGGAAGAATGATAAAATATGTTGCATAATAAAAGAAAGCGCTTCTGTAATTTGGAAAACAGTAATCATTTTATTTAAAACAGAGAATAAAATAATAAACCCACCAATCATGAGTAATGTTTGAATAGAAGAAACGATAGCGTCTCCGAGTAGTTTTCCGATTGGTCTTTTTTCTTGCATACGCGTTTGGTGGAGGACTGAGAAAGGGTTTTGAAAGGGACGTTTTTGGATAGTATGTTTGTCTTTTATGTAGGTATCGTTATTGCCGTAAAAACGCATAATTAATCCGACGGCAAAGTTACTTATATAATGTGCAGCTGCTAATACAAACCCTAATTTCGGATTATTGAAAAAACCGATAGAAACAGCTCCGAAAATAAAAAGTGGATTAGAAGAATTTGTGAAAGATACGAGTCGTTCTGCTTCAATTTGTGTTAGTTGATTGCTTTTGCGTAGTCTAGCGCTTAATTTGGCGCCAGCAGGGAATCCTGAAGCCATTCCCATTGCCCAAACAAACCCGCCTACCCCTGGAACACGAAAAAGTGGCCGCATTAGCGGCTCTAATATAACACCGATAAATTTTACAACACCAATACTGATTAGAAGTTCCGCAATGATGAAAAACGGTAGTAGTGAAGGGAATACAACTTCCCACCATATATTTAACCCGCGAATTGAAGCTTGCAAGGCAGCTTGGGGGTGGAGTACAAGAGAAAAGGTTAAAAATAACATTGATATGGTAAGAAAAGCAGTTTTCCATTTTTCGTACATGTAAGAAAATCCCCCTTTGTCCCAAAAACGTTCATTTCAGTATACGTGGATATGTGGTGAATTTAGACCATAAGTATGAAAAAGGAATGAAAAAAATTAAAGGGTGAGAAAAATGAAGGAACCAAAAATCGGTTTAGCGCTTGGATCTGGAGGTGCGAAAGGTTTTGCTCACATTGGGGTAATAAAAGTGTTAAGGGAAGCTGGCATTCCTATTCATATGATAGCAGGTAGTAGTATAGGAGCATTAATAGGCACATTTTATGCAGCGAGTAGTAACGTAGAAAGACTGTATAAATTGGCAGCTGTTTTTAAAAGGAAATATTATTTAGATTTTACAGTTCCTAAAATGGGATTTATTGCTGGAAAACGTATCAAAGATATGATTAAAATGTTTACATATAATAAAAATTTAGAAGAGTTAGATATCCCAACAGCTGTTGTGGCTACTGACATTTTGAAGGGGGAAAAAGTTGTCTTTACAAGCGGTCCGATTGCAGAGTCAGTTCGAGCTAGTATATCTGTACCGGGGGTGTTTGTTCCGGAAAAAATAGATGGCCGCTTATTAGTAGATGGAGGAGTAATTGACCGTATTCCAGTATCAGTTGTAAAAGATTTAGGTGCTGATATTGTTATTGCTGTTGATGTATCTCCGATTAAGGTGAATGGAGAGGTTACATCTATTTATGATGTGATTATGCAAAGTATTGAAATTATGCAACATGAACTTGTGTTGAATCGGCAAATAGCATCAGATTTAATGATGCGACCAGCTGTAGAACAATTTAGTTCGCGTGCTTTTACACATATTGAAGACATTATTAGGGTCGGAGAAGTGGAAGCAGAAAAACACATTTCAAACATTTATTTACTAATTGAGCAGTGGAAGGAGAAACATAATGTTTAAGCGTTTTCGGTTTATATATGCAATTTTAATAGGGGTTATATTGGCGATGTTACTTGTTTATGTACGTTTGCCATATTATGTGACAAAACCAGGTATGGCGGCGAAATTAGCGCCATATGTTCAAGTAGATGGTGGAACGAAAGAGTCTGGTGATTTCATGCTTGTCACTGTCTCGATGGGACCTGCCAATGTGGTGAATTTAATAGCCGCGCAGTTTAATAAATATACACATATTTCGAAAGCGGAAGAAATATTACAAAGAGGCGAGAGTGATGAAGAATATCAATTTCGCCAAAATTATGCAATGAAAGATTCGCAAAATGCAGCAATCTATAATGCTTATAAACGTGCAAATCGTTCCGTGTCTTTTGAAAATAAAGGTGTACTAGTTGCAGGTGTAGCAAAGGGTATGCCGTCAGAAGGAAAGCTGAAGCTTGGGGATGTTATTATAGCTGTCGATGGAAAAATATTTGACAAGACGGAACAATTTATTGAGTATATGACAGGGAAAAAAGAAGGGGATACAGTAAATATTGAATATAAGCGAGGGGGAAAGCAGTTTAAAGAAAATTTAAATGTAAAGACAATTCCTAACGGAAATGGACGCGTTGGTATAGGGGTCTCTATCGTTACGGAAAGAGAATTAGTAGTGGATCCGAAAGTGAAAATTGATTCCCATGAAATAGGGGGACCATCAGCAGGTTTAATGTTCACATTAGAAATTTATAATCAGCTTGTGGAAGAGGATTTAACGAAAGGACATGAAATAGCTGGAACAGGTACAATCAATGAACAAGGAGAAGTTGGTCCAATTGGTGGTATTCAGCAAAAAGTGGTAGCTGCTAGTGATGCGGGTGCTGAGGTATTCTTTGCGCCGAATGAAAAAGGTGCGGAGAAATCAAATTATAAAGATGCGCTTGAGGCTGCAAAAGATATTAAAACAAAGATGAAAATTATACCAGTGGATACATTGGATGATGCGTTGAAGTATTTGGAAAAAATGGGCGAAAAAAAGTAAACCTCTCTGAAAAAGAGAGGTTTTTTTATAAGAATCTTGTTGTTGTTTCGTCGTAACGAATTGGATGATGCGTTGCGTCTTGCTTTAGTGATTGTGTCCGTATTGGTTCTTTCATTATGGAGAAATATACAGCATTTGCTTTTCGTTCTATGTCTAAAGTAGGGTGTTTGAATGTTTTTGTATGGGTAAGGATTGGGAGATCTATTTTTTTCTTATTTTTAGAAAGGTAAGTTTGTCCTTTTTGTGACATACCGAGTAGACGGATATACGGCGCGTATTGCTCTATATTTGCATTGTATATTTCTTCCTTCGTTGTATTTGTTAAAATATGTGTACAAGCTCTTTGTAATCTAGTCCATGTATAACGTTTTGTTTTTAATGCTTCCATGAATGAATGGAACGATGAACTGTCCTGTATTTTTGATAAAATACGATGCTCTAAACCTTCTTCTATTTCATATATATGTTGTAAGTCTTGAGAAGACATGGTCATGAGTTTGTATTTGAAAAACGAAAAGTAATTTTCCCAGTTATGTAACACACCGTAGTTTTGCTTGTAATTTTCTAAAAGAGAAGCAGACGTTTTCGGGATAAAAGGCTCAATAGTTGAAAATGAACTGTTTTCGCTAAATAGTTGCTTACGAATACTTGTTGCGCTTGCAATATGTTTATTATGAAATGTTTCATCATGATAATGAGAGGCGAATCTTTTTATAGTTTGTACTTGCATGGCACTATTTTGTGAGAGAATTGCCTTGATGTATTGTAAGCCTAAAATGTTATTTGGTTGTGACATATCTACGTTTTTTTCGGGTGGTAAGATGCGTAGAAAGGCTTCAGATGTTGCTTTTGCGTAACTATTCCCCTCGTTCATAAATTGTTTTACAAGACGATTAAAAGTCTCTTCTTCATTTTTTTGTACAGAAATGGTATTATAAAAATTTTCAGTTTGCCCATCTTCACTACCGAAACAAATTTCAGAAACACGAAGGGCGTTTAAAATGGAAATTGCGCCATTTGCGAATGTTTCAGCCTTTTGTGTTGCAAATGCATAAGGAAGCTCTACAACAAGGTCTACGCCGCTTGCTAAGGCCATTTTGGTACGATACCATTTGGAGGTGAGTGCAGGCTCACCACGCTGTAAAAAAGGACCGCTCATAACGGCAATAATAATATCAGACTGTGTTAACTTTTTTGTTTGTTGCACATGATAAGCATGACCGTTATGAAAAGGGTTATATTCAACAACAATACCACTGGCTTTTATGGTAATCTCTCCTTTCGATGTAGCATCTTTTTGGAAAACGTGATAATCTATATATTATTTCCTATGATGACTTCATTATAGTGTAAAGAAAAAACATTGACAAATATAAAATGGCTAGCTATAATTTTGTTTGTTGCCTTGAGGTGATATGATATGAAATGGTCCATCCATCAATTGAATAAATTGAGAAATAAAGGATTGACATTGGATGAGATGGTAGATGTAAGTGAGCTAAAAGAGGTCGAGAAAGATATTCGTGAAATTAATCCTGTCCATGTAACAGGAAGAGTTGATTTTGGCTCCGGTAAGTTTACGTTTCATCTACATATAACTGGAAGCATGGTTTTACCATGTTCTCGCTCTTTAGTAGATGTGACATTACCATTTGACATTAAAACAACTGAGGTGTTCCAAACTTCTGAAGAGGAGTTTGAAACAGAAACTGAAATTCATTGTTTAGAAGGAGAAGTACTTGACTTACTGCCCGTAATCAAGGAAAATATACTTTTGGAGATTCCAATGCAAATTTTCAGTGATGATGTTTCTGGTGGAGCACCGACGCAAGGTCAAGACTGGCAAGTGATTTCGGAAGAAAACAAAGAAAAGCCTGTTGATCCAAGGTTGGCAGGACTTGCAAAGTTTTTTGACAAATAATCGGAAGACTGGTTCAGGCCTTCATATGAAAATAACTATTTCTTTTAAGGAGGTGGGAAGAATGGCTGTACCTTTTAGAAGAACTTCTAAAACAGTAAAAAGAAAGCGTCGTACGCATTTCAAATTATCAGTACCTGGTATGGTAGAGTGCCCAAGCTGTGGTGAAGCGAAATTAGCTCACCGTGTATGTAAAGCATGCGGTACTTACAAAGGTAAAGAAGTAATCAGCAAGTAATTGCAAAAAATAAACGTAGAAGATATCTTCTACGTTTATTTTTTTTGTCTTATTCTTTATTTGTTGTATTCTATCTTTTCTAGTAACTGCATATGCTTAATAAAAAATGCATAGGGAGGACTAGAGAGATGGCGACAACAAGACAAGATGCTTGGACTGATGATGAAGATTTGCTTCTGGCAGAAGTAGTACTCCGGCATATTCGTGAAGGTGGAACGCAACTTTCCGCTTTTAAGGAGGTGGGAAGACATTTATCTCGTACACCTGCAGCGTGTGGATTTAGGTGGAATTCTTACGTTAGAAAGCAGCACAGAGAACGTATTGAAGAAGCGAAACAACTGCGTAAAGTGGAAAATTATGAAGTGAAAGAGACAAAGATAGTGGAGGCGCCTACGTCTCTTACATTAAATGATGTCATTGATTTCTTACAAAGTTATAAAAACGAAAAAGATTCAACTGTGTTGCAGCAACAAATTGAATCATTACAAACCGAAAGAGCGCGTCTTCTGGAGCGATTATCAGTATATGAGGAAGAGTATAGAACATTACTTGATTATATTGATCAAAAAAGAAGTGTAATGGTATTAGAGGGAAAAGAAAGAGATGTTGTTCGTGCGAATGAAAAATTGGAGAAGTTAAAGAAATAAAAAAACAGCTGTTATGCAGCTGTTTTTTTATTTCTTAAGCAGATTCTTCGTTTGTAACCGCATTCAAATTTGTTTCTGGTTGCCAAATGTAAAATTCACCATCGGTTACTGATACTTTTTGGAAATTTAATTTATCCCAAAAACCTGCTGATTGGACACGTGCTATCGTTTTAATCGGGAATTGTAGTTGCTTCGCGTAATTAACGAGCATTTGTCCAAATCCTTGTTTTTGAAAAGTTGGTAACACCTCGAGTTTATAGAGTTCTATATAAGGACCAGTGATTTCGAAATTTTCTCCACCGTTCCTTTTCATATATAGACTCATACGCGCGATTAGTGATCCACCATAGTAAATACCATAAAATGGAGATTCACTATCATTTTCAATAATATTTGCCTGTAATTCTTCAAGCATGGATAACTCTAAAGCTCCGCAGCCTTTAAACTTTTTAAATTCATCTAACGTTTTATAATTGATGAGCAAACGCTCAACTTTTGGGAATATCATTACATCACATCCCTTTCTTATCTTGTTGAATGCAGAAAAGTATAAATATTTATAATAATAGTATAACTCATTTTTAAATTTTTATGAAGAAGATAGAATATTTCTTTCATTATTTTTTTGAGGATTTGCTAAACTAAGAGTAGAACTATGTATATAAGTAGTATATACATAGTGAAAGAAGAGGTTGCATTAGTTACAAGATGATTGAATCCTCAACTATGTTATTGTAATTTAGTAAGATGTAAAGGGGGGAGGACAAGGAAACTTATGTAAATTACTATTATAAGTTCCTTGTGTAAAGATGAAAATTGGAATTGTTGGACCGGGGGCTATTGGTCTCCTATATGCATTTTATTTACAAAAAAGCAATCAAGATGTTACGTTGTTTACAAGGACCGCTAAGCAAGCGGAGGAATTAAACTTAACGGGTGTAACGTGTATTAGGAATGGAGAACGTGAAACAGTGTTTCCATCTATTTTACCGATAGAATGTATGCTGAATAAAAAGTTAGATTATATATTTATTGCTGTAAAGCAATATCACATAACTGACATATTACCTTTTGTGCAGGGAGAATCGTCATTAATCTTTTTACAAAATGGAATGTCCCACCTTCATGTTATGGAAAAATTAAGGAATGAACGTATAGCGGTCGGGATTGTGGAGCATGGTGCAAAAAAAGAGGATGGACATACAGTTCATCATACTGGAATAGGTGTTACAAAATTTGGTGTAGTACGCGGTCAATCTAGTTGTTTTAAAAAGGTATTTAATTGTTTCTCTTTTGATTATTTTCTGATTCAGATAGAAGATGATTGGAAGGGGATTATGTGCAATAAATTAGTAGTCAATGTGTGTATTAATCCATTGACGGCATTATTGCAGGTTCAAAATGGAGAGTTAATTTCAAATCCTTTTTTTTATCAAATGATGGAGCAAGTATTTCAGGAAGTTGCATTCCTTCTTAAAGAAGAAGAGAAAGAAACGGTATGGCAACTGGTACGCCGGGTATGTGAAAGAACATCTCATAATACATCATCTATGTTAGCGGATGTAAGAGCGAATAGACAAACGGAAGTTAATGCAATTATTGGATATGTATTAGAAGAAGCTAAGGAACAACAACAATCAGTTCCGACACTACAATTTCTGTTCAAGGCAATAAAAGGAATGGAAGCATAAGTGTTATTCTTTGCTTTTACGTGAAACATTGACTACAATGTGGGTTGGTGAGAGAACAGGATACGAAAGGAAGAATTATATGGAGATAAAAGAAATCTCTGTTCCACTACAAGGAGTTGTAGCGGACTATATGAACGGTAAAAAAGAGATACAGTCATGTTTTGATTATATGTTAACAGAAGATGCTTTTAAACAGCGTATACATGATTTGCGCGAGAGAAAGTTTTTCCGTCAAGATTTAGTAACGCATTTATTAGAATATAATACACAATTACAAGCAGGAGAATTTACAATTCAAAATATAAAAGCGCTTGAAGATGAAAATACATATGTAGTTATAGCTGGACAACAAGCGGGGTTATTAACGGGACCGCTTTATACAGTGCATAAAATTATTTCAATTTTACAGCTTGCGAAAGAAAAAGAAGAGAGCTTAGGGGTTCGAGTTGTTCCTGTCTTTTGGATTGCTGGTGAAGACCATGATATGGATGAGATTAATCACACTTTCGTAACGAAAAATAAAAAAATAAAAAAGACTATTTTTCATGATCGTCATCCGAAAAAGGCGAGTGCTTCTGAGTCTGAGCTTTCTATTGAAGACTGCAGAAAATGGATTGAGGAGATTTTTAAAACATATCCAGAAACTAATTTTACAAAGGATGTATTACAATTTATTGATGATGCTTTGAATAAATCGAATACGTATGTAGATTTATTTGCTTACCTTATTATGAAATTGTTCGCGAATTCTGGTTTAATTCTTGTAGATTCACATCATCCTACATTAAGAAAATTAGAAGTGCCGTTCTTACAAAAAATTATAAGTAAATATAAAGAAATTCAAGTAGGACTTCATAATCAACAGGAAGTAATTAAGGAACTAGGATTTAAACCGATTATTGAAACGAAGTCTAACGCGGTGCATATATTCATGGAAATTGATAATGAGCGAGTATTGCTTGAAGAGGATCAAGGGAAGTTTGTTGGAAAAGATGGAGTACATTCATTTTCTTATGAAGAATTGATGGAAGAGATGGAAAGAAGTCCAGAGCGTTTTAGTAATAACGTTGTCACACGCCCTCTTATGCAAGAGTATATGTTTCCTACGTTAGCGTTTATTGGCGGGCCAGGGGAGTTAGCTTATTGGAGTGAATTGCAACAAGTGTTCCATACAGTCGGTTTCCAAATGCCACCTGTCGTTCCGCGTCTTACAATTACTTATATGGAGAGAGATATTGCGACAGATTTATACGATTTAGACTTGCAAGAAATGGATCCATTTCTAAATAATATAGATAATTTGCGTGATAATTGGCTTTCTAATCAAATAGAGGAACCAATAGGCGATCGATTTGTAGAAGCGAAAAAAGAAATAATTGATATTCATACATCATTACAACGATTTGTGAAAAAAATAGATCCAGGATTAAGTGAGTTTGCAGGAAAAAATGAACTGAAAATTAATGAACAAATTGAACTATTAGAAAGAATGTTGAAAAGAAATGTTGAGAAGAAGCATGAGGTTCAGCTAAATAAATTCCGTCGTATACAATTTGCGCTTCGTCCGTTAGGAGCACCGCAAGAACGTGTGTGGAATGTATGCTATTATTTAAATCAGTTCGGTCTTGATTTTGTTGACCGAGTAATGAAACAATCCTTTTCGTGGGATGGAAAACATCATGTAATAAAACTATAGAATCTTGCTCTTTGGAGCAGGATTTTATTTTTATTACATCGAATTAACTGTAAAGTGAAATTTTTCTGAATTATCATTCTTATATTAATGTACGGAATCGCAATGCAGCAGATATATATATATGACAAAATAGCACAAAATGTAAACGGATTATTATCTTTTTCGACAGGTTTTTATTTAAATTCCCGCAAAAGATGATAAAATTTAGTATATAATAAAATAAAATAGCGATTTGTATAGTATGCTGCCTTTGTTGGTAAGTTAAATGAGTCGTTCTTTCGTAGCATTTCGTTCTCTAGTAGTAAAATATGCGTTTAGAGGAAGAGATGCATTCAACATAATTAATTGGAAAAAGAGTAGGTGCAACAATGTTTAAACACGTAACAGTACTTTTGAAAGAAACAGTAGATGGCTTAGATATAAAGCCGGGTGGTACATATGTAGATTGTACACTGGGTGGAGGAGGACATAGTTCTTATTTATTATCCCAGCTAACTGATGGTGGAAAATTAATAGCATTTGATCAGGATGAAATAGCGATTCAAAATGCGAAGGAAAAGTTTTCTTCTTATGGTGAACAATTTGTAACAGTGAAGAGTAATTTTCGTTATTTATCTGAAAAACTACATGAATTAGGTATCACAGAAGTAGACGGGATTTTATTCGATTTAGGTGTTTCATCCCCACAATTAGATACACCAGAGCGTGGTTTTAGTTACCATCATGATGCACCGTTAGATATGCGGATGGATCAAGATGCCCCATTAACAGCATATGATGTTGTGAACAGCTGGTCATATGAACAACTCGTAAGAATTTTCTTCCAGTACGGTGAAGAGAAATTTTCAAAGCAAATTGCAAGGAAGATTGAAGCGTATCGCGAGAATAAAGCGATTGAAACGACAGGAGAGTTAGTGGAATTAATTAAAGAAGGTATTCCAGCTCCGGCCCGTAGAACAGGTGGACATCCTGCGAAGCGAGTATTCCAGGCGATTCGTATTGCTGTAAATGATGAATTAAAAGTATTTGAAGAAGCGTTGGAATCTGCAATTGAGATGGTCAAGCCTGGTGGAAGAGTTAGTGTTATAACATTCCATTCTTTAGAAGATCGTATTTGTAAAACGACGTTTAAGCGAAATAGTACAACGCCGCAATTACCACCAGGACTACCGATAATCCCGGATGAATTTAAGCCGAAATTAAAACTTATTACAAGAAAACCGATTTTACCTTCTGATATCGAATTAGAAGAAAATAATCGGGCACGTTCTGCGAAGTTGAGAATCGCTGAAAAAAGATAAAAAGGAGAGAGAGGTATGACTAATTTAGCTGTTAAGTACAAACAACAAGCGCAAGAAGAGGTACAAATTCAAACGCCACCACAGCAGATGGTTAAGCCGAAAGTAAAAGCGAAAATTACAAGAATTGAAAAGCTGTTGTATGTAGCGTTTATTGGCTTTTTAATATATGCCTGTGTAGCTTTTATTGGAAATAAAGCGGGTCTTTATCAAGTTAATGTAGAAGCAGCGACGATAGAAGAACAGATTGTGAAGCAACAAAAAGAAAATCAAGAATTGCAGGCTGAAGTAGAGAAGTTAAGTCGTTATGAACGTATCGCTGAAGTTGCAAAAAAACACGGGCTAGAAATTAATGCGAATAACGTGAAGGGCCTGAAGTAAGGCAAATAGGTGTGAAGAAAAGATGAAGAGAAATATGACCAAATTTCATACCAATAAAGGAGCAGGTTATTTTATGATATTTTTCCTCCTGCTCTTTTTGCTGTTATTAGCCCGATTTTTTTACATACAAGTAACAGGAACAGTGGATAATCATGATTTAAAGAAAATTGCTGAGCAAAAACATAGTAAAAAAGGAGTTCTCGAAGCGAATCGAGGAACAATTTATGATCAAAATGGTCATGTGTTAGCGCAAGATGCAAATTCCTATAAAATTGTAGCGGAATTAAAAGGTGCTAAACCTGTTGAGAATAAAGAGGATACTGCAAAGAAAATTGCTGGAGTACTCGGAAAAGGCGAAGATCAGATTTTAGCCGCTTTAAATAAGGATAAAAGTCAAGTGGAATTTGGAACAATAGGCAAGGACTTGACGAAAGAACAGAAAGAACAAATAGAAGCATTGAAATTGCCGGGGATTTCTTTTATTACCGAAAATGCGAGAGTGTATCCAAATGGAGATTTCGCATCTTACGTCATAGGTCATGCGAAACCGGATGAACACGGAATCTCAGTAGGTCAATTTGGCTTAGAGAAGAGTTTGGATAAATATTTAGGTGCCTCTAATGGTGAGGTAGCTTATACAGGTGATCGTAAAGGAGTATCTCTTGACGGTGGAAAAGTGAATGTAAAGGCACCAAAAAATGGAGATAACGTGTATTTAACGCTTGACCAACGTATTCAAAGTTATTTAGAAGACGCAATGAAAGAAGCGAGTAAACATTATGATCCGAAAAGTTTAATAGGAATTGTTGCGGATCCGAAAACGGGAAAAATATTAGCGATGTCTAGTAAACCTAGTTACGATCCGAATCAACGTAATATTGATTATTATTTTAATGATGCAATTGCAAATGCATTTGAACCTGGATCAACAATGAAAATTTTCACGTTAGCTGCGGCCATTAATGAAGGTGTATACAATGGGCAAGACTTTTATCAGTCTGGTACATATCAAGTGGGTAATCGCAAAATAAAAGATCATAACGGCGGCGCTGGATGGGGCTCTATAACATTTGATGAAGGGGTAGAGCGCTCTTCAAACGTAGCGTTTGCAATTTTAGGTGATCAAAAACTTGGTCCAGAACGTTTCCGAAAATATATTCATAGTTTTGGATTAGACGAAAAAACGAATATTGATTTATCTGGTGAAGGGTCAAATACAATTTTATTTGATCAACAAATACAGCAAGTAACAACAGCGTTTGGACAAGGTTCTACAGTGACACCAATCCAACTTGTGCAAGCTGCAACAGCGATTGCGAATGATGGGAAAATGATGAAACCTTATACAATTGATAAAGTTGTGGATCCAATAACAGGTAAAGTGCAGCTAGAGCATAAACCAGAAGAAGTAGGAAAACCTGTTTCAAAAGAGACAGCAGCGCAAGTAAGGCAATTACTAGAACGTGTTGTTACATCACCGAAAGGAACAGGAACTGCATATAAAGTTGATGGGTATTCAGTCGGTGGTAAAACAGGTACAGCACAAATTCCTGACGGAAAAGGTGGCTATATGACAGGAAGAGAGAATTATATATTCTCATTCCTAGGTATGGCACCGATGGACGATCCGCAACTTGTTGTGTATTTGGCCGTTAAACAGCCGAAATTAAAAGATGATGAAAACGGGGCTCAACCTTTAGCTGATATCTTTAAATATGTAACGAAAAATAGTTTAGAGTATTTAAAGATTAAGCCAAATGAAGTAAAAGATCCGAAAAAATATGTGAAAGAGCAACAAACTGTCGTTCCAGATGTAACCGGAAAAACGATGGAAGAAGCGAAAAAAGCAATTGATAAAGCAAAACTTCGTCCAATCGTATTAGGTGAAGGGAAAGTGCAGCAACAAGTGCCAAAAGCGACTGAACAAACATTGAAGGGTGATCGAGTCTTCTTAGTAGGAGATAAGCCTACAATGCCAAATATACAGGGATGGGCACTGCGTGATGTTATGAATTTAGCAAAAACATTAAAGCTTAACTTAAAACCTTCTGGTACAGGGTATGTAACGGAACAAAGTGTGGCTGAAGGAACATTGTTGCAACCTGGTACAGAATTAGATGTAACACTCGTACCACCACTTGAGCCGCAGCAAGAAGCAGAAAAGCCATAATGGTAATAGGGAAGAAGTTCTAATTAAATAAGTACAAGCATATATTGGAACAAGCTAGGCGTAAGGGAGGCTTGTTCCAATATGCGTGTATCAAATGTAACAGTTAGAAAACGACTTATTTTTATACTTATATCGGGAATACTCGTTTTCACCATCATCGATATTCGTCTTGGATATGTGCAATTTTTTCTTGGGAATATGTTAACGGATCGTGCGAAAGATTCATGGAGTCGTAATATTACTTTTGAACCAGAGCGAGGGAAAATTTTAGATCGAAATGGTGTGGAGCTTGCTACGAATAAAAGTGCACCGACCGTCTTTGTTGTGCCGAGGCAAATTGAAAAACCAGCAGAGACTGCAGAGAAGTTAGCTGCAGTATTAGGTGTGGAAAAAGATGATATTTATAAGCGGATTACAAAAAAAGAGTCGATTGTAAGGCTTGATAAAGGCGGAAGGAAAATATCGCATGATAAAGCGAAAGAAGTACGAGGGTTAAGCTTAAAGGGTGTTTATATCGCAGAGGATTCCATCCGGTACTATCCATTTGGTAACTTTTTATCACACGTATTAGGATTTGCGGGCAGTGATAATCAAGGGCTTATGGGACTAGAGAAATATTATGACAAAGAGCTAAATGGTGATAAAGGTCATGTGCGATTTTTTGCAGATGCGAAAGGGCAGAGAATGCCTAACGTTGGTGATGATTTTAAAAAACCAGAAGCCGGCTTGAATTTAGGATTAACAATTGATTCACGCATTACAAGGATTATGGAAAGAGAAATGAATATTGCGGAATCGACGTATAATCCAGACGGTATGATAGCAATTGCGATGAATCCGAAAAATGGTGAAATTTTAGGTATGTCAAGTCGACCGAGTTTTGATCCAGCAGACTTTCAAAGTGTTTCTCCGGAAGTATATAACAGAAACTTACCTGTATGGAGTACGTATGAGCCTGGGTCAACATTTAAGATTATTACATTAGCCGCAGCCTTGAATGAAAATTTAGTAGACTTAGAGAAAGATACGTTTTATGATGATGGAGCAGCTGAAGTTGGTGGAGCTAGGTTGCGATGTTGGAAAGCTGGAGGTCATGGTAGCCAAACGTTTTTAGAGGTAGTTCAAAACTCTTGTAACCCGGGATTTATTGAACTCGGTGATCGTCTTGGTAAAGACCGATTGTTTAAATACATTCGCAATTTCGGATTTGGACAGAAGACCGGAATTGACTTGCAAGGTGAAGGTAGCGGGATTTTATTTAACTTAGATAAAGTTGGTCCAGTCGAGCAAGCAACGACTTCATTCGGGCAAGGTGTTTCGGTTACACCAATTCAACAAGTAGCGGCAGTAGCGGCTGCTGTAAATGGTGGAACTTTGTATCAACCATATATAGCGAAGGAATTTATTGACCCGAAGAATAATCAAGTTGTCAGCAAAAAAACGCCTGTTGCGAAAAGAAAAGTTATTTCCAAGGAAACTTCAGAGAAAGTTCGTTATGCATTAGAGAATGTTGTAGCGAAAGGGTCCGGTAAAGGTGCTTATATTGATGGATATCGTGTAGGTGGAAAAACCGGAACTGCTCAAAAGGTGAAAGATGGAAAATATTTAGATAATAACTATATTGTATCTTTTATCGGTTTTGCTCCAGCAGATGATCCACAAATTGTTGTTTACGTTGCTGTTGATAATCCGAAAGGAGTCACTCAATTTGGTGGAGTTGTTGCGGCTCCAATTGTTGGGAATATTCTTCGAGATGCACTTCCTGTTATGGGAGTGGAGCCGAGAAAAGAGCAAGTTGAGAAAGAATATAAATGGGGCGATACACCAACTGTGGAAGTTCCAAATTTAATTGGTATGACGAAGAAAGATTTACAAACACAACTTGTCGATTTGAAGCTTGATATAAGTGGTGATGGAGAGAAAGTAATTAAACAATCACCAGAAGCTGGTGCGAAAGTTAAAGAAGGTTCGAAAATTAGAATTTACTTCGGGAATTAAAGGTAACCGATTGTGTTTTATGGTACAATTGGTGGAAGTGAGTTCTTTTTAGAAGAGTTGCTTTATTTGAGACTATAAGTGTCTCGTTAATAAATAAGTCTATTTATTAGACTGTAGTAGCACTTACCTCCAGTTTTTATATGACTAGGAGGTAACGTGGTACTAACTTAAAAATAAGAGATAAATAAACAATGTAGAGAGGGTTTAGTGAAATGAAGTTGCATACACTTGTATCATGTTTGCATGATTTTCCAGTTGTTCCAAAAGAAAATCCAGAAATAACATCTATTGAAGCTGATTCACGTAAAGTGAGAGAGGGAAGCTTATTTGTATGTATGAAAGGATATACGGTTGATAGCCATGACTTTGCTAAGCAAGCAGCCGCACAAGGAGCGGCTGCTATTGTTGCGGAAAGACCAATTGATGTTGACGTTCCAGTTGTACTTGTGAAAAATACTTTTCGTTCGTTAGCGGTTTTAGCTGATTACTTTTATGGCCAACCAACACACAAGTTACATTTAATCGGTATTACAGGTACAAATGGAAAGACAACAACATCGCATATTATGGATGAAATTATGCGCGCACATGGTCATAAAACAGGGCTAATTGGAACGATTAATATGAAAATCGGTGATGAAACATTTGAGGTGAAAAATACAACACCAGATGCACTAACACTTCAACAGACGTTTTTAAAAATGGTTGAACAAGGTGTGGATAGCACAGTAATGGAAGTTTCGTCTCATGCTTTAGATCTTGGTCGTGTACACGGATGCGATTATGATGTTGCAGTATTTACGAATTTAACACAAGATCATTTAGACTATCATAATACGATGGAAGAATATAAACATGCGAAGGGATTGCTTTTTGCGCAGCTGGGCAATAGTTTTAATCATAATCGTGAAAAGTACGCTATATTAAACAGTGATGATCCAGTCGCGGAAGAGTATATGAGAAGTACGGCAGCTACTGTCGTTACATACGGTATAGAGGTTTCAAGTGATATTATGGCAAAAGATATCGTTATGACGAGCGGTGGCACAACATTTACACTTGTAACACCATATGAAAGTGTAAATGTTACGATGAAATTAATTGGTAAGTTCAACGTATACAATGTATTAGCTGCTACAGCAGCAGGGCTTGTTTCAGGCGTGAACTTACAAACAATTATTGACGTAATTAAACAGCTAGCTGGTGTTCCTGGGCGTTTTGAAGTTGTTGATGGCGGACAGAATTACACAGTTATTGTCGATTATGCACATACACCGGATAGTTTGGAGAACGTACTGAAAACAGCGAAACAGTTCGCAAAAGGTGATGTATATTGTATTGTTGGTTGCGGTGGTGATAGAGATCGGACGAAAAGACCGGTGATGGCAAGTGTCGCAACTAAATATGCATCTCAAGCAATCTACACATCAGACAATCCAAGAAGTGAAGATCCAGTGGCTATTTTAGATGATATGATAAACGGTGCAAAAGGGAATAATTATGAAGTAATTGTTGATCGGAAAGAAGCGATACGCTATGCGATTTCAAAAGTGAAAGCAGAAGATATTATTATTATTGCTGGTAAAGGGCATGAAACGTATCAAATTATTGGTAAAGAAGTTCATCATTTTGACGATCGTGAAGTCGCTAAAGAAGCAATCACGGAGCGTTTAAACAACGAAGAGTAACAGCATGAGAGGAGGACTACATGTGCTTGAACAAGGTTTATTAGTAACGGCTGGGGTAGCATTCTTAATCTCTGTTGCCCTTTCGCCATTATTTATTCCATTTTTAAGAAAGTTAAAGTTCGGACAGAGTATTCGTGACGAAGGACCGAAGTCACACCAAAAGAAATCAGGGACACCAACGATGGGTGGTATTGTCATATATGTATCTATGATGGTGACTACGCTTATTATGGCGATTAAATTTAACCATTTAGGTGCAGAAGTATCATTGTTATTATTAGTTACATTTGGGTACGGATTAATCGGGTTTTTAGATGACTACATAAAAGTAGTTAAGAAAAGAAATCTTGGTTTAACATCAAAACAAAAATTGATTGGTCAGCTTGTAATTGCTATTGCGTTCTTTTTAATTGGAAAAGGGCAAGCATTTCACACGTATATCATGATTCCGGGAACTGATGTTAAATTCGAACTGAGCTGGGCATATTTTGTTCTTGTATTATTTATGCTTATTGGTGGATCGAATGCGGTTAACTTAACAGATGGTTTAGATGGTTTATTATCAGGGACAGCTGCTATTGCATTCGGAGCATTTAGTATTATTGCTGTGGCTCAAGAACAATTTGGGGTAGCGATTTTCTGTATGGCAGTTGTAGGAGCTGTACTTGGCTTTTTAGTATTCAATGCGAATCCAGCGAGAGTATTTATGGGGGACACGGGTTCTCTAGCTTTAGGTGGTGCAATCGCAGCTGTAGCGATTTTGTTAAAACAAGAATTGCTACTTGTTATTATTGGCGGCGTATTCGTAATGGAGACTTTATCTGTTATTATCCAAGTTATTTCGTTCAAAACAACAGGAAAGCGTGTCTTTAAAATGAGCCCATTACATCACCATTATGAATTATGTGGTTGGTCAGAGTGGCGCGTTGTTGTGACGTTTTGGTCTGTAGGATTTTTATTAGCTGTGCTAGGAATTTATATCGGGGTGTGGATGTAATTGAAAACTGTAACTGAATATCAAAATAAAAATGTTCTTGTATTAGGTATTGCTAAAAGTGGTTATGCAGCAGCTACTTTATTAAAAAAATTAGGAGCAAACGTTATTGTAAATGATGGGAAACCATTAGCGGGTAATGTACTTGCTGCTGAATTACAAGCGAAAGGAATGGATGTTGTGTGTGGTGGACATCCGTTAGAATTGTTGGAGAGAAACATTTCACTTGTCGTAAAAAATCCAGGAATTCCATATTCTAATCCACTATTAGTAGCGGCGAAAGAAAAGCAAATTCCGGTTGTAACTGAGGTTGAATTAGCATATCGCATTTCAGTAGCACCGTTTGTTGGGATTACAGGATCTAACGGTAAAACAACAACGACTATGTTAACGTTTGAAATGTTGAAAGAAGGACAAAAACATCCTGTTATTGCGGGGAATATCGGTACTGTAGCTTGTGAAGTTGCGCAATCCGCGATAGAAAATGAAGTTGTCGTTACAGAACTTTCATCGTTCCAATTGATGGGAGTAGAATCGTTCCAACCAAAAATTGCAGCCTTTTTAAATTTATTTGAGGCTCACTTAGATTATCATGGGACGAAGAAAGAGTATGGTTTAGCGAAAGCAAATATTTTCAAAAACCAAACAGAAAACGATTATAGTGTAATAAATGCAGATGATGCAGAGGTAATGGCTTTATCTGCTTATAGTAAAGGTCAAAAAATACTATTCTCGACAACGAAAGAAATTGAAGATGGTGCGTGTATAAAAGATAACGCTCTTTATTTTAAAGGTGAAAAAGTTGTTGAAGTAAGTGATATCGTTTTACCTGGTCAGCATAATTTAGAAAATATTTTAGCTGCGATGAGTATCGCGAAATTATTAGGTGTTTCTAATGAAGCAATTACGGTAGTGTTAAAACGTTTTACAGGCGTAAAACATCGTTTAGAATATGTAACAACTATTAATAACCGTAAGTTTTATAATGACTCAAAAGCAACGAATATGTTAGCGACTGAGAAAGCTTTATCTGCGTTTACACAACCGATTGTGTTATTAGCTGGCGGGCTTGATCGTGGAAATGAATTTGATGATTTAATTCCATACTTTAAACATGTCAAAGCGATTGTAACATTTGGACAAACTGCCCCTAAATTAGTAAGAGCGGCAGAAAAAGCAGGATTAGATGTAATTGAAAGTGTCGATACTTTAGAGGATGCAGTAGTGAAAGCTTATGCTCATTCTACAGATGGTGACGTTATTCTTCTTTCACCAGCATGTGCAAGCTGGGATCAATTTAAAACATTTGAAGAAAGAGGAGACATTTTTATACAAGCTGTGCATAAACTTATATAAAGTAAATCAAAACATCAGTAGGCTAACACCTACTGATGTTTTGTTACATAGGGCAAAAGGTTCTGCCCAAAGAGGTGGTGTTCATGGATAATGAAGAAAACGCCTGATTTTATTCTCATCATCGTTACACTTGCGTTGTTAACAATCGGAATGATTATGGTTTATAGTGCGAGTGCGGTTTGGGCCTCTTATAAAATGGGAGATTCATTCTTTTTTGCAAAAAGACAATTGTTGTTTGCAAGCCTTGGGGTAGTAGCTATGTTTTTTATAATGAAAATTGATTATTGGGTGTGGCGTACGTATTCAAAAGTAATTTTGCTAGTTTGTTTCATTCTTCTTATTCTCGTTCTTATTCCTGGAGTAGGTCTCGTTCGTGGGGGCGCGCGAAGTTGGATTGGAATCGGAGCATTTTCTATCCAACCGTCAGAGTTTATGAAATTCGCGATGATTATTTTCCTAGCAAAATTTTTAGCGGAACGACAAAAATTAATTACATCTTTTAAACGTGGTTTACTACCAGCTCTTAGTTTTGTATTTCTTGCTTTTGGGATGATTATGTTACAACCAGACCTTGGTACGGGAACCGTAATGGTTGGGACATGTATCATCATGATATTTGTTTCGGGAGCACGAGTCTTTCATTTTGCAATGTTTGGATTACTTGGCGTAGCAGGATTTGTAGGGTTAATTGCATCGGCACCATATCGAATGAAGCGGATTACATCTTATTTAGATCCATGGTCAGATCCGCTTGGAAGCGGATTTCAAATTATCCAATCGTTACTCGCAATTGGACCTGGTGGTTTATTTGGGCTTGGACTTGGACAAAGTAGACAAAAATTTCTTTATTTGCCTGAACCACAAACAGATTTTATATTTGCAATCTTATCCGAGGAATTAGGTTTTATTGGCGGTTCATTTGTGTTATTATTATTTAGTCTATTACTATGGCGCGGGATTCGTATAGCATTAGGAGCGCCAGATTTATATGGTACGTTTTTAGCAGTAGGTATTGTGGCGATGATTGCGATTCAAGTAATGATTAATGTTGGTGTTGTAACAGGACTAATGCCTGTTACGGGTATTACTTTGCCGTTTTTAAGTTATGGTGGATCAAGTTTGACCTTAATGTTAATGGCAGTAGGTGTATTATTGAATATAAGTCGCCATTCTCGCTATTAAACCCTGTTTATAAGACAGGGTTTTTCGTATGTGTGTGAAAATACAATATGTATATAGAAATAAATACGATTGAATAAGAACAGGGAAGTGGAGGAATTTGTAGTGCGAGTATTAGTTAGTGGTGGGGGGACTGGAGGACATATTTATCCAGCTCTTGCTTTAATTAGAGAAATAAAAAAATTAAATCCGGAAGCAAGGTTTTTATACATTGGTACGGAAAATGGATTAGAGAGTACTATCGTACCGAAAGCAGGTATACCGTTTCAATCTATTGTTATCAGTGGATTTAAACGAAAAATATCTCTCGATAATGTAAAAACAGTGATGCGTTTCTTAAAAGGTGTTCAAGATAGTAAACGATATATTCGTCGTTTTAATCCTGATATTGTTATTGGCACTGGTGGATATGTATGTGGTCCAGTTGTTTATGCTGCGGCCAAATTAGGTATTCCAACTATTGTACACGAACAAAATAGTGTACCTGGTGTAACGAATAAATTTTTAAGTCGTTATGTTGATAAAGTTGCTGTTTGCTTTGAAGCAGCTGCAGAGCATTTTCCTGAGTCAAAAGTGGTTATGACAGGTAATCCACGTGCATCAGAAGTAATGGATCAAAATGGAATGAAAGGGAAACGTTCAGTAGGACTATCTCTTCCTAAAAAATCCGTACTTATTTTTGGTGGGAGTCGCGGAGCTAGACCGATTAATGATGCTTTTGTAGAAGCGATTGAACAATTTGGGAATAAAAGTTACGAAGTATTATATGTAACCGGTGAAGTACATTATGATAAAGTTATGGAAGCCGTGAAACAAAAAGGGAATCCGAATAATGTTATTATTAAACCTTTCATTCATAATATGCCGGAGGTACTGACTGGTGTAGATCTTGTTGTTTCAAGAGCAGGAGCTACAACGCTTGCGGAATTAACAGCGTTAGGAAAGCCGAGTGTATTAATTCCAAGTCCGTACGTAACAAATAACCATCAAGAAAAAAATGCACGTTCAGTTGTTGATAAAGGAGCAGCTAAAATGCTACTTGAAAAAGATTTAACATCTGAAACGCTTATTCGTGATATTGATGAAATTTTATTAGATGCACAAACATTACAAAACATGAAACTGGCTGCTAAGCAACTAGGTATTCCAGATGCAGCAAATAAGCTGTATGAAGTAATGAACAAGCTTATTAAAAAATAACATTAGGTGAACGCCCTGCATATTACTGTAATAAGGAGACTTAATATGGGGGAGATTGTTATGGAACAATTAGTAAAAGAGCTTTTAGAAGCAAATGTTGGTCGCGTGTTAGTTAACGAACCGTTAGCACGTTACACGACTATGAAAATAGGTGGACCAGCTGATATTTTAATTGTGCCAAAGCATGTTGCCGGTATTGAGAAAACGCTAGAGTTAGTAAAGAAATATAAGAAAGAGTGGACTGCAATTGGTCGCGGTTCAAACCTTCTCATATCTGATCAAGGTATAGAAGGTGTCGTTATTCGTTTAGGAGAAGGATTAGACCACTTAGAAGTCGAAAAAAATAGAGTAAGAGTTGGTGGTGGATATCCTCTTATTAAATTGTCAACTTTACTTAGTCGCCAAGGATTAGCTGGATTGGAATTTGCAAGTGGTATTCCAGGAAGTGTTGGTGGTGCAGTATATATGAATGCAGGGGCTCATAACTCAGAGATATCGAATATATTAACGAAGACTCGTATTTTGTTTGAAAATGGTACAATTGACTGGCTGACGAATAATGAAATGGAATTTTCCTATCGTACATCTGTATTACAAAGGAAACGTCCTGGTATTGTTTTGGAAGCTGAGTTTCAATTACAGGCAGGAGAGCGTGAGGAAATTATAAGTAGCATGCAAAAGAATAAAGATTACCGCCGTGAAACGCAGCCGTGGAATCATCCTTGTGCAGGAAGTATATTTCGCAACCCAATCCCGTATTTTGCAGGAAATTTAATAGAAAAAGCAGGGCTTCGTGGTTATAAAATAGGTGGGGCTCAAATTTCTGAAATGCATGGAAATTTTATTATTAATACTGGGGCTGCATCAGCGCAAGATGTATTAGATTTGATTGCATTGATAAAGCATACAATTAAAGATAAATTTGGTGTAGATATGCATACAGAAGTAGAAATCATTGGAAGATAACGGTTATTCGTTCCGCTCATTATCATTTATGTTATAATAAGAAGATAAGAACGGCATGAAGAACATGCCGTTCTTTATGTTACGTAGGGGGATCGTACATGAAAAATAGTAAAGTGATTAAACTACAAGATCGTGTACCAAAATTAAAGAATCAAAAGAAAAAGAATAAAAAACCTGTTAATCATCGTTTAATTTTATACATATCAATTTTATTTTTATTAGTACTCTTTTTAATTTATTTTCGGTCTCCGCTTAGTAATATAAAAAAGATAAGTGTGTTTGGAAATCATTATATGACAGATGAACAAGTTATGAAGGAATCTGGTGTGACCTATGATACAAGTTATTTCCGAGTAACAGCACATAAAGCAGAAGAAAACTTAACGAAACGCAAAGAAATTAAAGCGGTAAATGTAAAAAAACGTTTTCCTAACAAAATTGACATTCATATTGAAGAATATTTAACGATTGGTTATATAAACAAAGATGGAAAATTACAACCGTTGTTAGAAAACGGGAAAACACTCGATGTACTTCCGAATGGTAAACTTCCTGTTGCAGCACCAATTTTTGAACCTTTTAAAGAGGAGAAAATGAAGGAGTTAATTGCAGAACTAGAAAAATTAACGCCGGCTATTTTAAGGTCTATTTCTGAAATTCGTTATACACCAACGAGCGCAAATGAAGACCATCTTACTTTATATATGAATGAAGGATATGAAGTAAGCACCACTATTCAAAATTTCGCAAAGCGAATGGAAGCTTATCCACTTATTATAAAAACAATTGAACCTGGTAAGAAGGTTTTAATTGACTTAGAAGTAGGCGCATATACGAAGGATTTAGGTGCTGAAGAAAAAAAGGAATAGAATGGTCGTTTTCACGACGTTTTTACGGATAAAATAAAATGAATGTTCTTTTATATGCATACTAATTTACGAGAATGCTTCATTTGATGAAAAATATGTAAATTTTCTTAGATTCATACTAGGATTGGTACAAGTTTCACTTTTCTACAAGTACATCTTAGTGTAGACTTATACTTGGCGGTAAACTTTACGCTTGAAATGGAATTATTTCAAGATAAAGCAGTTATCCACAGTTTACTGCGATATTCTTAAATGAATGTTAAATAAAAATAAGAAAAATATAGGGTTAAAAAAGGGAAACGTATAAAGACGTTGAATATTTTTCTTATAAATAGTAAAGTTGCGATTGTTGTTCCATATATTGAGTTGTATGGTATAAATAAAGAAGGAGGTGCCAAAGAATGAACAGCAATGAAATATATGTTAGTCTTGACATCGGTACATCCAATGTTAAAGTCATCATTGGTGAAATGGTTAATGACAGCTTAAACATTATTGGTGTTGGAAACGTAAAATCAAATGGTTTGAAGAAGGGATCGATAGTTGATATAGACGAGACTGTTCGATCAATTAAAAAAGCAATTGAACAAGCTGAGCGCATGGTGGGGATCCACATTGAGCAAGTTGTAGTAGGTGTCAATGCAAACCAGGTACAGTTGCTCCCTTGTCACGGAGTAGTCGCTGTATCAAATGAAGATCGTGAAATCGGGAATGAAGATGTCTTACGCGTTCTAGATGCAGCACAAGTTGTGTCGATTGCTCCTGAACGTGAATTTATTGATGTGGTACCTCGACAGTTCATTGTAGACGGTCTTGACGAGATTAACGATCCACGCGGGATGATCGGTGTAAGATTAGAAATGGAAGGTACACTTATTACAGGCTCGAGAACTTTACTACATAACCTACTTCGTTGTGTAGAAAAAGCAGGTCTTGAAATTGTTGATATTTGTCTGCAACCTTTAGCTGCTGCGACAGTTGCTTTATCTTCGGATGAAAGAAATAGAGGAGTAGCCCTTGTTGATATTGGTGGAGGATCTACTACGTTATCTATTTTTAAAGATGGAGAGTTGCAAGCAACGAGCGTATTGCCATTAGGTGGAGATCATATAACGAAGGATATAGCGATTGGGCTGAAAACTTCGACAGAAAATGCAGATCAAATTAAGCTGAAATATGGACATGCTTTTTATGATACAGCATCTGAAGAAGAAATGTTTACGGTTCCTATTATGGGAAGCGATCAAACAGAACAATATTCTCAATTGGAATTATCGGATATCATCGAGGCTCGTGTAGAGGAAATTTTAATGTTTGTTCAAGATGAAGTGCGTAAGTTAGGAGTGAAACAAGTAGCTTCTGGATATGTACTAACTGGTGGAATTGCTTCTATGCCAGGTGTTCTTGATCTTGCGTATGATATTTTACATGAAAATGTTCGTATAGCAACTCCTGATTATATTGGTGTTCGTGAGCCTCAATATACAATTGGAGTTGGATTAATTAAACACTCTTATCAAAAAGCTAAATTACGTGGGAAAAATGTGCAGGATAAGCAAGAGTATTTTGAACCAGTACCAGCACCAACGCCGGTACAACAGCAACCTGCAAAGCAAAAAACTCGTAATCAAAACAATAATAATCAAAATGATGACCGTATGATGTCAAAAGTAAAACGTGTATTCCGTTATTTATGGGATTAAAATTGGACACGAAAAATGAGGTTCTAGGGGGATTTCGACATGTTAGAGTTTGATACTACTCAAGATCAATTAGCGAATATAAAAGTTATCGGTGTCGGCGGTGGCGGAAACAATGCTGTAAACCGTATGATTGAACACGGTGTGCAAGGTGTAGACTTTATCGCTGTGAATACTGATGCACAAGCATTAAATCTATCAAAAGCTGAAATAAAAATGCAAATTGGTGGCAAATTAACGCGTGGACTTGGTGCAGGCGCGAACCCTGAAGTAGGGAAAAAAGCTGCGGAAGAAAGTAAAGAACAGATCCAAGAAGCACTTCGTGGTGCAGATATGGTATTTGTAACTGCTGGTATGGGCGGTGGAACTGGAACTGGTGCAGCTCCAGTTGTTGCTCAAGTTGCAAAAGAACTAGGTGCGTTAACAGTTGGTGTTGTAACACGTCCATTTACATTTGAAGGACGTAAGCGTGCAACGCAAGCTGCATCTGGTATTGCAGCATTTAAAGAAAATGTAGATACACTTATTGTAATTCCAAACGACCGCTTATTAGAAATTGTTGATAAAAATACGCCAATGTTAGAAGCGTTCCGTGAAGCAGATAACGTGTTACGTCAAGGTGTTCAAGGTATTTCTGATTTAATTGCTACACCAGGTCTTATTAACTTAGACTTTGCAGACGTAAAGACAATTATGTCTAATAGAGGTTCTGCTTTAATGGGTATCGGTTCTGGTAATGGTGAAAATCGTGCTGCTGAAGCTGCGAAAAAAGCGATTTCTAGTCCATTACTAGAGACATCTATTGATGGAGCTCAAGGTGTTATTATGAACATTACGGGTGGAGCAAACTTAAGTTTATATGAAGTGCAAGAAGCGGCAGATATTGTAGCTTCAGCTTCGGATCCAGAAGTAAATATGATCTTCGGTTCTGTTATTAATGAAGGGCTAAAAGATGATATCGTTGTAACTGTAATTGCAACTGGTTTTGATGATAGCGCTGCGATGCAGCCACCAAAACCAATTATCCGTCCGAATGTGAATCATGCACAACAGCAACAACCAGTAGCTCAACCTTCAAAACAGCGTGAAGTAAAACGTGAAATGAAACGTGAAGAGCCGATTGTACATGAGCGTCATACAGATTCAGATGATATCGATATTCCAGCATTTTTACGTAACCGTCGTAGACGATAAAAAAAAGGAGCTTTCATGCTCCTTTTTTTGTTGTCTGAATGCAAAAGATCTGCTAAGCAGGTCTTTTTTTATTGCTTGTCAATGGAGACCTTTATATTTTTGTGTACATATAGTTCACATTCATAATGTATACAAGTAAGGAATCTATATTATTCTATGAAAAAAATATTTTTATTTATTACCGACAGATTATGTCTAGAAATCACAAAATAACAAAAAAACCCCTCCGCAAATTGACACACTTTCCTAGTGGATATGCATTATACTAGTCTCAACTTAAAAAAAGAGGTGAATTGTTTGGTTGTTTACGCCGACGTTGTTTGGTTGTTAAACGCCTGCATTGATTTTCTTTTACTTTTATTAACAGCTACCGTGTTGAAAAAGAGGATCAAAAGATGGAGGCTAGTGTTAGGGGCATTTATAGGTTCAACCATTGTTATTTTCGCCTTTACTCCCTTTGCTTCTATGATGACACATCCAATTATGAAACTACTGTACTCGTTACTTATTGTGTATACAGCATTTGGATTTTCAACGTTTAGAAATTATGCACAAACCGTTTTTACTTTTTACTTTGTAACTTTTATAGTTGGCGGAGGATTAATTGGAACTCATTTCTTTTTGCAAACAAATGAAATGGTAAATGGATTAGTTCAAGCGAAATCGATTTCTTATGGAGATCCTGTCAGTTGGTTATTCGTTTTTCTTGGTTTTCCGATTATTTATTATTTCTCCAAGAAACGTATTGAAAGTGTAGAAGTTACAAAAATACATTATGATCAAATTGTAAAGGTAAAGATCCAATTAGCAGAGTATGAATTGGAATTAGACGGTCTAATTGATAGTGGGAACCAACTTCACGATCCTTTAACCAAAACACCTGTTATGATTATGCATATTTCATCATTAGAGCATTGTTTACCAACTTGGTTGACAGCGCAGATTTATTCCAAAACAGAAATCCCTCAAATACCAGAAAATGATTCTGGATGGGCGACAAGGTTGCGTTTAGTTCCTTTTCGGGCAGTAGGGATAGAACATCAATTTTTATGGGCGATTAAGCCAGATAGTGTTCAAGTTTATCACGAAGGAAATGCTGTGGTTGTAAATAAGGTTCTGATTGGGCTAAACACACAGCAATTGTCCACTAATGGAGAGTATCAATGTATTGTACATCCGAAAATGTTGATTTCACAAAAAGTGGTAATCGCTTAATTATGAGAGGCGGGATAATATGATGAAATTGAAATTTTATTTAGTATACCTTTGGTATAAAGTATTATTGAAACTAGGAATTAAGACCGATGAAATTTATTACATAGGTGGAAGTGAAGCACTGCCACCTCCTTTAACGAAAGAAGAAGAGGAAGTTCTTTTGAATAAATTGCCAAAAGGAGATCAAGCGGCGAGGTCACTGCTTATTGAACGTAATTTACGTCTTGTTGTATATATAGCGAGAAAGTTTGAAAATACAGGGATAAATATTGAGGATTTGATAAGTATAGGAACAATCGGTCTTATTAAAGCAGTGAATACATTTAATCCAGAAAAGAAAATAAAATTAGCAACATATGCATCTCGTTGTATAGAAAATGAGATTTTAATGCATTTGCGTCGAAATAATAAAAATCGTTCGGAAGTTTCTTTTGATGAACCACTTAACATAGATTGGGATGGCAATGAATTGTTGTTATCAGATGTTTTAGGTACAGATGATGACATTATTACAAAAGATTTAGAAGCTACTGTAGATCGTCATCTTTTGATGAAAGCATTGCATCAATTAAATGATCGTGAAAAACAAATTATGGAGCTTCGATTTGGGCTCGCTGGTGAAGAAGAAAAGACACAAAAAGACGTGGCGGATATGCTCGGAATTTCGCAGTCTTATATTTCTCGTTTGGAAAAAAGAATTATAAAAAGATTACGAAAAGAATTTAATAAAATGGTGTAAAGAATAAGACCAGCTTGGGATCCAAGCTGGTCTTATTCTTTTTTGTTGCATTAGGAAATGAAACGTTTATGAAAAATGATGAGAAAACCATATGCATAAAATCCCCTTCAAAGGAAATACTTTACACTGTACAGCAACTCCCGATAGGAGGGAACACTTTGACGAGAAACAAAGTAGAAATTTGCGGTGTTGATACAGCTAAACTTCCAGTACTAAAAAATGAAGAGATGCGTAAATTATTTCGTGAAATGCAAAGTGGAGAGATAAGCGCAAGAGAGAAATTAGTGAATGGAAACTTACGTCTTGTACTGAGCGTCATCCAAAGATTTAATAACAGAGGAGAATATGTTGATGATTTATTTCAAGTTGGCTGCATTGGACTTATGAAATCCATTGATAACTTTGATTTAGGCCAAAATGTTAAATTTTCAACGTATGCTGTGCCGATGATTATTGGGGAAATACGCAGATATTTGCGTGATAATAATCCAATTCGCGTATCTCGCTCATTGCGCGATATTGCGTATAAAGCATTGCAAGTAAGAGAAAAGTTGATTGCTGAAAATTCAAAAGAACCAACAGCAATGGATATTGCAAAAGTTCTCGAAGTGACACATGAAGAGATTGTTTTTGCGCTAGATGCGATTCAAGACCCAGTTTCATTATTTGAACCAATTTATAACGATGGAGGAGATCCTATCTTTGTTATGGATCAGTTAAGTGATGAAAAACAAAAGGACGAGCAGTGGGTTGAAGAACTAGCGTTGAAAGAAGGGATGAAGCGTTTAAATGATCGTGAGAAAATGATTATTCGAAAACGTTTCTTCCAAGGAAAGACACAGATGGAAGTTGCTGAAGAAATTGGGATTTCTCAAGCGCAAGTATCACGTTTGGAGAAGTCTGCTATTAAGCAAATGAATAAAACGATTCAAGGATAAGGCCCTCACCAGTTATGGTGAGGCCTTTTTATATGTAATGGAGTTGACGCTCATAGTAGGGGGGACGGATTCATATAATGAAAACGATATGGAGTTTCTCTGAGTAGCGGTTACTTCCTGTTAATCCCATTATTTGCGGGCAGTAAGACTCCCCACCACAAGATTTGATTGCAAAGCAAAGGAGTTAGGTGGGAGTCGGGCTGCCTGTAAAAGCCCGATTGGTGAGGGCTAATAATCAGTGGGGGATGAACAAAACCCCCACTGATTAAAGTTTCACTTTATGTGAGAAATAATGGTCTGCGTACTTACAATTTGCGATATAAGGGAGAGGATGAATATGATACGGATTTCGGAGTTTCAAATGAAGGATGTTGTAAATGTTTCAGATGGAAAGAGGCTTGGGAATATTGGAGATATTGATATTGATATAGACACAGGAAAGATTAGGGCGATTATTATTTCTAAGCAGGCACGAATGCTCGGACTCTTTGGGAAGGAAGTAGAATTTGTAATTCCTTGGGAACAAATTATGAAAATTGGGGAAGATGTCATACTTGTAAAAGTAGATCATGTTAATTCTGTAACAGAATCAATACAAACACCGACAATTTCTTAAAGAATATTACAAATTCCTCTTTTTTTTCTGTTGTCATTATGAAAAAATAAAAGTATGGTAAAATAGACAGGAAGTACCATGCTTTTTTTCTGTTATTTTAATTAAAAGGAGCCGCTTTATGAGAGAACCATTTAAATATGTGGACGGTATACTGTATTTACAAGCGTGGAAAGAACTTGGAAACATTACTGCTGGATTTACGACAAAAGATGGTGGGGTAAGTACAGGCTCCTTTCATGCGATGAATTTAGGATTACATGTGAATGATATCGTGGAGAATGTTCATGAAAACAGACGCATTTTAGCGAATAAGTTACAAAAACCATTAGAAAAATGGATTTGTTCTGAACAAGTTCATGATCATCATGTTGAAAAAGTAGGGCAACAAGAAAAAGGAAAAGGCGTCTATTTATATGAAGACGGTATTCCAAAAACGGATGGCATTTATACAACTAATACAGATGTACTCTTAACATCTTGTTACGCGGATTGTGTTCCACTCTATTTTTATGCACCATCACATGGTATGATAGGACTTGCACATGCTGGATGGAAAGGAACTGTAAAAGAGATTGCGAAAGAAATGATTCAAAAGTGGAATGCAGAGGGTGTTTCAAGTGATGAAATTCATGTTGCAATTGGGCCAGCAATCGGATCATGTTGTTATGTTGTTGATGATCGAGTATTAACAGCAGCTCAGCAAGTAGTAAACGGTCCTGTTCCTTATAAAGTAATTTCTGATGGACAGTATGCAATTAATTTAAAAGAAGTTAATCGTATATTATGTGTACAAGCAGGTATAAAAGAAGAACATATTGTAATGTCATCTCTTTGTACAAGCTGTGAAGAACAATTCTTTTTCTCTCATCGTCGTGATCAAGGTAAGACAGGGAGAATGTTGAGTTTCATAGGTTTTAAGGAGGAGTGAAGCAAGTGACAGTACAAGGAAATCTAGCAGTTGTAAACGAGGCGATTACAAAATCTTGTGCACGAGCTGGACGTTCGGTGAAAGATATTAAGCTCGTTGCAGTTACAAAAACTGTAGGAATTGAAAAAACAAACGAAGTAATTGAAGCTGGAATTATCGATTTAGGTGAAAATAGAAATGAAGGTTTTTTACAAAAATATGAGCATTTCGGCTCAAAAGTGAATTGGCATTTTATTGGCTCATTGCAAACGAGAAAAGTAAAAGAAATCATTAATGAGATTGATTATTTACATTCATTAGATCGTCTTTCGCTTGCAAAAGAAATTCAAAAACGTGCTGAAAAGAAAATTCAATGCTTTATTCAAGTGAAAACATCATCTGAAGAATCAAAGCAAGGATTGGCGATAGAAGAAACAATTTCTTTTATTCAAAGTTTGCAAGAATTGGATAAAATTGAAGTGGTAGGATTGATGACAATGGCTCCGTTTACAGAAGAAGAGGAAGAGATTCGTCGCTGCTTTAAGGAATTGCGCATGCTACAAAAGCAAGTTCAGGAGCTAGAATTATTACATGCACCATGTAAAGAATTATCAATGGGAATGTCCAATGATTACACGATTGCAATTGAGGAAGGTGCTACATATATTCGTTTGGGAACGGTTCTAGTAGGAAAAGTGTAAAAGGAAGGAGAAAGTTATTATGAGTTGGTCAAAAGTAAAATACTTCTTTTTTGACACACCGGAAGAAAAAGAAGCAGCTCAATATGGTTATGAAAAGGAGCAAACAGACATGAAAAAACAACAAGATCCCCCAGAACAACAAGATGTTCCGTTTGCGAAAGTGCAACCGAAGCAAAATGTTGTGAGTATTGAAACAGCAAAGCAACCTTCAAAAGTTGTTTTACTAGAACCACGCACATATTCGGAAGCACAAGGCATTTCGGATCACTTAAAAGGTAGACGAGCTGTTGTAATTAATTTGCAGAGAATGTCTACAGATCAAGCTGTACGTATCGTTGACTTTTTAAGTGGTACTGTATACGCTATAGGCGGGGATATTCAAAAAATAGGCCCGAAAACATTTATGTGTACACCTGAAAATGTAGATATTGTTGGTGCAATTTCAGAGTTGTTCGGTGAAGAAGAAGAGACGAATATAAAGAGGTGGTAATACGCCATGATAACAGTTCTAACAGTATTGCATTATGCTATTCAAATTTATTCCTATGCGCTTATCATTTACATTCTTTTGTCTTGGTTCCCAGGTGCAAGAGAATCAGCATTTGGTGATTTTCTTGCACGCATTTGCGAACCTTATTTAGAGCCTTTTAGGAGATTTATTCCACCGCTTGGTATGATTGATATTTCTCCAATTGTCGCGATTTTCACATTGAATCTTGCTGGTAGAGGATTGGCGAGTTTATTTCTTTATTTTGTTTAGCGAGAGGTTACATGCATGAGCATCTACGAGCATTTTAGACCTGATGAAGAGGTCTTTGTGGATAAAGTATTAGAGTGGAAACAGGCAGCTGAGTACCATCAAGTCAAGTTAACGGACTTTCTTGATCCAAGACAGCAACAAATTGTTTCTATGGTAATAGGACAAGGAGATGTAGCTGTACGGTTTGATGGTGCGATGCCTGAAGCCGAACGGAAAAGAGCACTAATTTATCCAGACTATCTAGAATTAAATGAAGAGGAATTTCAAGTAGAAGTATTAGAAATTGACTATCCTTCCAAGTTTTATACGCTAGAACATAGGCAAATATTAGGTGCATTCATGTCGCTTGGTTTAACAAGGGAAAAATGTGGTGATATTTTGCTGCAAGAAGATCGTGCCCAAATTGCAGTTGCGAAAGAAGTTGTATCGTATATTGAAATGAACTTACAATCAATAGGGAAAATGAAAGTCACACTTTCTCCTATACAAGTAGAGCAAATTTTGCAGGTAAGTGAAAAATGGGGAGAAAAATCTGGTACTGTGTCGTCACTTCGTCTAGATGTTTTATTAGCTGAAATGTTACATATATCTAGGCAAAAAGCACAACCCCTCATAAAAAATGGTCTAGTAAAAGTCAATTGGAAAACAGTAGAGCAAACTTCGTATGAATGTTTTCCAGGGGATGTTTTCTCTATTAGAGGGTATGGACGAAGTAAATTATTTTCCGTAGAAGGTAGAACGAAGCGCGACAAATGGAGAGTTTTGTATGGTATACTAAAATGATTGGTTTTTTAGAAGGAAATTCTCTTATTTTGTCGAAGAAAAGATATAATTGAAAGAGGAAATTTAGATAACTACTTGGAGGTGGCGTTGTGCCGTTAACACCATTAGATATTCATAACAAAGAATTTGGTCGCGGATTCCGTGGCTATGATGAAGATCAAGTAAATGAGTTTCTTGATCAAATCATCAAAGATTATGAATTAGTCATTCGTGAGAAAAAAGCTTTAGAAGAAAAGGTTGCACAATTAGAAGGAAAGTTAGATCATTTTTCTAATATTGAAGATACGCTGAACAAATCTATCGTTGTCGCACAAGAGGCTGCTGAAGAAGTGAAGCGTAATGCACAAAAAGAAGCAAAATTAATTGTACGTGAAGCAGAAAAAAATGCAGATCGTATCATTAACGAAGCATTAGTGAAATCAAGAAAAGTTGCTTTTGATATTGAAGAGTTGAAGAAACAAGCGAAAGTATTCCGAACTCGTTTCCGTATGTTATTAGAAACACAACTTGAAATGTTAAACAACGACGATTGGGATAAACTAATTGAGTTAGAAGACGAAGTAGACGAGCTGTTGAAAAAAGAAGAAACAGTGTAAGCTTGACGTTTTTCTCATTATTACATATAATTTTAAACAACATATTTATTAAGAAAAACGAAGATAGGGATAAGTACCTTTTTCATACCTTATATAGCGAACTGAGGATGGTGTAAGCTCAGGATAAGGAGATAATGGGAATATCACCCTGGAGTTCCACGCTGAACATTTGTAGTAAGCGTAGGCGTATATTCGCGTTAAGAATATAAAGAGGATCCTATACATTTGTATATGGTCTACTAGGGTGGTACCGCGGGAGACTTTCTCGTCCCTTTTTGGGATGAGAAAGTCTCTTTTTTATTCCGTTTTTTAAGGTCTTTCTTTTATACATTCAAGGAGGAATTGAGCATGGAGTACAAAAATACATTACTAATGCCAAAAACAGAATTCCCTATGCGTGGGAATTTACCAAAACGTGAGCCTGCAATGCAAGAAAAATGGGCTGAAATGAACATTTATGAAAAAGTGCAAGAGCATACAAAGGGTCGTCCTTTATTTGTACTGCATGATGGACCTCCATATGCGAATGGTGACATTCATATGGGACACGCGTTGAATAAAGTGTTAAAAGACTTTATCGTTCGCTTTAAATCAATGACAGGATACTGTGCACCGTATGTACCAGGTTGGGATACACACGGTTTACCAATTGAACAAGCTTTAACGAATAAAGGTGTAAAGCGTAAAGAAATGACAGTTGCTGAGTTCCGTAAGTTATGTGCAGAGTATGCATATGAACAAGTAGAACGTCAACGTGAACAATTTAAGCGTCTAGGTGTACGTGCAGATTGGGACAATCCATACATTACTTTAGAGCCAGCTTATGAAGCACAACAAATTAAAGTGTTTGGTGATATGGCGAAAAAAGGTTATATCTATAAAGGACAAAAACCAGTTTATTGGTCTCCAACGAGTGAATCAGCTTTAGCAGAAGCTGAAATTGAATATCAAGATAAAAAATCAGCATCTATTTACGTAGCATTCCCTGTAAAAGACGGAAAGAACGTATTAGAAGGCGACGAAAAATTCATTATCTGGACAACAACACCTTGGACGTTACCTGCAAACTTAGGTATTTCTGTTCACCCAGAACTTGAATACAGCATTGTAAAAGTAAATGATGAAAAATATATCATTGCTTCTGAACTATTTGAGACAGTTGTAAAAACGTTAGAGTGGGAAAATGCTGAAGTTGTGAAAACGGTAAAAGGTAGCGAACTTGAGTATACAGTTGCAAAACATCCATTCTACGATCGTGATTCATTAGTTATGCTAGGAGATCACGTAACAACAGATGCAGGTACAGGTTGTGTTCATACAGCACCAGGACACGGGGAAGATGACTTCGTTGTTGGTAAAAAGTATGGATTAGAAGTACTTTGCCCAGTTGATGATAAAGGTGTATTAACAAATGAAGCACCTGGATTTGAAGGCTTATTCTATGATAAAGCTAACAAGCCAATTACAGAAAAATTAGAAGAAGTAGGCGCGTTACTGAAACTAACATTCATTACGCATTCATATCCACATGATTGGAGAACGAAAAAACCAATTATTTTCCGTGCGACAGCACAGTGGTTTGCATCTATTGAAGCATTCCGTAAAGAGTTATTAGAAGCTGTTGCGGAAACAAAATGGGTACCAGCATGGGGAGAAACTCGTCTTCATAATATGGTTCGTGACCGTGGTGACTGGTGTATTTCTCGTCAGCGTGCATGGGGTGTGCCAATTCCTGTATTCTATGCAGAGAATGGTGATCCAATTATTACGGATGAAACAATTAACCACGTAGCAGATTTATTCCGTGAACACGGTTCTAACGTATGGTTCGAGCGTGAAGCGAAAGATCTATTACCAGAAGGATTTACACATCCAGGTAGCCCAAATGGTGAATTCCGTAAAGAAACAGACATTATGGATGTATGGTTCGATTCAGGTTCTTCTCACCAAGCGGTATTAGAAGAGCGCGAAGACTTACAACGTCCAGCTGATTTATATTTAGAAGGATCTGACCAGTATCGTGGTTGGTTTAACTCTTCATTATCAACAGCGGTTGCTGTAACAGGTAAAGCTCCATATAAAGGCGTACTAAGTCATGGTTTCGTATTAGATGGTGAAGGACGTAAAATGAGTAAGTCGATCGGAAACATCGTCGTACCGAAGAAAATTATGGATCAATTAGGTGGAGATATTTTACGCTTATGGGTATCTTCTGTTGACTATCAATCTGACGTACGTATTTCAGATGATATTTTAAAACAAGTAGCAGAAGTGTATCGTAAAATCCGTAATACATTCCGTTTCTTATTAGGTAACTTAGATGACTTTAATCCGAGTGAAAATACAGTGGCGGCAGCTGAGCTTCGTGAAGTGGACCGTTACATGCTAGTAAAATTAAATGACTTAATTACAAAAGTAAAAGAAGCGTATGAAGCATATGACTTTGCGGCAGTATATCATGCAATTCATAACTTCTGTACAATTGATTTAAGCTCATTCTATTTAGATTTTGCGAAAGACATTTTATACATTGAAGGTGCAAATCACCACGATCGTCGTGCGATTCAAACAGTGCTATATGATGTTCTTGTTGCATTAACAAAACTGGTAACGCCAATCTTACCTCATACAGCTGATGAAGTATGGCCATATGTTCCTGGTGCAGAAGAAGAAAGCGTACAGTTAACTAATATGCCAGAAGTTGTAGAAGTAGATGGTGCTGAAGCGTTAAAAACAAAATGGGATGCGTTTATGACGTTACGTGATGACGTATTAAAAGCGTTAGAAGTAGCTCGTAATGAAAAAGTAATCGGTAAGTCATTAAATGCAAGTATTACGCTATATCCAACTGCAGAAATGAAAACTATGTTAGAGTCTATTAGCGAAGATTTAAAGCAATTATTCATCGTTTCTGAGTATAAACTTGGTGGCATGATGGAAGAAGCGCCAGCAGATGCACCGAAGTATGAGCATACAGCGGTTGTTGTTGCTCAAGCAACTGGTGAAACATGTGAACGTTGTTGGGTAGTTTCAGAAACAATTGGTAAAGATGCTGAACATGAAACATTATGTGAGCGTTGTGCAACAGTTGTTAAAGAAAACTATGTAAAATAATAAAAAAACTGACTGTGCGTAAGTGCAGTCAGTTTTTTTATTGATGATATATTAAAATAACTTTCACTCTCTTTCCTATGAAGGAAAAATGTGTGTGAGGTAAGCATAGAAATTTCGGACACACTAATCGTACATTGCAGCTGGGAGGAATGTACACGTGAATGAAATTTATATGGAAATAAAAGAAGAATTACAATTGATGAGAAAAGAGTTGCAAGAGAGATTGGCTAAAGAAGTAATGCACACATATTATATGGAATTTGGGCAAGAACTTGGATATGAAATAAAGGAAGAGACAAAGAAAAAATTGCTATTACATGATATAAAAGAGGATTTAAAAGATGTAGAACGTGCATTGTTTAAAATGGAAATAGATATGTACGCTATTTGTGAAGAAACTGGGAGAGTAATTTCGGTAAAACAAATGAAAACGATGCCGACTGCCCGTACGATTCATGAATTTTTCTATGAAAAAGTAAATGTATGAATGTGCACAACGATATTATATTACCTTTTTTTAATTTATTTTATTCTTCTATAAAGGTTCATTGTGAAAAGGTTGCAGCTATGCTAAAATTTTGAGGTACACTGTCTTTGTGGGGGAAATGAAAATGATATATTATGTAATAGCGTTATTTGTCATTGCCATCGATCAAATATCGAAATGGCTAATTGTAAAGAACATGGAATTGGGTACGAGCATTCCGATTATCGATAATGTATTATACATAACATCACATCGAAATAGAGGAGCTGCCTGGGGGATTTTAGAAGATAAAATGTGGTTCTTCTACATTATTACAGTCGTTTTTGTAGCATTTATCGTAATTTATATGAAAAAATATGCGAAAACAGACAAACTTCTAGGGATTTCATTAGGTCTAATATTAGGCGGAGCAATTGGTAATTTCATTGATCGTGTATTTAGACAAGAAGTAGTGGATTTCATTCACGTGTATATTTTCTCGTACAACTATCCAGTATTCAATATAGCTGATTCAGCATTATGTATTGGTGTTGTATTAATTATTATTCAAACATTATTAGAAGGCAAGAAAACGAAGGAGTAATTGAATGAGTGAAGTAGTACAAGTAACAGTTGCAGAAGAACAAAAAAGCGAGCGAATTGATAAATTCGTTGCAGAAATAAACAGTGAATGGTCACGTTCACAAGTACAGCAATGGATTAAAGATGCTGTTGTGACAGTTAATGGGAAAGCAGTTAAAGGGAATTATAAAGTAAAAGAAAATGATGAAATTACAGTGACGATTCCTGAGCCAGAAGAGTTAGATATTCAACCGGAAGATATGAATTTAGAAATTTATTATGAAGATGCAGATGTACTCGTTGTAAATAAGCCACGTGGCATGGTTGTGCATCCAGCACCAGGGCACACAAGCGGCACGCTTGTAAACGGACTTATGCATCATTGTACAGATTTATCAGGTATTAATGGTGTAATGCGTCCAGGTATCGTACATCGTATTGATAAAGATACATCTGGACTGTTAATGGTTGCGAAAAATGATATGGCGCACGAATCACTTGTAAATCAACTTGTAGCAAAAACGGTAACGAGACGTTATAAAGCGATTGTACACGGTGTAATTCCACATGATAAAGGGACAATTGATGCTCCAATTGGTCGCGATAAGAAAGAACGTCAAAGTATGACAGTTGATGAAAATGGTAAGAACGCTGTTACGCATTTCCAAGTGTTAGAGCGATTTAAAGATTTCACACTTGTAGAATGCCGCTTAGAAACGGGACGTACGCACCAAATTCGTGTGCATATGAAATATATTGGTTATCCACTTGCAGGGGATCCAAAGTATGGTCCGAAGAAAACATTAGATATGAATGGGCAAGCACTTCACGCAGGTATTTTAGGTTTCGAACACCCTCGTACTGGTGAATATATTGAGTTTGAGGCACCGATTCCAAAAGTGTTTGAAGAAACACTAAATATTTTACGAAAATAGTATTGACAAATCATAAGAAAACTGAGATACTGACAACAGTTAAATAATGATCCTTTAACACAGCCCCGTGAGGTTGAGAAGGTAACGGTTTGAAATACTTAGGGTATGCTGTACCCTTTTTTCAAAAGTCCTCTCGCACACGCTGAGAGGACTTTTTTTATACCATTACTCTCACGCAAGAAAAAAAGCTTGGAGGTGTAGAGCATGCAAGAGAAAGCTGTCGTTTTAGATGACCAAATGATTCGCCGCGCTTTAACACGAATTAGTCATGAAATCGTGGAACGAAATAAAGGTGTCGATAATTGTGTTCTTGTCGGAATTAAAACACGTGGAATTTTTATTGCACAACGTTTGGCAGAACGAATTGGTCAAATTGAAGGAAAAGAGATGGAAGTAGGAGAGTTAGATATTACGTTATATCGTGATGATTTAACACTACAATCGAAAAATAAAGAACCACTTGTAAAAGGTTCTGATATCCCTGTAGATATTACGAAGAAAAAAGTTATCCTTGTGGATGATGTATTATATACAGGAAGAACAGTTCGAGCAGCAATGGATGCTCTTATGGATTTAGGTAGACCATCGCAAATCCAACTGGCTGTACTTGTTGATAGAGGACATCGTGAATTACCAATTCGCGCTGATTATGTAGGAAAAAACATTCCAACATCTAGTGAAGAGCGTATCGAAGTTGATTTGCAAGAGACAGATCAACAAGATCGAGTAAGCATATACGATAAGTAAAGCCCTTTTAAATGTAGTCCTGTGAGGCTGCCAAAGGGTCTTGGCTTTCATATGTCAAATTTGGCATACGAAAGTATAGGACTCTTTGTGCACAGGCACAAAGAGTTTTTTTATTGCAAAGATTATAACTGAAGGAGGATGTAACAATGGAACAAAAGCCAGTGTTAGACATTCATGAAGTACCGAAACCGGGAAAATGGTTATTATTAAGTATACAACATTTGTTCGCGATGTTTGGATCAACAGTGCTTGTTCCGTTTTTAACAGGACTGAATCCATCAGTAGCTTTAATATCAAGTGGATTAGGAACGCTAGCGTTTCTTCTTATAACGAAAGGTCAAGTACCAGCATATTTAGGATCATCATTCGCCTTTATTGCACCAATTATTACAGCAAAAACAGCAGGTGGACCTGGAGCAGCAATGCTTGGTGGTTTGCTAGCGGGACTTGTGTACATCTTAATCTCAATCGGAATTAAGAAATCTGGGTCAGAGTGGATTATGAAATTACTTCCGCCAATCGTAGTTGGACCAGTCGTAATGGTAATCGGTTTAGCTTTAGCACATACAGCAGTTAATATGGCGATGAACGGTGCGGATGGTAAGTATAGCTTTACACACTTTTCAGTAGCGCTAGTAACATTAGCGATTACAATTATCTGCTCTATATTCGGAAGAGGATTTTTCAGTATCATACCAGTGTTACTTGGCATTATCGGCGGATATATCTTCGCTTACTTCCAAGGGCTAGTAGACTTAAAGCCGGTAGCTGAGGCAAAATGGTTTGTTGTACCAGATTTTACAGTACCGTTTGTAACATACACTCCAGAGTTTTCATGGAAGATTGTACTTTTAATGGTACCAGTTGCACTAGTAACAATTTCAGAACATATCGGACATCAAATTGTACTTGGAAATGTTATTAAAAGAGATTTAATTGAAAAACCAGGCTTACACCGTTCAATCTTCGGTGATGGTATAGCAACATTGATCGCATCACTAATAGGTGGACCACCGAATACAACATACGGTGAAAACATCGGTGTGCTAGCAATTACGAGAGCATACAGTGTATACTTATTCATCGGCTCAGCAGTGTTCGCAATCATGTTCGGATTTATCGGTAAGATTTCTGCACTGATTCATTCGATCCCAACACCAGTTATGGGTGGTGTATCAATCTTACTATTCGGTGTAATCGCATCAAGTGGATTACGTATGATGGTAGATGATAAAACAGACTTAAGTGACAAACGAAACTTAATGATTGCATCAGTAATACTAGTAATCGGTATTGGTGGAGCGGTACTTCACGTAGGAGAATCGTTCCAAGTAGAAGGAATGGCACTAGCAGCAATTGTAGGCGTACTGTTAAATCTACTACTACCGGAAACGAAACAAATAAAACAATCTAAGCAGATTGCTTCATAATAATAACCTTTTAATTCAGTCCTGTGAGACCGGAAAGGGTGGCTTCTTTCTTGCACCCTAGTCTTACACGACTAGGGTATTTTTATGCAAAGGTTGTTATAAAAATACAAAAGTGGTAACATAAAAATCAGAAAGATGAGGGATGACGATGAGCCATTTGTTAACGATGAGTGAATTATCGGAAGTAGAAATTTCAGAAATCCTAAAAGACGCAGAAGATTTTGCGAATGGGAAAGAGAGCAAAACGACAGAGCAAACTTTTGTTGCGAACTTGTTCTTTGAGAATAGTACGAGAACGAGATTTAGCTTTGAAGTTGCTGAGAAGAGATTAGGACTTGATGTTTTAAACTTTTCAGCTGATGCATCTAGCGTACAAAAAGGAGAAACTTTATACGATACGATAAGAACACTAGAATCAATCGGAACAAAAGCGGTGGTCATCCGCCATGAGCAAGATCGCTACTTCGATGAGCTAAAAGATCAGGTGAATATCCCGATCTTAAACGCTGGAGATGGATGTGGAAACCACCCAACGCAGTGCCTACTCGACCTTCTTACAATTAAACAAGAGTTTGGAAGATTTGAAGGTTTGAAGATTGCAATAGTAGGAGATGTTCGTCATAGCCGAGTAGCACGTTCTAATGCAGAAGCATTAACAAAGCTGGGTGCAACAATTTACTTTGCAAGTCCAGAAGAGTGGAAAGATGAAGACAACACATTTGGAACATACAAACCATTAGATGAACTAGTTCCAGAAGTGGATGTAATGATGTTACTTCGTGTACAACATGAGCGTCATGATCATTATGAAACAGACATTATGAAAGAGTATCATGAGAAACACGGATTAACAGTAGAAAGAGAAAAGCGTATGAAAGAAGGAAGCATTATTATGCATCCAGCTCCTGTAAACCGTGATGTTGAAATTGCAAGTGAACTTGTTGAGTGTGAGCGTTCACGCATATTTAAACAAATGGAAAATGGAGTTTACGTAAGAATGGCTGTACTAAAACGCGCCTTACCAAATGTATTAGGAGGAATGAAACATGAATTACTTGTTTAAAAATGGTCGTTATATGAATGAAGAAGGAAAAATCGTAGCAACAGATCTTCTCGTACAAGACGGTAAAATCGCTAAGGTGGCAGAAAATATTACGGCAGATAATGCTGAAGTAATCGATGTGAACGGAAAGTTAATCGCACCTGGATTAGTAGATGTACACGTACATCTTCGTGAACCAGGTGGTGAACATAAAGAAACAATTGAAACAGGTACACTAGCAGCGGCAAAAGGTGGATTCACTACAATTTGTGCAATGCCAAATACACGCCCAGTACCAGATTGCAGAGAACATATGGAAGACTTGCAAAATCGTATTAAAGAAAAAGCGCATGTCAACGTACTACCATACGGAGCAATTACAGTACGTCAAGCGGGTTCTGAAATGACAGATTTCGAAACATTAAAAGAACTTGGAGCATTTGCTTTCACTGATGACGGTGTAGGCGTACAAGATGCTAGCATGATGTTGGCTGCTATGAAGCGTGCAGCGAAATTAAATATGGCAGTAGTTGCGCACTGTGAAGAGAATACTCTTATTAATAAAGGTTGTGTACATGAAGGGAAGTTTTCTGAGAAACACGGATTAAACGGTATCCCATCAGTATGTGAATCTGTACATATTGCAAGGGATATACTGCTTGCTGAAGCGGCAGATTGTCACTATCACGTATGTCACGTAAGTACGAAAGGCTCTGTACGCGTAATCCGTGATGCAAAGCGCGCTGGAATTAAAGTAACAGCAGAAGTAACACCTCATCACCTAGTGTTATGTGAAGATGATATCCCATCAGCTGATCCTAACTTTAAAATGAACCCACCGCTTCGTGGAAAAGAAGATCACGCAGCACTAATTGAAGGTTTATTAGATGGAACGATTGATATGATCGCAACTGATCATGCACCGCATACAGCGGAAGAGAAAGCACAAGGAATTGAAAGAGCACCATTCGGAATTACTGGTTTTGAAACAGCATTCCCACTGCTATACACAAACCTTGTGAAAAAAGGAATTATTACATTAGAGCAGTTAATTCAATTCTTAACAGAAAAGCCAGCTGATACATTCGGCTTAGAAGCAGGTCGCCTGAAAGAAGGTAGAACAGCTGATATTACAATTATTGATTTAGAACAAGAAGAAGAGATTGATCCAACAACATTCTTATCAAAAGGAAAAAATACACCATTCGCAGGTTGGAAATGCCAAGGATGGCCGGTAATGACAATCGTTGGTGGTAAGATCGCATGGCAAAAGGAGAGTGCATTAGTATGAAAAGACAACTTATCTTAGAAGATGGAACAGTATTAATTGGAAAAGGTTTCGGAGGAGAAATCGAAAAGTCAGGTGAGGTTGTATTTACAACAGGAATGACTGGATATCAAGAAACATTATCTGATCCATCATATTGCGGTCAAATCGTAACATTCACGTACCCATTAATCGGAAACTACGGCATCAACCGTGACGATTTCGAATCGATTCACCCATCTGTAAATGGTTTAATCGTAAACGAAATTTGTGATCACCCATCAAACTTCCGTAATGAAATTTCGTTAAATGATTACTTAAAAGAAAGAAACATCCCAGGGTTAGCAGGAATTGATACGAGAAAATTAACGAGAAAAATTCGTCAATACGGTACATTACGTGGACGTCTATGTAACATGGATGCAGATGTAGAATACATCGTGAGCCAATTAAAAGCGACAGTATTTACAGATCATGTGAAACGCGTATCAACGAAAGATCCATACCCAAGTCCAGGCCGTGGACACCGAGTTGTACTTGTAGACTTCGGAATGAAACATGGTATTTTACGAGAATTAAATAAGCGTGACTGTGATGTAATTGTAGTACCTTACAATACAACAGCAGAAGAGATTTTACGCCTTAGCCCAGATGGAATTATGTTAAGTAACGGACCTGGGGATCCAAAAGATGTACCAGAAGCAATTGAAATGTTAAAAGAAATCATAGGTAAAGTTCCTTTATTCGGGATTTGCCTAGGACATCAATTATTCGCTCTAGCATCTGGTGCGAATACAAGTAAGTTGAAATTCGGTCACCGTGGTTTAAATCACCCAGTAAAACACCTTGCAACTGGAAAAGTAGCAATTACATCTCAAAACCATGGTTACGCAGTAGAAGAAGAGTCAGTTAAAAATACAGATCTTGAAATTACGCATGTTGCTTTAAACGACGGAACAGTAGAGGGTCTTCGTCATAAGAAGTTCCCTGCATTTACAGTACAATACCATCCAGAAGCTTCAGCAGGACCAGAAGATGCAAATGATTTATTCGAAGATTTCTTAGCAATGATTGAAAACTTCAAGAAAGAAGGGGAAGAGTTATGCCAAAACGCCTAGACATTAACACAATTTTAGTAATCGGATCAGGACCAATTGTAATTGGGCAAGCAGCAGAGTTTGATTACTCTGGTACACAAGCTTGTCAATCTCTTAGAGAAGAAGGTTACAAAGTAATCCTTGTTAACTCTAACCCAGCAACAATTATGACAGATACTGCAACAGCAGATAAAGTATATATAGAACCATTAACATTAGAATTCGTAAGCCGTATCATTCGTAAAGAACGTCCAGATGCAATCCTACCAACATTAGGTGGTCAAACAGGGTTGAATATGGCTGTTGAACTTGCGAAATCAGGCATACTTGAAGAGTGCGGAGTTGAAATTTTAGGAACAAAATTATCAGCAATCGAGCAAGCGGAGGATCGTGATTTATTCCGTACATTAATGCAGGAATTAAATGAACCAATTCCATCTAGCACCATTATTCATACGCTAGAAGAAGCACATGAATTTGTAAAAGAAATTGGTTATCCAGTTATTGTTCGCCCAGCATTTACAATGGGGGGAACAGGTGGCGGAATCTGTAGTAATGAAGAAGAACTAATTGAAATCGTATCAGGTGGATTAAAACATAGTCCAGTAACACAATGTTTATTAGAAAAGAGCATTGCTGGTTGTAAGGAAATTGAATATGAAGTAATGCGTGATTCGAATGATAACGCGATTGTAGTATGTAATATGGAAAATATCGATCCAGTTGGGGTTCACACAGGTGATTCTATCGTTGTAGCACCGAGCCAAACATTAAGTGACCGTGAGTATCAAATGTTACGAAATACTTCATTAAGAATTATTCGCGCATTAGGAATTGAAGGTGGATGTAACGTTCAGCTTGCACTTGATCCACATAGCTTCCAATACTATGTAATCGAAGTAAACCCGCGTGTAAGTCGTTCGTCTGCACTAGCATCTAAAGCAACTGGATATCCAATTGCGAAGCTAGCGGCGAAAATTGCAGTCGGCTTAACATTAGATGAAATTGTAAACCCAGTAACGCAAAAAACATACGCTTGCTTCGAGCCAGCATTAGACTATGTTGTTTCAAAAATTCCACGTTGGCCATTTGATAAGTTTGAATCAGCAAACAGAACACTTGGTACACAGATGAAGGCAACGGGTGAAGTTATGTCAATCGGACGTAACTTAGAACAATCATTATTAAAAGCGGTTCGTTCTTTAGAACTTGGTATCTATCACTTAGAATTAGATCACTTAAAAGAACTTGACAAAGAAACAATGAAAAAACGCATTATTAAAGCCGATGATGAGAGACTGTTTATTGTAGCAGAAGCAATTCGTCAAGGTGTAACGAAAGAAGAAATCAACGAATGGTGTGAAATGGACTTCTTCTTCTTACAAAAAGTTGAAAACATCGTAAACATGGAACGCAAAGTAAAAGAAAATGTAGAAAATATGGAAGTATTACAATCTGCGAAAGAAATGGGCTTCAGTGACCATTACATCGCAGCTGCTTGGAACAAAACAGAGCGTGAAATTTACGATATGCGTAAAGAAAGCAATATGACGCCTGTTTATAAAATGGTAGATACTTGTGCGGCAGAGTTTGAATCTGCAACACCATACTACTACAGCACATATGGTGACGAGAATGAATCGATTGTAACAGATCGTAAGAGTGTAGTTGTACTAGGATCTGGTCCAATCCGTATTGGTCAAGGTGTTGAGTTTGACTATGCAACAGTTCACTCTGTATGGGCAATTAAAGAAGCTGGATATGAGGCAATCATTGTTAATAACAACCCAGAAACAGTTTCAACAGACTTCAGTATTTCTGACAAATTATACTTTGAACCACTAACAATCGAAGATGTAATGCACATTATCGATTTAGAAAAGCCAGAAGGTGTTATCGTCCAATTCGGTGGACAAACGGCAATTAACTTAGCTGCTAAATTAGAAGAACACGGTGTGAAAATCTTAGGAACATCACTTGAAGATTTAGACCGTGCAGAAGATCGTGATAAGTTTGAAGCAGCGTTAACGCAGCTTGGTATCCCGCAACCAGTTGGTAAAACAGCAACGACTGTAGAGCAAGCGGTAGCAATCGCTGACAAAATTGGTTACCCAGTATTAGTAAGACCATCTTACGTACTTGGTGGACGTGCGATGGAAATTGTATATCGTCAAGAAGAATTGCTGCACTATATGAAGAACGCAGTTAAAGTTCATGCGGATCACCCAGTATTAATTGACCGCTACATGGTTGGTAAAGAAATTGAAGTAGATGCAATTTCAGACGGTGAAAATGTATTCATTCCAGGTATTATGGAACATATTGAACGCGCTGGAGTTCACTCTGGGGATTCAATTGGAGTATATCCACCACAAAGCTTATCTGAAAAACTAAAAGAACAAATTATTGAACATACAATTGCACTTGGAAAAGGATTAAACATTGTTGGATTACTAAATATCCAGTTTGTAGTATTCAAAGATGAAGTGTATGTAATTGAAGTAAATCCACGTGCGAGCCGTACAGTACCATTCTTAAGTAAAATTACAGGCGTACCGATGGCGAATGTTGCAACGAAAGTTATTTTAGGTCAAAACCTTGTAGAACAAGGATATGGAACTGGCTATCACCCAGAAGAGAAGGAAGTGTATGTAAAAGCTCCAGTATTCTCATTTGCGAAACTACGCTCAGTTGATACAACATTAGGGCCTGAAATGAAATCAACAGGTGAAGTAATGGGTAAAGACTTAACGCTTGAAAAAGCATTATACAAAGGGCTAGTTGCTTCTGGAATTAACATTCCAACGCACGGATCAGTAATCATTACTGTAGCTGATAAAGACAAAGAAGAAGCGATGGAAATTGCAAAACGTTTCCACGAAATCGGCTATAACTTATTAGCAACAGCTGGAACAGCACAATCGTTAGCAGAGCAAAATATTCCAGTGCAAGTTGTAAATAAAATTGATTCTGAAGAATACAACTTACTTGATATTATCCGTCAAGGAAAAGCACAGTTTGTAATCAATACATTAACAAAAGGAAAACAACCAGCGCGTGATGGTTTCCGCATTCGCCGTGAATCAGTAGAAAATGGTGTGGCTTGCTTAACATCACTTGATACAACGAGAGCAATCTTGAGAGTACTAGAATCTATGACATTCTCAGCTCATTCAATGAAAGAAATTACGCAAACGAAGCGTCACGAGGTGGTACATGCATGATGCAAAAGCAAAATATGATCGTCGTTAACCAAAAAGAAATCGCAAAAAACATTTACGAATTAGTGCTTCAAGGGGATCTGGTGCAACAAATGAACGATCCAGGGCAGTTTGTACACATAAAGGTAGCAGAGGGCATTACGCCCCTTCTGCGCCGCCCAATTAGTATTTGTAATGTCGATCAAGACAAGAACGAATTTACAATGCTATATCGTGCGGAAGGACAAGGAACAAAAACATTAGCAAAAAGAAAACAAGGTGAACTTGTAGATGTGTTAGGACCACTTGGTCATGGATTTCCTGTAGAAGAAGCGGAAGCTGGACAAACGGCTTTATTAGTAGGCGGGGGAATTGGTGTACCACCACTATATGAATTGTCGCAGCGTCTTGTAGCAAAGGGAGTACGCGTTATTCACATCTTAGGTTTTCAAACGAAAGATGTTGTCTTCTATGAAGAGAAATTCGCAGAGCTTGGTGATACGTATGTTGCAACAGTTGATGGTACGCACGGTACGAAAGGGTTTGTAACAGATGTAATTGATAGCTATGGAATTGACTTTGACATTCTATACTCATGTGGACCTTTAGCAATGCTTCGTGCATTAGAAGGACGCTATAAAGAGAGAAAAGCCTACATTTCATTAGAAGAACGTATGGGCTGTGGCATCGGAGCATGTTTCGCATGTGTATGCCATTTGCAAGCAGATCCGAGTGGACATTCTTACAAGAAGGTGTGTAGCGACGGACCAGTATTTCCAATCGGGGAGGTTGTACTATGAACAGATTGCAAGTTGAATTACCAGGGTTATCATTAAAAAATCCAATCATTCCAGCATCTGGTTGCTTCGGATTTGGTCGTGAGTATGCACAGTTCTATGATTTAAGTGTACTTGGATCAATTATGATTAAAGCGACGACGGAACAGCCTCGTTATGGAAACCCAACGCCTCGTGTTGCTGAAACACCAGGTGGAATGCTAAATGCAATTGGGCTTCAAAATCCTGGATTAGAAAAGGTAATGAATTCTGAATTACCTTTTCTCGAGCAATTTGATCTTCCGATTATTGCAAATGTTGCTGGTTCACAAGCTGAGGATTACGTAGCGGTTGCGAAGGAAATCTCAAAAGCACCAAATGTTCATGCGCTAGAATTAAATATTTCTTGTCCAAACGTAAAAACGGGTGGTATCGCTTTTGGTACAAATCCTGAAATTGCTGCTGATTTAACGAAGCGAGTAAAAGAGGTTTCTGAAGTGCCGGTATATGTGAAATTGTCACCGAACGTGGCAAACATTGTGGAGATTGCAAAAGCAATTGAAAATGCAGGTGCGGACGGTTTAACGATGATTAATACATTGCTTGGTATGCGTCTAGATTTAAAAACTGCAAAACCAATTTTAGCAAACCGTACGGGCGGACTATCAGGGCCTGCGATTAAGCCAGTAGCAATTCGTATGGTACATGAAGTAAGTCAAGCGGTTAACATTCCGATTATCGGAATGGGTGGTATTGAAACTGCGGAAGATGTAATTGAATTCTTCTACGCTGGCGCAAGCGCAGTTGCAGTAGGGACAGCGAACTTTATTGATCCGTTCGTTTGTCCAACGATCATTGAAGAGTTACCTACATTACTAGATGAGTTAGGATTTGACCACATTTCGGAATGTCAAGGAAGGAGCTGGAAGCAAACATGTCACAGTCGTTAATCGTTGCACTGGATTTTCCAGGTAAGAAAGAGGTAGAACAATTTTTACATCACTTTGAAGGGGAAGAGTTATTTGTCAAAGTTGGTATGGAGTTGTTTTATAAAGAGGGACCTGCAATTATTACGTACTTAAAGGAAAAAGGACATAAAATCTTTCTAGATTTAAAGCTTCATGATATTCCGAATACAGTAAAAAGCGCTATGCGCAGCCTAGCTAGTCTAGATGTTGATATGGTAAATGTTCATGCTGCTGGGGGAAGCAGTATGATGAAAGCTGCGATCGAGGGATTAGAGGAAGGTAAGCAAGAAGGAAAAGAGAGACCGATTTGTATTGCAGTTACACAACTAACAAGCACTTCGGAAGCTATGATGAAAAAAGAGATTGGTATTGAGAAAACGTTAGAAGAAGCGGTTGCTCATTATGCCAAATTAACGAAAGAAAGTGGACTTGATGGAGTTGTTTGTTCAACACTTGAAGTACCAAAATTACGTGAAGTATGCGGGGAAACATTTGTAACAGTAACACCGGGGATTCGTCTTGCAAGTGATGATGTGAATGACCAAGTGCGCGTTGCAACACCGAAACGTGCGAGGGAACTTGGTTCAAGCTACATCGTAGTTGGACGTAGTATTACAAAAGCAGAAAATCCGCTTGAAGCGTATAAAACAGTAAAACAACAGTGGGAAGGTGTAACAGTATGAAAAAAGAAATCGCGTCGCATTTATTAGAAATTGGAGCAGTATTTTTACAACCGAATGATCCATTCACTTGGTCTTCTGGTATGAAATCACCAATTTATTGTGATAATCGTTTAACTTTATCTTATCCAAAAGTACGCCAAGCGATTGCAGCTGGATTAGAAGAGTTAATTAAAGAGCACTTCCCAACTGTAGAAATTATTGCAGGAACAGCAACTGCTGGTATTGCGCACGCTGCATGGGTAAGCGATCGTATGGATTTACCAATGTGCTACGTACGTAGTAAAGCAAAAGGACACGGTAAAGGGAACCAAATCGAAGGAAAAGCTGAAAAAGGTCAAAAAGTAGTTGTAGTAGAAGATTTAATTTCAACTGGTGGTAGTGCAATTACATGTGTAGAAGCACTTCGCGAAGCTGGTTGTGAAGTATTAGGAATCGTATCAATCTTCACATACGAGCTTGAGTCAGGAAAAGAGAAACTAGAAGCAGCAAACGTAGCATCATATTCTTTAAGTGATTACAGTGCATTAACTGAAGTTGCAGCAGAAAAAGGTATGATCGGACAAGCTGAAACGAAAAAATTACAAGAGTGGCGTAAAAATCCAGCTGACGAGGCTTGGGTTACAGCGTAACACGAAAAAAGACGACCGCGGGGGGAAACGCGGTCGTCTTTTTTATATCATTGTTAAAATTTCATGTAAAGAACATATAGTAGGAATATCGCACTTGAGCTGCGAGTTATCCCGATTTAACCATATCCCTTGCATTCCAGCTATTGTACTACTAATTGCATCTGTTTCTAATCGATCGCCAATATAATAGCAATCTTTTAGTTCAAAATTAGATTGTAATCCGGCCATTTGAAAAATTGCTGGATCGGGTTTTGAAATCCCGATTTTACTAGAAGTAAAAATATAGCTGAAATATTGTAGAATATTTAAAGCGGTCAACTTTTCAATTTGTTGTTCATAATCGCCGTTACTAATGATACCTAATGAATATCCTTTTTGCTTTAAGGATTGTAATGTATATAGTACATCTTCAAATGCAATCCAGTTTATTTTATACAGTTCGATATATTGATTGAATCTTTGCATAGATTCCTTAAGTGATAAATGTACTTCATATGCTTTAAATAAATGATACATTCGCAATGCTTGTTGCTCATGGAAGGATAATTGATTGGATAAAAATTTATTGAAATATTGTTCGGATAATTCATGCCACAGTTTCGTAGCCTCTAATTCGTTTCCTAGAAAAATATCATTATACTTCTGGAAGAAATGTGAAATGCCATTTCTCTCAGCGGCGTCATAATCAAGTAGAGTTCCATCGATATCAAAGAAAATTATATTAAAATCTCCTTACTAATAATTACTTATTGCTTTCTGCAACTTCATATCCTCTCACAAATAATAGAGTCATATAAGAAACGATAAATGAGAAGATGCTGTACATGCCAACCCAAAAGAAAAATTTTGGAGTAAAGGCGATAACACCTATTATTAAAAAACTAGCAAACGTTACAATTGGCATTACGTAATACATTCTCGTTCTACGTGTTCCAATTATTGAAACAATAAAGATAAGTAATGGACAAATTAATAAGAAGAAAATCAATTCATTCATAGTTATGTCCCCTTTTTTAGTAGAAGTTATTTGGTTCTCATAAACGTTTTGAATAATTGCTCTCCTAAAATAATTTCGCTAAGTGACAAAAAACACCTTTTGAAAGTCGTATCTTTTCTAAGAATAAAAAAAGTAATGATAGTGAGTAAATAAAATAATATTTGCTAATGAATAGAAGAAAGTGCCACCGGATAAGGTGGCACTTTCTTACTTTACTGAATGAGCTTTTTGCATCTTTTTAATCATACGAATCTGTCCGCGATGATTGATTTCATCTTCAAATACGTGAAACCATTTAAAGTAGTTATTTGCTGGTTTGTCATACCAAAAGTCTGTCGTTTTAAATAGCCATTCATCAGGCAACGATTGAAAAGTTTCAATCGTCTTGGAGCGTACTTCTTGTAATGTATTTATGTAAAATTCTATGGAGTTTCCTTTTATTTTCTCACGTCCAAGATCCCCTAACTCAACAGCAGGTAACCACCGTTTTAATTCAGCATCTGTCGGTTCACGATCTTCAAAGGTATGAATTTGGTAGTAAAATTCAATAGCGGCCATATGGTACAATAACATGCCGATTGAATTTGCCTCATCATCATATAAATAATCAAGTTCTTCAGTTGTTAAGCCTTCCACCGCTTGCATTGTTGTATAACGAGCGTAATTCATCATGGAAACAAGTTTTGAAAATTCAACTTGTAAACCATCTATTTTATCAATTACAAAATTCAATTTAAATTCCCCCTCTTTAAACGGATACTCCAGAGAGGGAATTCTATGTGCAGAGAAAAACTCCTGTTAAAAAGTTCATAATTTTTAACAAGGGATAACAATTAGCTCTCTATTTGCTTTTGTAATAACTTCATATCCGTCTTTTGTAATGACGATATCATCTTCAATTCTACAACCGCCCCAGTTTGGTATGTAAATTCCCGGTTCCACTGTAACAACCATGCCTTCTTGTAAAGTAGCTTTACTTTCTTGAGATAGACGAAGAGGTTCATGTATTTCTAAGCCAAGACCGTGCCCGGTAGAGTGGCCAAAATATTGACCATATCCGTGTTCTGTAATGTAGTTTCTTGTTATATCATCGATACTTTTCGCAGCTTCTCCAGGTTTAATTGCTTCAGTTCCACGTTTTAATGCTTCTAGCACAACATTATATATTTTTTTGAATTCTTCTGATGGCTCGCCGATTGCTACAGTACGTGTAATATCAGAACAATATCCATTATAAAGGGCACCGAAATCTAATGTAACGATATCGCCGCGCTCGATTATTTTATTTGATGCAACTCCATGGGGGAGAGAAGAACGAACACCAGAAGCCACAATGATTTGAAATGATGAGGATGTAGCTCCTTTTTTTCGCATGAAAAATTCTAATTCATCTCGGACATCAGTCTCACTTATTCCTGGTTTTAGAAATTGAAGGATGTGGTGAAATGCTTCGTCAGCAATATGAGCTGCAATTTTCATTATTTCTATTTCGGGAGTGTCTTTAATAATACGAATATCTTCGATGATTTCACACACCTGAACTATTTCCGCATGTATATATTTTTGTAAGTTCTTATATTGTTGTAGAGTCATGTTATTTTCTTCAATTCCAAGTTTTTGAATGTTTAATTTCGATACTTGATTTGCAATTTCTTCTTCTAAATTTCCTTTATGCATAATAATTTCGGCTTCTTTTATTTGTGATTTCGCTTGATCTACATAGCGAAAGTCGGTTATAAAAATAGCTTTATCCGCAGAGATTAAGACGACGCCAGCGCTACCTGTAAAGCCTGTTGCATATTGACGATTTTCTTTTTTTGTAATAAGTAATCCATCAATTCCGTAGTTATGTAGTTGTTTTTGTATTTTATTAATTCTTAAAGTCATGTTAATGCCCCCTTTTCACAGTATTGAATAAAGCAAGTAGCGTGCCAAAATCTATATTTAGAGAAAAGATAGTGGGAATTGCATATATTTTAGAGAAGGTAAGAAATTTAGCCCACTATTTGTGGAAGGTGGGCTGCTCGTGAAATACAGATTGCTTCAATTTATCAGTGGGGGAATGAAAAATACATCGATTCAAGATTCACTTTCTTTACACACTGTAAAAAAATTTATACAAATACGAAATAGCGTGTCAAATTTTTTGACAATATTGAAGTTAGGAAAGAAAAGTATACACGATTTTTAGATTATACATTTGGAAAAGTAGCATATCCTTTGTTTTATTTGAATATAAAATTTAATATATAAACAAATGATGATTATTGATATAATAGGTAATTGTTGGATTTCTCTCGAAGATAGGAATGCGTAACGAATATAAATGAATGAGGAATGTGAGTACATGAAGAAATTAAGTAAATTAATGTCATTTTGTTTAGCGATTAGTATGCTTGTTGTAACAGGCTGTGAAAAAAGTAATAACTACGTTCAACTCAATGAAAAAGTTGATCAGCTGGATGAAGCGCCGGAGGTGACAGAGAAAGAAGCTAAAAAGATCGTAAGAAAGAGTGTGGATGAAATTGCAAACTCTTTTAGTGAAATGGAAAAAGAAAATGGATGGAGTCGAAATAATCCTGGAGATTTGGATATAGCTAAAAAAGGGGTTAAGGGATTAGTTTCAAATAAGTTTGTAGAGAATCAGCTTCCTGGATTGCTTGATACATTTAATAGGTCAAGAGAAACGGATATGTTGCCATTCCCTATTCATATTGAGCCAGAAGTGAGGCTAACTTATTCGCAGAAAAATGATGTTTTAAAGATTGAGACACTCACCCTTGCAAATGATATGGGGAATGAAGCGGAGACGTGGGAATTTATTTTAGTTTATAAAGATGGAAAATGGTTAATGGATAGATGGTCATCAAATACTCCAGCAGATTTAAAGTTAACTAAAGAAGAAGCTAACGAACTTCTTAGAGTTCAAGGTTTCAAGAATGTCTCTTTTGTTAGAGAAGAGAATAGTGGCGATAAGAAATATATTTTTAAAGAAAGTAACGGGGTAGTTGCTGTGGACGCCCAAACATCTGTTATTACATACAATGTAGATGATAAAAAACAAGAAAAGATAACGAAAGAAGATGTTATTCAAGAACAAGAAACAGCTAAGAGAAATGATTCCAGTACGTATATTAGCTCAAAAAAAGAGAAGCAGCTCAAAAAAGAATCTTCTTCAGCATTAGGTAAAACTAAGGTTCTAAATGAGTTAGCAGCTCTAGAAAATCAAGAAAAACATACGAACGTTATGACAACAAACGATATAGTAAATGAAATAGAAGGAAATTATCAATTGTGGGATAGTAAATTAAATGAAATTTACAACACATTAAAAAATACTATGTCCCCTGATGCATTTCAGTCGTTAAAAACGAAACAAATTGCGTGGGTTAAAGAAAAAGAAAGTAAAGTTAAAGCAATTGGTACTGATCCAAACAATGGAACGATGAGACGTATAGAAGCTTCAGAGGAGAAATATAAGATGACAAAAGAAAGATGTTATGAATTAGTTAATGGATATATGAACTAAACTAAAAACATAAAAAAATGCGTTGCTTACAAGCAACGCATTTTTAAGTATTTATGCTTTTAATTTCATTACTGTGTCGGCATCTGGCGTTACATATATTGTTTGTTGATTATCATATGTAACAAATCCCAGTTTTGCACCGCTCGGTTTTTTGACATGGCGTATTTTTGTGAAATCTACAGGAACAGAGCTAGAATCTTTTGCTTTACTGAAATAAGCGGCTATTTTAGCAGCTTCTAGTAAAGTTTCTTCAGCAGGCTCCAAAGAACGAATGACAACGTGAGACCCAGGTATGTCTTTCGTATGTAACCAAATCTCATCACGACGAGCGAATTTCGTTGTTAAATAATCATTTTGTTTATTATTTTTACCGACGAAAATTTCTGTGCCATCACTAGCCAAATATTTATCCAATATTGGTTTAGTTGGTTTTTTCTTTGCATTCTTCGTCTTACGACTACGCACATAACCTTCTTCAGCTAGTTCCTCACGAATTTCTTCAATGTCTTTTGAAGAAGCAGCTTCCATTTGTTGCAGTAAGCTATCAAAATAAAGAATTTCTTCATTTGTTTTTTCGATTTGTTCTTCTACAATAGCAACCGAATTTTTCGCTTTTTGGTACTTTTGGAAATAGCGCTGTGCATTTTCAGATGGTGTTTTTAAAGGATCTAATGTGATTTTTACAGTTCTACTATTTTCGTCGTAATAGTTAACAACTTCAATATCTTTATCCCCTTTTTTCAAAGCATACATATTGGCTGTAAGTAGCTCTCCAAATAATTGATATTTATCTGCTTTTCCAGCGTCTTGTAATGTTTTTTCTAGTTTAATTAGCTTCTTTTCATTTTTTGACTTTTCATTTTGCATAAATCGCTCTAAATCGTGAGCTTGTTGTTTTACACGATCGCGCTCTGCTTTACCAAAGAAGAAACGATCCAACAACTCACTAACAGACGAAAATGTTTTTTCATTTCCTTGCAAGTGAGAAAGAGGGAATAGGTAAAAGAACTCTTTTCCATTTGCAGTTATCATTGTTGGCACGTACTGATGCGTTAGTAGGGGTTTTTGCAAGATGAAGAAAGCTTCAGATAATGCTTCTTCATTTACCATACCTGCTTTTTTCACTACTTCTTTTGCAAAGAGTGGGGAAATCCCCATAAAAGCTCCGACAAGCTGTTTATCCATATTTCCAGATAAAAAGTCTAGTGGTCTAATAAAATCATCCGTATTTTCAATGTGCAGTGGGTTGATTTTATGTTGGGCTGGTGGTGCAACATATTCAGCTCCCGCATATACAGTTCGATGACGGTTTACGGCTAAAGAAACGTGTTTTAAGCTATCTAAAATAACATTTGTTTTCGTATCTACTAAGATAATGTTACTGTGTCGTCCCATTATTTCGATTACTAATGTTTTTAAAGATTCGTCTCCGATTTCATTACGACTGCGAACTGTAATTTGAATAATACGTTCCAAGTCAATTTGTTCAATTTTTTCAATAAACCCACCTTCTAAATGTTTGCGAAGAAGCATACAAAACATCGGCGGTATCGCTGGTGAATCATAGTTTTGATTCGTTAAGTGCATACGCGCATATGTAGGATGAGATGAAAGAATCAGCTTTTGGTTTTTTCCGTTTGCTCGAATATGTAATAAAATTTCATATTTTGAGGGTTGATATATTTTTGAAATTCTTCCTGTTTGAAGAGAATTTGCAATTTCATGTGTAATCGCTCTTGTGAATAATCCATCGAATGCCATGAATGAACACTCCTTTCTAACTAAAAGTTAATTATAGCATTTTTTTGGACGAGGCTGAATAAGCTTTCATTAGAGTATGTCTGGAATCAGGAGGTCGATGGCAGAATGAACTGGTATGAAATGCGTGCACATGAAGTGGAGGAAAGAACGAATACGAATGTGGAGGTAGGTCTTACAGAGCAAGAAGCAGAGGGGCGATTAAAGAAATTTGGTACAAATGAATTGGAAGAAGCAAAGCGCCCTTCTGCGCTTATGGTGTTTTTAGCGCAATTTAAAGATTTTATGGTGCTTGTTTTATTTGGTGCTACAATTATTTCGGCTTTTTTAGGAGAGTATATCGACTCTATTGCAATTGTTGCAATCGTTATTATTAATGGTATCCTAGGTTTCTTTCAAGAGAGGAAAGCTGAAAAATCGTTGGAAGCTTTAAAAGAATTGGCCGCTCCTCAAGTTACTGTACTAAGAAACGGAAAGTGGATAAAGGCACCGTCTAAAGCGCTTGTACTAGGTGATATTATTAAGTTTTCAAGTGGTGACCGTATTGGCGCGGATGTTCGACTTGTGGAATCCTCAAGTTTATATATTGAAGAGTCGGCTCTTACAGGAGAGTCAGTGCCTGTGCAAAAGAAGGTAGAGGCGTTACAAGGTCAAGATGTTTCAATTGGGGATCAAAAAAACATGGCATTTATGGGGACGATGATAACGAGAGGTGCTGGAACAGGAGTAGTCGTAGCAACTGGAATGAATACAGCTATGGGGCAAATTGCAAATATGTTGCAAAATGCTGAGCAAATGGAAACGCCATTACAAAGAAGATTAGAACAGCTTGGGAAAATTTTGATTATTGTCGCTCTTATTTTGACAGCTCTTGTTGTACTAGCCGGTGTATATCAAGGGAATGAAGTGTATCACATGTTTTTGGCTGGGGTTTCGCTCGCTGTTGCGGCTATTCCGGAAGGATTGCCAGCAATCGTTACGGTTGCGTTATCACTTGGCGTACAGCGCATGATTAAAAAGAAGGCGATTGTGCGAAAGTTGCCGGCTGTAGAAACATTAGGCTGCGCCTCTGTTATTTGCTCAGATAAAACAGGAACAATGACACAAAATAAAATGATGGTAACGCATATGTGGTCAGGTGGAGAATTGTGGAAGGTAACAGGTCAAGGTTATGAGCCAACAGGTTCGTTTATGAAGGGTGAAAAAGTAATTGACCCTGCTAAGACGAAATCACTTTATCAACTACTTACATTTGGCTGTTTATGTAATAATGCGAATGTTATTCAAAAGAAAAAGACGTATGTGTTAGATGGAGATCCAACAGAGGGAGCTCTCGTTGCAGCAGCAATGAAGGCGGGGATATCACGTGAAGCTCTTAAAGGAAAGTTTGAAGTCATTCGTGAATTTCCTTTTGATTCAACTAGAAAAATGATGAGCGTTATCGTTCGTGATCGTGAAGGCAAAAAATTTGTTATTACAAAAGGAGCACCAGATGTTCTTTTGCAAATGAGCCAAACAATTTTATGGGGAAATAAACAGCAGCCTTTAAGTGAACTGTACCGAAAAGAAGTACAGGCAGCGATTCATAGTTTGGGAAGTCAAGCTTTACGAACGATTGCGGTGGCATTTAAACCGTTAAAAATTACAGATTCAATTGAACATGAAAGAGAAGTCGAGCAGGATTTTATGCTTGTTGGAATACAAGGAATGATAGATCCGCCAAGACCAGAAGTTGCACGAGCGGTGAAAGAGTGTAAGGAAGCTGGTATTAGAACGGTAATGATTACGGGAGATCATAAAGTGACAGCAATGGCAATTGCGGAACAGTTAGGGGTTTTACCACCGGGTGGACGCGTTGTAGAAGGAGTAGAACTTGCGAATATGGATGTGGAGGCATTAGAAAATATTGTAGAAGATACGTATGTATTCGCTCGTGTGTCTCCTGAGCATAAATTGAAAATTGTTAAGGCATTGCAAAATAGGGGGCATATAGTAGCTATGACAGGTGATGGAGTGAACGATGCTCCAGCTATTAAAACAGCCGATATAGGGATTGCGATGGGGATTACAGGGACAGACGTTGCAAAAGAAGCTTCTTCACTTGTGTTGTTAGATGACAACTTCGCCACGATTAAATCGGCGATTAAAGAAGGTAGAAACATATATGAAAATATCCGGAAGTTTATTCGGTATTTGTTAGCATCTAATGTTGGTGAAATTTTAGTTATGTTATTTGCGATGTTACTTGCTTTGCCATTGCCGATGGTTCCGATTCAAATTTTGTGGGTGAACTTAGTTACTGATGGTTTACCAGCGATGGCATTAGGGTTGGATAAAGCTGAAGGAGATGTGATGAAGCGAACGCCACGCCATCCGAAAGAAGGGGTATTTGCTAGAGGGCTTGCGTGGAAAATTATAAGTCGTGGTTTTCTAATCGGAGCAGTGACATTAGTAGCGTTTATTATTGCATTTAACCAGCATCCGAACGAATTGAAGTATGCACAAACGGTAGCATTCGCAACATTAGTACTTGCTCAGCTTATTCATGTATTTGATTGTCGCAGTGAACATTCTATATTTCATCGCAACCCATTTGGAAATATATATTTAGTAGGAGCGGTTATTATTTCCTTATTGTTAATGCTTGTAGTTATCTATTATCCGCCATTACAACCGATTTTTAGCACATTGCCGATACAAGCACGAGATTGGTTGTTAATTGGAGGATTATCATCTATTCCGACATTCTTATTAGTAGGATCCTTATTAACAAGAAAAAAAGAGGAAAAGAAAAAACCACTGTTATATAAGAAGGGATTAAACTTGAAATAGTCAATAATATGAAAATGTGATATAATTTACAGAAGGTAGTAGAGTTGCATCTCTATTACCTTTTTCATTGAGTTATTTCATGGCTTGGATGTGATAAAGATGATTTGTAGTATGACAGGATTTGGAAGGTCGAAAGTAGAAAACGATACTTTTCAAATTACAGTAGAAATGAAGTCGGTGAACCATCGCTTTTTAGAAATGAGTATTCGACTTCCGAAGCAAATGATGGTGTTTGAAGATAAAATTCGTAAAATAATTGCAGAACAAGTTCGCCGTGGACGTATTGAAGTGTCTATTAGTATAACAGGTGAAGGGCTTGTTGAAAGAAAATTAAGTGTGAATTGGGAGCTTCTTGAACAGTACCAATCCATTATGGAAGATATAAAAGGAAAATTTCAATTACAAGATTCTATTACACTTCAACAATTAATGGGAATGCCAGAAGTAACGGCAATTGAAGAAATAGAAAATGTAAATGTACAATTTGAAAACAGTTTATATGAGGCTGTTCGCCAAGCTGCTCATATGTTGAAAACGATGAGAGAGGGCGAAGGAGAACGATTACATAAAGATATAGCGTATCGTTTGCAAGAGATTCACAATTGTGTAAATGCAATTATCCCACATGCGCCAATTGTTACACAAAAATATCGTGAACGATTAGAAAATCGCTTAAAAGAATTACATAATCAAGATTTAGATGAACAACGATTGCTAACAGAAGTGGCAATATTTGCAGAGCGTTCAGATATTCACGAAGAACTAGTACGCTTACAAAGTCATTTAGATCAATTTCGTGAAGCACTGCAAATTGAAGAGCCTGTTGGAAGGAAAATGGACTTCATCGTGCAAGAGATGCATAGAGAAGTTAATACGATTGGTTCTAAGGCAAATGACTTAACAATTTCAAAATATGTCGTAGAAATGAAAAATAACCTTGAAAAAATTCGTGAACAAGTACAAAATATTGAGTAGCTTTCAAAAAATATATAAAGTTATACGTGGTGGAGAAATCGGATAGACTTACTAGGAGGCGCAAACTATGGCCATGAGGTTTTTAAATATTGGATATGGAAACATTGTATCTGCTCATCGAATTATTGCTATTGTAAGTCCGGAGTCAGCTCCTATTAAACGAACAGTACAGGAAGCACGTGAACATAATGCTTTGCTTGATGCTACGTATGGGAGAAAAACAAGGGCGGTTATTGTTATGGATGATGGGCATATTGTATTAAGTCCAATTCAGCCAGAGACGATTGCACATCGTTTGAATAATAAAGAAGATTTAAGTGAGGAAGGGTAGGTTTTACATATTTATGAGAAGTAGAAGAGGATTGCTCATCGTTCTTTCAGGACCTTCTGGGGTCGGGAAAGGAACGGTTCGAAAAGAGCTGTTTAGCCATGAAGATACGCGTTTTCAGTACTCTATTTCAGTAACGACACGTAAACCGCGTGAAGGTGAAGTAGATGGTGTGGATTATTTCTTTAAAGAGAGAGAAGAATTTGAAGGAATGATTCGTAATGAGAGGTTACTTGAATGGGCTGAATTCGTTGGTAATTATTACGGAACACCAATTGATTATGTTGAAAAAACATTACAAGAAGGAAAAGATGTGTTCCTAGAAATTGAAGTGCAAGGAGCAATTCAAGTTAAAAAAGCCTTTCCTGAAGGTGTATTTATTTTCTTAGCACCTCCAAGTTTATCTGAACTAAAGAACCGAATTGTCGGTCGTGGTACAGAAACTGAAGATGTTATTGAAAATCGTTTAACGGTAGCGAAAGAAGAAATCGAAATGATGGACGCTTATGACTATGTAGTAGAAAACGATCAAGTTGAATTAGCTTGCGACAGAATTAAAGCAATTGTGGTTGGCGAACATTGCCGCCGCGAAAGAGTAGCAAAATATTATAAAGAAATGACGGAGGGTCTATAATTATGTTAAATCCATCAATTGATTCATTATTAACAAAAATCGATTCTAAATATACACTTGTAACAGTAGCTGCGAAGCGTGCTCGTGAAATGCAACTTGCTGACAACTGTGTTATTGAACAACCTGTTTCTCATAAATGTGTAGGTAAATCATTAGAAGAAATCGATGCAGAAGTATTAAAATATGTACCAAGCGAAGACAAAATAATTGATTAAGACCATCTTTTCGACAAATTAAAACATAGACATTATAATTTTCTATGTAACGGTAACAACCTATTTACAAGTAGGTTGTTATTTTTTTACGACAGAGCTGAAAAGAACTTGTATAAAGAAGAAACGAAATACTAGCACTGACGAGCTGAAAAAATTCCATTTCAGCAGAATAAGTTTGAAAAAGAAAGAGGACGAGTCATATGCTAAAAGGGAAAAAGATACTTCTATGTGTAACAGGAGGCATTGCGGTTTTTAAAGCAGCTGCGTTAACAAGTAAAATGACACAAGCGGGGGCACTTGTAAAAGTGATGATGAGTGAGTCAGCAATGAAGTTTGTTACTCCTCTTACATTTCAAGCGCTTTCTCGTCATGATGTATATACAGATACATTCGATGAGAAAGACTCGGCGGTTATCGCTCATATTGATTTAGCAGATTGGGCGGATGTTGTACTTGTTGCACCTGCTACAGCCAATTGTATTGGAAAGTTAGCTGGTGGTATTGCTGACGATATGATTACAACTACTTTGTTAGCTACTACAGCGCCAGTGTGGATTGCACCTGCTATGAACGTGCATATGTATGAAAATAAAATTGTTCAAAAAAATATGATGACGTTAAAAACTTTAGGATATACATTCATTGAGCCTGGGGAAGGTTTTTTAGCATGTGGTTATGTAGCAAAAGGAAGATTAGAAGAGCCTGAAACGATTATTGCGCGTTTAGAGGCATCTTTCTCAGAGAAAAAGCCATTGCAAGGAAAGCGAATATTAATAACAGCTGGACCGACACGTGAAAAGATTGATCCGGTTCGTTTTATGACGAATTTTTCTTCTGGAAAGATGGGATATGCAATTGCGGAAGTGGCAGCAAACTTAGGAGCTGAGGTTATACTTATTTCAGGACCGACATCGCTAACTCCACCACTACATGTAACAACTGTACAAGTGGAATCTGCACAAGATATGTTAGAAGCTGTACTTAAGTATTATTCCAATACGGATGTTGTTATTAAAACAGCTGCAGTTGCAGATTACCGCCCGAAATATGTTCATGATAATAAAATGAAAAAGAAGAATGGCGATGCTGTTATTGAATTAGAAAGAACAGTGGATATTTTAAAAACGTTAGGTGAGAAGAAGGACCAACAGTTACTTATTGGATTTGCAGCCGAAACGACAAACATAGAGGAGTACGCAACGAGAAAATTACGTGAGAAAAATGCAAATATGATTGTTGCGAATGATGTGAAAGCCCAAGGAGCTGGATTTGGTACAGATACAAATATTGTAACAATGTATAGAAAAGATGGAGAGATTATTGAGTTGCCACTTTTAACGAAGAAAGAAGTAGCTCGTGAAATATTAAAGCAAATTGAAATGATGTTAGAAGATGATCGTTTATGAAGTTTGCGAGTGTAATTGTTGATGTACCTGCACGTCAAACAGATCGACCGTTTGATTATATTATCCCTAAAAAATGGGAAGATATTGTGCAAACAGGAATGCGTGTAGTAGTCCCATTCGGCCCGAGGAAATTGCAAGGCTTTATTATTGGCATAAAGGATTCGGTTGACGTAGAAAGTAAAAAATTAAAGGTACTCTATGAAATACTAGATGTCACTCCAGTTTTAAATGAGGAGTTATTAAAGCTTGGGTATTGGCTTACAAGTGAAACGTTATGTTATATGATTTCAGCTTTTCAAGTGATGCTGCCGACAGCGATAAAAGCAACGTATAAAAAGCGTCTGCAGCTTCGTAAACAAGAAGAAGTTACGCCAGAAATTCTTTGTTTATTTCAGGGGAAGGAAACGATAGATTGGGAAGCTATCGAGGCGCAGCCACACCTATATCGCACTATTCAACAAGAAATTAAAAATGGTACGATTGAAGTAGTTTATCAAGTAAAGGATAAAGTACAAAAGAAGAAACAAAGAGTAGTTCAACCAGAATTGCCGGAAGATAAACTAGAATTAGCGGCGTTTGAACTGAAAAGTAAAAAACAACAAGATGTACTTTATTATTTTGTAGAAAATTACAAAAGTGTACCGTTAAAAATTTTAACAGAAGAATTACAAATAACAGATGCTCCAATAAAAGCACTTGTTAAAAAAGGTCTAATCTCAGAAAAGTATGTAGAAGTATACCGGAATCCATATGACGATGATGATTTTGAACAAACGAAACCATTCCCGCTTACTGAGGAACAAAAGCAAGTAATTACACCGATTTTGTCATCGATTACAAATGAAACGTACAATCCATTTTTACTATATGGTGTTACAGGAAGTGGTAAGACAGAAGTGTATTTACAATCTATAGCAGCGGTGTTGAAGAAAGGAAAAGAAGCGATTGTGCTTGTTCCAGAAATCGCGTTAACGCCCCAGATGGTAGATCGCTTCAAAGGTAGGTTCGGTTCGCAAGTTGCGGTTCTTCATAGTGCGCTTTCTGTCGGAGAAAAATATGATGAATGGCGAAAGATTTTAAGAAAAGAAGTGAAAGTTGTAGTTGGTGCGCGTTCAGCTATTTTTGCTCCATTTGAAAATTTAGGGATCATTATTATTGATGAAGAGCACGAATCGAGTTATAAGCAAGAAGATAATCCGAAGTATCATGCAAGAGATGTAGCAGTGTGGAGAGGGCAATATCATAAGTGTCCAATCGTTCTAGGAAGTGCAACGCCGACACTTGAATCGTTTGCTAGAGCAAAAAAAGGTGTCTATGGGTTGCTTACAATGGAAAAACGTATGAATGAACAAGCTTTGCCGACGGTAGAAATTGTTGATATGCGGGAAGAGCTTCGTGATGGAAATCGCTCAATGTTTTCAAAGGCACTGCATGAAAAAATAGCAGATCGATTAGAAAAGAAAGAACAAATGGTTCTCTTTTTAAATAGAAGGGGTCATTCTACGTTTGTGATGTGCCGTGATTGTGGGTATGTCGTACAATGTCCGCATTGTGATATTTCGCTGACATATCACAAAATGAACCATCGTTTAAAATGTCATTATTGTAGTTATGAAGAAAATATGCCAACAGAGTGTCCTGCTTGTAATAGTACTTATATTCGTTTCTTTGGTACAGGGACGCAAAAGGTTGAAGAAGAAATCACAAAACTATTTCCAGAAGCGCGAGTCATTCGAATGGATGTGGATACAACAAGCCGCAAAGGAATGCATGAAAAATTATTAAAGGCATTTGGTGAAGAGAAAGCAGATATATTACTTGGAACACAAATGATTGCAAAAGGACTTGATTTTCCGAAGGTGACGCTTGTTGGTGTTTTAACGGCGGATACGATGCTTCACCTACCTGATTTTCGGGCGAGTGAAAAGACCTATCAGCTATTGACGCAAGTGAGTGGACGTGCAGGAAGACATGAATTGCCAGGGGAAGTTGTAATTCAAACGTATACGCCGGAACATTACAGTGTAGAATTAGCAAAGAATCAACACTATGATGTATTTTTTGAACAAGAAATGCAAATGAGGCGAATGAGGCAATATCCGCCATATTACTATGTTGTACTTGTCACTGTATCTCATCCAGAATTATTAAAGGCAGTCCAAGTGACGGAAAAAATTGTCGGTCATTTACGAATGCATTGTTCACAGCAAACGATGGTATTAGGGCCAGTTGCTTCAGCAATTCCAAGGATAAAAGATAGATATCGTTACCAATGCATGATAAAATACAAACGGGAACCAAACTTAAAGAACGTGCTCAAAATGGTAAATGAACATTATCAAGCAGAAATGCAAAAAGAGCTACAAATCTCAATTGATTTTAATCCAACAATGTTAATGTAGCGGAGGGAAATATGGCAGTTTTAGAAATTGTAAAGCATCCAAATGAAGTGTTAGAAACACCATGCGAAAGAGTAATTAACTTTGATAAAAAGTTAGTGAAATTGTTAAAAGATATGCATGAAACAATGTTAATTGCAGACGGCGTTGGTTTAGCTGCGCCACAAGTAGGTGTAAGCTTACAAGTAGCTGTTGTTGATATCGGTGATGATACGGGGAAAATCGAATTAATTAATCCGGTTATTTTAGAAAAACGTGGTGAACAAGTAGGTCCCGAAGGCTGCTTAAGCTTTCCGGGACTTTATGGTGAAGTGGAGCGTGCAGATTATATTAAAGTGCGTGCGCAAAATCGCCGCGGGAAAATATTCTTATTAGAAGCGAAAGACTTCTTGGCGCGTGCAATTCAGCATGAAATCGATCATTTACATGGTGTTTTATTCACATCTAAAGTGACGAGATATTATGAAGAAAACGAATTAGAATAGGTGTTAAAAGGAGCGGTTTTTGAATGATAAAAGTAGTATTTATGGGAACACCGGACTTTTCTGTGCCGGTGCTTCGTCGTCTTATCGAGGATGGATATGACGTAGTGGGTGTTGTAACGCAACCAGATCGTCCAGTAGGTAGAAAAAAGGTTTTAACACCTACGCCTGTTAAAGTAGAAGCGGAGAAGCATGGTATTCCGGTGTTACAGCCACTGAAAATTCGTGAAAAAGACGAATATGAAAAAGTATTAGCGTTAGAGCCGGATTTAATCGTAACAGCTGCGTTCGGTCAGATTGTACCGAATGAAATTTTAGAAGCGCCAAAGTACGGATGTATTAATGTCCATGCTTCATTACTTCCAGAACTTCGCGGTGGTGCACCGATTCACTATGCAATCATGGAAGGTAAAGAGAAAACAGGTATTACAATTATGTATATGGTAGAAAAATTAGATGCTGGTGATATTTTAACGCAAGTAGAAGTAGAAATTGAAGAGCGTGAAACAACAGGTTCATTATTTGATAAGTTAAGCGAAGCGGGAGCGCACCTTTTATCTAAAACGGTTCCTTTACTAATTCAGGGTAAACTAGAACCAATTAAACAAAATGAAGATGAAGTGACGTTCGCATATAATATAAAACGTGAGCAAGAGAAAATTGATTGGACAAAAACAGGTGAAGAAGTATACAATCACATTCGCGGATTGAATCCATGGCCAGTTGCTTATACGACTTTAGCAGGACAAGTTATTAAAGTATGGTGGGGAGAGAAGGTCTCTATGGCAGAGCAAGCTGAACCAGGTACAGTAGTAGCTCATGAAGAAGATGGATTTGTTGTTGCAACAGGGAATGAGACAGGTATTAAAATTACTGAATTGCAACCGTCTGGTAAAAAACGTATGAGTTGTTCACAATTTTTACGTGGAACAAAACCTGAAATTGGTACGAAGTTAGGAGAAAATGCATGAGACAAAATGTTCGTGAGTTAGCTCTTGATGGTTTAATTCAAGTAGAAAAAAGTGGTGCATATAGTAACTTACTTTTAAATAATTTGATTGAAAAAAGTACAATTGACAGAAAAGATATTGGTTTATTAACTGAAATTGTATATGGAACGATTCAACGTCGTGACACACTAGATTTTTACTTACAACCATTTTTAAGAAAAAAAGTTGAGGCATGGGTAAGAGTATTACTGCGCCTATCTCTATATCAAATGTTATATTTAGACCGAGTTCCAGAAAGAGCTGCTATTCATGAAGCGGTTGAGATTGCAAAGCGTCGTGGGCATAAGGGGATTTCAGGCATGGTGAACGGAGTATTGCGTTCAATTCAGCGAGAAGGTGTACCTTCGTTAGAAGAAATCGAAAATCCAGTAGAGCGTCTTGCAATTGCAACGAGTCATCCAATGTGGCTTGTACAAGAATGGGCATCTGAATATGGTTTAGAGACAGCAGAGAAAATGTGTGAAGTAAATATGTTGCCACCTGTACCAACAGCACGTGTAAATGTTGATAAAGTAACGGTAGAAGAAGCGGTTGCGTTATTAGCTGATGAGGGTATAGAAGCAAAACGCGGCGAATTGTCAGAGGATGCAATTCAAATTGAAAGAGGAAATGTCGCACATACAGAAGCGTTCAAAAAAGGTTTCCTTTCTATTCAAGATGAAAGCTCAATGCTTGTAGCACGCGCTTTAGAACCGAATAAAGGAGATGCAGTTCTAGATAGTTGTGCTGCTCCTGGCGGAAAAACAACTCATATTGCAGAGCGTTTGGACGGAACTGGTAAGGTAATGTCGCTTGATTTACACGCACATAAAGTACGTTTAATTGAACAACAGGCGAAGAGACTGGGTTTAGAAAATGTAGAAACGATGGCTTTAGATGCTAGAAAAGTTCAAGAGCATTTTGCAAATGAATCTTTTGACAAAATATTAGTAGATGCACCATGTTCTGGGTTTGGTGTTATTAGACGTAAACCTGATATTAAGTTAGGTAAAGATAAGGGCGATAGTGAACGATTATCAACGATTCAACTTGCGATACTAGAAAAAATAGCACCATTGTTAAAACAAGGTGGTCGCCTTGTTTATAGTACGTGCACAATTGAAAAAATAGAAAATGAACAAGTAATAAAGCAATTTTTACAAGAGCATCCTGAATTTGAGTGGGATACTACGATAAAAGAGCGTATGCCAGAAAAGTTAAATCCGTATATTGATGAGGGTCAAGTACGAATTTTACCACATTATTTTGCAACAGATGGCTTTTATATTGCTTGTTTAAGAAAGAAGGTGTAGCATCATGGAAACGACTGTAAAAAAACAAAAGAAAAATCTAGAGACAAAGAAACCATCAATTTATTCTTTACAACTTCATGAAATGCAAGATTGGTTAAAGGAACAAGGAGAACCTAAGTTCCGTGCAGGACAAATTTTTGATTGGCTATATAAAAAACGTGTAAAAAATTATGAGGATATGTCAAACCTTGCTAAAGGATTGCGCGATAAATTGTCGAATTCCTTTGATATTACTACTTTAAACACTTTAGTAAAACAAACGTCTTCGGATGGAACGATTAAATTCCTATTCCAGTTATACGATGGGTACTCTATTGAAACGGTACTAATGCGACATGAATATGGAAATTCCATTTGTGTAACAACACAGGTGGGTTGCCGCATTGGCTGTACGTTCTGTGCTTCTACACTCGGTGGGTTAAAACGAAACCTAGAAGCTGGAGAAATTGTAGCGCAAGTAGTAGAAGTTCAGCGTGCGCTTGATGAAACAGAAGAACGTGTAAGTTCGCTTGTTGTTATGGGAATTGGAGAACCATTTGATAATTATGACAACTTAATGTCATTCTTACGCATTGTAAATCATGAAAAAGGAATTCATATTGGTGCAAGACATATGACAGTTTCAACAAGTGGAATTGTTCCGAAAATTTATAAGTTCGCTGAAGAAGATATGCAAATCAATTTTGCGATTTCATTGCATGCTGCAAATACAGAGTTACGTTCAAAATTAATGCCGATTAACCGTGCTTATAAGCTACCTGATTTAATGGAAGCTGTTAAATACTATGTAAATAGAACAGGGCGTCGTATTACATTTGAATATGGCTTATTTGGAGGAGAAAATGACCAAGTTGAGCACGCTGAAGAACTTGCTGCGCTCTTAAAAGGTGTAAAATGTCATGTAAACTTAATTCCGGTAAACTACGTGCCAGAACGTGATTATGTACGTACGCCACGAGAGCAAATTTTCTTATTTGAAAAGACGCTAAAAGATCGTGGAGTGAATGTAACAATTCGCCGTGAACAAGGTCATGATATTGATGCAGCCTGCGGTCAGTTGCGTGCAAAGGAGCGCAAAGAAGAGACGAGGTGACGAGATGAAAGCCGTGTTTCTATCGGATAAAGGGAAAGTTCGTCAACATAATGAAGATAGTGCAGGAGTTTTTCACAATTTAGATGGAAATATTTTAGCGGTAGTAGCAGATGGAATGGGAGGTCATCGAGCTGGCGATGTAGCTAGCTCGATGGCTATTCAATTATTCCATGATTATTGGAAGCAAACGCATAATATGAATGAGCCTAAAAAGATAGAAAAGTGGTTACATACTAACGTTGGAATTATTAATGAGCGTATATATGCTTACTCTAAGCAGCATGTAGAATGTAATGGCATGGGAACAACGGTTATCGTAGCGATTTGTACACCTAGTTTTGTAACAATAGGTCATATAGGAGATAGTCGTTGTTATATGGTATCAGAGGGAGAAATATCGCTTGTAACGGAAGATCACTCACTTGTAAATGAACTTGTTAGGCACGGTGAAATTTCAAAAGAAGATGCAGAATATCACCCGAAAAAGAATGTTCTGTTAAGAGCGTTAGGAACAGAAGAAAAAGTCGGACTAGATGTTAAAACATTGGTGCTCGAAGAAGACGATCAATTGCTTCTTTGCTCTGATGGATTGTCTAACAAAGTCCCTATGGCTGATATGCAACAAATTTTACAATTGAATGAACAGCTCGGGGCGAAGGGAGAGCATCTCATTCAATTAGCAAATGATCGTGGTGGAGAAGATAATATCACCCTCGTTATTATTGATTATGCGGATTCGACAAACGAAAGTAGGTGAAGTGCAACGTGCTGATTGGAAAACGCTTAAATGACCGTTATAAGCTGCTGGAAATGATTGGCGGTGGAGGAATGGCCAATGTATATTTAGCTCATGATGATATACTCGGTCGAGATGTAGCGGTAAAAATATTAAGACTCGACTATTCAAATAATGAAGAGTTTATTAAACGTTTCCATCGAGAAGCGCAATCTGTTACAACGTTGTCGCATCCAAATATTGTGAATATGTATGATGTTGGGGAAGAGGATGGTATATATTATCTTGTAATGGAATATGTACCTGGACGAACATTGAAGCAATACATAATTGATCGAGGGATGTTACCGATAGGAGAAGCTCTTGATATAATGGAGCAGTTAACGTCCGCCATGGCACACGCCCATCATTTTGAGATTGTGCATCGCGATATTAAACCGCACAATATTTTGATCCGAGATGATGGAGTGATAAAAGTCACAGACTTTGGAATTGCGACAGCTACAAGTGCAGCAACGATTACACATACAAATTCGGTGCTCGGTTCGGTGCATTATTTATCACCAGAACAAGCGCGCGGCGGTATAGCGAATAAACAATCAGATATTTATTCACTTGGGATTGTTATGTTTGAATTGTTAACAGGAAGACAACCGTTTTCTGGTGAATCTGCTGTTGCAATTGCGTTAAAACATTTACAAAATGAAATGCCATCTCCAAAAAGATGGAATGAAAATATTCCACAAAGTGTTGAAAATATTATATTAAAGGCAACTGCGAAAGATCCGTTTCATCGATATCAATCTGCTAACGCGATGAAACGAGATATTGAAACAGCACTATACCCAGAACGAATAAATGAACAACCATTTTACATACCAGAAGATATGGAAGCGACGAAAGCGATTCCAATTATTCAACAAGAACAACTATTTCAAAATGTAAGTGATGAAACGATTGTATTAAAAGGAAGTAAAATGGATGAACAAGTAAGAAAAGAAGAGACCGAATCAGGTAAGAAGAAAAAACGAAGTAATAAATGGCTGAAAGTTTTAATTACAACATTTTTACTTTTAGCGATAGGGATAACCTTAGCACTTACTGTTATTCCAGGCTTCTTTATTCCGAAAGATGTGAAAGTTCCTGATGTGGCTGGTATGAAATATACGACAGCTGTAAATACATTAGTTGAAAAAGGGTTTGAAGTTACTGAACCTAATCTTGTATATACAGATGATGTTGAAGCCGGAAAAGTGATAAAAACAGATCCTATAGCAGGAAGAGTAGTGAAAGAAAACTCTAAAATTACTATCTATCAATCAGGTGGGAAAAAGAAAAGTAAGATGCGTGATTTGACAGGAAAAGATTTTGAGAGTATAAGAGCTGAGTTAGAAGAAAAATATAAACAAGTTACAATAAATTATATTGAAAATGATAAGCCGAAAGGTGAAATTGTAGAGCAAATACCAACGCCTGATCAAATGGTTATAGAGGCGGAACAAGAACTGAAAATTTGGGTAAGTAAAGGACCTTATCAAATAAGACCAGGTGATTTTTCAGGATGGACTGAAAATAGCGTGAAAGGTTATTTAAATGAAAGAAAGCTTGTTTCTGATATAAAAAGGGAATATTCGGATACAATTGATAAAGGCCTTGTTATTTCGCAATTTCCAAAGCCTGGCACACCTTTAAAAGAAGGAGATAAAGTAACGGTTATTATCTCCGATGGTCCGAAGCCTAAAGTGACGAAAACGGTAAAAGTGGATAACATTTCTATCCCATATGAAGTTTCTGCAACAGGTGAGAAAAAGCCGCAAACAATAGAAATTTATAAAGAAGATATGCAGCAAAAAATGGATAAACCAGTTGAAACGAGAACAATTACTGAGTCAGCGACTATTTCTTTAGAATTTGTAATTCAAGAAGGTGCAAAGGGACACTATAAAATTGTTCGGGATGGAGTAACGATTATCGACAAAGAAGTACCATATCCAGCTCAATAATAGTGAATTCCAATTTCTTCTTATAGAGAATGGGATGTATTACTCTTGCCTGTTATGCTGTCTACATAGTGGACGGTATAACAGGCAAAAATATATGATTCAAAAAGCTGTAAAAGTGATACTGTTGTAAATAATATTTCAAATTTGATGGTAGATTAAATATATGAACCTGGATATATATTTGGTGGGCTTTGAAATAATTGTTTAAAGAACTCTAGTCTATTCATATTTAATTGCAGTTTCATTTTATACAAAATAAAGGAGAATTATATGCCAGAAGGAAAAATTGTAAAAGCTCTAAGTGGGTTTTATTATGTGCAGAATGAGGAAGGGATTACACAATGTCGCGGGCGTGGTGTATTTAGAAAGAATAAAATTACGCCACTTGTAGGAGACCAAGTTGTTTTTCAAGCGGATAATCCGAATGAAGGTTATGTGTTAGAAGTATTTGATCGGAAAAATGAACTTGTTAGACCTCCTATTGCTAATGTTGATCAAGCTATTCTTGTTTTCTCTGCAGTAGAACCAGATTTTAATCCAGGACTGTTAGATCGATTTTTAGTATTGATTGAATATCATAACATTAAACCGATTATTTGCATTAGTAAGATGGATTTAGTAGATGAAAAAATGAGAGAGACTGTTGAATCTTATGCAAATGATTATCGTGAAATGGGTTATGATGTCTTGTTTACTTCTATAAATACATCGGAAAGTATCGACATTTTGAAACCATTCTTAGAAGGCTGTATTTCTGTCGTTGCAGGCCAATCTGGTGTTGGGAAATCTTCAATGCTAAACGTATTACGCCCAGATTTAGAATTGAAAACAAATGATATTTCTTCACATTTAGGGCGTGGAAAGCATACGACAAGACACGTGGAATTAATTACAGTTGGAAGCGGACTAGTTGCGGATACACCTGGTTTTAGTTCACTGGATTTCATAGATATAGAAGTAGAAGATCTTACATATTGTTTTCCAGAGTTGAAAGAAGCGAGCCAATACTGTAAATTTAGAGGGTGTACACACCTTGTTGAACCGAAATGCGCGGTGAAAGCTGCGGTTGAAGAAGGAAAGATTACCGAATATCGTTATAAGAATTACAAACAATTCGTAGAAGAAATTAGAGAGAGAAAGCCGAGGTATTAGTCATGATTAAAATTGCACCATCGATTTTATCAGCAGATTTTTCAAGATTAGGGGAAGAGATTAAAGATGTAGAAAAAGGCGGAGCTGACTACATTCACGTCGATGTAATGGATGGACATTTCGTACCAAATATTACGATTGGACCATTAATTGTAGAAGCAATCCGTCCGATTACATCATTACCGTTAGATGTACATTTAATGATTGAAAATCCTGATAACTATATCCCAACTTTCGCAAAAGCGGGAGCTGATATTATTACTGTCCATGTAGAAGCTTGTCCACATCTACATCGTACAATTCAGTTAATTAAATCTCATGACATTAAAGCGGGAGTTGTATTAAATCCACATACTCCAGTTTCAACGATTGAGCATGTATTAGAAGATATAGACATGGTATTACTTATGACAGTAAATCCTGGATTTGGCGGACAGAAGTTTATTCATTCTGTATTACCGAAAATCAAACAAGTTGCAGAAATGGTTAAAGAGCGAAATCTACAAGTGGAAATTGAAGTTGATGGTGGTGTCAACGCTGAAACGGCAAGACTTTGTATTGAAGCAGGGGCGAATGTTCTTGTAGCGGGATCAGCAGTATACAATCAAAAAGACCGCGGTGAAGCAATTCGTGTAATTCGCGGATAAAGAATGAACGAACCTTTATCCTAGTGAAGCTTCTAGTTCATTAAGACTTCACTATTTATACATGTTAGAGTGGCAAATAAGGAGAAAGGCAATCTACCGAATGGCAGATTGCCTTTTTACAATAGAAGGGGAAGGAAAAATGATTATTCATATTTTAGCGGGAGGACCTGCAGAATACTGCGCAGATTTTTCTCGGTATGAAAATGAAGAAGTAGTTTGGGCGGCCGTTGATAGAGGAGTGTACCGTTTGTTGAAAAGAGGAATCACTCCGGCTGTTGCGTTTGGGGATTATGATTCAGTTACTGATGAGGAATTAGCATGGATGGGACAGCAGACAAATGAATTACATATTGTCCCGCGAGAAAAAGATCAAACAGATTTAGAAATTGCAATTAGCTGGGCTTTAGAACAGAAACCAAAATTAATTCGTATTTTTGGTGCTACTGGTGGAAGACTTGATCACGGTTTAGCAAATATTCAGATGCTTTTAAAGGGATTAGAAGTAAATATAGAAATGTGTATTGTGGACAATAAAAATGAAATAATGGTGAAAAAGCTTGGTACGTATATAATTGAAGGAAATGAACATTTTCCATACGTATCATTTGTACCAGTTACTGAAAGGGTGGAAGGCATTACACTTCACGGTTTTAAGTACCCTCTTACTAATAAAACAATAGAGTGGGGATCGACACTTTGTATTAGTAATGAACTCATTAATGAAAAAGGTACTTTTTCATTTACTTCTGGCATATTAATGATGATAAGAAGCACTGATTGAAGAAACAATTTTGCTCCTTGCATCATATAGTGAACAAGTGGAGTAATGGGGATTAGGAGGGAAACCATGAGATTTTATACAATTAAGTTACCTAAATTTCTTGGTGGAATTGTTCGTGCGATGTTAAATACCTTTAAAAAAGACTAAAAAAAGCACCTATTACCGGTGCTTTTTCCATTGGTATAGTAAAAAAAGAGCCTAGCGGCTCTTTTTTTTATTATTAAACACGTTCGATTTTGCCAGATTTTAATGCTCTAGCAGAAACGTAAACACGTTGAACTTTACCGTCGATGCGTACGCGAACTTTTTGAAGGTTAGCGCCCCATTTACGTTTTGTAGCGTTCATTGCGTGAGAACGAGAGTTACCAGAACGAGCTTTTCTTCCAGTGATAGCACAAACACGAGCCATTTATATTTCCCTCCCTTGATACCTTACCATACGTAATTTTTCAATGTTAGTCTTTTATGCGATGCTAAAAACACTACTATAATTTAACACAACTAAAAAGAGAATGCAACACCGTAGGAAAAAGAAATCAAGAAAAATTACTTGACACTATATATCAATGAAGAAAAGTTGAAATCAAGAAAAATTGCTTGACATATTATAGTGGTACATGTTGTATAATAACAATGGACTATTTTGCTCATCATAAAAAAATGTAATTTAAAACATAAAATATGAGAGTGAAAAAGAAAGAACGATGGAATTTTCTTTAAAAAGATTATATGATAGTAACTAAAGTAGTCTAGCTCACTTTCACCATTTATGAAGGGGGAAACGAGATGTCAATTGAAATTAAAACGAAGTACGGTCAAATTGATATTAGTACAGATGTAATTGCAACAATTGCTGGAGGTGCCGCAGTAGATTGCTACGGTATCGTAGGTATGGCATCAAAAAATCAATTAAAAGATGGATTAACAGACATTTTACGAAAAGAAAACTTCACTAGAGGCGTAATTGTTCGTAAAAATGAAGATGAAGTACATATTGATATGTATATTATTGTGAGCTATGGTACGAAAATTTCAGAAGTAGCACATAACGTGCAGACGAAAGTGAAATATACATTAGATCAAACTGTAGGACTAGCAGTAGATTCTGTAAACATCTACGTACAAGGAGTTAAAGTAATAAACTTGTAATGTGCATTAAGGAGGAAAATCTGTGTCAATTCAAAAAATTGATGGGAAACGTTTATCACAAATGATCATTCAAGGAGCGAATAATTTAACAAATAATGTTCAGCTTGTTGATGCATTAAACGTATTTCCAGTTCCAGATGGCGATACCGGTACAAACATGAACTTATCAATGACTTCAGGCGCACGTGAAGTGAAAGCAAATCCTTCACAGCATGCTGGTAAAGTCGGCGTAAGTTTAGCCAAAGGATTATTAATGGGAGCACGTGGTAACTCTGGTGTTATTTTATCTCAATTGTTCCGTGGTTTCTCTAAATCCATTGAACAAAAAGAAGAATTAACAACAGTTGATTTTGCTGCAGCTTTAGAAGCTGGAGTAGAGGCGGCTTACAAAGCGGTTATGAAACCGATCGAAGGAACGATTTTAACGGTTGCAAGAGAAACGGGTAAATATGCAGTGACAGTTGCGAAAAAACAGCGCGACTTTGTTTTGTTTATGGAAGACGTTGTGAAAGAAGCAAATGCATCGTTAAATCGTACGCCAGATTTATTACCTGTATTAAAACAAGTTGGCGTTGTAGATAGCGGTGGTAAAGGTCTTGTTGTTGTATACGAAGGATTTTTAGCTGACTTAAAAGGAGAAACGATTTCTTCTGATGCGCCTGCACAACCATCTATGAATGAAATGGTACGCGCAGAACATCACCGTAGTGTACAAAGCCAATTGAGTACAGAAGATATTAAGTATGGATATTGTACGGAATTCATGGTGAAATTAGAGCCTGAAAAAATGAAGGAACATAATTTCTCTGAACAAAAATTCCGTGAAGATATTAGTGTGTACGGAGATTCACTACTTGTTGTATCGGATGATGAGGTTGTAAAGGTTCATATTCATGCGGAACATCCTGGAGATCCTATGAACTACGGACAGCGTTACGGTAGTCTAATTAAGATCAAAGTAGAAAATATGCGTGAACAGCATACTGCTTTATTAGATGAACCTACTCCGATGCCTGAACAAACGAATCAGCCAAAAGAGAAACAACCGTATGGTATTGTAACTGTAGCTATGGGATCTGGTATTAAAACTTTATTTGAGAGCATTGGCGCAACAAAAGTTATCGAAGGTGGCCAAACGATGAATCCAAGTACGGAGGATATCGTGAAGGCGATTGAAGAGGCGAATGCTGAAAAAATTATCATTTTACCAAATAACGGAAATATCGTGATGGCAGCAGAACAAGCAGCATCAGTGGTAGATCAAGAAGTTATTGTTGTTCGTTCAAAAACAGTTCCTCAAGGTATGGCTGCTATGTTAGCATTTAATCCAGTTGGAACGTTAGAAGAGAATGAAGAACACATGAAAGAAGCTTTATCCCATGTGAAAACAGGTCAAATTACGTATGCTGTTCGTGATACGGAAATTGATGGCGTAGCAATTCAAAAAGATGATTTCATGTGTATTGCAGATGGGAAAATTGTATCTACAAATGCTGAAAAAGTAGGAGCTGCGAAGCAATTACTAGAAGCGCTAATTGATGAGGATTCTGAAATCGTAACGATTCTACAAGGTGAAGATGCAACAGATGAAGAAGTGGCTGAATTAGTTACGTTTGTAGAAGAGAGCTTTGAAGATGCAGAAGTAGAAGTACATGCAGGGAACCAACCGGTGTATTCTTTCATCTTCTCTGTAGAATAAGAAAAGATTCGTTTTGAAAATAAATGGATTACTTACTTGCTAATGGATAAGAAGTAGTGATATGAAATTTATTACTAGTTTTTATTCAAAAGGCTAGCATATTGATGATAGAAAAGAGCCTTGCTGCTAAAAGTGAGGCTCTTTTCTTACGTGTTGTATAACTTTGTTTTATATAGAGGGATTAGAGTAGTTTCTCTTAGAATGCCTATGATAGAATATATAGGGTGAAAGAGAGCGATTACAGATGTTAATGATGTTAATGGTTAATCAATAGAGTGAAACAAAGAAAATAATGTGACGGAGCGTGAGAATCTTGAATGAAGTTGTACAAGTTCCTGTTACGGATGTAAAGGGAATCGGAGGAGAAACATCTGAGTTATTACACGAGATGGGAATTTATACAGTTTCTCATCTATTAGAACATTTTCCGTACCGTTATGAAGACTATGCGATGAAAGATCTTGCTGAAGTGAAGCATGATGAGCGTGTGACAGTTGAGGGGAAAGTTCATAGTGCTCCTTTACTGCAATATTATGGGAAGAAGAAGTCGCGTCTAACAGTTCGTGTCCTCGTTGGTCGTTATTTAATTACAGCTGTATGTTTTAATAGACCATACTATAAACAGAAGTTAAAGTTAGAGGAAACGGTAACAATTACTGGTAAATGGGATCAGCATCGCCAAACAATTGCTGTATCAGAACTTCATTTTGGACCAGTTTTACGTCAACAAGAAGTAGAGCCTGTATATTCAGTGAAAGGAAAACTGACAGTAAAACAGATGCGCCGTTTTGTTGCGCAAGCATTTAAGGAGTATGGAGATTCCATAGTCGAAGTATTACCAGACGGTTTGTTAAGTCGGTATAAATTATTACCACGCTATGAAGCGCTTCGAGCGTTACATTTTCCAGTGGGACAGGAAGACTTAAAGCAAGCGCGTCGCCGTTTTGTATATGAGGAGTTTTTCTTGTTTCAGTTGAAAATGCAAACACTTCGGAAGATGGAAAGGGAAAATTCGAAAGGGACGAAGAAAGAAATTTTGTCAGTAGAGTTACAAGAGTTTACCGATGCGCTTCCATTTCCGTTAACTGGCGCACAACGCCGAGTTGTAGATGAAATTATGAAAGATATGACATCTCCTTATCGAATGAATCGATTATTACAAGGTGATGTAGGGTCTGGGAAAACAGTTGTCGCTGCAATTGCTCTTTATGCGGCGAAATTGGCTCATTACCAAGGCGCTTTGATGGTTCCTACAGAAATTTTAGCTGAACAACATTATCAGTCGCTCGCTGAGACATTTTCGCATTTCGGTATGAAGGTTGAATTACTAACAAGTTCTGTTAAGGGTGCGAGACGTCGAGAAATTTTGGCGAAATTAGAACAAGGAGAAATAGATATCCTCGTTGGGACGCATGCTTTAATTCAGGATGAAGTTATATTTCATAGGTTAGGTCTCGTTATTACCGATGAACAACATCGATTTGGTGTAGCGCAGCGCCGGGTTTTACGGGAGAAAGGTGAAAGTCCAGATGTGTTATTTATGACGGCGACCCCAATTCCGCGTACGTTAGCAATCACTGCATTTGGAGAGATGGACGTTTCTATTATCGACGAAATGCCAGCTGGTAGAAAGGTAATTGAAACGTATTGGGCAAAACATGATATGTTAGATCGTGTTCTCGGTTTTGTGGAGAAAGAGATAAAAAAAGGAAGACAAGCATATGTTATTTGTCCTCTTATTGAAGAGTCTGAGAAGCTTGATGTGCAAAATGCTATCGATTTACATAGTATGCTGACGCATCATTACGAAGGGAAATGCCAAGTTGGATTAATGCATGGAAGGCTATCATCTCAGGAAAAAGAAGAGATAATGGGACAGTTTAGTGAAAATAAAGTGCAAATTCTTGTATCGACAACAGTTGTTGAAGTAGGTGTGAACGTACCAAATGCGACTGTTATGGTTATTTATGACGCAGAGCGTTTCGGTTTATCACAGCTCCATCAGCTGAGGGGGCGTGTTGGACGTGGTAGTGAACAATCATATTGTTTATTAATCGCGGATCCGAAATCGGAAACGGGAAAAGAACGAATGCGTATTATGACTGAAACGAATGATGGATTTGTATTGTCAGAAAAAGATTTAGAGTTACGAGGTCCTGGGGATTTCTTTGGAAGTAAGCAAAGTGGTCTGCCAGAATTTAAGGTTGCTGATATGGTACATGATTATCGGGCGTTAGAAACTGCTAGACAAGATGCGGCAATATTGGTAGAATCAGAAGCATTTTGGCACAATGATCAGTATGCTTCGCTGCGTACTTATCTTGATGGAACGGGTGTGTTCCAAGGAGAGAAGCTCGATTAAAGGGAGTCAACAAAAGTTTTTGTTGCATTCTACTTTTAATGATTATATACTACTGTTAGTACCTAGTCATAAAAATGGATGGTGCGGTATGAAAAAAAGAAGAAGTAAAAAAGAAAGACAAGAATTATTACAACAAACAATAGAAACGAATCCTTTTATTACGGATGAAGATTTAGCTGAAAAATTTCAGGTGAGCATACAAACTGTTCGTCTTGATCGTATGGAATTATCTATTCCTGAATTAAGAGAGCGAATTAAGCATGTAGCTACAAAGCAACATGAAGAAGATGTGAAATCTTTACCGTTAGAAGAGGTTGTCGGAGAAATTATCGATATAGAATTAGATAGACATGCTATTTCTATCTTTGAAGTAAAGATAGAACATGTATTTAAAAGAAATCAAATTGCTCGTGGGCATCATTTGTTTGCACAAGCAAACTCACTAGCTGTTGCAGTTATTGATGAAGAATTAGCTTTAACTGCAAAGTCTACCATTCGATACATTCGTCCTGTAAAATTAGGAGAGCGTGTTGTTGCAAAAGCGCGTGTTGAGGATGTAGAGAATGATAAAGGACGGACGGTTGTCAAAGTGCATAGCTTTGTTGGAGAAGAACTTGTTTTTACAGGCACTTTTGAAATGTATCGATCTAGTAATTATAGTGAGGAAGGTAACAACTTATGAAAATCGCAATAGATGCAATGGGAGGCGATCATGCTCCAAAGGCTGTAGTATTAGGAGCAATGAAAGCTATTAAGGAATATTCAGATATACATATTACGTTAGTAGGGAAAGAAGAGGAAATTCGTCAATACTTAACGAGTGAAGAGCGAATTACTATACTTCATACAGATGAAAAAATCGAAGCGACAGATGAACCAGTAAGAGCGGTTCGTCGAAAGAAACAAGCTTCAATGGTACTTGCAGCGCAGCAAGTAAAAGATGGTGTTGCGGATGCTTGTATATCAGCAGGGAGTACAGGAGCTTTAATGGCGGCTGGATTGTTTGTTGTCGGTCGTATGGAAGGGATTGAAAGGCCAGCTTTATCACCTACAATGCCAACTGTTGATGGGGAAGGTTTTGTTATGTTAGATGTTGGAGCAAACGTTGATGCAAAACCAATTCATTTATATCAATATGCAGTAATGGGATCTGTTTACGCAGAGAAGGTAAGAGGGATTAAAAACCCTCGCGTTGGACTTTTGAACGTTGGAACAGAGGATGGTAAAGGAAACGAGCTTTCAAAACAAGTATTTGCTATGCTCAAGGATGCGCCAATTAATTTCGTTGGAAACGTTGAATCAAGAGACTTATTGCAAGGTGTAGCAGACGTTGTTGTATGTGATGGTTTTACGGGTAATGTAGCGTTGAAATCATTAGAAGGAACAGCACTTGCGTTATTCTCTATGTTAAAAGAGCAACTAATGAGTTCATTTACGAGCAAATTAGCAGCAGCAGTATTAAAACCAAAACTTATGGTATTAAAAGATAAAATGGATTATTCGGAGTATGGAGGAGCGGCGTTATTTGGATTGAAAGCTCCTGTCATTAAGGCTCACGGTTCTTCTAATGACCAATCGATATTTAGTGCGATTCGTCAAACGAGAGAAATGGTAGCGAAAGAAGTAATTCCTACAATTTCAAGTGTAATGGAGAAGGAGCCGCTTCAATAAGAGGAGGATTTGAAATGGGAAAAATAGCATTTCTTTTTCCGGGCCAAGGTTCACAGGCAGTTGGAATGGGTAGACAGTTAGCGGAGAATAATAAAGAGGTTGCGAAAGTGTTTGCAAAAGCGGATGAAGTTTTGCATGATTCTCTTTCAGAAGTGATTTTTGAAGGACCGCAGGAAAAGTTAACATTAACGACAAATGCGCAACCTGCATTATTAACAACGAGTTTTGCAATTTTAACAGCTTTGAAGGAGTATGATATTATACCTGACTTTGTCGCAGGACATAGTTTAGGTGAATATAGCGCTCTTGTAGCGGCGGGTGCATTAACTTTCGAAGACGCTGTATATGCTGTAAGGAAACGTGGCGAATATATGGAAGAAGCAGTTCCAGGCGGGGAAGGTGCAATGGCAGCTATTTTAGGTGCAGATCCGGATATGCTGAAACGAGTTACAGAAGAAGTAACAAGTGAAGGATATGCAGTACAAATTGCTAATATGAATAGCACGAAGCAAATTGTTATTTCTGGAACAAAGCAAGGAGTAGAACTTGCTTCTCAGAGAGCGAAAGAAAATGGTGCTAAAAGAGCAATTCCGCTAAAAGTAAGTGGACCGTTTCATTCCTCGCTTATGAAGCCAGCTGCTGATAGGTTCCAAAGTGTTTTAAATGAAATTACAATTCAAGACACGGATATTCCTGTTATTGCAAATGTTACGGCAGACGTTATTACACGTGGTACAGATATTCAAGAAAAGCTAATTGAACAGCTCTATTCGCCTGTATTATGGTACCCATCTATTGAGTACATGGTGAATCAAGGGGTAGATACATTTATTGAAATCGGACCTGGAAAAGTACTTGCTGGTCTTATGAAGTCGATTGATTCTTCAGTGAAAGCATATGCGATATATGATGAAGAGACATTAAAAGATACCATTTCAAATTTGAGAGGAGAAAGCTGATGTTAAAAGGGAAAGTAGCATTAGTAACTGGTGCATCACGTGGAATTGGTCGTGCAATTGCGATTGATTTAGCGAAACAAGGGGCAAATGTTGTAGTAAATTATGCTGGTAATGAGCAAAAGGCGAATGAAGTCGTTGATGAAATAAAGAAATTAGGTTCGGATGCAATTGCAGTAAGAGCAGATGTTGCAAATGCTGATGATGTTACAAGTATGGTGAAACAAACTGTAGATACGTTTGGACAAGTTGATATTCTTGTAAATAACGCTGGTGTAACAAAAGATAATTTATTAATGCGTATGAAAGAAGAAGAATGGGATACAGTTATTAATACAAACTTAAAAGGTGTTTTCTTATGTACGAAGGCAGTATCTCGTTATATGATGCGTCAACGTCAAGGACGTATTATTAATATCGCTTCTGTTGTTGGTGTAACAGGAAACCCAGGACAAGCAAATTATGTTGCTGCTAAAGCTGGTGTAATTGGATTAACAAAAACATCAGCAAAAGAATTAGCGAGCCGAAATATTACTGTAAATGCAATTGCTCCAGGGTTTATTGCGACTGATATGACGGATGTATTAGATGAAAATATAAAAGCAGAAATGTTAAAATTAATTCCTGCAGCTCAGTTTGGTGAAGCACAAGATATCGCAAATACTGTAACGTTTTTCGCTTCTGATCAAAGCAAATATGTTACAGGTCAAACGTTAAATGTTGATGGCGGTATGGTAATGTAATAAAAGAATCGATTTCACCTAGTTTTTTTGGACAATATTTTATATAATATTTGAGGGGAGGTGAATAGAATGGCAGATGTTTTAGAGCGTGTAACAAAAATTGTCGTTGATCGTTTAGGAGTAGAAGAAACTGAAGTAGTACCAGCTGCAAGCTTCAAAGAAGATTTAGGCGCAGACTCCCTAGATGTAGTAGAACTTGTAATGCAATTAGAAGATGAATTCGAAATGGAAATTTCTGATGAAGATGCTGAAAAGATTGCTACTGTTGGCGATGCTGTGACTTACATAGAGAGTCATCTATAATGTTGAGTGAAGTCCCGTTTTTTAACGGGGCTTCTCGGCTTATATCTGGAGGGACCTATGCCGTACCGAAAACATAGAGAAAAAAAATACGAAGCAAAATATCGTGAAGCTTTTAAAGTATTTCAAGAAAAGATAGGTATTACGTTTACAGATGAAAAATTATTGATTCAAGCATTTACGCATTCATCGTATGTGAATGAGCATCGAAAAAAACCGCATGAGGACAATGAGCGTCTTGAATTTCTTGGCGATGCTGTATTGGAACTCACTGTATCACAGTATCTGTTTCAAAAATATCCGACAATGAGCGAAGGAGAGTTAACAAAACTACGTGCAGCTATTGTATGTGAGCCATCTCTTGTTCGTTTTGCAAACGAAATGTCATTTGGTAGCCTTGTTTTATTAGGAAAAGGTGAGGAAATGACGGGTGGACGTGAACGACCAGCCTTATTAGCGGATGTCTTTGAAGCGTTTATTGGTGCCCTTTATCTTGATCAAGGGCTAGAAACAGTTTGGGGATTCTTAAAAGAAGTTGTATATCCAAAAATTAATGAAGGTGCTTTTTCTCATGTGATGGATTATAAGAGTCAATTGCAAGAATTGATTCAGCGTGATGGTAGTGGCAATATTGAGTATCAAATTTTGCAAGAAAAAGGACCGGCCCATAACCGAGAATTTGTGTCACGTGTTACGTTAAATAACGTGGCGTTAGGTCTTGGTAGTGGTAAGTCAAAAAAAGAAGCAGAGCAACAAGCTGCTGCAGAAGCATTGAAAAAGTTAAAAGAACAATCATAAGGAATCCCCCTTTGAATGAGGGGGATTCCTTATGCATAGAATGAAACTTTCCTTTTATTTGTAAATAAAAGGATGGGGAAATCCGTATAGTAGCTTGTTTTCGTACAGACAACGTTTATAATAACGGAGAATAGGAGGAAGGCCTTTCGTGTTTTTAAAAAGATTAGAAATAGCAGGATTTAAATCTTTTGCTGAGCGTGTATCTGTCGATTTTGTTCCAGGTGTAACTTCTGTAGTAGGACCTAACGGGAGCGGGAAAAGTAATATTACTGATGCAATTCGCTGGGTACTTGGTGAACAATCTGCAAAATCATTACGCGGTGCAAAGATGGAGGATATTATTTTTGCTGGCAGTGATACGAGAAGAGCGGTTAATGTTGCTGAAGTTACATTAACTTTAAATAATGAAGACCAACGCTTACCGATTGAGTATAACGAGGTGTGTGTAACGCGTCGTGTATCTCGTTCGGGTGATAGTGATTTTTATATTAATAAACAATCTTGTAGATTGAAAGATATTATTGATTTATTTATGGACTCTGGTATGGGAAGGGAAGCTTTTTCAATTATTAGCCAGGGGAAAGTCGAAGAGATTTTAAGTAGTAAATCAGAAGAACGTCGTGGTGTATTTGAAGAAGCTGCGGGTGTGCTGAAATACAAACTTCGTAAAAAGAAAGCTGAAGGGAAATTGGCGGAAACACAAGAAAACTTAAATCGTGTACAAGATATTATTCACGAATTAAGTAGTCAAGTAGAACCACTAGAAAGACAAGCTTCTATTGCGAAAGATTATCTTGAGAAAAAAGAAGAATTAGAGAAAGTAGAAGCTGCGCTTATTGTGCATGAAATTGAAGAATTACATGAAAAGTGGGAAGCGCTTCGAAATCAATTTGGGCATAATAAAGATGAAGAAGCCAAAATGTCGACGAACTTACAAAAAAGTGAAGAAGAACTTGAGGAATTACGTGGGCAATTACAAGCGGTTGATGAATCTGTAGACTCCTTACAAGAAGTTCTCCTTCTTTCTAGTAAAGAGCTAGAAAAACTAGAAGGACAGCGTGAGTTGTTAAAGGAAAGAAAGCAAAATGCAACGACGCATTGTGAGCAACTTGAAAAACTAATTGTTGAGTTGGCAGAGAAAGCTAAAAGTTATGATGGTGAAATTGAAACAAGTACAGAAGCGTTAATGCAATTTGTGAATCAAGTAAAAGAGTTGGAGACAAAATTGCATGATAACGAGCAACTACTTGCAACTTTTGCCGAGAATTTAGAGGAACAGATTGAGAATTTAAAAGGTGATTATATTGAACTTTTAAATCAACAAGCAAGTCATCGAAATGAATTATCTATGATTGAAGAACAATCTAAACAGCAAAACTCTAAAAATGAACGACTTGATGAAGAAAATGAAAAATATGTACAGATGCGTATGGAAATTACAGCGAAAAAGGCGAAACTTGTAGAAAGTTATGAGCAAGTGAAAGAGAAAGTAGCTGGCATTATTTCCAGCATACAGAAGACAGAAGCTGCGCTTGGGAAATGTAAGTCGCAGTATAGTGAAAATGAAACGAAACTGTATCAAGCGTATCAATTTGTGCAACAGGCGCGCTCACGAAAAGAAATGCTAGAAGAGATGCAAGAGGACTATTCTGGTTTCTATCAAGGAGTGCGTGAAGTATTAAAGGCTAGAGAAAATAGGTTACAAGGCATTGAAGGAGCGGTTGCAGAACTTCTGACTGTGCCGAAAGAATATGAAATCGCAATGGAGATCGCCCTTGGGGCAGCGATGCAACATATCGTAGTACAAACAGAAGAACATGCTCGTAATGCAATTGCATTTTTAAAGCAAAATAAACATGGCCGTGCAACGTTTTTACCTCAAGCTGTTATTAAAAGTAGATCGTTATCATTTGATCAATTACGCATTGTGAATCAGCATCCATCGTTTGTTGGTGTGGCGGCAGAACTTGTGCAGTACAATAATAAATATGAGAATGTAGTTTCAAATTTATTAGGTACTGTTGTTGTTGCGAAAGATTTACGCGGAGCAAATGAGTTAGCGAAACAACTGCAATACCGCTATCGTATTGTAACGCTCGAAGGTGACGTAGTGAATCCAGGTGGTTCTATGACTGGTGGAGCTGTAAAACAAGCGAAATCCTCTATATTGGGGCGTCAACGTGAACTGGAAGAGTGGACTAATAAGCTAGCTGATATGGAAGAAAAAACAACGAAGCTAGAAAACTTTGTTAAAGCAGTAAAGCAAGAGATTCAAGAAAAAGAAGTACAAATACGCGAACTACGACAAGGTTTAGAAACAGAGCGTGTAGATGAACAGAAATTAAGAGAAGAAATTAGTCGTTTAGAATTAGAAGAACATCGTATTAATGATCGTTTATCTATTTACGATTTAGAGATTGAAGGATTTTTACAAGATCAAGTAAAAATGCAAGGGCGTAAAGAAGAGTTAGAAAAGATTTTAGCGACTCTTCAAGCAGAGATTACGGAATTAGATAGCAAAATCGTCGCTTTAACGAAACAAAAGAGTGAGCAACATTCTTCGAAAGAAAAAGTTCAGAAGGAAATGACTGAGCTAAAAGTACAAGCGGCTGAACAACAACAGCGTTTGTCTAATCAAAAAGAAAAAGTTGAACGATTGACGAAGGAAAAAGAAGAGACAGATGCGACGCTTGTAAAAACGAAAGAAGATTTAGCATTCTTAAAACAAGAGATGACATCTAATTCAAGTGGTGAAGAACAAATTACGAATATGATTGAGAAGAAAGCGTATGATCGTAATCAAACTTCGGAGTTAATTCGTTCTCGCCGTGAACAACGCGTAACATTACAAGAGAGAGTAGAGCATTTAGAACGCAATGTGAAAGAAACAATAGGTAAACATAAATATATTCTTGAAATGTTGAAAGATCAAGAAGTGAAGATTAACCGACTTGATGTAGAGCTGGAAAATAGATTGCAACATTTGCGTGAAACATATACTATTTCATTTGAAGCAGCAAAACTGAAGTATACAATGACGATGCCTGCAGAAGATGCACGTAAAAAGGTGAAACTAATTAAACTATCCATCGAAGAGTTAGGCACAGTAAACTTAGGGGCAATTGATGAATATGAGCGTGTAGCAGAGCGTCACACATTCTTGCTAGAGCAAAGAGATGACCTAGAAGAAGCGAAATCGACATTGCATCAACTTATTACGGAAATGGATGAAGAGATGAAAAAACGCTTTTCTACCACGTTTAAAGGCATTCGAACGGAGTTTCAATCTGTATTCTCTGAATTATTCGGAGGCGGAAGAGCGGATTTAGTAATGACAAATCCAGAAGATTTATTAAATACTGGTATTGATATCGTAGCGCAACCGCCAGGGAAGAAATTACAAAACTTAGGTTTACTTTCAGGTGGAGAGCGTGCTTTAACGGCAATTGCGCTCTTATTTGGTATTTTAAAAGTACGCCCAGTTCCATTCTGTGTGCTAGATGAAGTGGAAGCGGCTCTTGATGAGGCAAACGTTGCTCGTTTTGCACAGTATTTAAAGAAATTTAGTGATGAAACGCAGTTTATTGTAATTACACACCGAAAAGGTACAATGGAAGAGTCTGATGTACTGTATGGTGTAACAATGCAAGAATCAGGGGTGTCTAAGCTTGTTTCTGTTCGTTTAGATGATGGAGAAGAACTTGTGGCAAGTAAATAGGAAGGATGGGAAGTATGAGCTTTTTTAAAAAATTAAAAGAAAAAATTTCAAAACAAACAGATACGGTAACAGAGAAGTTTAAACAAGGATTAGAAAAAACGAGAAATTCATTTGCTGATAAAGTAAATGACTTAGTGTATCGTTACCGTAAAATAGACGAAGATTTCTTTGAGGAATTAGAAGAAATTTTAATTAGTGCAGATGTCGGAGTTTCGACGGTGATGGAATTAATTGATCAGCTGAAAGAAGAAGTGCAACGTCGTAACATTCAAGATCCGAAAGAAGTACAGGCTGTTATTTCTGAGAAGTTAGTGGGAATTTACAAAGGTGACAGCGATTTTAGTAATGAAGTTAATATACAAGAGAATCAATTAACAGTTGTTTTATTTGTTGGTGTTAATGGTGTTGGGAAAACGACGACAATTGGTAAGCTTGCACATAAATTTAAATCAGAAGGTAAGTCTGTCCTATTAGCGGCAGGAGATACATTCCGTGCTGGGGCGATTGAACAATTAGAAGTATGGGGCGATCGTGTTGGTGTAGAAGTAATTAAACAAGGATCAGGATCTGACCCAGCTGCGGTTATGTACGATGCTGTACAAGCGGCAAAGGCTCGTAAAGTGGATGTGTTGCTATGTGATACAGCAGGACGCTTACAAAACAAAGTAAACTTAATGAAAGAGTTAGAGAAAGTGAAGCGTGTAATTGAGCGTGAAGTACCAGGGGCTCCCCATGAAGTATTACTAGTTATAGATGCAACAACAGGACAAAATGGTTTAAGCCAAGCGAAAACATTCCGTGAAGCAACGAATGTTACTGGTATTGTTTTAACAAAGTTAGATGGAACAGCTAAAGGTGGTATCGTATTAGCAATTCGTAACGAAATGGATGTTCCGGTGAAGTTTGTAGGATTAGGAGAGCAAATGGATGATCTGCAGCAGTTTGATCCAGAACAATATGTTTATGGTTTATTTGCGAACTTAGTAGAAACAGAAGAAGTGTAAGCGAAAGAAGCGGTATTTCCGCTTCTTTTTCTATAAAAAACATGTGATGTTAAGAAAAAAACTTGACACTCTTTTATACTCCATGTAAACTAATTCATGTAAAGGGAAATCACTTAACAAAGGATGATCCAACATGCTCGAAAAAACAACGAGAATGAACTATTTATTTGATTTTTATCAATCGTTGTTAACGCAAAAACAAAGAAGTTATATGTCGCTTTATTATCTAGATGATTTATCTCTTGGTGAAATTGCGGAAGAATTTGATGTAAGTCGCCAAGCCGTGTATGATAACATTAAACGGACTGAAGCGATGCTTGAAGAATATGAAGATAAATTAGTATTACTTCAAAAGTTTCAAGAGCGACAGCGACTTGTTGCAAAGCTAAAACAGCTAATCAGCGAAGAAGAGCATGTGAATGAAGAAATGAAACAAGTTGTTGAAGCTATCGAAAAATTAGATTAGGAGGGCGGCAATATGGCATTTGAAGGATTAGCCGACCGACTTCAACAGACAATGCAAAAAATCCGCGGCAAAGGAAAAGTTTCTGAAGCCGATGTGAAAGAAATGATGAGAGAAGTTCGTCTAGCTCTTTTAGAAGCGGATGTTAACTTTAAAGTAGTAAAAGATTTTATAAAGCGTGTGTCTGAGCGTGCTGTCGGACAAGATGTAATGAAAAGTTTGACACCTGGACAACAAGTAATTAAAATCGTACAGGAAGAACTTACAGAACTTATGGGCGGAGAGCAAAGCAAAATTGCTGTTGCTAATAAGCCACCTACTGTTATAATGATGGTTGGTCTGCAAGGTGCGGGTAAAACAACGACGACAGGTAAGCTTGCGAATTTGCTTCGTAAAAAGCATAATCGTAAACCGATGCTTGTTGCAGCGGATATTTACCGTCCAGCAGCGATTAAACAGCTTGAAACATTAGGGAAGCAATTGGACATGCCTGTTTTCTCCTTAGGAGATCAAGTAAGTCCTGTTGAAATTGCGAAACAAGCGATTGCGAAAGCAAAAGAAGATCATCACGATTATGTTTTAATCGATACAGCGGGTCGCCTGCATATTGATGAAGAACTAATGGATGAATTAGCGAAAGTCAAAGAAGTTACGAAACCGGATGAAATTTTCCTTGTTGTCGATGCGATGACAGGACAAGACGCGGTAAATGTAGCACAAAGTTTCCATGAACAGTTAGGATTAACAGGTGTTGTATTAACGAAATTAGATGGTGATACGCGCGGTGGTGCGGCATTATCTATTAAGGCTGTAACAAATACACCAATTAAATTTGCTGGTATGGGTGAAAAACTAGATGCAATTGAAGCGTTCCATCCAGAACGTATGGCATCCCGTATTTTAGGGATGGGCGACGTCTTAACATTAATTGAAAAAGCGCAAGCTACAGTTGATGAAGAGAAAGCAAAAGAACTTGAGCAAAAAATGCGTACGCTTTCGTTTACGCTTGACGATTTCCTAGAACAACTTGGACAAGTGCGTCAACTTGGACCACTTGATGAATTGTTAGGAATGCTTCCTGGTGCAAATAAAATTAAAGGGCTGAAAAATGCGCAAGTTGATGAAAAACAAATTGGGCATATTGAGGCGATTATTCGTTCTATGACTAAATTAGAACGAGAACAACCGGAAATAATCAATGCTAGTCGTAAAAAGCGCATTGCCAAAGGTAGCGGTACAACAGTACAAGAAATCAATCGTCTAATCAAGCAGTTTGATGATATGAAAAAAATGATGAAGACGATGACTGGAATGCAAAAAGGTAAGAAAAAAGGACTAGGTGGATTGAAGTTTCCATTCATGTAAGGAAAAAAAGATGGCTCTGTTAAGAAAAAATACTTTACAAAGCAATAGTCTTTTTGCTAATATAATTATCTGTGTGAAATAAATTCGGAGGTGCTTTATAAATGGCAGTTAAAATTCGTTTAAAACGTATGGGAGCTAAAAAAACTCCTTTCTATCGTGTAGTTGTTGCAGATTCTCGTTCTCCTCGTGACGGACGTTTCATTGAGGAAATCGGTACTTACAATCCGGTTGCTCAACCAGCTGAAGTTAAGATCAACGAAGAAGCAGCATTAAAATGGTTAGGAAACGGTGCTAAACCATCTGATACAGTTCGTAACCTATTCTCTAACCAAGGTATCATGGAGAAATTCCACTTATCTAAACAAGGTAAGTAATTGAGGCAATGACTATGAAGAAGTTAGTCGAGACGATTGTCAAGCCTCTTGTCGATCATCCTGAAGATGTAAAAGTTACACAGGAACTTTACAACGGAGAGATAAAGTATCGATTAACTGTACATCCTGAGGATGTTGGAAAAGTCATTGGAAAGCAAGGGAAAGTTGCGAAAGCAATTCGAATGCTCTTGTATTCAGTGGGACATCATAATGATGAAAAAGTAACACTGGAAATTCAATAAACGTAAAAAGGGCGAGGAGTTATTTCCTCTCCCTTTTTTAACATTTAAAGAGAGATTGCATGTTCCGTATATGAAATGGAAATGCTTAATTTATATAGAAACCAGGGGTGACATACTATTTATGACAAAATGGTTTAATGTAGGGAAAATTGTAAATACTCATGGCGTAAGAGGAGAAATTCGTGTTATTTCTCGTACTGATTTTCCAGAAGAGCGATATAAGGTAGGAAACACGTTATACATATGGAATGAGAAAGGTACAGACTACCTTACTGTGAAGGTAACTTCTCATCGTCAACATAAGACATTTGATTTATTAACATTTGAAGGATACAACAATGTAGATGAAGCAGAGAAATTTAAAGGTTCTTTAATAAAAGTACCAGAAGAGCAGTTAGGCGAACTAGCTGAAGGTGAATACTACTATCATGAAATTATTGGTTGCAACGTTGTAACGGAAGAAGGAGAAGCGTTAGGGACAATCAAAGAGATTCTATCTCCTGGTGCAAATGATGTTTGGGTGATTAAACGTCCAAAGGGTCAAGATCTTTTAATTCCTTATATTGATGACGTTGTACTTCAAGTTAACATTGAAAATAAATTAGTAACCATTCATGTAATGGAAGGATTGCTATAATGAAAATTGACATTTTAACATTGTTTCCAGATATGTTTACGGGTGTGTTTGGGTCTTCAATTTTAAAGAAAGCACAAGAAAAAGAAGCGGTAGAGCTTCGTGTTGTCAATTTCCGTGATTATACAACTAGTAAGCATAATAGTGTAGATGATTATCCGTATGGTGGGGGCGCTGGGATGGTATTAACCCCGCAACCTATCTTTGCTGCGGTGGAAGAGTTAACGAAGGAAACAGACCGTAAACCGAGAATCGTCTTAATGTGTCCACAAGGAGAGCGTTTCACGCAGAAGAAGGCAGAAGAGCTTGCTGGAGAAGAGCATGTTATTTTTGTATGTGGCCATTATGAAGGATACGATGAAAGAATTCGTGAACATCTTGTAACAGATGAGATTTCTATTGGTGATTACGTATTAACGGGTGGAGAATTAGCCTCTATGGTAGTTACTGATAGTGTTGTACGTCTTTTACCAGGAGTACTTGGGAATCAAACGTCACAAGTGGAAGACTCTTTTAGCACGGGTTTGTTAGAGCACCCACATTATACACGTCCTGCTGATTTTCGTGGTATGAAGGTACCGGATGTATTAATGTCAGGAAATCATAAAAACATTGATGAATGGCGCCATAAAGAATCGCTTCGTCGTACTTACACACGTAGACCGGATTTATTGGAAGAACGAGAATTATCTAAGCAAGAAGAGAAATGGCTGGAACAGATTAAAGAAGACCAATAAGGACTTGATATATTTTCTGTTGCAACAGTCCTAACAATATGCTATTATAACATTTGTGCTACTGAAATCAGTAGCCGTATTAACGATGTTCCGCTGTAATTTAATAAGACTTTATAAGAGCATCTGTTTAAAGGAGAGAATTTAATATGCAACAATTAATCGCAGAAATTACAAAAGGCCAATTAAAAACTGACCTTCCTTCATTCCGTCCTGGAGACACTTTACGTGTACACGTAAAAGTAGTTGAGGGAACTCGTGAAAGAATTCAGCTTTTCGAAGGTGTTGTAATCAAACGTCGTGGTGGCGGAATCAGTGAAACATTCACAGTTCGTAAGATTTCTTACGGCGTAGGTGTTGAGCGTACATTCCCAGTTCACACGCCAAGAATCGCGAACATCGAAGTACTTCGCCGTGGTAAAGTACGTCGTGCTAAGTTATACTACTTACGTAACCTTCGCGGTAAAAAAGCACGTATTAAAGAAATTCGATAAGACATGTATGGGAGCTTGTAAATACGCAAGCTCCCTTTTTCCAATCTATATGAAATTTTGATATAATACGAACAGCTTACATAACTGTGGAGGGGAAAAGCATGAAGAAAGAGAAGAGTTCACTTTGGGAATGGATTAAAGCAATTTTGATTGCCATTGTATTAGCGGGCGTAATTAGACAGTTTTTCTTTGCCCCAATTCTCGTAGATGGTGTATCGATGTCGCCGACTTTACATGACCGTGATCGAATGATTGTTAATAAAATTGGCTATCACATAGGTGATCCGAAGCGCTTTGATATTATTGTATTCCGAGCGACGGAAGAAAAAGATTATATTAAGCGTATTATTGGCCTACCAGGCGATGAAATCGAATACCGTAATGATAAACTATATGTTAACGGGAAACCTTATGAGGAGCCGTATTTAGATAAGCAGAAAAAACAACTTGCTGACGGACCGCTTACATATGATTTTACTCTTGAAGAAATGACAGGAAAGAAAACTGTTCCAGAAGGTCAATTATTTGTTTTAGGCGATAATCGTCGTTTTAGTAAAGATAGTCGCTCAATTGGTACAATTTCAATGGACCAAGTGATTGGTAAAGCAAATATGTTATATTGGCCGTTAAAAGATGCACGTATTGTGAAATAAAAGAAAAAGAAGGTGGCAACATGGTAATTCAATGGTTCCCGGGACATATGGCAAAGGCTAGACGCCAAGTAACCGAAAAATTAAAGTTAATTGATGTTGTAATTGAGCTTGTAGATGCTCGATTACCTTTATCATCTCGAAACCCAATGATTGATGAAATTATTACACATAAACCAAGACTTGTTGTTTTAAATAAAGCGGATATGGCGGATGACCGTCTAACGAAGCAGTGGATTGCATACTTTAAAGAAAAAGGTCATATGGCAATTTCAATTAACGCACAAGCTGGACAAGGGATGAAGGAAATTACAGCGGCTTGTAAAGTGTTGGTTAAAGAGAAATTTGACAAAATGGTTGCTAAAGGTATTAGACCGAGAGCAATTCGTGCATTAATTGTAGGTATACCGAATGTTGGTAAATCTACGTTAATTAATAAGTTGGCGAAGAAAAATATTGCTAAAACAGGAGATCGTCCAGGTGTGACAACAGCCCAACAATGGATTAAAGTTGGGAAAGAAATGGAACTGTTAGATACACCGGGTATTCTATGGCCTAAATTTGAAGATCAATTAGTGGGTCTTCGTTTAGCGACAACGGGTGCAATTAAAGATTCAATTTTAAATTTACAAGATGTAGCTGTTTACGCATTACGTTTTATGGAGAAACATTATCCAGAACGTTTGAAAGAGCGATATAATTTAAATGAGATTCCAGAAGATATTGTGGAGTTATTCGATGCAATCGGAAAAAACAGAGGTTGCTTAATGGGTGGCGGAATGATTGATTATGATAAAACATCTGAGCTTATACTTCGTGAGCTTCGTGGTGGTAAACTTGGAAGAATGACGTTTGAGACACCAGAAGAGTTTGCAGAGCAGGTAGAAGATGTGGAAAAAGTAGAAGAAGTATAAGACGTGCGTTTGTGCGTCTTTTCTTTTTGGTTACGTTTAAAAAGGAGTGTACATATATGCAAAAAATGACTATACAAGAAGCTGAATGTTTACTGCAAGAAATTATGAGTGAAGAAGATGAACATTTTCAACTGTTATTGAAAGATGAGCGAAAAGGTGTTCAAAAACTAATTTTGAAGTGGTATAAACAAAAAGAATTAGCACAAAAAGAAAGAGAAAAATTTTTAGAAATGTCAAAGTATGAAAATGCGTTACGTGAAAAAGGTCTCACATACATTGTTGGCATTGATGAAGTGGGCCGAGGACCGTTAGCTGGACCGGTTGTGACGGCGGCTGTCATCCTCCCAGAAGATTTTTATGTTCCAGGATTAAATGACTCAAAAAAATTAAGTGAAGCGAAGCGTGAGCGTTTTTATGATGAAATTAAAGACCATGCGATTGCGATTGGAGTTGGCATTGTATCACCACAAGTTATTGATGAAATAAATATTTATCAAGCAACGAAGCAAGCGATGTTAGATGCTGTTGCTAATTTATCATGTACACCAGAATATTTATTAATCGATGCGATGAAGCTTCCTACATCAATTCCGCAAACATCAATTATTAAAGGTGATGCGAAAAGTGTCTCTATTTCGGCTGCATCTATTATTGCGAAAGTGACGAGAGATCGCATGATGAAAGAATTAGGAGAAAAGTATCCTGCATATGGATTTGAACAACATATGGGATATGGGACGAAACAGCATTTAGAGGCGATTGAAGTACATGGGGTATTAGACGAACATCGGAAATCATTCGCGCCAATTAAAGATATGATTCAAAAATAAGCTGTGAATATACAGCTTATTTTTTTATTTTGGTATACGAACATTATTATTTTCAAAAAAGAATAAAGCGATTTCAGTTTTCTGACACTTTATTGTAGACAGCGTGCCAATCATCTTATACAATGGCAATGTAATGTTTTTTAAACATTAAAAAACTTTTCGAGTAAAACAGGAAAACAGGGGAGGATGGGACCATGAATATCCATGAGTACCAAGGTAAGGCAGTCCTTAGAAGCTATGGGGTTAGCGTTCCGAACGGGAAGGTTGCATTTACAGTAGAAGAAGCTGTAGAAGCAGCGAAAGAATTAGGAACGGATGTATGTGTAGTTAAAGCACAAATTCACGCTGGTGGACGCGGCAAAGCTGGCGGAGTAAAAGTTGCGAAAAATTTAGAAGAAGTTCGTACATATGCGGAAAGCATTTTAGGAACTACACTTGTGACACATCAAACAGGTCCTGAAGGTAAGGAAGTAAAACGCTTACTTATCGAAGAAGGTTGCGATATTAAAAAAGAATATTATGTAGGTCTTGTATTAGATCGTGCAACTTCTCAAGTTGTTTTAATGGCATCTGAAGAAGGTGGAACAGAAATTGAAGAAGTAGCAGAAAAAACACCTGAAAAAATCTTTAAAGAATATATTGATCCAGCAGTAGGTTTACAAGGTTTCCAAGCGCGTCGAATCGCGTTTAACATCAATATTCCAAAAGAGCTTGTAGGACAAGCTGTGAAGTTTATGATGGGCTTATATAGTGCGTTTATCGAAAAAGATTGCTCTATCGCTGAGATTAATCCACTTGTTACAACAGGTGACGGTAAAGTAATGGCATTAGATGCAAAATTAAACTTTGATTCTAATGCGTTATATCGCCATAAAGACATTTTAGAACTTCGTGATCTTGATGAAGAAGATTCAAAAGAAATTGAAGCTTCTAAATATGACTTAAACTACATTCCTTTAGATGGAAATATCGGTTGTATGGTTAATGGTGCAGGTTTAGCAATGGCTACAATGGATATCATTAAACATTACCATGGTGACCCAGCTAACTTCTTAGATGTTGGTGGCGGCGCGACAGCTGAAAAAGTTACAGAAGCATTCAAAATTATCCTTTCTGATAAAAATGTAAAAGGTATCTTCGTTAACATTTTTGGTGGCATTATGAAGTGTGATGTTATCGCAGAAGGTGTTATTGAAGCAACGAAGCAAGTAGGTCTTGAGTTGCCTTTAGTTGTACGTCTTGAAGGTACAAACGTAGAGTTAGGTAAGAAAATTTTAAATGAGTCTGGTTTAAATATTGTTGCAGCAGAATCTATGGCAGACGGTGCACAAAAAATTGTTTCACTAGTGGGCTAATAGAAAGCGGGGGAGAAAAATGAGCGTATTAGTTAATAAAGATACAAAAGTTATTGTTCAAGGTATTACAGGTTCTCAAGGATTATTCCATACAAAACAAATGATTGAATACGGTACGAAAATTGTCGGTGGTGTAACACCAGGTAAAGGTGGCACTGATATTGAAGGTGTACCAGTATTTGATACAGTAGAAGATGCTGTGAAAGCAACAGGCGCAAACGCTTCAGTTGTATACGTTCCACCCGCTTTTGCGGCTGATGCAATTATGGAAGCAGTTGATGCAAAGATCGATTTAGTAGTATGTATTACTGAAGGGATCCCTGTATTAGATATGGTAAACGTAAAGAGATATATGGCGGGTAAACATACACGTTTACTTGGACCAAACTGCCCTGGTGTTATTACACCTGACGAATGTAAAATTGGTATTATGCCAGGATATATTCACAAAAAAGGTCATGTTGGTATCGTATCTCGCTCTGGTACATTAACGTATGAAGCTGTACATCAGTTAACACAAGAAGGTATTGGCCAATCTACTGCTGTAGGTATTGGTGGGGATCCTGTTAACGGTACAGACTTTATTGATGCGTTAAAAGCATTTAATGAAGATGAAGAAACGCATGCTGTAATTATGATTGGTGAAATTGGCGGTACGGCAGAAGAAGAGGCAGCTGAGTGGGTACAAGCTAATATGACAAAACCGGTTGTAGGCTTCATTGGTGGTCAAACAGCGCCAGAAGGAAAACGTATGGGCCATGCTGGGGCAATCATTTCTGGCGGCAAAGGAACTGCTGCTGAAAAGATTAAAACCATGGAAGCTTGCGGTATTAAAGTAGCAGAAACACCAGCTGTTATGGGTGAAACATTAATCTCTGTTTTAAAAGAAAAGGGATTATTTGAGACTTGTAAAAACTACTAATCTTTTTGAAAGGCACCTCCTTGTTTGAGGTGCCTTTTTACACTTTTTTCTGTTTACATAATAAAAATTATGGGTAAGGAGAATTAAGATGAAAAGAGAACGATTATTGCACCTTCATTACATATTGGCAGATCATTGGAAGGCAATGGAGAGGCTACTATATGTTGATCCAGAACTGAAGGGAATATACACTTATAGTCCGAATCAGTTTGAGTATTACACTGGAATATCCTCGGAAAAATCTTTAGAACTAGTAAATTTTCTTCAAATTTCAAATCTCCAACAATATGTATCCCAGTTAGAAAAAAAGAGAATATTTTATATAACAATATGGGATAAGGACTATCCACAATTACTGCGAGAAATACAAGATCCCCCTTTTGTTTTATACGGAAAAGGAGAAAGAGGTTTTCTAAATAAAGTGAATAAATTGGCAATTGTTGGAACGAGAGAGCCGTCTTTATATGGAAAGGAGAGTATGAGGTTTATCTTACACCCTTTACTTGAAAAAGAATGGCTTATTGTTAGTGGATTTGCAAGAGGGATAGATACAATTGCTCACGAAGTTACGGTAAGGCAGCATTGCCCGACTATTGCAATATTAGGACACGGATTATCTTATATGTATCCAAAGGAGAATAGAGCTTTATATGAAACGTGGAAAGACTATATATTGTTATTGACAGAGTATCCGCCGCATTATGCGCCGAAAAAATGGTATTTTCCAAAAAGAAATCGAATTATTAGCGGTATAAGTAAAGGTGTTTTAGTTGTAGAAGCAAAAGCGAGAAGTGGATCCCTTATTACTGCAGACCTTGCATTAGAACAAAATAGAGAGGTGTTTGCACTTCCTGGTCCTATATTTATAGAGAGTGCAGCGGGAACGAATCATCTAATTCAACAAGGCGCAAAGCTAGTAAGAAATGCAAAGGATATCCTTGAAGAAATTTTAAATTAACCTTATATTTTTATGTTTTTATTAAACAATTATTGACAAATGGTAGATTGTCGCTGTATGGTATATTCATTCTTGATTGACAAAAACAAGAGAAATCAATAAGATTGATGAAGACTTGAATCCACCTCTTAAGGAGGCACTAGCATGTCAGATTACCTCGTAATCGTGGAGTCGCCTTCTAAGGCGAAGACCATTGAAAAATATTTAGGGAAAAAATACAAAGTCGTCGCGTCCATGGGACATGTCCGCGATTTACCTAAAAGCCAAATGGGGATAGAAGTAAAGAATAACTTCACCCCGAAGTATATTACCATTCGTGGTAAGGGTCCCGTTTTAAAAGATTTAAAATCAGCGGCAAAAAAAGCAAAGAAAGTCTATCTCGCGGCCGATCCGGATCGTGAAGGAGAAGCAATTGCTTGGCATTTAGCAAATACGTTAAATGTGGACGTTGAATCAGATTGCCGAGTTGTATTTAATGAGATTACAAAAGATGCAATAAAAGAATCATTTAAATACCCTCGTGCAATTAATATGGATTTAGTAGATGCACAACAGGCAAGGCGTATACTCGATCGTCTTGTTGGCTACAATATTAGTCCTTTATTATGGAAGAAAGTAAAAAAAGGATTAAGTGCAGGACGCGTACAATCTGTAGCAGTTCGTTTAATTATCGAACGTGAAAGAGAAATTCAAAGCTTTGAACCTGAAGAATTCTGGACAATTAAAACAGAATTTGTGAAAGGGAAAGACACATTTGAAGCAAGCTTTTACGGTGTAGATGGTGAAAAAGTTCAATTAACGAACGAAGCACAAGTGAACGAAATAATCGAAAAGATGAAAGACAATGCGTTTTCGGTTGAAAATGTAACGCGAAAAGAGCGAAAGCGTAACCCTGCATTACCGTTTACAACATCTTCCTTACAACAAGAGGCAGCGCGTAAATTAAATATGCGAGCAAAGAAAACAATGATGCTTGCACAGCAACTGTATGAAGGGATAGATCTTGGAAAACAAGGGACTGTAGGTCTTATTACGTATATGAGAACCGATTCAACACGTATCTCAGAAACAGCTCAAACAGAGGCTCGTAATTACATTACTGAGGCGTTTGGTGCGGAATACATAGGAACAGAGAAGAAGAAAGAAACGAAAAAGTCGAAAGCACAAGATGCGCATGAGGCGATTCGTCCTACTTCGGTAATGAGAAAGCCAGAGGAACTAAAAAGTTTCTTAAGTCGTGATCAACTCCGTTTGTATAAACTGATTTGGGAGCGATTTGTTGCAAGTCAAATGGCATCTGCTATAATGGATACTGTTACAGCGAGACTCATTAATAACAATGTTCAGTTCCGTGCAAGTGGATCAGTTGTAAAGTTCCCAGGATTTATGAAAGTGTACGTAGAGTCGAAAGATGATGGTGCGGAAGAAAAGGATAAGATGTTGCCACCGTTAGAAGTAGGTGAAACTGTATTTTCAAAAGATATAGAACCGAAGCAACATTACACACAGCCTCCGCCGCGTTATACAGAGGCTCGTCTAGTAAGGACACTTGAAGAGCTTGGAATTGGGAGACCGTCTACTTATGTACCGACACTTGAAACAATCCAAAAACGTGGATACGTTGCTTTAGATAATAAACGCTTCGTTCCGACTGAGCTTGGTGGAATAGTAATCGAACTTATTTTAGAGTTTTTCCCAGAGATTATTAACATTGAATTTACTGCCAATATGGAGCAAAGCCTTGATGAAGTAGAAGAAGGAAATGCGAATTGGGTGAAAATTGTTGATGATTTCTACGTAGGATTTGAACCGCGCTTAGAAAAAGCGGAAAAAGAAATGCGTGAAGTGGAAATTAAAGATGAACCAGCTGGGGAAGACTGTGAATTATGTAGTCACCCGATGGTCTTTAAAATGGGTAAATATGGGAAGTTTATGGCTTGTTCAAATTTCCCGGAATGTCGTAATACAAAACCGATTGTAAAAGAAATCGGTGTTACTTGTCCGAAGTGTGATAAAGGACAAATTATTGAACGCCGTAGTAATAAAAAGAAACGTCTTTTCTACGGATGCGGTACGTATCCAGAATGTGACTTTGTATCTTGGGATAAGCCGATTGGTCGTAAATGTCCGAAGTGTGAAGGTATGCTCGTAGAGAAAAAGTTGAAAAAAGGCGTGCAAGTACAATGTATTTCGTGTGATTATGAAGAAGAACAACAAATGTGAGCGTAACTGCTCACATTTTTTTCGGGAAGAAAAGGAAAGGTGATATATATGACAACACAAGTAGTAAACGTTATTGGCGCAGGTCTTGCAGGAAGCGAAGCAGCTTATCAAATTGCAAAACGTGGTGTCCAAGTAAAATTATATGAAATGAGACCAGTGCGACAAACACCAGCTCATCACACAGATAAATTTGCTGAATTAGTATGTAGTAACTCACTACGCGCAAACACATTAACAAATGCTGTTGGTGTTATTAAAGAAGAAATGCGCCTAATGGATTCTGTCATTATTCGTGCAGCTGATGAGTGCTCTGTACCAGCAGGAGGTGCTTTAGCTGTAGACCGTCATGAATTCGCGGCGAAAGTGACTGAATATGTGAAAAATCATCCGAACGTAACTGTAATGAATGAGGAAATCACTGAAATTCCAGAGGGACCAACTGTTATTGCGACAGGTCCACTTACGTCTCCAAATCTTTCTGCACAATTAAAAAAACTAACAGGTGAAGATTATTTTTATTTCTATGATGCTGCAGCGCCAATCGTTGAGAAGGACAGCATTGATATGAATAAAGTATATTTAAAATCTCGTTATGATAAAGGTGAAGCGGCATATTTAAACTGTCCAATGACAGAAGAAGAGTTCGATCGCTTTTATGAGGCTTTAATTGCTGCTGAGACAGTGCCTTTAAAAGAATTTGAAAAAGAAATTTTCTTTGAAGGTTGTATGCCAGTAGAAGTTATGGCAAGTAGAGGAAGACAGACGTTAGTATTTGGACCGATGAAGCCTGTTGGGTTAGAAGATCCGAAAACAGGGAAAACACCATATGCGGTTGTTCAGTTACGTCAAGATGATGCAGCAGGAACATTATACAATATTGTAGGCTTCCAAACACATTTAAAGTGGGGGCCACAAAAAGAAGTGTTACAGCTAATTCCAGGACTAGAAAACGCAGAGATTGTACGTTATGGTGTAATGCATCGTAATACGTTTATTAATTCGCCTAATTTGCTTCGTCCAACATATCAATATAAACAACGTAATGATTTATTCTTCGCTGGTCAAATGACTGGGGTAGAGGGTTATGTTGAATCAGCAGCATCAGGATTATTAGCGGGTATTAACGCTGCTCGACTTGTACAAGGTGAAGAGCCAGTTGTATTACCACCTGTAACTGCAATGGGAAGTATGGCAAATTATATTACTGCGACAAATGCGAAAAACTTCCAGCCAATGAATGCAAACTTCGGTTTATTTGCACCGTTAGAGAAGAAAATTAAAAAGAAACAAGAGCGAAATGAAGCATATGCTACACGCGCTTTAGAAACAATTCAAAATTTTGTAAATATTTAATTAAATTTCTTGCAAAGGCTACTAAGTTGTGATACGATTTAGTAGCCTTTATTGAGGTGAGTTATATGGATGTGAATGTGAAGAAATTGTTACAATTATTCGTTGGATATTTACAAATTGAAAGAAATTATTCAAAATATACAATTGCAAGTTATCAAAATGATTTAGAACATTTTGTGCAATTTATGGAGCGAGAAGGCATATCCTCTTTTTTAGATGTTACATACGCGGATGTTCGTTTATACTTGACGACGTTGCACGATGAAAAGTTAGCCCGTAAATCTGTCGCAAGGAAAGTATCAAGCTTAAGAAGTTTATATCGTTTTTTGATGCGTGAAGGTTATCAAAAAGATAATCCGTTTGCACTTGCGTCACTCCCCAAGAAAGAATTGTCAATCCCAAAGTTTTTATATGCTGAAGAGTTAGAGGAATTGTTTGAAGTTTCTGATACAGAGACGCCATTAGGTCAAAGGAATCAAGCTTTATTAGAGTTGATGTATGCAACTGGGATTCGTGTAAGCGAATGCGTTAATTTGCAACTTACCGACATTGACTTTGCAGTGGGAACAATTTTAGTGATGGGAAAAGGGAAAAAACAAAGATATATTCCGTTCGGAAGCTATGCACAAGATGCTTTAATTACTTATATAGAGAACGGGAGAAAACAGTTAGCTCAAAAGACTGAAGAACAATCTCATATGGTATTTTTAAATGCGAAAGGTAAGCCGTTAACAGATCAGGGTGTACGTTATGTTTTGAACGAACTCATTAAGAAGGCTTCACTTACAATGCGGATAAATCCCCATATGTTAAGGCATACATTTGCTACACATATGTTGGATGAAGGAGCGGATTTACGTACTGTGCAGGAGCTATTAGGTCATGAGAATTTGTCGACGACACAAATTTATACGCATGTCTCTAAAGAAAGATTGCGTTCTGTGTACATGAAGCATCACCCGCGGGCATAAATTGCTTTTAAAGCTATAAAAACATATAAAGGAGTTTTTTCTATGGGAAATTTCCACGCTACAACGATATTTGCAGTTCATCATAATGGAGAATGTGCAATGGCTGGAGATGGTCAGGTAACGATGGGGAATGCTGTTGTAATGAAACATACAGCTCGCAAAGTTCGCAAACTTTTCCAAGGGAAAGTTTTAGCTGGTTTTGCAGGCTCAGTTGCTGATGCATTTACTCTTTTTGAAATGTTTGAAGGAAAATTAGAAGAGTATAATGGCAACTTGCAGCGCGCTGCAGTTGAGATGGCGAAACAATGGCGTGGTGATAAAATGTTACGTCAGCTAGAAGCAATGCTCATTGTAATGGATAAAACAACGATGCTCCTTGTTTCAGGTACAGGAGAAGTAATTGAACCAGATGATGGTATTTTAGCAATTGGTTCAGGTGGACATTATGCACTTGCTGCTGGTCGTGCTTTAAAGCAACATGCAAGTGAACATTTAACAGCGAAACAAATTGCGAATGCCAGTTTAGAAATTGCAGGCGATATTTGTGTTTATACGAATCACAACATAATTGTTGAAGAATTGTAGAATCGTAAGGGAGGCATTTTATATGCATTTACATTTTACTCCGCGTCAAATTGTGGAAAAATTAGATCAATACATCATCGGTCAAAAAGATGCAAAGAAAGCGGTTGCTGTAGCTCTACGAAATCGATACCGTCGCAGTAAATTAGCTGAAAATTTACGTGATGAAATTGCACCTAAAAACATTTTAATGATTGGACCGACAGGTGTTGGTAAAACAGAGGTAGCACGGCGAATGGCGAAACTCGTTGGAGCACCTTTTATTAAGGTTGAAGCGACGAAATTTACAGAAGTTGGATATGTGGGTCGAGATGTAGAGTCGATGGTCCGCGATCTTGTTGAAACATCCGTTCGTATCGTGAAAGAGGAAATGGTAGTTAAAGTTCAAGATAAAGCGGAAGAGCAAGCGAATCAACGTCTTGTTGAAATTTTAGTGCCGAGTCCGGAGAAACAATCTGGATTTAAAAATCCATTAGAAATGCTTTTTGGTGGTACTCAAAATTCAAACCAAACATCTGATGCACAGGAAGATGTTGAAATCGAAAAGAAACGTCAAGATGTGGAAAGAAAGCTTGCGGCAGGCCTTCTTGAAGATGAAGTGGTATCGATCGAAGTGACGGAACAACAGTCTTCTATGTTTGATATGTTGCAAGGAACTGGCATGGAGCAAATGGGAATGAATTTCCAAGATGCACTAGGAAGTATCATGCCGAAAAAAACGAAAAAACGTAAACTTTCTGTAAAAGAAGCAAGAAAACTCTTGACAAATGAAGAGGCACAGCGCTTAATTGATATGGATGAAGTTACACAAGAGGCTGTTTATCGTGCTGAACAGCTCGGGATTATTTTTATCGATGAAATTGACAAAATTGCTGGTAAGCAGTCGAATAGCGTAGATGTATCGCGTGAAGGTGTGCAACGTGACATTTTACCGATTGTAGAAGGATCGAATGTTGCAACAAAATACGGATCAGTAAAAACGGATTATATTTTATTTGTTGCAGCTGGAGCGTTCCATATGTCTAAACCGTCGGATTTAATTCCGGAATTGCAAGGGAGATTTCCGATTCGAGTAGAGTTAACAAAATTATCAGTAGATGATTTTGTTAAAATATTAATCGAACCTGACAATGCGTTAATTAAACAATATATGGCATTATTAGCGACTGAAGGTATAGAAATTGAATTTTCAGACGAAGCTATTCGTAAGATTGCTGAGATTGCTTATCAAGTTAATCAGGATACAGATAATATTGGAGCGAGAAGACTCCATACTATTATGGAGAAGCTCCTTGAAGATTTATCGTTTGAAGCATCTGAAATTACGTTAGAGAAAATAACGATAACACCTCAATATGTTGAGGAAAAATTAGCGACAATTGCTAAAAATAAAGATGTGAGCCAGTTTATTTTGTAATAGTGTCATCAGGTGACTCGCCCTAGTTTCCAAGTGATGAAAAAATATGTAAGTAACATGTAGGAGGAACTTTTGAAATGGAATTATTAGCAAAAACGAGAAAATTAAATGCGTTATTACAGAGCGCAGCAGGAAAGCCTGTAAACTTTAGAGAGATGTCTGACACAATGTGTGAAGTAATTGAAGCGAACGTGTTCGTTGTAAGTCGTCGCGGTAAATTATTAGGATATGCGATTCACCAACAAATCGAGAACGAACGCATGAAGCAAATGCTTGCAGAGCGTCAATTCCCAGAAGAGTACACACAAAGCTTATTCAACATTACAGAAACATCTTCTAACTTAGATGTGAACAGTGCTTACACAGCATTCCCAGTAGAAAATAGAGAATTATTCGGTCAAGGTTTAACTACAATCGTACCAATCGTTGGTGGCGGTGAGCGCCTAGGTACACTAGTCTTAGCTCGTCTGGGTCAAGAGTTCTTAGACGATGATTTGATTCTTGCTGAATACAGCTCAACTGTTGTAGGTATGGAAATCTTACGTGAAAAAGCAGAAGAAATCGAAGAGGAAGCACGTAGTAAAGCTGTTGTTCAAATGGCGATTAGCTCATTATCTTACAGTGAGTTAGAAGCAATCGAGCATATCTTCGAAGAATTAAATGGAACAGAAGGTTTACTTGTTGCAAGTAAAATTGCTGATCGCGTAGGAATTACTCGTTCTGTAATCGTAAATGCACTACGTAAATTAGAAAGTGCTGGTGTTATTGAGTCTCGCTCTTTAGGTATGAAAGGAACATACATTAAAGTGCTAAACGACAAGTTTCTACAGGAACTTGCTAAATTAAAAACAAACTAATTTATAAAAAAACTCTCCTCGGTTGAGGAGAGTTTTTTGTTTTTTAAGAGAATGATTTTGCTTACGTAAGGCGTCATGACAACGTTCATTAGAAAACTATTAATTAACCTTCAATTCCTTGCTTAAAGGAATTGAAGGTTGGTAATACTAGAATTTGAGCGTGAAAAAAAGAAAGTTTTACATTGTTCGCATTTTCGACTTGATTGTAATATTTCAGTATGATATAGTAAGCAGTGGTGTCAGTACAAAGTACACACGTTTACTGATTTAAGTGTTGGTGCTACGTTCGTAGTTTCGCTTAGAGATGAAGTAAACGGAGGATATCAAAAACCATTTAGGAGGAACTAAATTATGTCAGTAATTTCTATGAAGCAATTGCTTGAAGCTGGTGTTCATTTCGGACATCAAACTCGTCGTTGGAACCCAAAAATGAAGCGTTACATTTTCACAGAGCGTAACGGTATCTACATCATCGACTTACAAAAAACTGTGAAAAAAGTTGAGGAAGCTTACAGAACGATGCGTGACATCGCTGCTGAAGGTGGAGACATTTTATTCGTAGGTACTAAAAAACAAGCACAAGAAGCTATTAAAGAAGAAGCAACTCGTGCTGGTATGTACTTCGTTAACCAACGTTGGTTAGGTGGAACTTTAACAAACTTCCAAACAATCCAAAAGCGTATCAAGCGTCTTAAAGACATCGAAAGAATGCAAGAAGATGGTACTTTCGAAGTACTTCCTAAGAAAGAAGTTGTTCAACTTAAAAAAGAGTTAGAGCGTCTTGAGAAATTCTTAGGCGGTATTAAAGATATGAAAGGTCTTCCAAGTGCATTATTCGTAGTAGACCCTCGTAAAGAGCGTATTGCAGTTGCTGAAGCACGCAAATTACACATTCCAATCATCGGTATCGTTGATACAAACTGTGATCCAGACGAAATCGATCACGTTATCCCAGCAAACGATGATGCAATTCGTGCTGTAAAACTTCTTACATCTAAAATGGCAGACGCGATCCTTGAAGCAAAACAAGGTGAAGAAACTGTTACTGCGTAACAAATTTGGAAAGGTGATAAGGGGTTCGGCCTTTTATCACCTTTTTTAAGGTATAAACACCTTTATAAAAGGTATAAATACATATTTTAGGAGGATGAAAAATATGGCAATCACTGCACAAATGGTAAAAGAACTTCGTGAAAAAACTGGCGCAGGTATGATGGACTGCAAAAAAGCTTTAACAGAAACTAACGGCGACATGGAGAAAGCAATTGACTTCTTACGTGAAAAAGGTATTGCGAAAGCTGCTAAAAAAGCAGACCGCATCGCTGCTGAAGGTTTAACTTTCATCGAAACAAACGGTAACGACGGTTTAATCTTAGAATTAAACTCTGAAACTGACTTCGTTGCGAAAAACGAAGGTTTCCAAGCTTTAATTAAAGAATTAGCTGCTCACTTATTAGCTAACAAACCAGCTAACGTTGAAGAAGCTATGGCTCAAACAATTGAAGGTGGCAAAACAGTAGAAGAGCACATCAATGAAGCAATCGCTAAAATTGGTGAAAAACTTACACTTCGTCGTTTCGAAATCGTATCAAAAACTGATGCAGATGCATTCGGTGCTTACCTACACATGGGTGGACGCATTGGTGTATTAACAGTTCTTGAAGGTTCTACTGACGAAGCAGCTGCTAAAGATGTAGCAATGCACATTGCAGCAGTTAACCCTAAATACATCGACCGCGATGCTGTAACAGCTGAAGAAGTTGAGCATGAGCGTCAAGTATTAACACAACAAGCTTTAAACGAAGGCAAGCCTGAAAAAATCGTTGCAAAAATGGTAGAAGGCCGTCTTGGCAAATTCTTTGAAGAGATTTGCTTACTTGACCAAGCATTCGTTAAAAACCCTGATATGAAAGTTCGTCAATTCGTTGAGTCTAAAGGCGGAACATTAAAAGGATTCGTTCGCTACGCTGTTGGTGAAGGTATCGAAAAACGCGAAGACAACTTTGCTGAAGAAGTAATGAACCAAGTAAAAGGTAACAACTAATACAGATTAGGGAACACATTGTGTTCCCTTTTTTAAAATAAAGATGTAAGCAATTGGAGGTTCATTATGAGTACACCGAAATATAATCGTGTCGTTTTAAAGCTGAGCGGAGAAGCTTTAGCTGGCGAGCAAGGATTTGGAATTAACCCGGCTGTTATTAAGTCAGTTGCGGAACAAGTGAAAGAAATTGCAGAACTTGATGTAGAGGTTGCTGTTGTTGTTGGTGGCGGTAACATTTGGCGTGGGAAAATTGGAAGTGAAATGGGCATGGATCGTGCAGGAGCAGATTACATGGGCATGTTAGCAACAGTTATGAATTCATTAGCTCTTCAAGATAGCTTGGAGAACATTGGAATTCAAACTCGCGTACAAACTTCAATTGAGATGCGTCAAGTGGCAGAGCCTTACATTCGTCGTAAAGCAATCCGTCACTTAGAGAAAAAACGTGTTGTTATCTTTGCAGCAGGTACTGGTAACCCATACTTCTCTACAGATACAACAGCAGCATTACGTGCAGCGGAAATCGAAGCGGACGTTATTTTAATGGCGAAAAACAATGTAGATGGCGTATATAGTGCAGATCCATCTATTGACCCAACAGCTACGAAATACGAAACACTTACTTACTTAGATGTATTAAAAGAAGGTTTAGGTGTAATGGATTCTACAGCTTCTTCTTTATGTATGGATAATGATATTCCATTAATTGTATTCTCGGTTATGGAAAAAGGTAATATTAAACGTGCCGTTTTAGGCGAAAATATTGGAACAGTTGTAAGGGGGAAATAAATATGGGACAACAAGTATTGAAGTCTTCAAATGAAAAAATGGAAAAAGCAGTTGCTGCTTATTCTCGTGAATTAGCAACAGTTCGCGCTGGTCGTGCAAGCTCGTCTGTATTAGATAAGGTACAAGTTGATTACTATGGTGCACCAACACCAGTTGTGCAATTAGCGAACATTACAGTTCCAGAAGCGCGTTTACTTGTAATTCAACCTTATGATAAAACTTCTATCGGTGATATTGAAAAAGCAATTTTAAAAGCAGATTTAGGCTTAAACCCTTCTAATGATGGAACTGTAATTCGTATTGCATTCCCTGCATTAACAGAAGAGCGTCGTCGTGATCTTGTAAAAGTTGTGAAAAAATATGCTGAAGAAGCAAAAGTTGCTGTTCGTAACGTACGTCGTGATGGTAATGACGATCTTAAGAAGCTTGAAAAAGCTGGCGAAATTACAGAAGACGATTTAAGAGGATATACTGAAGATATCCAAAAAGAAACAGATAAATATATTGCAAAAGTTGACGAAATCGCAAAAAACAAAGAAAAAGAAATCATGGAAGTGTAATAGCGATAACTTCGCAAATATGACCCTCTTCTTAAGGGGGTCTTTTTACACTTTTAGGCATACGTCTGCTTGTTGGAGGGTATGAATGATGTTTAAAAAGTTTCCTTTTTTTAAAGCTAAAAAGGTCACATCGTTTGATCATCTCATTGAAGAAGTGAAAAAAGGATATATCCCAGAACATATTGCTATTATTATGGATGGTAATGGAAGATGGGCGAAGAGAAGAGCGATGCCTCGCATTGCTGGACATCATGAAGGCATGCAAGTTGTGAAGAAAATTACAAAATTTGCAAGTAAACTTGGTGTGAAAGTATTAACTCTTTATGCTTTTTCGACTGAGAACTGGAAAAGACCGAAAAAGGAAGTTGATTATTTGATGAAACTTCCAGAAGAATTTCTAGGTACATTTTTACCAGAATTGATTGAAGAAAACGTACAAGTCCGAGTAATAGGGCAAAAAGATCGTCTCCCTACGCATACGCGCAGAGCGATGGAAAAAGCCATGGAAGATACGAAAGAGAATACGGGATTAATTCTTAATTTCGCGTTAAACTATGGAAGTCGAGATGAAATCGTTTCTGCTGTGCAACATATGATGAAAGATAGTGAGGAAGGAAAAATTCGTACTGAAGAAATAAATGAAGAAATAATTTCTTCTTACTTAATGACGAGTTCTTTACCTGATCCAGAGTTGTTAATCCGTACAAGCGGAGAACTACGTATTAGTAATTTCATGTTATGGCAAATTGCTTATTCAGAATTTTGGTTTACAGATGTGTATTGGCCAGATTTTACCGAGGAACATTTGCTAAATGCGATTACAGACTTTCAGCATAGAGGGCGCAGATTCGGAGGCGTGTAGAAAGAGAGGGTTTGGTAGTGAAACAGAGAATTATTACTGGAGTGATTGCTGCCGCGCTATTCATTCCCATCGTAATTTACGGTGGTGTGCCTTTTACAGTTTTAGTGTATGCACTTGCTTCTATAGGTTTATATGAATTAATTCGTATGAACAAGCTTACGCTTATTTCGGTACCGACAGTTTTAGCTGCAGTATTATTGTGGGTTATTTTAATTCCAAGTAGTGCATCAGAGCTGTTTACATGGATTGGATTAGGTAAATTAGAAATCACATTTGTGATTGTTTTATTACTTTTATCATATACAGTCCTTTCTAAGAATACATTTACTTTTGACAATGCTTCATTTTTACTTATGGCAACGACATATGTTGGAATGGGATTCTTATATTTAAATGAAACGAGAATATTGGGAATCAAATATGTGTTCTGTGCACTATTTGTCATTTGGGCAACTGATTCAGGTGCATATTTCATAGGAAAAGCATTTGGAAAAAGAAAATTGTGGCCAGAAATTAGTCCGAATAAAACGATTGAAGGTTCATTAGGCGGTATTGTTTGTGGAATTGTTGTTGCACTTGTTTACAACATGTTCTTCCCAGTTGAAGCGAATATAGGAGTTTTAATCGTTCTGACGATTATCATTTCTATTTTTGGACAAATTGGTGATTTAGTGCAATCTGCATTTAAACGCCATTATGGTGTAAAGGATTCAGGTACAATTTTACCTGGGCATGGTGGTATATTAGATCGAACAGATAGTTGGTTATTTGTGTTACCAATTCTATACTTCTTATTACAATATAATTAATAAATGAACGAGGGGTTGGAGTCATGAAAAACATTAGTTTATTAGGTGCAAGCGGATCAATCGGTACACAAACATTAGATGTGTTACGCTCGCACCCAGACCAATTCCGTCTCGTTGCTTTTTCTGTAGGGAAAAATGTTGACTACGCAGTAAAGGTAATTCAAGAATTTTCTCCGCAAATTGTCTCTGTGCAAAGAGAGGAAGATGTTTTAAAATTACAAGCTGTTTCTGGTAATACAAAAGTCGTATATGGTAGCGAAGGCTTATTAGAAGTAGCGTTACACCCAGATACAGAAATTGTAGTGAATGCTGTAGTAGGTAGCGTAGGGTTGTTACCGACACTCCGCGCAATTGAGGCAAAAAAAACAATTGGAATTGCAAACAAAGAAACTTTAGTAACTGCAGGGCATCTTGTAATGGAAGCAGCACGAAAACATAACGTGTCGTTACTTCCGGTAGATAGTGAACATTCAGCTATTTTTCAATGCTTGAATGGTGAAAATGAAAAAAGGATCTCTCGACTAATTATCACTGCTTCAGGCGGAAGTTTTCGTGATAAAACGAGAGATGAATTGCATCATGTGACCGTAGAAGATGCGCTTCGTCATCCAAACTGGTCAATGGGTTCGAAAATTACAATTGATTCTGCTACAATGATGAATAAGGGGCTAGAAGTAATTGAAGCACACTGGCTTTTTGGTATCCCTTATGAGCAAATCGATGTTGTTCTACATAAAGAAAGTATTATTCATTCTATGGTTGAATTTGAAGATCGTAGTGTAATGGCGCAGCTTGGCTCACCTGATATGCGAGTACCAATTCAATACGCGCTTACATATCCCGATAGATTACCTCTTTCAGACACGAAACAGTTAAATTTATGGGAAATGGGAACATTGCATTTTGAGAAAATGAATCAAGAACGTTTCCGTTGTCTACGTTTCGCGTATGAAGCTGGAAAAACAGGTGGAAGTATGCCAGCTGTAATGAATGCGGCAAATGAAGTAGCTGTTGAAGCTTTTTTACAAAAGAGAATTGGTTTCTTAACGGTTGAAGACCTCATTGAAAAAGCAATGCACCATCACAATGTCATTGCGCGTCCGAGCTTAGAGGAAATTCAGGAAATTGATGCAGCCACAAGACGGTTTGTGATGGAACAAATTTAGCAAAGGTGGTTATGGAATTGAATACAGCGATTGCCTTTATATTAATTTTCGGTGCACTCGTATTTTTCCATGAGCTAGGGCATCTATATTTCGCAAAAAGAGCAGGTATTTTGTGCCGCGAGTTTGCGATTGGTTTTGGTCCGAAAATATTCTCATTTGAGAAGAATGAAACGGTGTATACGATTCGATTACTGCCCCTTGGTGGCTATGTAAGAATGGCTGGCGAGGATGCGGATACAGTTGAGTTAAAGCCCGGGAAAAAGGTTGGCCTTGTATTAAATGAAAAAGACGAAGTTGTGAAATTAGTTTTTGACGGACATGAAAAATATCCAAATGTTCGTGTCATTGAAGTCGAACAAGCTGATTTAGAACACAATCTTACAATTTCGGGATATGAAGAGTACGAGGAAGAGCAGCAAACATTCCGAGTGAATGAAAAAGCTCGTATCATTTCTGCGGGAGAAGAAATCCAAATCGCTCCGTATAATAGACAATTTGGCTCTAAAAAGTTGGGCCAACGTGCTCTAACAATTTTTGCAGGTCCTGCAATGAACTTTATTCTAGCATTTGTTATTTTTGTGATTCTAGGATTTGTACAAGGAGTTCCTGTTGACAAACCGATGGTCGGAAAAGTAATGGAGAATAGTGCTGCAGAACAAGCTGGATTAAAAGAAAATGATACAATTCAAGCGATTAATGGGAAGAACACTAGTACATGGAAAGATGTTGTATCAATTGTTCGTGAAAACCCAAATAAAGAAATTACGTTACAAGTAAAGCGTGATAGTGAGCAATTTAATGTAAAAGTAACACCAACGGTTGATAAAGAAGGAAAAGAAGAAGTTGGTAGAATTGGTGTTTACTCTCCTGTAGAGAAAACAGTGATGGGTTCTATTAAATCAGGATTTGAGCAAACGTACCAATGGACGAAACTAATTTTTGATTCTCTTGTGAAATTAGTAACGGGTCAATTTTCTATTAATGAGTTGTCAGGTCCAGTAGGAATTTATAATCTAACAGATCAAGTTGTAGAGTATGGATTTACGCGTGTACTAAGTTTAGCAGCAGTTTTAAGTATTAACCTTGGTTTATTTAATTTATTACCAGTCCCAGCTTTAGACGGTGGACGTTTGTTCTTCTTCTTAATTGAAGCGTTAAGAGGCAAACCGATTGATCGTCAAAAAGAAGGAATGGTTCACTTTATTGGTTTTGCATTATTAATGTTGCTTATGTTAGTTGTAACATGGAATGACATCCGTAAGTTTTTCTTGTAAAATAAGATGAAGTTTATAATGAAATAAAGCTCGTAGAATAAAATCCCTCACCTAACTCGAGGTGAGGGGTTTTACTGCGTGTAAGAGTAAAATGAAGAGGTGCGAATCAATGAAACAAAGTATGGTATTCAGTCCTACATTACGTGAAGTTCCAGCCGATGCTGAAATTAAGAGTCATCAATTATTACTTCGCGCAGGGTTTATGCGTCAAAATGCTTCAGGTATTTATAGTTTTCTACCATTTGGTCTAAAAGTATTACACAAAGTAGAACGTATTGTTCGTGAAGAAATGGAGCGCGCAGGAGCTGTAGAATTATTAATGCCAGCTATGCAAGCTGCAGAATTATGGCAAGAATCAGGTCGTTGGTATTCTTACGGATCTGAATTAATGCGTATGAAAGATCGTAACGCTCGTGAATTTGCATTAGGGGCGACACATGAAGAAGTAATTACTGATCTTGTACGTGATGAAGTAAAATCATATAAAAAATTACCGTTAACACTATATCAAATTCAAACAAAGTTCCGTGATGAGCAAAGACCACGTTTCGGTTTATTACGCGGAAGAGAATTTTTAATGAAAGATGCATATTCTTTCCATGCAACACAAGAAAGTTTAGATGAAGTATATAGCCGTTTATACGAAGCGTATTCTAATATCTTTGCTCGTTGTGGTTTGAATTTCCGTGCGGTTATTGCTGATTCTGGAGCAATGGGCGGAAAAGATACACATGAATTTATGGTATTATCAGATGTTGGTGAAGATACAATTGCATACTCTGATACATCTAATTATGCAGCGAACATTGAAATGGCTCCTGTTGTAGCTACGTATACGAAGAGTGACGAAGCAGAAAAGGCACTTGAAAAAGTAGCAACACCAGATCAAAAAGCAATTGAAGAAGTATCTGCATTCTTAAACATTGAAGCGGAAAAGTGCATTAAGTCTATGGTATTTAAAGTAGACGAGAAATTAGTAGTTGTACTTGTTCGTGGTGATCATGAAGTAAACGATGTAAAAGTGAAAAATGTATACGGCGCTTCAGTTGTTGAACTTGCTTCTCATGAAGAAGTAAAAGAATTATTAAATTGTGAAGTTGGTTCATTAGGACCGATTGGTGTGACAGGCGATGTAGAAATTATTGCTGACCATGCTGTAGCATCAATTGTAAACGGATGTTCAGGAGCGAACGAAGAAGGGTTCCATTATGTAAATGTAAATCCAGAACGTGACTTTAAAGTAAGTCAATATACAGATTTACGTTTCATCCAAGAAGGAGATCAATCTCCAGATGGAAACGGAACAATTCTTTTCGCACGTGGCATTGAAGTTGGTCATGTATTCAAATTAGGAACTCGTTATAGTGAAGCGATGAACGCAACATTCCTAGATGAAAACGGAAAAACAAAACCACTTATTATGGGTTGTTACGGTATTGGTGTATCTCGTACAGTGGCAGCAATTGCAGAGCAGTTTAATGATGAGAACGGTCTAGTTTGGCCAAAAGCTGTTGCACCGTTCCATGTGCATGTAATTCCAGTAAATATGAAATCTGATGCACAACGTGAAATGGGTGAAAACATCTACAACTCATTACAAGAGCAAGGATACGAAGTATTACTAGATGATCGTGCAGAACGTGCAGGTGTTAAATTTGCAGATGCAGATTTATTCGGCCTTCCAGTTCGCGTTACAGTTGGTAAAAAAGCAGATGAAGGTATTGTAGAAGTGAAAGTACGTGCTACAGGCGAGTCTGAAGAAGTGAAAGTAGAAGAACTTCAAACATATATTGCAAATATTTTAAAATAAGAAGAGGTACCTCGTAATGAGGTACCTTCTCTTTCTTTGTAAACGTATTTTGTAAAAGAAGAAGGTAGAAATCTTTCTTTGTAGTACGTTTCAATTTATAATAGCAAATGGAAGGAGAGTGCTTATGTCATTAACAAATGAACAACAAGAGCGATTTCAAATTTTGCTCCAGCAGTTGCAAATACCAGAAGACCTTATAAATCAATATTTACATGGCGGTGGTATTGAAAAGCTAGTTATTGATAAAGCGAATAAAAGCTGGCATTTTGACTTACAAGTGCCACGTATTTTGCCGACAGAATTATATGAATTGCTAGAAACAAAGCTTAAGCAATCATTTTCTCATATTGCAAGAACAACATTTGCATTAGAAACAGAGAATAAACAATTTACAGAAGAAGAAGTTAAAGCGTATTGGCCGCTTTGTACGGAACGAATTACATTTTCACCTATGTTCGCATACTTAAAGAAGCAACTTCCGCAGGTCAATGGCGTGAAGTTACTATTAAATGTGAATAATGAACTGGAATCTACAGCCTTAAAGAAAAACGTTGCGAAACCAGTAGGTGATCAATACGAAGCTTTTGGATTCCCACGTTTTCAGTTAGACACACATATCAAGCAAAATGCAGAAGAGATGCAAAAGTTTCGTGAGCAAACTCAGCAAGAAGACCGTCAGCGTGTTATACAAGCTATGGAAGAAATGGCGAAGAAGCAGGCTGAAGAAAGCAGTGTTGTGCATGAAGGACCGATTGTACTCGGGTATCTTATTAAGCCAGATGAAGAGATTACACCGATGCGAGAAATTCAAGATGAAGAAAGAAGAAAAACGGTTCAAGGGTATGTCTTCCATGTAGAAACAAAAGAGCTTCGTAGTGGCCGTACGTTATTAACCTTAAAAATAACAGATTATACGGATTCTATTATGATCAAAATGTTCTCTCGTGATAAAGAAGATATTCCAATGCTACAATCCTTGAAAAAAGGAATGTGGGTGAAAGCACGTGGTTCTGTTCAAAATGATACATTCGTTCGAGATTTAGTAATGATTGCAAATGATATTAATGAAATAACAGGGCCGTCTCGTAAAGATAAAGCGCCAGAAGGCGAAAAACGTGTAGAGCTTCACCTTCATACTCCAATGAGCCAAATGGATGCTGTTACTCCTGTTTCTAGGCTTGTTGCTCAAGCAGGTAAATGGGGGCATGAGGCTATTGCAGTTACAGACCATGCTGTTGCGCAGTCATTCCCAGAAGCATATTCTGCTGGTAAAAAGGCTGGAGTTAAAGTTATATACGGTGTAGAAGCAAATTTAGTTAATGATGGTGTACCGATCGCTTATAACGAAGCACATCGTCTACTTGCAGAAGAAACATATGTTGTCTTTGACGTTGAGACAACAGGATTATCTGCTGTATATGACACAGTCATTGAGTTAGCTGCTGTAAAGGTAAAAGGTGGCGAAATTATTGATCGCTTTGAATCTTTCGCAAATCCTCATCAACCATTATCGGCGACGATTATTGAATTAACAGGTATTACTGATGATATGTTAACTGATGCACCAGAAGTGGCCGAAGTGTTTAAGAAGTTTGAGGAATGGATGGGTGACCATACACTTGTTGCTCATAACGCAAGCTTCGATATGGGATTCATTAATGTCGGCTTTAAAAAGGCCGGGCTAGAAAAAACGAAAAATCCAGTTATTGATACGTTAGAACTTGCACGGTTCTTATTCCCGGAAATGAAAAATCATCGGTTAAATACGATGTGTAAAAAGCTTGATATCGAATTAACGCAACATCACCGTGCGATTTATGATACAGAAGCAACGGGATATTTACTTGTGAAAATGTTAAAAGATGTGATTGAAAAGGGATTTGAATATCACGATCAACTAAACGATAGTATGGGGCAAGGGGATGCATATAAACGTGGGCGTCCAAGTCATATGACATTACTTGCCACATCAGACGTTGGATTGAAAAATTTATATAAACTTGTTTCCTATTCTCATCTGAATTACTTTTACCGTGTACCACGTGTACCACGATCATTATTAAAAAAATATCGCGAAGGTATATTAGTAGGCACGGCTTGTGATAAAGGTGAAGTGTTTGAAGCGATGATGCAAAAAGCACCTGAAGAGGTAGAAGAAATTGCACAGTTCTACGACTATATTGAGGTTATGCCTCCAGAAGTGTTACGTCATTTAGTAGAACGTGAGCTTGTCCGAGATGAAGGACAATTAAAAACAATTATTTCTAACTTAGTAAAACTAGGTGAGACGTTAGATAAACCAGTTGTTGCTACGGGGAATGTGCATTATTTAGATCCAGAAGATGCGATGTATCGTAAAATTTTAGTAAGTTCACAGGGCGGAGCAAATCCGTTAAATCGCCATTCATTACCGCCTGTACATTTCCGTACAACAGATGAAATGCTAGATTGTTTTTCATTCTTAGGTGAAGATACAGCGAAAGAAATTGTTGTAACAAATACACAAAAGATTGCATCATTAATTGGTGATGTTCATCCAGTAAAAGATGATTTATACACACCGAAAATTGAAGGTGCCGATGATGAAACACGTGAAATGAGTTATAAAATGGCGCGTAGTATTTATGGTGAAGAATTACCGGAAATTGTAGAGGCCCGTCTGGAAAAAGAATTGAAAAGTATTATTGGGCATGGATTCGCCGTTATTTATTTAATTTCGCATAAACTTGTGAAAAAGTCGTTAGTAGACGGCTATCTAGTAGGTTCGCGTGGATCGGTAGGATCATCATTTGTTGCAACGATGATGGAAATTACAGAAGTAAACCCATTACCACCGCACTATGTATGTCCAAAGTGTAAACAATCAGAGTTCTTTAATGACGGTTCTGTAGGTTCTGGTTTTGACTTGCCAGATAAAGAATGTCCAACATGTAATGTTTCATACGTGAAAGATGGACATGATATTCCGTTCGAAACGTTCCTTGGATTTAAAGGAGATAAGGTGCCCGATATCGATTTGAACTTCTCCGGAGAATACCAACCGCGTGCTCATAACTATACGAAAGTACTGTTCGGTGAGGATTATGTATACCGTGCTGGAACAATTGGTACGGTTGCAGAAAAAACCGCTTATGGGTATGTAAAAGGTTATGCTAATGATCATAACTTAACAATTCGAAATGCAGAGATCGATCGCTTAGTAGCGGGATGTACGGGAGTAAAGCGTACAACCGGACAGCATCCAGGTGGTATTATCGTTGTGCCAGATTACATGGATATTTTCGACTTTTCGCCAATTCAGTTTCCCGCTGATTCAATAGGGGCTGAGTGGAGAACAACGCACTTTGACTTCCATTCCATTCATGATAATTTATTGAAGCTTGATATATTAGGACACGATGATCCGACCGTTATTCGTATGCTTCAAGATTTAAGTGGTATTGATCCGAAAACAATTCCAACGGATGATCCGGAAGTAATGAAGATTTTCTCAGGTCCAGAATCTTTAGGAGTAACGGAAGAACAAATTAACTGTAAAACAGGTACACTTGGTATACCAGAGTTTGGTACGAAATTCGTAAGACAAATGTTAGAAGAAACGAAACCAACGACGTTTTCAGAGCTTGTCCAAATTTCTGGACTGTCCCATGGTACAGATGTATGGCTAGGTAATGCGAACGAATTAATTTATAACGGTACGTGTACACTGAGTGAAGTTATCGGTTGTCGTGATGACATCATGGTATATTTAATTTATCAAGGCTTGGATCCATCATTAGCCTTCAAAATCATGGAGTCGGTGCGTAAAGGTAAAGGTGTACCAGAAGAGTGGGAAGAGGACATGAGAAATAACAATGTACCAGGTTGGTATATTGATTCATGTAAGAAGATTAAATATATGTTCCCTAAAGCCCATGCTGCTGCCTACGTACTTATGGCTGTACGTATCGCATACTTTAAAGTACATTTCGCACTTTTATTCTATGCGGCATACTTTACAGTTCGTGCAGATGACTTTGATGTAGAGGCGATGGCGAAAGGTTCAGCATCCATACGTGTAAGAATTGATGAAATTGCACAAAAAGGATTGGATGCAGCGCCGAAAGAGAAGAGTTTATTGACGGTGCTAGAAATGACACTTGAAATGTGTGAGCGTGGCTACTCATTCCAAAAGGTTGATTTATATCGCTCGCATGCAACCGAATTTATTATTGATGGGGATACTTTAATTCCTCCATTTAATGCAGTGCCTGGTCTTGGTACAAACGCAGCTTTCAGTATTGTTGAAGCTCGTAAAAATGGTGATTTCTTATCAAAAGAAGACTTACAGCAACGTAGTAAGGTTTCTAAAACGATTATTGAGTATTTAGATAGTCAAGGTTGTCTAGGAGATTTACCGGATCAAAACCAATTGTCACTGTTCTAATAGGTAGGAAAAGTCTTTGCAAATCAACATTTGCTATGGTATACTATAAACCGAGATAACCATGTCATGTATATTTTGTGAAAAAGAGAGTGGGGAAACCCACTCTTTCGTGTTACTATCTACATTTTATTTCTGTAGATAGTAAAGATATTTCTGTCGTATATACATATTTTGTTACAAGTTTTACTTCTTAAATTTGGTAATACTAAGACAGATATTCCCTGCTTAACGGCAGGGGCTTTTGTTAGCTAACGAGAAAGAATAAGATATACCGTCTTTATGAACGGAATCTTTTCTTGTAAATGGTACATGGCGGCAGGAAGGAGGCTGTTTATGGATAAGAAAGTCACAGAAGTTGTAGAAGCATTTGCGCAGCCAATCGTTGAAGAGTTAAATCTTGAACTTGTAGATGTAGAGTATGTGAAAGAAGGACAAGACTGGTTCTTACGCGTATTCATCGATTCTGAAAAGGGAGTCGACATTGAAGAATGCGGTGCGGTAAGTGAACGTTTAAGCGAAGCTTTAGATAAAGAGGATCCAATTCCTCATCTTTACTTTTTGGATGTATCATCTCCTGGAGCGGAACGCCCATTAAAGAAAGAGAAAGACTTCCAGCAAGCGGTAGGAAAACAAGTGGCAATTAAAACATATGAGCCGATTGATGGTGAAAAGATGTTTGAAGGAAAGCTACTTTCCTACGACGGTACTACAATTACACTACTATTAACAATTAAAACACGTAAAAAAGAAATCCAAATTCCAATGGATAAAGTTGCAAATGCGCGACTTGCTGTTACGTTTTAGTAAGAAGGGGGATCTTCATGAGCACTGAGTTGTTAGATGCTTTGCTCGTATTAGAGTCAGAAAAAGGTATTAGTAAAGATATTATTATTGATGCAATTGAAGCAGCATTAATATCTGCTTATAAACGCAATTTTAACCAAGCACAAAACGTTCGTGTGAGCTTTAACCCAGAAGTGGGAACAATTCAAGTTTTAGCACGTAAGGACGTTGTTGATAATGTGTTTGATCCACGTCTTGAAATCTCTGTAGAAGAGGCGAGACAAATTAATCCAAACTACCAAGATGGCGACGTACTAGAAATTGAAGTAACGCCAAAAGATTTTGGTCGTATTGCAGCGCAAACTGCAAAACAAGTTGTAACACAACGAGTTCGTGAGGCGGAACGTGGTGTTATTTATTCAGAATTTAGTGATCGTGAAGAAGACATTATGGTTGGTATTGTACAGCGTCAAGATGCTCGTTTCATCTATGTAAGCTTAGGAAAAGTGGAAGCTTTATTACCTGTAAGTGAGCAAATGCCAAATGAGCAATATAAACCACATGATCGTATTCGCGTATTCATTACAAAAGTAGAAAAGACAACGAAAGGACCACAAATTTACGTATCACGTACACATCCTGGTCTTTTAAAACGTTTATTCGAAATGGAAGTTCCAGAAATTTATGATGGAACTGTAGAAATTCGCTCTGTAGCACGTGAAGCAGGCGACCGTTCTAAAATTTCTGTATATGCAGAGAATATCGATGTTGATCCAGTAGGTTCTTGTGTAGGACCGAAAGGACAACGTGTACAACGCGTTGTGGATGAACTAAAAGGTGAAAAGATTGACATCGTTCGCTGGTCAAATGATCCAGTTGAATATGTTGCAAATGCTTTAAGTCCATCACAAGTTGTTAAAGTACTTGTAGATGAAGAAGAAAAAGCAACAACTGTTGTTGTTCCAGACCACCAGCTTTCATTAGCAATTGGTAAGCGTGGACAAAATGCGCGTCTTGCAGCTAAATTAACAGGCTGGAAAATTGATATTAAAAGTGAGTCTGATGCGAAACAACTTGGTATTGTGACAGAAGAAGATAGCGTAATCGCATTCGGATTCGATTCAGTTGAAGACGAAATCGAGTAGAGGTGATGAGTATGAGCAATCGAAAAGTTCCGTTACGAAAATGTATTGCGACGCAAGAGATGAAATCAAAACGAGAGCTCGTTCGCATTGTTCGTTCCAAAGAGGGCGAAGTGTCTATTGATTTATCAGGAAAAAAATCAGGACGAGGTGCATATTTGTCAAAAGATAAAGAATGCATTATTCAAGCCCAAAAGAAAAACATTTTGGAACATCATCTAAAAGCGAAAATCGACAGTTCTCTGTACGAAGAGCTTCTTGAGCTTGTTGAGAAGGAGTCGAAATAAGTGTCCGATTGGAAATCGTTTTTAGGACTAGCAAACCGCGCTCGAAAAATCATTTCGGGTGAAGAACTCGTTTTAAAAGAAGTACGAAGTGGCAAAGCAAAGCTTGTATTGCTTTCTGAAGATGCGTCAGCGAACACTACAAAACGTATCATTGATAAAACCACGTACTACAACATACCAATGAGAAAAGTCGAAAATCGACAACAATTAGGGCATGCGATTGGGAGAGACGAGCGAGTCGTTGTAGCTGTGTTAGATGAAGGCTTTGCGAAAAAGCTACGTAGCATGCTCGATACAAATTACCGGGGGTGAAGGTATGAGTAAAATTCGAGTACATGAATATGCAAAAAAAAATAATATCTCAAGTAAAGATCTTATGACAAAACTAAAAGAGATGAATATCGAGGTTTCGAATCATATGACAATGTTAGAAGATGAAGTAGTAAACAAATTAGATAATCAATATAACACTGGAGCGGAAAAACCTTCTGTTGCAGATGAGTTTGAAGTAGAAGAGAAAGTTGTTCGCAGTAAAAAGAACAGCAATAAGAAGAAGAAAAAAGGCAAAGGAAATGAAGACAAACGTCAAGATAACTTTGCTGGAAGACAACAAACGCAAATAGTAGAAACACCAGATAAAATTACTTTCTCTGGAAGCCTTACAGTAGGTGACCTTGCTAAAAAGTTAAGCAAAGAGCCATCTGAAATTATTAAAAAGCTCTTCATGCTAGGAATTATGGCAACAATTAACCAAGATCTAGATAAAGATACAATTGAGTTAATTGCTACTGATTACGGTATTGAAGTAGAAGAAGAAGTAGTTGTAAGTGAAACTGAATTTGAAACATTCATCGATGAGCAAGATGATGAAGAAAACTTAAAAGAACGTCCAGCTGTTGTTACAATTATGGGACACGTTGACCATGGTAAAACAACTTTACTTGACTCTATCCGTAATTCAAAAGTAACTGCTGGCGAAGCTGGTGGAATTACTCAGCATATCGGTGCATACCAAGTTGATGTAAATGATAAGAAAATTACATTCTTAGATACACCAGGTCACGCGGCATTTACAACGATGCGTGCTCGTGGTGCGCAAGTAACGGATATTACAATTCTTGTTGTTGCAGCTGATGACGGTGTTATGCCACAAACAGTAGAAGCGATTAGCCATGCGAAAGCAGCTGGAGTACCAATTATTGTGGCTGTGAATAAAATGGATAAACCAGCGGCAAATCCTGATCGTGTAATGCAAGAATTAACAGAATATGAATTAGTTCCAGAAGCTTGGGGCGGAGACACGATTTTCGTACCAATTTCTGCAATTCAAGGCGAGGGAATTGACAACTTGCTAGAAATGATTCTTCTTGTAAGTGAAGTAGAAGAATATAAAGCAAATCCAAATCGCTATGCAACTGGTACTGTAATTGAAGCGCAGCTTGATAAAGGTAAAGGAACTATCGCGACATTACTTGTTCAAAACGGTACACTTCGAGTTGGAGATCCAATTGTTGTTGGAACATCATTCGGTCGTGTTCGTGCAATGGTAAGTGATATTGGTCGTCGTGTAAAAGTTGCTGGTCCATCAACGCCTGTTGAAATTACAGGTTTAAATGAAGTACCACAAGCGGGCGATCGTTTCATGGCATTCGCTGATGAGAAGAAAGCTCGTCAAATCGGTGAATCACGTGCACAAGAAGCGTTAGTTGCACAACGTGGTGAGAAATCTAAATTAAGCCTTGAAGATTTATTCCAACAAATCCAAGAGGGCGATGTAAAAGAGATTAACTTAATTGTGAAAGCAGACGTACAAGGTTCTGTAGAAGCAATGGCAGCATCACTTCGTAAAATTGATGTTGAAGGCGTAAAAGTGAAAATTATCCATACAGGCGTAGGTGCGATTACAGAATCTGATGTTATTTTAGCTTCTGCATCTAATGCAATTATAATTGGATTTAACGTACGCCCTGATGTGAATGCGAAGCGTACAGCTGAATTAGAGAACGTTGATGTTCGTTTACACCGTATTATCTATAAAGTAATCGAAGAAATTGAATCAGCAATGCAAGGTATGCTGGATCCAGAATTCGAAGAAAAAGTAATCGGTCAAGCGGAAGTTCGTCAAACGTTCAAAGTAACAAAAGTTGGAACAATCGCAGGTTGTTACGTAATAGACGGTAAAATTACACGTGATAGTGGCGTTCGTATTATCCGTGATGGCGTAGTAATTTTCGAAGGACAACTTGATACGTTAAAACGTTTCAAAGACGACGTAAAAGAAGTTGCACAAAACTATGAGTGTGGTATTACAATTGAGAGATATAATGATCTTAAAGAAGGGGACATCATTGAAGCGTACATTATGGAAGAAGTGAAGCGATGATTATCGCTTCACTCTCATTCGAGTGTATGATTTACGATGTGCATTCTTTAAAAGAGAAACGAGCAATTTTGCAACGTGTGTTAACTCGTGTGAAACAGCGCTATAATGTAGCTGTTTCTGAAGTTGGGCATCAAGATGTATGGCAACGTACAGAAATTGCAATTGTTTCCGTATCCTCAAATCGTGTTGTCTGTGAAAAAGAAATGAATCGTGTACTTGAGTATATCGATTCATTTCCTGAAATTGAACGTACGATAACACAATTGGAATGGTATTGAATGAGGTGAAGAATTATGAAATTACGTGCGAACCGTGTAGGCGAGCAAATGAAAAAAGAATTAGGCGACATCATCAGTCGTAAAATTAAAGATCCACGTGTCGGATTTGTTACAGTAACAGATGTACAAGTGAGTGGAGATTTACAAATTGCTACAGTATATATTTCTGTTTTAGGTGATGAAGAACAGAAAGAAAGTACATTAAAAGGTTTGGCGAAGGCAAAAGGCTTCATTCGTTCAGAAATTGGCCAACGTATTCGTCTTCGTAAAACACCGGAAATTTCCTTTGAATTTGATGAGTCTATCGGATATGGTCATCGAATTGATACACTTTTACATGAAATTAATAAAGAAGGTAAACGTGAAGAATAATGGATAGACAATTGTCTATCCATTTTTTCAATGCAAAATAAGTTTTGGATATTTACTATGAAAGAATTATGATGAGGTGAACATATATGGAAGGTGTAGTATTATTACATAAGCCAAAAGGCATGACATCACATGATTGTGTATTTAAATTAAGAAAGATTTTACGTGAGAAACGAATTGGTCATACGGGAACATTAGATCCGGATGTAACAGGAGTATTACCTATTTGTGTTGGACGAGCAACGAAGATTGCACAGTTTTTAACGAGTGAAACGAAAACATATGAAGGCGAAGTGACATTAGGATTTTCAACAACAACTGAAGATGCTTCTGGTGAAGTTGTGGAAACAAAAAATGTTGACCGTGTTATTACTCGTAAAGAAGTAGAAGGAGTTCTTGCAGAATTAACAGGTACGATTGAACAAATGCCTCCGATGTTTTCAGCTGTAAAAGTTAACGGGAAAAAATTATATGAATATGCAAGAGCAGGACAAGAAGTTGAACGTCCAGTTCGTACAATTACAATTCATGAATTTGTATTACTTGATGAACATGAAGTTTTTGAAGGGGAAAACGTTTCATTCCGTTTCCGTGTAACGTGTAGTAAAGGAACATATGTAAGAACGCTAGCAGTAATGATTGGTGAAAAACTTGGTTTTCCATCACATATGTCTCACCTTGTAAGAACAGCATCTGGTGAATTTTTACTAGAAGATTGCATATCATTTGAAGAAATTGAAGAAAACGTGCAAAATGGAACAGTAGAGTCTATTTTCATCTCAATTGATGAGGCGCTAAGTAAGTTTCCAAAAATGGTTGTAGATGAAAAGCAAGCAGAGAAAATAAAAAATGGTATGTTCTTAAAGAATGAATTAGAAACAACAGCACCATTTATTACAGTATTTGATAAAAATGATCGTTGCTTAGCAATTTATGAGCACCATCCAAAACACCCTGGTATGCTAAAGCCAATGAAAGTACTTGTGAATAATCAAGAACTAAAGCTATAATGAATTATTGGAAGGATTATTACAGAAAAAGGTGAATTCAAGCGTGAAACTTATTCATTTAACTCATCCACATGAACAAAATAAAATAGAATTACCACCTACTGTAATGGCATTAGGATATTTTGATGGCATTCATTTAGGACATCAACGTGTAATTCGAACAGCGAAAAAAATAGCGGATGAAAGAGGATGTAAAAGTGCTGTCATGACGTTTCATCCACACCCATCTGTTGTATTAGGAAAAAAAGAAGCGCATGTGGAGTACATTACACCGATGCGCCTTAAAGAAGAAATCATCGCAAGTTTAGGAATTGATATATTATATGTGGTGAAATTCGATGAACCATTTGCTGGATTATTGCCACAACAGTTTGTCGATGATTATATTATTGGTTTAAATGTAAAGCATGTAGTAGCAGGCTTTGATTATTCATATGGACGTTTAGGAAAAGGGAAGATGGAGACTTTACCATTTCATGCAAGAGGGGAGTTTACACAGACCGTGATCGAAAAAGTTGAATATCAAGAAGAAAAAGTAAGTTCTACTTCATTACGAAAGTTAATTCGAAATGGCGAAATGGAACAAATTCCATCTATTTTAGGAAGAGCATACACGGTAGAAGGAACAGTTGTGCACGGTGATAAGCGTGGACGCCAAATTGGTTTTCCGACTGCAAATGTAGGTTTAAGTGATGAATATTTGTTGCCACCTGTAGGTGTATACGCAGTAAGGCTGAAAGTTCATGATGAGTGGCATGATGGCGTATGTAATATCGGATATAAACCAACTTTCAAAGAGAATGAGCGTCAATTATCGATTGAAGTACACCTATTTGAATTTAATAAAGACATATATGAACAAAGTGTTACAGTAGAGTGGCACATGCGTATAAGAGAAGAAAAAAAGTTCAATGGTATTGATGAGTTAGTTGCACAAATCGCTCGGGATAAAAAAGTTGCCCAAGAATATTTTGCGAGCGTAAAGAATACACTTGCTTTTTCAAATGAAAAGTAGTATTCTATGTTATGTACTTTATGACAACCATTGCTTGGCATTGCGACTCACCGACGCTTGCTAGGTAATTGGGGGTTTAATTAATAGGAGGTGAAATAGGATGGCTTTAACACAAGAGCGTAAAAATGAAATCATTGCACAATTTAGAACTCATGAGACTGATACTGGTTCTCCAGAGGTTCAAATTGCTGTCCTAACGGAGCAAATTAACACTCTAAACGAGCACTTACGTACTCACAAGAAAGATCATCATTCACGTCGTGGTCTATTAAAGATGGTTGGTAAACGTCGTAACTTACTAACTTACCTTCGTAATAGCGATATCACACGTTACCGTGAATTAATCACAAAGCTTGGCTTACGTCGATAGTCAAAGAAGCGGGAATATTCCCGCTTTTTTGTTAGGTAAAAATATATCTTCTACGCTTTATAGCTTACTTAATTTTCGGCAATACTAGAGGTAGAATATTGTGATATACTATCCATTTACATAGAAGAATTGAATACTTTAAATTGAGAGGGGTACTTAAATGAGTCAAGAAAAGCAAGTCTTCTCGATAGATTTAGCTGGTCGCCAGCTAACAGTTGAAACTGGTCAGCTTGCAAAACAAGCGAACGGAGCAGTATTAGTAAGATATGGCGATACAGCGGTTCTATCTACAGCAACTGCATCAAAAGAGGCTAAAAATGTAGATTTCTTCCCACTTACAGTAAACTATGAAGAGCGTTTATATGCAGTCGGAAAAATTCCAGGCGGTTTTATTAAACGTGAAGGTCGTCCAAGTGAAAAAGCAATTTTGGCAAGTCGTTTAATCGACCGTCCAATTCGTCCGCTTTTCGCAGATGGTTTCCGTAACGAAGTACAAGTTGTCAGCATTGTAATGAGTGTTGATCAAGATTGTTCTTCTGAAATGGCAGCTATGCTTGGTTCTTCATTAGCGTTATCGATTTCAGATATTCCATTTGAAGGCCCAATCGCTGGTGCAACAGTTGGTCGTATTAATGGCGAATTCGTTATTAATCCAACAGTAGAACAGCAAGAACAAAGTGATATTCACCTTGTTGTAGCGGGTACGAAAGATGCAATTAACATGGTTGAAGCAGGAGCAGATCAAGTACCTGAAGAAACAATGTTAGAAGCAATTATGTTTGGACATGACGAAATTAAACGTCTGATTGCATTCCAAGAAGAGATTGTACAAGCTGTAGGTAAAGAGAAATCAGAAGTGAAACTTTACGAAGTTGATGCTGATATTAATCAAGCTGTACGTGAAATGGCTGAGAAAGATATGCATTCTGCAATTCAAGTGCATGAGAAACATGCACGTGAAGATGCAATTAACGAAGTGAAAAAACGTGTAATTGAGCATTACGAAGCTCAAGAAGCTGACGCTGACACATTAGGACAAGTAAATGAGATTTTATATAAAATTGTAAAAGAAGAAGTACGTCGTCTTATTACAGTTGAAAAAATCCGCCCAGATGGTCGTAAAGGTGATGAAATTCGTCCTTTAGCATCAGAGGTTGGTATTTTATCTCGTACACACGGTTCTGGTTTATTCACACGTGGACAAACACAAGCATTAAGTATTTGTACATTAGGTGCATTAGGCGATGTGCAAATTTTAGATGGTCTTGGTGTAGAAGAATCAAAACGCTTCATGCACCATTACAATTTCCCATCATTTAGTGTTGGTGAAACAAGACCGATGCGTGGACCAGGTCGTCGTGAAATTGGTCACGGTGCACTAGGAGAACGTGCTCTTGAGCCTGTAATTCCATCTGAAAAAGATTTCCCATACACAGTACGTCTTGTATCTGAAGTATTAGAATCAAATGGTTCAACTTCACAGGCAAGTATTTGTGGTAGTACTTTAGCAATGATGGATGCTGGTGTTCCGCTTAAAGCTCCAGTTGCTGGTATTGCAATGGGTCTAGTTAAATCTGGTGAGCATTACACAATTTTAACTGATATTCAAGGTATGGAAGACCATTTAGGCGATATGGACTTTAAAGTAGCAGGTACAGCACAAGGTGTAACTGCACTGCAAATGGATATTAAAATCGATGGTTTATCTCGTGAGATTTTAGAAGAGGCATTACTACAAGCGAAAGTTGGTCGTATGCACATTCTAGATCATATGTTATCTGTTATTGCAGAGCCACGTACTGAATTATCAGCTTACGCTCCAAAGATTATTACAATGACAATTAACCCAGATAAAATCCGTGACGTTATTGGACCAAGCGGTAAACAAATTAATAAAATCATTGAAGAAACTGGCGTTAAAATTGACATCGAGCAAGATGGTACAGTATTCATTTCTTCAATAAATCAAGAAATGAATGACAAAGCGAAGAAAATTATCGAAGATATCGTTCGCGAAGTACAAGTAGGTGAAATCTACGAAGGAAAAGTAAAACGTGTCGAGAAATTCGGTGCTTTCGTTGAATTATTCAGCGGTAAAGATGGATTAGTTCATATTTCTGAACTTGCACTTGAGCGTGTAGGTAAAGTAGAAGACGTTGTGAAAATTGGTGATGTGATCACAGTTAAAGTTATCGAGATTGACAAGCAAGGTCGCGTGAACCTATCTAGAAAAGTATTGCTAAAAGAAGAGCAAGAAAAAGAAGCTGTTAAAGAAGAAAATAAACAAGAGCAGCAATAAGTAAAAGCCAGTTTAACTGGCTTTTTTTGTTATGTAAAAAATGTGATTCATATAGATTTTTATGTGAGTATAGGTATAGTTTTCATCATAACGCTCAAATTAACAAAGATAAGAAGAAAATGGTTTCTTTTTTTATAGTTAATGGGAGGGTTTTTTATGAAAGTTCGTATATTGGCATACATATTTATATTTTCTTTATATGTGGGTTTTGGCTCTTATTCAGTCTTTGCACAGGATAGCTTGCATGAAGAGATTCGAAAGCATGCAAAACAGTACGAGATCTTGCCGCAAAATGCGATGATTGATAAGATTTGGAAAGCGACGCCTGGGTATAATGGAAGACAAGTGGATATAGAAGCGTCCTATAATAATATGAAGAAGCTCAAGAAGTTTGATCACAAACAACTTGAATTTAAGGAAGTATCACCAAGTGTCCACTTAGCAGATTTATCACCAGCTCCCATTTATCGAGGACATCCAAATAAAAAAATGGTGGGATTAACAATTAATGTGGCCTGGGGTAATGAGTATTTGCCACGTATATTAGAGATATTGAAAAAACATGATGTGAAGGCGACTTTCTTTTTAGAAGGGCGTTGGGTGAAAGAAAATTTACGATTTGCAAAAATGATTGTGGATGCAAATCAAGAAGTAGGAAATCATTCTTACACACATCCTAATATGAAAACGCTATCTGCGGATGAAATACGAGATCAATTACAAAAAACGAATCGAATGATAGAAGCAGCTACGAATCAAAAAGTGAGATGGTTTGCCCCGCCAAGCGGAAGCTTTCGGGATGAGGTAGTAAAAATAGCGAATGATTTCCAAATGGGGACGATTATGTGGACTGTAGATACAATTGATTGGAAGCGTCCAGAACCGGATGTACTATTGCAGAGAGTAATGCGAAAAATCCATCCAGGTGCTATTGTGCTAATGCACCCTACTTCATCTACAACAGAAGCGTTAGATACTATGATTAAAAATTTGAAGGAACAAGGATATAAAGTGGGGAATATTACAGAATTACTAGATGAAAAACGTGTGGATTAAATACATTTGCATGACATTCATCTGTAAACTTGTTATCATTAAACAATAGCAATTATTTAGAGAAACTGGCAGTAGGAGGAAAGTTTTTGATTAAAAAATATACTTGTAAAAATGGTGTAAGAATTGTTATGGAGAATATACCAACTGTACGCTCGGTTGCGATTGGGATATGGATCCATGCAGGTTCAAGAAATGAAAATGAAAAAAATAATGGAGTTTCGCACTTTTTAGAGCATATGTTCTTTAAAGGGACAGAAACGCGAAGTGCAAGAGAGATTGCAGAATCATTTGATAGCATTGGCGGACAAGTAAACGCTTTTACTTCAAAAGAATATACATGTTACTATGCGAAGGTGCTAGATGAGCATGCTAAATATGCTTTAGATGTATTAGCGGATATGTTCTTTAACTCAACATTTGATGAGGAAGAACTGAAAAAAGAGAAGAATGTCGTATGTGAAGAAATTAAAATGTACGAAGATGCTCCAGATGATATTGTGCATGATATGTTAACGAAAGCAACATATGAAACGCATCCGCTTGGATATCCTATTTTAGGAACAGAGGAAACGCTTGAAACATTTACAGGTGATACGTTACGTCAATATATTAAAGACCACTATACACCTGAAAACGTAGTTGTATCAATTGCTGGAAATATTGATGAAGCATTTGTTCAAACTGTGGAACAATATTTCGGTAATTACGAAGGAACAACAAATCGTGAACAAGTACATAGCCCAATTTTCCACTTTAATAAAGTATCACGTAAAAAGGAAACAGAACAAGCTCATTTATGTTTAGGATATAAAGGCTTGCAAATGGGACACGAAGATATTTATAACTTAATTGTATTGAATAATATTTTAGGTGGTAGCATGAGTAGCCGTTTATTCCAAGAAGTACGTGAACAACGTGGATTGGCATACTCAGTATTTTCTTACCATTCTTCTTATGAAGATACAGGTATGTTAACGCTTTACGGTGGAACAGGCAGTCAACAATTAGATACACTGTATGAAACAATGCAAGAAACGTTAGATACGTTAAAAAATACAGGTATTACAGAAAAAGAGCTTGTTAATAGTAAAGAACAATTAAAAGGAAACTTAATGTTAAGTTTAGAAAGTACCAATAGTCGTATGAGTCGTAACGGTAAAAACGAACTGCTTCTTCGTAAACATCGTTCTCTTGATGAGATTATTGAAAGTGTAAATACTGTAACAAAACAAAATGTAGACGAATTAATTCGCAACATGTTTACCGATGAATTCTCTGCAGCACTTATTAGTCCAGATGGAAAACTGCCAAAAGGAATGAAACTTTAATCGGTTTTGTAATTCATTCGCTTTTGGAAATAACCGTATCTCTTTTATATGAGATACGGTTATTTTTTTTTGATATGCAGAATAGGTACTTATTATAGGATAACCTTCATGAAAAGTAGGATAGGGGGAGATTTAATGCGTTTAAGTGAATTAAGTGGCAAAGAGATTGTGGATTTAGAAAGAGCAGAAAAAATGGGAGTTTTAGGTCATACAGATTTAGAAATTGATGAGAGAGATGGACAAATACAAGCGCTTATTATACCTGTTGGGAAATGGGGAGGTTTTAAAAGAGAACAGCAAGAAATGAGAGTAGAATGGAGCAAAATAAAGAAGGTGGGACATGATATGATACTTTGTGATCTTACGAACCATTCAAAATCGGAGTGAAAGATGACCATTTTGGTTGTCTTTTTTTATTTTTATATAAAGTGAAACTTTAATCAGTGGGGGTTTTGTCCGTCCCCCACTGATTATTAGCCCACACCAATCATAAATCACGTGTGCTTTTTGTTTTTCAATCACCTCAAACTCGTACATTACATATGATGTGGAGGAAAAAGAAAAAGTAGGCATTTTTCTTATAAATGAAAGAAAAAGAAGGTGAATTAGGGAATGTTGACTGAGATGCATATTGCTGTCATAGGAGGAGATGCACGGCAGCTAGAAGTAATTCGCAAGCTAGTCGAACTGGACGCGAAACTTTCATTAATAGGGTTTGAACAGTTAGATCATGGCTTCACAGGGGCAGCAAAAGAAAGTATACAAGATTTAGATTTCACTTCTTTAGATGCGATTATTTTGCCGGTTGCAGGGACGAATGCCAAAGGAGAAGTAGATACTATTTTTTCAAATGAAAAAGTTTCCATAACGAAAGAACAAATTGAAAAGACGCCAGAAAACTTTACTATATATTCAGGTATTGGTACACCTTACTTGGAAAATCTCGTGTCTACTACAAATCGCAAACTGGTAAAATTATTTGATCGTGATGATGTTGCAATCTATAACTCTATTCCGACTGTAGAAGGTACATTAATGATGGTTATTCAACATACTGATTACACAATTCATGGGTCGAATGTAATGGTTTTAGGATTTGGTAGAACTGGTATGAGTGTAGCAAGAGCCTTTCAATCATTAGGAGCACATGTCAAAGTTGGAGCGAGACGTTCGGAACATATTGCTCGTATTACAGAAATGATGTTTTCTCCTTTTCATATGCAAGACATTGAGAAAGAAGTAAGCAATATCGATATTGTTATTAATACAATTCCGCATCTCGTGGTAACGGCAAGTGTACTTTCACGGATGCCTGCTCACACGTTAGTTATAGATTTGGCTTCTAAGCCAGGTGGAACAGACTTTCGTTATGCGGAAAAGCGAGGCGTGAAGGCACTATTAGCACCTGGTCTTCCTGGAATTGTTGCACCGAAAACAGCTGGGCAAATTTTAGCGAATGTTCTTTCTCAGTTATTAATAGCAGATGCAAGTGCAAAGGAGGAGGATGAGAAATGAGTTTGAAGGGGAAACGAATTGGTTTCGGATTTACAGGTTCACATTGTACGTATGAGGAAGTTATGCCGCATCTAGAAAAGTTAATTGCAGAAGGTGCGGAAGTGCGTCCAGTTGTCTCTTATACTGTCGAATCAACAAATACTAGATTTGGCGAAGGGGCAGAATGGATTAAAAAAATTGAAGAAATAACGGGATTTAAAGCAATAAATTCAATTGTCGGAGCAGAACCATTAGGACCGAAAATCCCGCTAGATTGTATGGTAATTGCTCCTTTAACTGGAAATTCGATGAGTAAATTTGCTAACGCGATGACAGATTCTCCAGTATTAATGGCGGCGAAGGCGACGCTTAGAAATGGCAAGCCTGTTGTGTTGGCTGTATCGACGAATGATGCTTTAGGTCTTAATGGGGTAAATCTCATGCGCCTAATGGCCACAAAAAACATATACTTCGTCCCGTTCGGCCAAGATGCACCAGAGAAAAAACCGAACTCAATGGTAGCTCGTATGGAGTTACTTGAAGATACAGTATTAGAGGCGTTACAAGGAAAGCAATTGCAACCTGTTGTTGTAGAAAAATTCAGATATATGAATTAAAAAACGAAAAAAAACGGACAATTTTTGATGAAACCATCATTCTTACTGTAGAATATGATAAAATTAACGTTATTAAGATTAGAAGGGGCATCGTAGCTCCTTCTAATTCTAAGTTATAGAAGGATTGGTATCTAGAAAGGGGCATAGTGATGGAAAAGCAAAAAACTTTTCATGTCGCTGTAGTTGGAGCAACCGGCGCAGTTGGTGAACAAATGTTAAATACTTTAGAGAAACGAGAATTTCCAATTGGGAAGTTAACGTTACTTTCATCTAAACGATCTGCAGGTAAGAAACTTGTATTTAAAGGCGAAGAATTTACAGTTCAAGAGGCAACTCCTGAAAGTTTTGAAGGAGTAGATATTGCACTATTTAGTGCTGGAGGATCTGTATCGAAACAATTAGCGCCTGAAGCAGCAAAGCGCGGTGCAATTGTTGTTGATAATACAAGTGCATTCCGTATGACAGAAAACGTGCCACTTGTTGTACCTGAAGTAAATGAAAATGATTTAAAAGAACATAATGGTATTATTGCAAATCCAAACTGTTCTACAATTCAAATGGTAGTAGCTCTTGAACCAGTTCGTCAGCAATATGGTTTAACACGAGTAATCGTTTCCACATACCAAGCTGTATCGGGTGCTGGTGCGGCAGCTATTGAAGAACTTCATGAACAATCACAAGCAATCTTAAATGGAGAAGAAGTAAAGGCGAATGTTTTACCTGTATCAGGTGACGAAAAGCATTTCCAAATCGCTTTTAACGCTATTCCACAGATTGATAAATTCCAAGATAATGGATTTACATTTGAAGAAATGAAAATGATTAATGAAACGAAAAAAATTATGCATATGCCTGAATTAGAAGTAGCTGCGACATGTGTACGTTTACCAGTTGTATCAGGTCATTCTGAGTCTGTGTACATTGAAGTGGATAAAGAAGGCGTAACAGTAGAAGAAATGAAAAACTTACTTGCAAATGCAGAAGGTATTGTACTGCAAGATAATCCAGCAGAGCAGTTATATCCAATGCCTGCTACTGCAGTAGGTAAAAACGAAGTATTCGTTGGAAGAATCCGTAAAGATTTAAATAATGATAAAGGGTTCCATCTTTGGGTCGTATCTGATAACTTATTAAAAGGCGCTGCATGGAATTCTGTTCAAATCGCAGAGCGCTTAGTAAAATTACAATTAGTGTAAACGGCTAAGAGAAGGTGCAAAATATGAAAATTATTGTTCAAAAATTTGGTGGTACATCAGTACGTGATGACAATGGGCGTAAGCATGCGCTTCACCATATAAAAAAATCGTTAGCTGCTGGTTATAAAGTAGTTACTGTCGTATCAGCAATGGGCCGTAAAGGTGAACCGTATGCAACTGATACGTTATTAAGTCTTGTAAATCAAGAGGAATCTAATATTTCTAAACGTGAGCAAGATTTATTATTATCATGTGGAGAATTAATCTCAGCAATTGTTTTCTCTAATATGTTAAATGAGAATGGCATAAAAGCAGCAGCGCTAAATGGTGCACAAGCTGGTTTTGTAACGAATGCGGATTTTACTAATGCGAAAATAGTTGAAATGAATTGCGATCGTATACATGAAGAGTTACAAAATGTAGATGTTATTGTCGTTACTGGATTCCAAGGTCAAACGAAAAATGGAGATACGACAACACTTGGACGCGGAGGTAGTGATACTTCAGCTTCAGCATTAGGTGTTGCGCTTCATGCTGAATATATTGATATCTTCACAGATGTAGAAGGTGTTATGACTGCGGATCCTCGTATCGTTAAAGATGCACGTCATCTTCAAACTGTAACGTATAACGAGATTTGTAACATGGCTTACCAAGGTGCGAAAGTTGTTCATCCGCGTGCGGTTGAAATTGCGATGCATGCAAAAGTACCACTTCGTGTACGCTCTACGTATTCTGATAGTGAAGGTACTCTTATTGCGGCATACGATGGTGCTACAAAAGGGCAGGATGTAGAAGAACGTCCTGTTACAGGTATTGCTCACGTATCAAGCGTAACGCAAATTAAAGTACTTGCAAAAGAAACTGCATATGATTTGCAACAACAAGTGTTTAAAGAGATGGCAAACGAAGGCATTAGTGTTGACTTAATTAACATTTCTCCTACTGGCGTAGCTTATACAGTAAATGATAGTGTATCAGCTCGTGCTGTTGAAGTCTTAAAACAACTTGGATATGAGCCAATTGTGACAGAACATTGTGCGAAAGTATCTATTGTTGGAGCTGGAATGGCAGGATACCCAGGGGTTACTGCGAAAATTGTTACAGCTTTAGCGGAAAAAGGTATTCAAATTTTGCAATCGGCAGATAGTCATACAACGATTTGGGTTCTTGTAAAAGAAATCGATTTAGTGGAGGCTGTAAATGCATTACATAGTGCGTTTGAGCTTTCAAAAGAAAAGCAACTGGAACAATAAGGAGTGAGACCATGATAGATTTTGGGACAATTGCAACCGCGATGGTAACACCGTTTGATATAAACGGTAATATCGATTTTGCAAAGACAACGAAATTGGTAAATTATTTAATTGATAACGGTACAACAGCAATCGTGGTAGGAGGAACGACAGGTGAATCTCCTACATTAACTTCAGAAGAAAAAGTAGCGTTATATCGCCATGTCGTATCTGTTGTCGATAAAAGGGTGCCCGTAATCGCTGGAACAGGTAGCAATAATACACATGCTTCGGTTGATTTAACTAAAAAGGCAACAGAAGTTGGTGTCGATGCAGTTATGCTAGTGGCGCCGTATTATAACAAACCGAGTCAAGAAGGGATGTATCAGCATTTTAAAATAATCGCTGAAAGCACTCCGCTTCCGGTTATGCTATATAATGTTCCGGGACGATCTATTGTACAAATCTCCGTTGATACAGTTGTTCGTTTATCAGAAATAGAAAACATTGTTGCGATTAAAGATGCAGGCGGCGATGTGTTAACAATGACAGAAATCATTGAAAAAACAGCGGACGACTTTGCGGTATACAGCGGTGATGATGGTTTAACGTTACCAGCTATGGCAATTGGAGCAAAAGGTATTGTTTCTGTAGCATCTCATGTTATCGGGAATGAAATGCAAGAAATGATTGCTGCATTCCAAGCTGGAGAGTTCAAAAAAGCGCAGAAATTACATCAATTACTAGTAAAAGTAACGGATGCACTATTTATGGCGCCAAGCCCAACACCAGTAAAAACAGCATTACAAATGGTTGGATTAGATGTAGGTTCGGTACGTTTGCCGCTTCTTCCATTAACAGAAGAAGAAAGAGTAACGTTACAATCTGTAATGCAATCTATTCCTCGTTAATAAAAATGGCCTAGTGAAAAACTAGGTCATTTTTATTTTGATTAAATATATGTGAGTGGTAAAAATCAGCAGGGGATGGCATAATATTGGTTAGAAACTGCTTACAGAGATAAGATGTTTTAGTAAAAATCGCTTCATGTTTATGTAAAGAACTTACATGTGTATTTTTCCATTAAACTCCTATCTAAGTAGGAAAAATAGTGGGTACGATATGAAAAAATTCCTCGTAAATTACAACCTCACTTTAGCTTCTTCTCTAGTCTTTCGCATAATTTAACTTGTGTTCTATTTCTTGTATCAGGTATAATATGGCTAAGTAGCTTAGTACGGGTATGCTTAGCAAAATTGGGAAAAATTATGATTTAATGAAATTTTCATATCATATCGAATAAGATATTTGATTTATATAATGAAAGAGAGGTGAAACCTGGTTTAAAAAATAAACAAGGACATGATATCGCATAACGGTAAGGACATTCGTCTTGGACGGTGAATATATGGTGGTTGTAGAGTTTCCCCTGGTGTCTCTGCAATTTTAGTGAAATCAGTGTTTGCAAGATTTTTAAACCAGGCAACAACATGAAGAGAAAAGAGAATGAGTCTGTTAAAGTATTTGCTCTTGGCGGAGTAGGTGAAATCGGAAAAAACATGTACTGTGTTGAAATTGATTCTGAAATCTTTATTGTAGATGCAGGATTGATGTTCCCGGGAGATGAAATGTTTGGGATTGATATTGTTATTCCTGATATTACATATTTAGTAGAAAATCAAGAGCGAGTAAAAGGACTATTTATAACTCACGGTCATGAAGATCATATCGGTGGAATTGTTTATGTACTTCGTAAATTATCTATTCCAGTATATGCGACGAAATTAACGGTAGGACTTATACAAGAAAAGCTTGGCGAAGCAGGAATGTTAGGCCGTGTAGATTTAAAAACAATTGACTCGAATTCAACTGTTGAGTTTAATTCAACAACTGTGTCATTCTTTGGAACGACACATAGTATTCCGGATTCTGTTGGTGTTTGTTTCCATACATCAAAAGGTGCTGTAGTGTATACAGGAGATTTTAAATTTGATCAAACTCCAATCGGAAATAGTGGAGCGGATCTTGGGAAAATGGCTCAAATCGGAAATGAAGGCGTACTGTGCTTATTATCTGATAGTACAAATGCTGAACGTCCTGGCTATACTGGTTCGGAAAAAGAAGTTGGTATAGAGATTTCAAAAGTGTTCTATAGTGCAGAAGGTCGCCTTATTGTTGCTTCATTTGCATCGAATGTACATCGCATCCAACAAGTATTTGATGCAGCTGCCGAAACAGGACGAAAAGTAGCGGTAGTAGGACGTAGCATGGTAAAAGTGGTAGACATTGCAAGACGTCTTGGTTATTTAGATGTTCCTGAAGGTATGATTATTTCATTACAAGAAGTAGACAATTTCCCGGAGAAAAAGGTAGCTATTTTAACGACAGGTAGTCAAGGTGAGCCGATGGCAGCCCTTTCTAGAATGGCAAAGCAAGCTCATAAACAAATTTCAATTCGTAAAGGTGATACGGTTATTATTGCAGCTTCTCCAATTCCAGGAAATGAAATATCTGTATCGAAAATCATTGATTTGTTATTTAGAGCTGGAGCTGAAGTTGTTTACTACGGTGAAAGAAAAGTTCACGTTTCAGGTCACGGTAGCCAAGAAGAATTAAAACTGATGTTAAACTTAATGAAGCCGAAGTATTTTGTACCCGTACATGGTGAGTTCCGTATGCAAAAAGCACATGCATATTTAGCGGAAGATGTAGGTATTGCGAGAGAGAATATCTTTATCGTAGAAAAAGGTGATGTAATTGCTTTTGGCGACGACGAAGCAAACTTAGTCGGTAAAGTGCAAGCTGGCAATGTTTTAATTGATGGATTAGGTGTGGGTGACGTTGGTAACATTGTTCTTCGAGATAGAAAGATGTTATCTCAAGATGGAATTTTAGTTGTCGTTGTGACACTTGGTAAAGATGAAAAGAAAATCATCTCTGGTCCAGAAATTATTTCACGTGGTTTCGTATACGTTCGTGAATCAGAAGCATTAATCGAACGATCTACAGATATTGTACGTATGATTGTTGAACAATCAATTAAAGAGTATACAATTGAATGGTCTATGTTGAAACAAAATATTCGTGAATTATTAGGGCAGTTCTTGTACGAAGAAACGAAGAGAAAGCCAATGATTTTACCGATTATTATGGAAGTATAAAGAAGGTCACCTTTACAGGTGATCTTTTTCTTTTTTAACCCTATCGAATGAAATTTATAACTTAAGAAATAATAGTTATATACGAGTGAAAGGGGATGCGATATGACAGAACGTGATCGTTATACAAATGAAGAAAAGGAAGCTGAGCCGAAAGAAGCTTCTATAGTGGAGAAAATTCAACAGCTTGGACAAACGAATGTACCGCAAATGAATGAAGCACGTATTCATTGTTTAACAATCGTTGGACAGGTGGAAGGTCATGTTCAGTTGCCGCCGCAAAATAAAACAACAAAATATGAGCACATCATTCCGCAAATTGTCGCGATTGAACAAAATCCGAAAATTGAAGGCTTGCTCTTAATATTAAATACAGTTGGAGGTGACGTTGAAGCTGGGCTAGCAATTTCTGAAATGGTGGCTTCACTTTCGAAACCAACTGTATCTCTTGTTTTAGGAGGAGGGCATTCAATTGGTGTACCGATTGCTGTCTCGACTGACTATTCATTTATTGCCGAAACAGCTACGATGACAATTCATCCAATTCGTTTAACAGGTCTTGTTATAGGTGTGCCGCAAACATTTGAGTATTTGGATAAAATGCAAGAAAGAGTCATTCGATTTGTGACAAAGCATTCGAAAGTAACAGAAGATCGCTTTAAAGAACTTATGTTTGCGAAAGGGAATTTGACACGAGATATTGGGACAAATGTAATTGGTGGAGATGCAGTGAAGTATGGTCTTATAGATGATGTCGGTGGTATTGGGAGTGCACTTCGAAAATTAAACGAATTAATTGATGCGCGCATGGACGATCATACAGAAGGGACAATGCTACAATGATCTTATATACAATTATGCCAGAACAACTTGTATATCCGGCCGATTATTCACAGTGCGAAAGCCAAAAAGTTGTAAATATAAACGGTGTAGAATTAATGGTCTCTGAAGAGGATCATCAATGTTATTCTATTGTACGGGTGTTAAGTACGAATCCATCTCACTACTTAGAATTTGAGCCTGGGCAGAAAATAACCTTTTAGTAAAAAGAAGGATTTTGTTTAGAAGCTATGGTATAATATAAAAAACAAGACGGTTGAGCAGCCATGAGTAGGCTGCTTTCTTCTGTTTATTTAACATTTTACAAGAAGTGTAAAAATAGAAGATATAAAGACCTGAAAAATAGAGAGAAAGACATATAAGTAGAGCTTTTTTATAAGGAAGTTGTACTTAATTTTAGAACATGAGGTGAAGAAATGGCAAAACAAAAGCAAAGAGGGACGAAGGCAAAGGCAAGACGTACGATAAAGCCAACTTTGTATTATGAAATCGTCGGTTTGACTCTTTTTGCACTTTCGATTATTACGATTTTACAGCTAGGTGTTGTAGGGAAATCGTTTGTGTTGTTTTTTCGCTTCTTCTTTGGTGAGTGGTACATAATTGGTGTGTTAGGTGTAATAGCTTTATCAGTTGCGTTCGTCATAAAGCGTGGGTGGCCGAACCTTTTAAATAAACGGCTAATTGGTGTTTATTTAATTGTATTAGCGATATTAATGTTTAGTCATATTACATTATTTAATCTTCTTACAAAAGATGGAGCGGTGCAAAATACATCTGTTATTGTTAGTACAAAAGATAACTTCTTTCTTGAAATGAAAAAGGGTCCAGATAGCGTTCATTTAGGCGGTGGTATGTTTGGTGCGCTTATGTTTGCAACATGCTACTTCTTATTTGATGAAGTAGGAGCATATATCATTGGAATTATTTTAGTTATCCTCGGAATACTTTGTATAACAAATAAGCATATTGGAGAAGTGCTTGCTCCAGTAGGAAGAATACTTAGAAGTCAATTTCAAGTGATGCAAGGGGATTATAAAGATTGGAGATCTAAAAGGGTCGCCGAGCAAACTGAAAAGAAAAAAACAACAAGAAGCACGCGCCGTGAACGTGTTGCCGAACAAGAAGAAGCTATTGAGCCGGTAGAAGAAATAGAAATTGGACCACCAATTATTTCGAACTTTACTGAGAATTATCCAATAAGTGAAGAGACGGAAAAGCGTATTGAAGAAGAGAACGAAAATGATTCAATTACATCTCCGTTTATTGAAGAAGCAGTTCCGCCTACGCCAGTAGAGCAATCGCAAAAGAAACGAGGAGAAAAAATCGTTGAATCGCTAGAAAGTGAAACGAAAGCGCCACCTATGCAATTTTCTAATGTGGAAAATAAAGATTATAAGCTTCCTGCTCTTGATATATTGAAATTTCCAAAGAATAAACAACTTACAAATGAAAATGCGGAAATTTATGAGAATGCTCGTAAATTGGAACGTACATTCCAAAGTTTTGGTGTGAAAGCGAAAGTAACAAAAGTACATAGAGGTCCTGCAGTTACGAAGTATGAAGTGTACCCTGATATGGGAGTAAAGGTAAGTAAAATTGTTAGTTTAAGTGATGATTTAGCACTTGCTTTAGCTGCGAAAGATATTCGTATTGAAGCACCTATTCCCGGGAAATCGGCTGTAGGGATTGAGGTTCCGAATTCAGAAGTTTCTATGGTAACGCTTAGAGAAGTTCTAGATTCAAAGGCGAATAACCATCCAGAAGAGAAGTTATTAATCGGTCTTGGACGTGATATTACCGGTGAAGCTGTGTTGGCACGTTTGAATAAAATGCCTCATTTACTAGTGGCTGGTGCAACTGGTAGCGGAAAGAGTGTATGTATTAATGGAATTATCGTTAGTATTTTAATGCGTGCGAAACCGCATGAAGTAAAATTAATGATGATTGACCCGAAAATGGTAGAGTTAAATGTATATAACGGGGTTCCGCACTTATTAACACCAGTTGTAACTGATCCGAAAAAAGCGTCACAGGCGTTGAAAAAAGTTGTGAGTGAAATGGAGCGTCGCTATGAATTGTTCGCGCATAGTGGAACGCGTAATATTGAAGGATATAACGATCATATTAAAGAACATAATAGCCAATCAGAAGCGAAACAACCTGAATTGCCATATATTGTAGTAATTGTGGACGAGTTAGCTGATTTAATGATGGTTGCTTCTTCTGATGTAGAAGATGCAATTATGCGTTTAGCACAAATGGCACGTGCTGCTGGTATTCATTTAATTATTGCGACACAACGTCCGTCAGTTGACGTTATTACGGGTGTTATTAAGGCGAATATTCCATCACGTATTGCATTTGCTGTATCTTCCCAAACAGATTCTCGAACGATTCTTGATGGTGGTGGTGCTGAGAAATTGCTAGGTCGTGGAGATATGTTGTTCATACCAATTGGTGCATCGAAACCTGTTCGTGTACAAGGGGCATTTTTATCTGATGATGAAGTTGAGAGAGTCGTAGAATATGTTGTTGCACAACAAAAAGCGCAATATCAAGAGGATATGATTCCACAAGATGTTCCTGAAACAAGACAGGAAGTAGAAGATGAATTATACGATGAAGCGGTTCAGCTTGTAGTAGAAATGCAAACAGCATCTGTTTCTATGTTGCAACGTAGATTTAGAGTAGGATATACACGAGCAGCTCGCTTAATTGATGCAATGGAAATGAATGGTGTAGTAGGTCCTTACGAAGGTAGTAAACCGAGAGAAGTACTCATTAAAGATGTACAAGAAAAAAGTTCTTAAAAAAAGCCTAATTGTTTTTACAATTAGGCTTTTTCATATACTGTTTTTGTTATATACTATAGTCAACAATGAAGAAAGGGCTTACATTACGAGGTGCTCTTTAGAATACGAATGCTTTTCGTTTTGTTTTTTAAAACGTTCGATATTTAATGTAGAAAAGTGTTGAATTATGTTGACACATATGGGAGCAAGTGGTAAGATTACTTCGAAAAGAATCACTGCCTCATATAATCTTGGAGATAAGGTCCATAAGTTTCTACCTGGCAACCATGAATTGCTAGACTATGAGGGGAAAAGTGTGTAACAAAGGATGTAAGGGATCTTTGTGCCGAACTTTTTCTCGATATGAGGAATGTTTATGGTGCAAAGTTTTTTTTATGGAATAAAGAGTGAAAATTTCATCTTGAAAAATTATTAATATTTGTTCGACAATTATGCTTATTTTTAGTATGTAGTAATTTATACTATGTTGTAAGTTGAAAAAAGAGAAAAGAAGTCTTACATCAGAGGTCGAATAATTGAAATGCGGGGGAGTCTTATGTCAGTAAAATCCGATAGTCGTCACCTATATTTGCGGGTGATTGATCACATTAAAGAAAAAATTAAAGATGGGGCTTACAAAGAAAAACAAAAGTTACCTTCAGAGTTTGATCTAGCGAAAGAACTAGGTGTAAGTAGGGCAACTTTAAGGGAAGCACTGCGTATTTTAGAAGAAGAAAATGTTGTTATTCGTAGACATGGTGTAGGGACATTTGTAAATTCGAAGCCGCTATTCTCTTCTGGAATAGAGCAACTTTCTAGTATTACAGATATGATTTCTAGTGTGGGGAAAACACCAGGAACAATCTTCTTATCATCATCTACAACAACTTTAACAGAAGAAGAAAAAGAGAAGTTTAATAGTGATGATGGATTTAGTGCAGTGATGATTGAGCGTGTTCGTACAGCAGATGGGGAACCTGTTGTGTACTGTATCGATAAGTTAGCGAAAGAGATACTACCAGATTTATCGGGATACAATGAGGAATCATTGCTTACAGTCATACATAATAACACGCACAAGCGTATCACATATGCAGTTGCTCACATTGAGCCAATAGGTTATCATCCGAAAATTTCACCGATTTTAGAATGTGAGCCTGAAACGGCACTGCTAGTTTTAAAGCAAATGCACTATGATCAAAATGATGAGCCAATCTTATATTCTATTAATTACTTTAGAGCTGACAAGTTTAGCTTCCACGTATTAAGAAAACGTATGTAGGTAAGTTCCTTTTTAGGGAGGTGACATCAAGAAGTAGGGGACAGCAGCGTATAAAAAATAGACATATCATTTCAGGAGGGGTTTCTAGTATGAAGAAAAAAACAGGTCTTTTATTATCGTTAACGTTAGCGGCAAGTGCAGTGTTAGGTGCATGTGGTAATTCGGATAAGGTGAGTAGTGATAAAAAGAGTGATAAAGACTTTAAAGTTGGTTTGGTAACAGATGTTGGGGGCGTTGATGATAAGTCATTTAACCAATCTTCTTGGGAAGGGTTACAAAAGTTTGGTAAAGATAATGGCTTAAAAGAAAAGACAAATTATCGTTATCTTCAGTCTGAAAAAGAAGCTGATTATATTCCGAATTTAAAAAAATTCTCAAAAGATAAATATGATTTAACTTTCGGAATTGGTTATAAATTAGAGGGTGCAATTAAAGAAGTGGCAAAAGAATCTCCGAAACAACAATTTGCAATCGTAGATACTGTTGTAGATGCACCGAACGTAACAAGTATTACATTTAAAGATCATGAAGGATCATTCCTTGTAGGTGCTGTAGCAGCTATGTCAACAAAATCGAATAAAGTAGGATTTGTTGGTGGAATGAAGAGTGATTTAATTAGTAAATTCGAAAATGGATTTAAAGCTGGGGCAAAGGCAGTAAATCCAAACATTGAAATCGTATCTGAATATGCAGAAGCATTCGATAAACCTGAAAAAGGTACAGTTCTTGCATCAGCAATGTACGGTCAAGGTGTAGATGTTATTTATCATGCTGCTGGTGGTACTGGTAACGGTGTATTCACTGAAGCGAAAAACCGTAAGAAAAAAGGTGAAAATGTTTGGGTAATTGGTGTTGACCGTGACCAAAATCAAGAAGGTATGCCTGAAAATGTAACGTTAACTTCAATGGTAAAACGCGTTGATATCGCTGTAGAAAAAGTAGCGAAAGAAGCGAAAGACGGCAAGTTAAAAGGCGGTAAAGTAGAAGCGTTTGGTTTAAAAGATGAGGGTATTGGCATTGCAAAAACAACTGACAATGTGAAAAAAGTTAACCCTGAAATTTTAACAAAAGTAGAAGAGTTTGAAAAGAAAATTACAGATGGTGAAATTAAAGTGCCAGCTACAGATAAAGAGTATAAAGAATATGAAGCTTCTCTAAAAAAATAATAGAGAAATAGCAAAGGTTAGTTCATAGAACTAACCTTTGTATGTATAAAACTTCCGAATTGCTTAATAAGTTAATAGTGTAATAGGGGAATGTTCCCTGTTAAAAGGAGGAACACAATGGAATACGTAATTGAGATGAATAACATTACGAAAGTATTCCCAGGCATTGTAGCGAATGATGATATTACGCTGCAAGTAAAGCAGGGAGAAATACATGCTTTACTTGGAGAAAATGGTGCAGGGAAATCCACATTGATGAATGTACTATTTGGTTTGTACCAACCAGAACAAGGTGAAATTAAAATTAAAGGAAATTCTGTAAAAATTACAAATCCGAATATAGCAAATGACCTTGGCATTGGGATGGTCCATCAGCATTTTATGCTTGTTCATAATTTTACAGTTACAGAGAATATCATTCTTGGAAATGAGCCGAGGAAAAAAGGGAAAATCGCTGTTGAAGAGGCTGCGAAAGAAATTAAACAATTATCTGAACAGTACGGTTTAGCTGTTGATCCAAATGCGAAGATTGAAGATATTTCGGTTGGGATGCAGCAAAGGGTTGAAATATTAAAAACACTTTATCGTGGTGCAGAGATTTTAATTTTTGATGAGCCGACTGCGGTGTTAACTCCCCAAGAAATTCATGAATTGATTCAAATTATGAAAAAGCTTGTGCAAGAAGGAAAATCTATCATTCTTATTACTCATAAATTGAAAGAAATTATGGAAGTTTGCGATCGCTGTACGATTATTCGTAAAGGAAAAGGGATTGGAACTGTTGACGTTGCAAATACGGATGAACATAAACTTGCAGAATTAATGGTCGGACGTCAAGTGAATTTTAAAACAGAAAAAATAGACGCTACGCCAAAAGAAGAAGTACTTTCTATTGCAAATCTTGTTGTTCAAGATGCACGCCAATTACCTGCTGTAAAAGGCCTTGACTTAACTGTTCGTGCGGGGGAAATTGTTGGTATTGCAGGGATCGATGGAAATGGACAAAGCGAATTAATAGAAGCAATTACTGGTTTACGAAAAGTTGAGTCAGGTTCTATTGCAATTAAAGGTAAAGAAATAACGAATTGGCCTGTTCGAAGAATTACAGAAGAAGGAATTGGTCATATTCCAGAAGACCGTCATAAGCACGGACTAGTTCTTGATTTTTCTGTTAGAGACAATATAGTTTTGCAAACGTACTATAAAAATCCATTTTCAAAGAAGGGGATTTTAAATTTCAGCAAAATCACAGAAAAAGCAAAGGCACTCATTGAACAATTTGATGTACGTACACCCGGTGAACAAACGCTAGCACGCGCTCTATCTGGAGGTAATCAACAAAAAGCGATTATTGCACGTGAAGTAGATCGTAATCCGGATTTATTAATTGCAGCACAGCCAACACGTGGTTTAGATGTAGGTGCGATTGAATTTATTCATAAAAAATTAATTGAGCAGAGAGATAATGGTAAGGCAGTATTGCTCCTATCTTTAGAGCTGGATGAAATTTTAAATGTAAGTGATCGAGTTGCTGTTATATATGAAGGGAAAATTGTAGCAATTGTTGATGCGAAAGAAACGAACGAACAACAGCTTGGATTATTGATGGCTGGAGGAACAAAGAAAGAGCAGGTGGGTACAAATGGCTAAAAAACTTTTAACAGAGCGAACGATAAATATTTTAGTCCCAGTACTATCCGTTATTTTTGGTTTAATTGTTGGAGCGATTGTAATGTTGGTTAGTGGCTATGATCCAATTGTTGGTTATAGTGCACTTTGGACAGGTATGTTTGGTAGTGCAAGTGCGATTGGTGAGACGCTTCGCACTATGATACCACTTATTCTTGCTGGATTATCGGTGGCATTTGCATTTCGTACAGGTTTATTTAATATCGGGGTAGAGGGTCAATTGTTAGTTGGTTGGCTTGCGGCGGTTTGGTTCGGTTATGCAGTTTCCCTACCAGCTTTTCTTCATATTCCATTATCTATTTTATTTGCAGCACTGGTAGGCGGAATATGGGGATTCATTCCTGGGTATTTAAAAGGAAAGTTTCAAGTTAATGAAGTTATTGTAACAATTATGATGAACTATATCGCGTTATATGTAACATATGACATTATTAAGCGTTTCTTACATGCGGGTAATGATAAAACGTACGACATTAAAGAGAGCGCATCACTATCTTCAGATTGGCTTGCTTCCATTACTGATGGTTCACGCCTTCACTGGGGAATCATAGTAGCAATTTTAATAGCTATCTTAATGTGGTTCTTATTAGACCGAACAACTTTAGGCTATGAATTAAAGTCGGTAGGGTTTAATCAAAATGCTTCTCAATATGCAGGTATGAAAGTTTCCCGTAATGTAGTATTCTCCATGACAATTGCTGGTGCATTTGCGGGGATTGGTGGAGCAATGGAAGGGTTAGGAACATTCCAAAGTATGACAGCGATGTCTTCGTTTACAGGAGTAGGATTTGACGGGATTGCTGTAGCATTACTTGGAGGAAATAACCCGTTTGGTATTATTCTTTCAGCATTATTATTTGGTGGTTTGAAAAGTGCTTCCCCTCAAATGAACTTTGAGGCAGACGTACCATCAGAGCTAATTAATGTAATTATTGCATGTATCATCTTCTTTGTTGCATGTAGTTATGTTTTAAGATGGGCGCTTACACGCATGAGCAAGGAGGGGAAATAAATGAGCTTTTTAGATATATTAGCCATTCTTGTAACTGGGACGTTATATACATCAGCGCCTATAATTTTTACAGCATTAGGTGGTGTATTTAGTGAACGATCGGGTGTTGTAAATATCGGGTTAGAAGGACTAATGCTATTTGGTGCATTTATTGGAGTTGTTACAAACCTATTAATGGGTGATACTTGGGGAACGATGACCCCATGGATTGCGTTATTATTTGCGGCAATTGGTGGTGGATTATTCGCATTACTTCATGCGTTAGCATCTATTACATTCCGAGCTGATCAAGTTGTAAGTGGTGTAGCGATTAACTTCTTATCTCTTGGCTTAACAGTATTTGCAATCAAGAAAATTTTTGATAAAGGGCAAACTGACTTTATTCAGTACCGTATCGAAAAGATTGACATTCCAGGTCTTTCAGATATTCCAGTTATCGGAAAAGTATTCTTCTCAAACGTACCAATAACGTCGTATATTGCCATTATTTTAGCATTTGTTGTTTGGTATGTTATTTATAAAACACCGTTCGGTCTTCGATTACGTGCTGTTGGTGAACATCCAATGGCAGCGGATACGATGGGGATTAATGTATATAAAATGCGTTATATAGCCGTTTGTATATCAGGAGTGTTTGCTGGGATTGGTGGAGCGATTTTTGCAATGTCAATTTCTAATAACTTCTCAGGGGCAACTATTACAGGACAAGGTTTCTTAGCTTTAGCTGCTATGATCTTTGGGAAGTGGAACCCACTAGGTGCGCTAGGTGCAGCTCTATTCTTTGGTTTTGCACAATCTCTTAGTGTAACAGGTGGAACCATTCCTGTATTAGATCAAATTCCAAGTGTTTTATTAACGATATTACCGTATGTATTCACAATATTAGCACTTGTTGGTTTTGTAGGTCGATCTGAAGCCCCGAAAGCATTAGGAACGCCTTATGAAAAAGGAAAACGATGAGTATTTAGAAAGTATAAGAAAAGCTCGCACATTAGTGCGGGCTTTTTTACATAGAATATATTTAATACGGGATTTTAATATGTTCCTTACATATTAAAGTTTTTAGAATGAGTCATATGTAAACATAATAAGGAAGAAAAGTTGATTTTTCATTTCTAAAAACTGTATATTGAAGAGGAATATTCCTACATACGTAAAGGAGGGCTATAAATGAAACTAATGGAACAGCAAATGCATGAATTAGGTGGCTTGCGAGTACATATTATTCCGACTGACAAATATAAAACAAATACCTTTGTATTTCGTTTCAAAGCACCTTTAAATGAGGAGACGGTGACAGAGCGCGCCCTATTGCCATACGTGTTACAAAGTGCGACGGAAAAGCTGCCTTCTGTAATTCGCCTTCGTCAATATTTAGAAGAATTGTACGGATCTTCTTTAGCAGTAGATGTAAGTAAAAAAGGGGAAGATCATATCATTTCTATTTATGTAGACATCGCAAATGAAACATACTTACGCGATGCACCGCCGCTATTTGAAAAAGCGCTTTCTATGTTATCTGATATTGTTTTACATCCAGCAACAGAAGGGAACGGTTTTTTACCTTCTATAGTAGAAAGTGAGAAACGAGCACTTTTGCAACGTATTGAAGCAACTTATGATGATAAAATGCGTTATGCAAATGAACGATTAGTAGAAGAAATGTGCAAAGTAGAGCCGTATCGTTTAAGTGCAAATGGGAAAAAAGAGAGTGTTGCTCCCATTACAAATGAAAGTTTGTATCAATTTTATCAAAGAGTGTTAGCTGAAGATGAAATGGATCTATACATCATTGGTGACATTTCAGAAGATGCTGTTGAACTTGTAAGTAAATATTTCTCTATTTCCCCTCGTACTGTGAAAGAGCGGAATGTACTTCTTCATAAACGAAATAATGAAGAAAAGGAAATTGTTGAAAAACAAGAATTAAAGCAAAGTAAATTAAATATCGGCTATCGCACATTCGTTACGTATAAAGATGAAGATTATTTTGCATTACAATTGTTTAACGGATTATTTGGAGGGTTTTCTCATTCGAAGTTATTCGTAAATGTCCGTGAAAAAAATAGTTTAGCGTACTATGCAGCATCGAGATTTGAAAGTCATAAAGGTTTGCTCTTTGTTATGTCTGGAATTGAAGCGAAGAACTTTGAAAAAGCAGTTGAAATTATTAAAGAACAGATGAAAGCAATGCAAAACGGTGATTTTTCAGAAGAAGAGATTCAACAAACGAAAAGTGTAATTCAAAATCAAATATTAGAGGCAATTGATACACCACGTGGTTTTGTGGAAATGCTTTATCACGGCGTTATTTCAGAGCGTACGCGTCCAGTTGAAGAATGGCTAACGGGCATAGAAAACGTGACGAAAGAAGAAATTGTGAAAGTTGCTAATAATATTGAACTAGATACAATTTACTTTTTACATGGAACGGAGGGAGAATAAATGGAGAAGATTGAGTATGAGCAATTAAAAGAGACGCTATATTATGAAAAACTTCCGAATGGATTAGATGTATACATTTTACCGAAACAAGGCTTCAACAAAACATTTGCAACATTTACGACGAAGTACGGTTCCGTTGATAATACATTTGTTCCGCTTGGAAAAGAAGAAATGACCCGTGTACCAGATGGAATTGCTCATTTCCTTGAACATAAATTGTTTGAAAAAGAGGACCATGACGCGTTCCAATTATTTAGTAAACAAGGAGCATCGGCAAATGCTTTTACATCCTTTACGAGAACTGCTTACCTCTTTTCCTGTACATCAAATGTAGAGCAAAATTTAAATACGTTGTTAAATTTTGTCCAAGAACCGTATTTCTCTGAAAAAACGGTTGAAAAAGAAAAAGGTATTATCGGCCAAGAAATTCAAATGTACCAAGACAATCCAGACTGGCGTTTATATTTTGGATTAATCGATAGTTTGTTTGTTAAACATCCAATTAAAATTGATATTGCAGGGACAATTGAGTCGATTAGTAAAATTACAAAAGACCTTTTGTATGAATGTTATGAAACATTTTATCATCCGAGCAATATGTTAATGTTTGTTGTTGGAGCAATTGACCCTGAAAAAACAATGGATTTAGTACGAGAAAACCAAGCGAAAAAAGATTATGAAAACCAACCGGAAATTGTGCGTTCTTTTGAAGAGGAACCAGAAGAAGTAAATGAAAAGAAAAAGATTATTTCAATGCCTGTTCAAACTCCGAAATGTCTAGTTGGTATTAAGGCGACAAATTTAAAAGAAAAAGGGAAAGCCCTTTTAAAACAAGAAATTGCGCTTACATTACTTTTAGATTATTTATTTGGAAAAGGGTCAGTTCATTACGAAGCTCTATATAACGAAGGTCTTATTGATGATTCGTTCTCGTATGACTACACAGAAGAAAATAACTTCGGTTTTGCAATGGTGGGCGGCGATACGAAGCAGCCTGATGAATTGGCAGATCGATTAAAAGGGATTTTACTACAAACAAATTATGATCAGCTAGATGAGGCGGCATTGGAACGAGTGAAGAAAAAGAAAATTGGTGGCTTCTTACGCTCATTGAATTCACCTGAGTACATTGCAAATCAGTTTACACGTTATGCGTTTAATGAATCTAGTTTATTTGATGCTCTTACAGTGTTGGAAGGATTAACTGTTCAAGACTTACAACAGGCAGCGAAAACATTATTAATTGAAGAGAAAATGAGTGTTTGCCAAGTGTTGCCAAAAAAATAAAGTGATATTTGAATAAAAAACGCAGTATCTAAATCCCTCATCTAACGTTTGGTTATTGCCAAATGGTAAGATGAGGGTATTATTTATTTATACGTAAAAGATAAGAGAGGGAATTTATGAAAAAGTATGCATTAGTAACTGGAGGGAGCGGAGGGATTGGCTCTGCTATTTCGAAGCAGTTAATCGAAGATGGTTATACAGTTTATATTCATTACAATAAAAGCGAAGAGAAGGTAAGGGAGTTACAGAAGAAATTTGGTGAAGTAATTCCTGTTCAAGCGAATTTAGCTTCTAAAGATGGCGCTGAGGAATTATGGGGACAAATCGAACATCCGATTGATGTTATCGTATACGCAGCTGGAAAGAGTATCTTTGGATTAGTAACAGATGTTACGAATGAAGAATTAGATTATATGGTGGAGCTTCAAGTGAAGAGTGTATATAGACTTCTATCGATGGCACTTCCACCGATGATCGTGCGGAGAAGTGGTAATGTTGTCATTATTTCATCTATTTGGGGGCAAATAGGAGCATCTTGTGAGGTACTGTACTCAATGGTAAAAGGGGCACAAAATTCATATGTGAAAGCTTTAGCAAAAGAAGTTTCTTTAAGTGGATTGCGTGTTAATGCGGTAGCGCCAGGGGCAATCGAGACAGAGATGTTAAGTGTATTTTCAGAAGAGGATAAAACTGAAATTGCTGAAGATATTCCATTAGGTAGATTAGGGTTGCCAGAAGAGGTAGCTAAAACAGTCTCCTTCCTCGTTTCACCAGGAGCTTCTTATATTACGGGGCAAATTATCGGAGTGAATGGCGGTTGGCATTGCTAAAAAATTCTTACATAAAAAACAAGAAATTGTACAAATTAAGCATGATTCTATTACTCAATAGTGAGGTGCTTAAACATGACAGTGTTAGAAAACTTTGATCAGTGGAAGAGCTTTTTAGGAGAACGTTTAGAACAAGCGGAAGGAAAAGGGCTTGATGGTGGTGCAGTATCAGATATGGCATTTCGCGTTGGAGATTATCTAGCTAATGAAGTGGAAGCGCGCAATGACCAAGAAAAATTGTTAGCTGAACTTTGGAAAGTTGCTGATGAACAAGAGCAACATACAATTGCAAATTTAATGGTGAAATTTGTACAACATAAGTAAAAGTAGAGAGGAGAAGCTCCTCTCTACTTTTTTTGTATAATAATTACACGGAATAGATTATACATTTAGCTTCCCTATTAAGGTGAAATCATATAATATAGTACGTAGGTGTAAAGTAAGCGTGGGGGAGTGATCTTGGATGATTGAATGGTATTTTGAATATGAAATACATAAGAACCGACCTGGCTTGCTTGGTGACGTTTCTTCGTTAATCGGTATGCTTGGCATCAATATTGTCACAATTAATGGTGTAGATAATGCACGACGTGGGCTTTTGCTTATGTGTGATAATCAAGAGCAAATCTCTAGACTTGAATCAATTTTAAATACTATGGATAATATAACGGTAACGAAATATCGTCCGCCAAAGCTTAGAGATAAGCTAGCGGTTAGACATGGTAGGTACATACAACGAGATGCAGATGATAAGAAGACATTTCGATTTGTGCGTGATGAATTAGGATTACTTGTAGACTTTATGGCGGAGATAATGAAAAAAGAAGGTCATAAACTAATTGGAATACGAGGAATGCCTCGTGTTGGAAAAACAGAATCCATTGTTGCCGCAAGTGTTTGTGCAAATAAGAGGTGGTTATTTGTATCATCTACTCTTATTAAGCAAACTGTTCGTAGTCAATTGATTGAAGATGAGTATAGCGACGATAATATTTTCATACTAGATGGAATCGTGTCAACAAAGCGTGCAAATGAAAGGCATTGGCAGCTCGTTCGTGAAATAATGAGATTGCCTGCAACGAAAGTTGTGGAACATCCGGATGTATTTGTGAGTCAGTCAGAATACACGTTGGATGATTTTGATTATATTATCGAATTGCGTAACGATTATGATGAAGAAATTCAATATAATTTAGTAGATGAAATTGAGCAAGGTACGCAAAATAATTTCTCTATGTTCGACTTTTAAAGAAATATTGAGGTGTTAGTAGTGACGGAATTAGGACAAAAGCTGAAAGAAGCAAGAGAAGCAAAAGGCTTGTCTATGGATCAGCTGCATGAGATTACAAAAATTCAAAAACGCCATTTAGTAGCGATTGAAGAAGGCAATTACGATGTGTTGCCAGGAGCTTTTTATGCGCGTGCATTCATTAAACAATATGCAGATGCTGTTGGATTAAATGGAGAGGAACTGCTTGTAGAATATCAGAGCACAATACCACAATCTGAAAATCGTGAAGTTCCACAAGTATCAACTGGACAAAAAACACAAGAAACAATGCAGAAATCTTCATCATGGCCAATTGCAGATCATATGCCAAAGATTTTAATTGCGTTATTAGTAATCGTATTTGGAGTAGTAGTTTGGTTTGTGATTCAAATGTTAACTGGAAAAGATGACGGACAAGTTCCAAATGCTCAAAGTGAGAAAATTGAAGTTCAAAAAGCAAAAGATTCTCCGCTAGATACGAAGAAAGATGAAGTAAAAGCGGAAGAGCCAAAAAAAGAAGAACCAAAAAAAGAAGAACCAAAGAAAGAGGAGCAACCAGCGCAACCAACTGGACAACAAGAAGTGAAAGTAGTTGGAACAACTGGTAAGGTATCTACTTTGGAAATTCATAATAATAAAACATTAGAACTAGAAATCTCAGCAAAGGGTGCAAGTTATGTAGATGTTAAAGATGATGCGGGTAACGAAATTCTAAACACTACAGTACAAAGTGGTCAAACAGAAAAACGTGATTTATCAACAGCAAAAGAAGTGCGACTTAATATTGGAAGTGCACCGAATGTTGAAATTAAACTGAATGGCCAAGTGGTTACCTTCCCATTAGATCCAGAAAAAGAATATCACCAAAGATTGGTGATAAAAAACCAAGGGATAGGGCAACCTGCACAATAACAGTCATCGCTTCGATGACTTTTTTCAATGAACAAATGTTTTTGACATGATGGAGGAATAGCTGTGAATTTACCAAATAAAATTACAATATCTAGAATCTGCTTAATTCCAATTTTTATGGTAATTATGCTAGCGCCGTTTGATTGGGGCTCATTTACAATTGGTGATGTTGATTTACCAATTCAACATTTAGCAGGGGCACTTATCTTTATTATTGCTTCAGCTACAGATTGGATTGATGGATATTATGCAAGAAAGTATAATCTTGTAACGAATTTAGGGAAATTCCTTGATCCGTTAGCAGATAAATTACTTGTTTCGGCAGCACTTATCACATTAGTAGAAATGCAATATGTACCTGCTTGGATCGTTATTGTAATTATAAGCCGTGAGTTTGCAGTAACAGGTTTGCGCCTTGTACTTGCTGGAACAGGGGAAGTAGTTGCAGCAAATCAGTTGGGGAAAATTAAGACGTGGACTCAAATTATTGCGATTGCAGCATATTTATTACACGATGTACCGTTAAATTTAATCCATATCCCAGTTGCAGATATTTTCATATGGATTGCATTAATCTTTACCGTTATTTCAGGATGGGATTATTTCTGGAAAAATAGAACTGCTTTTGTAAACTCAAAATAGAAGTTTATGGGGGAATTGGGATGAATGCTGAAGTTATTGCGGTTGGAACTGAATTATTACTTGGACAAATTGCAAATACAAATGCCCAGTTTTTATCTGAAAAGTTAGCTTCAATCGGAATTAATGTGTACTACCATACTGTGGTTGGGGATAATAACAAGCGATTACAGAAGGCAATTGAAGTTGCTGAAGAACGCGCTGATATGCTCATTTTTACAGGTGGATTAGGACCGACAAAAGATGATTTAACGAAAGAAACAATAGCGTCTAGTTTAAATGAAGAGCTTGTGTATGATGAAAAGGCATTAATATCGATAAGCAATTATTTTAAGCGTACAGGCCGTGAATTTACGGAGAATAATAAAAAGCAGGCGCTCGTTTTAAATGGATCGACAGTATTTGCGAATGATCACGGTATGGCGCCAGGTATGGGGTTAAATAAGAACGGGAAAGCTTATATTTTATTACCGGGACCACCGAAAGAAATGAAGCCGATGTATGTAAGTTACGTAGAGCCTTTTTTACGTAATTTTACAACGGGTGAAAATATTTATTCTCGTGTTCTTCGCTTTTTTGGTATTGGGGAATCTCAATTAGAGGTGAAAGTCCAAGATTTAATTGATGAACAAACGAATCCGACAATTGCACCACTTGCAAATGATGGAGAAGTGACATTACGTTTGACTGCCAAACATCATGATGCTGATGAGGCTGAGAAACTAATTCAGCATGTGGAAGATTTGATTTTAGAAAGAGTAGGAGAATTTTTCTACGGATATGACCAAGATTTCCTTCATTACAAGGTAGTAGAGTTATTGAAGGAAAAAGGGTTAACTTTAGCATGTGCAGAAAGTTTAACAGGTGGTCTCTTTGGAAATCAAGTAACAGAAAATGCTGGTGTTTCGTCTGTATTTAAAGGCGGTGTCATTTGTTATCAAAATGATGTGAAGCAACAAATTTTACATGTACCTGAAGAAGTGTTGCGTACTGATGGTGCGGTTAGTAAACAGTGTGCTCGTTATCTTGCTGAAAATGTAAAGAAACTGTTAAAAGCGGATATCGGAATTAGTTTTACTGGGGTGGCAGGACCGGATGCTTCAGAACATAAAGAACCAGGCACAGTATTTGTTGGATTGGCGATTAAAGATGAACCAGCTGTAGTCTTCCCACTTAATTTGAGTGGAAGTCGTCAACAAATTAGAGAACGCTCTGCAAAATATGGATTTTATCATTTATATAAAAAGCTAGAAGAGATATAAATTTCTTCTAGTTTTTTTTGTGGGTAAATCGAGTTTTATTTGATGGAAAATAAAAAAATCGAATAAATGTTCGATTTTTGTTGGCAAATTGAATTGAAAATAGGTATAATAAGATTAGCAATTCAGCTAAGGAGGAATTTTGAATGAGTGATCGTCAAGCGGCATTAGATATGGCGTTAAAACAAATAGAGAAGCAATTCGGTAAAGGTTCAATTATGAAATTAGGAGAACAAGCGGAACGTAGAATTTCTACAATTTCAAGTGGTTCTTTAGCACTTGATGTGGCACTAGGGGTAGGCGGATACCCACGTGGCCGTATTATTGAAATTTATGGACCTGAGAGTTCAGGTAAAACAACAGTTTCATTACACGCAATCGCGGAAGTACAGCGTCAAGGTGGACAAGCAGCGTTCATTGATGCGGAGCATGCGATGGATCCTGTATATGCACAAAAATTAGGTGTTAACATCGATGAATTACTATTATCGCAGCCTGATACAGGGGAGCAAGGACTAGAAATCGCAGAAGCACTTGTACGAAGTGGCGCGGTTGACATTATCGTAATTGACTCTGTAGCAGCTCTTGTACCGAAAGCTGAGATCGAAGGGGATATGGGTGACTCACACGTTGGTTTACAGGCACGTTTAATGTCACAAGCACTTCGTAAACTTTCAGGTGCAATTAATAAATCAAAAACAATCGCAATCTTTATCAACCAAATTCGTGAAAAAGTTGGGGTTATGTTCGGAAACCCAGAAACAACTCCAGGTGGTCGTGCGTTGAAATTCTATTCAACTGTTCGTCTTGAAGTACGTCGTGCTGAGCAATTAAAGCAAGGTAACGACATCGTTGGTAATAAAACGAAAGTAAAAGTAGTTAAAAATAAAGTAGCACCACCATTCCGTGTTGCTGAAGTTGATATTATGTACGGAGAAGGTATTTCAAGAGAAGGTGAAATCTTAGATATGGCTTCTGAACTTGATATCGTTCAAAAGAGTGGTGCTTGGTACTCTTATAATGAAGAACGCTTAGGACAAGGTCGTGAAAATTCGAAGCAATTCTTAAAAGAGAATACGGATTTAAGAGAGGAAATTGCCTTCTTTGTTCGTGAGCATCACGGAATTGGTGAAGACTCTGGTGTTGAAGACACGGAAGATTCAACTCTTCAAGATTAAAAATAAAAGACACGGGACCGTGTCTTTTATTTTTAATTCGCTATGAAAGCGCTGTATGTAGCTGGAGATAAAATATTTATTCTAACCAAAAGGCTATGTGTAAAGGGGAATATTTATATATTTTAAGTAAATGAATTGGGATTCACTAAGGTTTTCCAGGATAATATGCTATTTACTTTTCGAATTCAGATAAGATTCAGGGCTGAAGGTAAAGAAAGTAAAAGTAGACAACGCTTGACAATGAAAATTGCGATAGATACAATGAGAATGTATATTTTTTCTTATATACGATACACTCTTCTCAAGAAGAGAAGTAATATTCGGAGTAAGACTTAAATCTTGCCGAAATAATAATATGACATTTTAATTGTGAAATGAAGAAAGTCCCTTAAAAAAGCGGGACGACGGTCTTTGCTGTACGTTGTAATTCAATGTACATGTCGACAGTCTTTTTTCATTCATAGCAAGGGGAGGTGAAATCATGACGAGTAGTACAGTTTGGATACTCATCTCCATTTTGCTTGCAACAGTCGGTGCAGTTGTTGGCTTTTTTGTTCGAAAGTCTATTGCTGAAGCGAAGATCAACGGTGCAGCTAATGAAGCGAAACGTATTCTAGACGAAGCGAATCGCGATGCTGAAGCACTTAAGAAAGAAGCGCTTTTAGAAGCAAAGGATGAAATTCATACACTTCGTACAGAAGCTGAATTAGAAATTCGTGACCGTAGAAGCGAATTACAAAAACAAGAAAATCGTTTAATGCAAAAAGAAGAGAACCTTGATCGTAAAGACGAAACGCTCGATAAGCGCGAGCAACAGTTAGAAAAGAAAGAGGAATCTCTTGTAGCGAAACAACAACAGATTGAAGAGTTGGAAAGCAAAGTGGGAGAGTTAGTTCAAAAGCAACAAACGGAATTAGAGCGCATTTCCAATCTGACACGCGAACAAGCGAAAGCAATTATTCTTGGTAAAGTGGAAAGTGAAGTTTCTCATGAAATTGCCGTTATGGTAAAAGAAAGTGAAGTTCGCGCGAAAGAAGAAGCGGATAAGAAGGCAAAAGAGATTTTATCTCTTGCAATGCAAAGATGTGCAGCTGATCATGTTGCTGAAACAACCGTTTCGGTTGTAAATCTTCCAAACGACGAAATGAAGGGGCGTATTATCGGACGTGAGGGTCGTAATATTCGTACGCTAGAAACGTTGACAGGTATTGACCTTATTATCGATGATACACCAGAAGCGGTAATCCTATCAGGATTCGATCCAATTCGTCGTGAAACAGCTCGTATCGCTCTTGATAAACTAGTACAGGACGGACGTATTCATCCAGCGCGTATTGAAGAGATGGTTGAAAAATCAAGACGTGAAGTGGACGAGTATATTCGCGAAGTCGGAGAGCAAACAACGTTTGAAGTGGGTGTTCATGGTTTACACCCAGATTTAATTAAGATTTTAGGTCGTTTGAAATACCGTACAAGCTATGGGCAAAACGTCTTAAAACATTCTATGGAAGTAGCGTATTTAACTGGACTTATGGCAGCGGAACTTGGCGAGGATGAAAAACTAGCAAGACGTGCGGGTCTATTACATGATATCGGAAAAGCGATTGATCATGAAGTAGAAGGTAGCCACGTTGAAATTGGTGTTGAACTTGCAACGAAATATAAAGAGCATCCTGTTGTTATAAACAGTATCGCATCTCACCATGGTGACACGGAACCAACTTCTATCATTGCAGTTCTAGTTGCAGCAGCAGATGCATTATCAGCTGCAAGACCAGGAGCTCGTAGTGAAACGCTTGAAAACTACATTCGTCGTCTTGAAAAGTTAGAAGAGATTTCAGAGTCTTATGAAGGCGTAGAAAAATCTTTCGCAATTCAAGCAGGACGTGAAGTTCGTATTCTGGTAAAACCAGATACAATTGATGATTTAGAAGCTCATCGTTTAGCTCGTGATATTCGAAAACGTATTGAAAATGAACTGGATTATCCAGGACATATTAAAGTAACTGTTATTCGTGAAACGCGTGCAGTGGAATACGCAAAATAAAGTGGTGAAACACCACTTTATTTTTTTGTGTTGGAATTGGGTAAAATAAAGAAAATTAATTATGAGTTGCATGCAAGTGAAAGAAACTTATAATAGATAAATTGTTACTATTGTAAGGGGAATCGCTTCAAGTTATAGTATGGTAGTAAAAAATGTAGTACATAGAAAGGGTAAGACATATGAGAATATTATTCGTTGGGGATGTAGTAGGATCTCCTGGTAGAGACATGATTCAACAGTACGTACCGGCATTAAAGAAAAAATATACACCTACAGTAACAATCATTAATGGAGAAAATGCTGCGGGTGGACGTGGAATTACGGAAAAAATATATCGAAACTTTTTAGAGTGCGGGGCACAAGCGGTTACACTTGGAAACCATGCTTGGGATAACCGTGAAGTATTTGAATTTATTGATGATGCAAAATATCTTGCAAGACCAGCTAACTTCCCAGAGGGGACACCAGGAAAAGGGCTTATCTTTGTAAATTGTAACGGAACAGAAGTTGCAGTTATTAACTTACAAGGACGTACTTTCCTTCCTCCAATTGATTGTCCATTCCGTAAAGTGGATGAGCTAATCAACATTGCAAAAAAACGTACAAACATTATCTTTATTGATTTTCATGCTGAAACGACAAGCGAGAAGCAGGCGTTAGGTTGGTACGTAGACGGTCGCGCTACAGCGGTAGTAGGTACACATACACACGTTCCTACAGCTGATAATCGTATTTTACCAAGCGGAACAGCTTATATTACAGATGTTGGTATGACAGGCCCGTATGATGGGATTTTAGGTATGGATCGCGAAGCGGTATTGAAGAAGTTTTTAACGAACTTACCAGTACGTTTTGAAGTAACGAATGGTAGAACACAATTAAGTGCAGTGTTAATTGATGTGGATCCTAATACAGGGAAAGCGAAGAAAATTGAGCGCATTTTAATTAATGATGACCAGCCGTTTTTTGAGTGATTTTTAACGAAAAGTTAGAGAAGTCATTATATTTTAATTTTTTAGAAAAATTACGGAAATTTAGCAGGAATACGTGCCATTCCTCGTGAATATAAGTTAAAGTGAAATAATTGCTATTACTTTTTATAGAAACGAGGAGGAAACGCGGAATGGAAATATTAAAAGTTAAAGCAACGTCGGTCCCTAATTCTGTAGCTGGTGCACTTGCAGGTGTTATTCGCGAACGCGGAACAGCAGAAATTCAAGCTATTGGTGCAGGTGCATTGAACCAAGCGGTAAAGGCAGTAGCAATTGCAAGAGGATTTGTAGCGCCTAGCGGTTTGGACTTGATTTGTATCCCAGCGTTTACAGATATTATGATTGATGGTGAAGAGCGTACAGCGATAAAATTAATTGTAGAACCTCGTTAAGTTTAAACAACCTGTTTGCATGTATGCAAACAGGTTGTTTTTATAATGGAGGAATGAAAATGAAAATTTTTGATGCTCATTGTGATGTGCTCTTTCAGTTATGGAGTGCAAAGGGAAAGAAAGATTTTCAGAATGATTCACAATTACATATTACATTTGAACAATTAAAACAAAGAAAAGGAAGTATACAATGTTTTGCTATATATGTACCAGAAACAGTAGCGTATGAAAATCGCTTTGAAGTTGCGCTACAAATGATAGATATTTTTCATAGTGAAATTCTATCGCTACCAGGAATGAAGTTTATTCAGACAAAAGATGATATTAACATGCTAAAACAGGACGAGATTGGAGCGCTATTAACATTAGAAGGATGCGAAGCTATTGGAAAAGATGCGATGAAATTACGTCTGTTTTATCGCTTAGGTGTACGTTCTTTTGGATTAACATGGAACTATGCCAATTTATTAGCTGATGGGGCACTAGAGACACGTGGTGCAGGCTTAACTAGCTTTGGTAGACAAGTTGTACAAGAGCTTAATACGTTACATGTATGGACCGATCTGTCGCATCTGAATGAAAGAAGCTTTTGGGATGTTATAGAAATTGCTGAAAATGCAATTGTATCTCATTCAAACTGTCATCAACTTTGTCAACATCCACGCAATTTAAACGATGAACAAATAAGAGCTCTCATAAAGAAAAATAGCATTATTGGTGTCACTTTCGTACCACAATTTTTAACGAATGAAAGACAAGCGAATATAACAGATATATTAAGGCATGTGGAATATATTTGTTCATTGGGTGGAGAAAAAAATACAGGGTTTGGTTCTGATTTTGATGGGATTATAGAAACTATTGTAGGTGTAGAAGCGTATAGAGATTATGAAAATATAATTAATCAATTGTGTAAAAAGTATAGTGAATCAATTGTAGAACGATTTTTGTATAAAAATTTTATTGACCGTGTTACTTTCTAAGTATTGGTTTTTAAAAATTCAGAAAAATTAAAATAAATTAACTTGAATTTATTGATTTTTTTAAGACCTAATACTAGAATGGTAAACGAAATAGCATTATACTAAAGATTCAGGGAAATCAGAAGAGGCATAATTTGCGTCCATTGTAGTTTATTTGTATAAAAAATGCTAAACTATTACTGTAAAAAAATACACTACAATGAATGCAGCCAAAAGGGGTGTAGGAGATGATTAGTCAACTTTCATGGAAAGTTGGAGGCCAACAAGGTGAAGGAATTGAAAGTACAGGAGAAATCTTCTGTATTGCATTAAACCGATTAGGATATTACCTATACGGTTACCGCCACTTCTCATCACGTATTAAAGGCGGCCATACAAATAATAAAATTCGTGTAAGTACAACAGAAGTACGCGCGATCTCAGATGATTTAGATATTTTAATTGCTTTTGATCAAGAAACAATTGATTTTAACTTCCACGAACTACGTCCAGGTGGAATTGTAGTTGCGGATGCGAAATTTAATCCGACAATACCTGATAATACAGATGTAAATCTATATGTGATACCGTTTACAGATATCGCTTCAGAATTAGGTACATCTTTAATGAAAAACATGGTTGCTGTTGGGGCATCTAGTGCGGTATTAGGGTTAGACGAGACAGCTTATTTAGAGGTTGTTGAAGAAATCTTTGGCCGTAAAGGAGAGCAAGTCGTTAAAAAGAATATGGAAGCAATTAAACGCGGCTCTCAATATATGAAAGAATTGCTTGGTGAGAAAGTAAACATGATGCAGCTTGAAAAAGCTGACGGTCAGAAACGCATGTTTATGATTGGAAACGACGCAATCGCATTTGGTGCGGTAGCTGGTGGTGCACGTTTTATGTCTGCATATCCAATCACACCTGCATCTGAAATCATGGAATATTTAATTAAAAAATTACCGAAAGTTGGCGGAACAGTAATCCAAACTGAGGATGAAATCGCAGCTTGTACAATGGCGATCGGTGCAAACTATGCTGGTGTTCGTACATTAACTGCATCTGCTGGTCCTGGGCTTTCTTTAATGATGGAAGCAATTGGCTTAGCAGGTATTACTGAAACACCGCTAGTTATTGTTGATACACAACGTGGTGGTCCAAGTACGGGCTTACCAACAAAACAAGAGCAGTCAGACTTAATGGCGATGATTTACGGAACGCATGGTGAAATTCCAAAGATCGTAATGGCGCCAAGTACAGTTGAAGAAGCTTTCTATGATATTGTAGAAGCATTCAACTTAGCGGAAGAATATCAAGTGCCTGTTATCTTCTTAACAGATCTACAGCTTTCTTTAGGAAAGCAAACAGTAGAACCACTTAAGTTAGATAAAGTTGAAATTCGTCGCGGTAAGCTTGACTTAGAAGTGGAATTACCAGAACGTGAAAATAAAGCATACTTCAAGCGTTATGAAGTAACAGAAGATGGAGTTTCACCACGTGTTTTACCTGGTATGAAAAATGGTATTCACCATGTTACAGGTGTAGAACACGATGAAACGGGTAAACCATCTGAATCAGCGTTAAATCGTAAAGATCAAATGGACAAACGTTTCCGTAAAATGGCGAACTTGCAGTTTAATACCCCTGTTTATAAAAATGCTAAGCATGATGACGCAGACGTATTGCTTGTTGGATTTAACTCAACTCGTGGTGCGATCGAAGAGGCGATGGCGCGTTTAGAGCAAGAAGGAATGAAAGTAAACCACGCACAAATACGTTTAATTCATCCATTCCCAACGGCTGAAATCGATCCACTTGTGAAAAAGGCGAAGCGTGTTGTAGTCGTAGAAAACAATGCAACCGGTCAGCTTGCTAACATTATGAAAATGAATCTTGGTAATGGTGAGAAAATTTCTAGTCTTTTAAAATATGATGGAAACCCATTCTTGCCAAAAGAGATTTACAACGAATGCAAAAAAGGGGTTGTATTAAATGGCAACATTTAAGGACTTTCGTAACAGTGTAAAACCAAACTGGTGCCCAGGTTGCGGAGACTTCTCAGTGCAAGCTGCAATTCAACGTGCGGCAGCTAACGTTGGTTTAAATCCAGATGAGCTAGCTGTTATTTCTGGTATCGGCTGTTCAGGTCGTATTTCAGGTTATATTAATTCATATGGTTTGCATAGTATTCACGGACGTGCTCTTCCAATCGCACAAGGTGTGAAAATGGCAAATCGTGATTTAACAGTTATCGCATCAGGCGGTGACGGTGATGGTTTTGCGATTGGTATGGGACATACAATCCATTCTATTCGTCGTAACATTGACATTACGTACATCGTAATGGATAACCAAATTTATGGATTAACAAAAGGTCAAACTTCACCACGTAGTGAAGCTGGATTTAAAACGAAAAGTACACCACAAGGTTCAATTGAACCATCGCTAAATGTTATGGAAATGGCCTTAACAGCTGGTGCGACATTTGTGGCGCAAAGCTTTTCAAGTGATTTAAAAGAATTAACACAAATTATTGAAGCTGGTATTAATCATAAAGGATTTTCATTAATTAATGTATTTAGTCCATGTGTTACTTACAATAAAGTAAATACTTATGATTGGTTTAAAGAGAATTTAACGAAGCTAAGTACAGTAGAAGGATATGATCCATCTAATCGCATGATGGCTATGCAAACATTAATGGAGAATAACGGGTTAGTAACAGGTTTAATTTATCAAAATACAGAGCAGCCTTCGTACCAAGAACTTGTAAAAGACTATAGTGAAAAGCCTTTAGTGCAAGCTGATTTAAATATGGATCAGAAAATGTTTGATGAGCTTGTTGCTGAATTTATGTAATGATAGAAGAGAAGGTTGCCGCTTGGCAACCTTTTTTTGAGTGAATAAAAATAATTAATAGACTTGTTTACTTGGAAAATTCAGAATGATAAAATAATATATAAATCGTTGTATAAAAATAGCATGTTCATTAAGTGTGAAATGTAATATAGGATAAACCTTCTTCTTTGTTAAAGTTGGCTAAAGGCTCTATACTATGATAATGTGTATAGGGATAAAGCAATATGCTTTTCAATAGGACAAGATGAAATAATAAAAGGGAATGTCTATTGGTGTGGGGAAGACTTCATTCTTACGGATGATTAGATCGATTAATCAAGTTTCAAAGGACAAGTTATCTCTCAAGCTATCTAACATTATTGAGATGGGTCTAAGCGCATTAAAATGGACTACAAATTGTGTATAGTTAAGGTTGAAAGGAGATTACCGATGAACGAGCAACAACGATTAGCAAGTCAACAAGCAAATTCCTCTGCGAAAAAAGAAGAGAAAGATTATAGTAAATACTTTGAAAGTGTATACCAACCACCTTCCTTGAAAGATGCGAAAAAGCGTGGGAAAGAAGAAGTTAAAATTGAACGAGATTTTGGCTTACCTGAAGAGTTCCGCAATTTTGGCGCAGGAAGAAAGTTTTACATTCGTACATATGGCTGTCAAATGAATGAGCATGATACAGAAGTAATGGCTGGGATTTTTACAACACTTGGATATGAGCCAACCTTCTCAACGGAAGAGGCAGATGTAATTTTATTAAATACTTGTGCGATTCGTGAAAATGCTGAAAATAAAGTGTTCGGTGAACTTGGTCATTTAAAATCATTAAAGCGAAGAAATCCGGATCTTTTAATTGGTGTATGTGGTTGTATGTCTCAAGAGGAATCTGTTGTAAATAAAATTATGCAAAAAAATCAGCATGTAGATATGGTGTTTGGTACACATAATATTCATAGATTGCCGTATATCTTAAAGGACGCAATGTTCTCAAAAGAGACGGTAGTTGAAGTCTGGTCAAAAGAAGGGGATGTAATTGAAAACCTTCCGAAAGTACGTCGTGGTGATATTAAAGCTTGGGTAAATATTATGTATGGCTGTGATAAGTTCTGTACATATTGTATTGTACCTTATACACGCGGAAAAGAGCGCAGTAGACGTCCGGAAGATATTATTCAAGAAATTCGCCATTTAGCTGCAAACGGTTATAAAGAGATTACATTACTTGGACAAAACGTAAATGCATACGGTAAAGACTTTGAAGATATACAATATGGTCTTGGTGATTTAATGGATGAACTTCGTAAAGTCGATATCGCACGTATTCGTTTTACAACAAGCCATCCACGCGATTTTGATGATCATTTAATTGATGTTCTTGGAAAAGGTGGTAACCTAGTAGAACATATTCACTTACCAGTTCAATCTGGTAGTACAGATATGCTTAAAATTATGGCGCGTAAATATTCACGGGAGCACTATTTAGAGCTTGTACGAAAAATTAAAGAAACGATTCCGAATGCAGTACTAACGACTGATATTATTGTTGGTTTCCCAAATGAAACGGATGAGCAATTTGAAGAAACGATGTCGCTATATCGTGAAGTAGGATTTGATACGGCATTTACATTTATTTATTCCCCGCGTGAAGGTACACCGGCTGCAAAAATGCAAGATAATGTGCCGATGGAAGTGAAGAAAGAACGATTGCAACGCTTAAATACATTAGTAAATGAATATGCAATTAATAAGAATAAGCATCATATAGGGCAAATTGTAGAAGTATTAGTTGATGGAGAAAGTAAAAATAACCCTGAAGTACTCGCGGGATATACACGTACGAATAAACTTGTAAACTTTGTTGCTTCAAAATCTTTAATTGGTCAGCTTGTGAAAGTAAAAGTAACGGAAGCAAAAACTTGGTCACTTAACGGGGAATTGGTTAAGGAGCCGATTGAGGTGAAATAATAGATGAAAGTATATACGAAAGATGAAATTGTTGAGCAAGCGAAAGAATTAGCGAAAATGATCTCTGAAACAGAAGAAGTTGATTTCTTTAAGCGAGCAGAAGCACAAATTCATAAAAATGAAAATGTAAAGCGAGCAATTGATGAAATTAAAGCTTTGCAAAAACAAGCAGTAAACTTGCAACATTATGGGAAATGGGAAGCTTTGAAAAAAGTAGAAGCTGAAATTGATGCGCTTCAAGATAAGTTAGATAATATCCCGGTTGTGCAGGAATTTAAATCTTCACAAACATATGTAAATGACTTACTACAGCTTGTTGCTAGTACCATTTCTAACAATGTAACAGATGAAATATTAGTTTCAACTGGCGGCGATGTGTTGAAGGGTGAAACTGGTGCAGCAGTTGAAAGTAAAAAAGGAAATTGTGGTTGTTAAAGAGATGTCTTATTGACATCTCTTTTTTAATGGGCTATAACGTAAATTCTTCTCAAAAAAAGAATGACACATTCCGCTATTGTCACGCATATGATTAAGTGAATAGTGATTGAGGAGGGTTACGAATGTCCGAATTTAGAGAGATTATTACAAAAGCAGTGGTTGGAAAAGGACGTAAGTATACAAAGTCAACGCATACATGTGAATCGAATAATGAGCCAACAAGTATTTTAGGGTGCTGGGTAATTAACCACTCGTACGAAGCGAGAAAGGATGGAAAGCACGTAGAAATTGAAGGTTTCTATGATGTGAACACTTGGTATTCATTTGATGGAAACACAAAGACTGAAGTTGTAACAGAACGTGTTAACTACACTGATGAAGTAAGCATTGGGTATCGTGATAAAAATTTCTCTGGTGACGATTTAGAAATTATCGCTCGTGTAATTCAGCCGCCAAATTGTTTAGAAGCTCTTGTATCACCAAATGGTAATAAAATTGTTGTGACGGTAGAACGTGAATTTGTAACAGAAGTAGTCGGGGAAACGAAAATTTGTGTAAGTGTAAATCCTGAAGGTTGCGTAGAATCAGATGAGGATTTCCAAGTTGATGACGATGAGTTTGAAGAATTAGATCCGAACTTTATTGTCGATGCAGAAGAAGAGTAATAGAAAGCTAGGGAGAAATTCTTCCTAGCTTTTTACATTACATAAGTGGTGCTGAATGAACATGATTCCTTATGAAATGTGCTATAATGGGGAAAGACTCCTAAAATAGGAGATATGGGTGTCCGTGAAGTGTGACATATATGAATATAGATTATTATGTAAGAATTATGGAGGAAAGACATGACGCAATATACCCCTATGATACAGCAATACTTAAAGGTCAAGGCAGACTATCAAGATGCCTTTTTATTTTTCCGCTTAGGTGATTTTTATGAAATGTTTTTTGAGGATGCGGTTAAAGCAGCTCATGAACTTGAAATTACATTAACGAGCCGAGATGGTGGTAGTAGTGAACGTATACCGATGTGCGGTGTACCGTATCATGCAGCTAAAAATTATATTGAACAACTTGTTGAAAAAGGATATAAAGTAGCAGTTTGTGAGCAAGTGGAAGATCCAAAAACAGCTAAAGGTGTAGTACGTCGTGAAGTAGTACAATTAATTACGCCAGGAACGATGATGGAAGGGCGTACAATAGACGAGAAAGAGAATAACTTCTTAGCAGCATTAACACATTTTGAAGATGGATCTTATGCGCTAGCTTGTAATGATTTAACGACTGGACAAAATACAGTGACGTTATTAACAGGTTCAGTAGAAGATATTTTATTAGAAGTGTATGCAACTGGTTCAAAAGAAATTGTTGTAGATTCTACATTTTCAAAAGATGAATTAAATAAATTAACTGAAACATTAAAAATGACGATTTCGTATGAAGATGCAACAACTATTCCTGAAGGGTTAGAACACCTTGTGAAAAATGTTTCACAAGCAAAGTTAATTAAAGCAATTGGACGCTTATTTAACTATGTAATCAGAACTCAAAAACGCTCACTAGATCATTTGCAGCCAGTAGAAATTTATTACACGAACCAATTTATGAAAATTGACGTGCATTCAAAACGCAATTTAGAGCTAACAGAGACTCTTCGTACGAAGGAAAAGACAGGCTCATTATTATGGCTATTAGATAAAACAAAAACGGCTATGGGTGGACGTATGTTAAAACAGTGGATGGAACGTCCACTTATCCAAAAAGAAAAAGTGGAAGAGCGTTTAGAAATGGTTGAAACATTTGTAAATGATTACTTCTTACGTGAAGATTTAAAAGAAAAATTAAAAGAAGTATATGATTTAGAACGATTAGCAGGGAAAGTTGCATTTGGTAATGTAAATGCACGGGACTTATTACAGTTAAGACGCTCTTTACTTCAAGTACCAGCTATTTTAGAAGCGATTAGTCTGTTAGATAATGCTTATGCATCAAGATTAATTCAAGGCGCGGATCCATGTGAGAGCTTAACTGAATTACTAGGAAGAAGTATTCAAGAAAACCCACCGCTTTCTATTAAAGATGGAGATATTATTAAAGATGGTTATAATGACAAGCTTGATCAATATCGCTACGTTAGTAAAAACGGGAAAACGTGGATTGCTGAGCTTGAAAAACGAGAGCGTGATATTACAGGGATTAAATCGTTGAAAATCGGGTACAACCGTATTTTCGGCTACTACATTGAAGTGACGAAAGCGAATCTTGCAGCACTTCCAGAAGGACGCTATGAGCGTAAACAAACACTTGCAAATGCAGAGCGTTTCATTACAGATGAACTGAAAGAAAAAGAAACGTTAATTTTAGAAGCAGAAGAAAAAATTGTACAATTAGAATACGATTTATTTACAGCACTTCGTGAAGAAGTAAAAGTATTCATTCCGAAATTACAACATTTAGCGAAAGTCATTAGTGAATTAGACGTACTACAAAGTTTTGCGACAGTTAGTGAAGAGGAGCAGTTTGTAAAACCTGTGTTAACAACTAAGCGCGAAATCTTTATTAAAGATGGTCGTCATCCTGTCGTTGAAAAAGTATTGAACGGGAAATTGTATGTACCAAATGATTGTATTATGCCGGAGAAGATGGATGTCTTTTTAATTACAGGACCGAACATGTCTGGTAAAAGTACGTATATGAGACAATTAGCACTAGTAACTGTTATGTCGCAAATCGGTTGTTTCGTACCAGCGACAGAAGCAGTATTACCTGTCTTCGATCAAATCTTTACGAGAATTGGTGCAGCGGATGATTTAATCTCGGGTCAAAGTACATTTATGGTCGAAATGTTAGAAGCGAAAAATGCAATTGCAAACGCATCAGAAAGAAGTTTAATTTTATTCGATGAAATTGGACGCGGTACATCTACGTATGATGGTATGGCACTTGCACAAGCAATTATTGAACATATTCATGACCAAATTGGTGCGAAAACATTATTCTCTACACATTATCATGAATTAACAGTGTTAGAAGAAAGTTTAGACCAACTAAAAAACGTACACGTTTCAGCTATTGAAGAGAATGGAAAAGTAGTTTTCCTTCATAAAATTCAAGATGGAGCGGCTGATAAAAGTTACGGAATTCACGTTGCTCAACTTGCTGAGCTTCCAGATAGCTTAATTGCTCGTGCGAAAGAAGTGTTAGCACAGCTAGAAGGACAGGAAGAAATTATTATTCCGAAACGAGTAGAAGTGAAGGTACAAGAAGTTGCCTCAGAACCAGTAGTTGTAGAAGAAGAACCAGCAGAAATACAAGAAAAGAAAGAAGAGACTGAAGAAGAGTCACAACTATCTTTCTTTGGAGGAGAACAATCTTCGAAAAAACAAGACAAGCCTGTGCTAGATCAAAAAGAAACGGCAGTACTTGCACAAATTAAAAAGATTGATTTACTTGATATGACGCCTTTAGAAGCGATGAATGAACTGTATCGTTTACAGAAAAAGTTAAAGAAAGGATGAGTAAGTAGATGGGGAAAATTCGCAAACTCGATGATCAACTCTCTAATTTAATTGCGGCAGGGGAAGTAGTAGAGCGCCCTGCCTCAGTTGTAAAAGAACTCGTGGAAAATTCCATCGATGCGAATAGTACATCTATTGAAATCCACTTAGAAGAAGCTGGGTTATCGAAAATTCGCATCATTGATAATGGGGATGGCATTGCAGAAGAAGATTGTATCGTTGCATTTGAACGCCACGCGACGAGCAAAATTAAAGATGAAAATGATCTGTTTCGTATAAGAACGCTGGGTTTCCGCGGGGAGGCCCTGCCGAGTATTGCCTCTGTAAGTGAATTAGAATTAATCACAAGCACAGGTGATGCGCCTGGTACACACCTTATCATTAAAGGTGGAGATATTATAAAACAAGAGAAAACGGCAAGCCGAAAAGGAACAGATATTACAGTACAAAACTTATTCTTTAATACACCAGCGCGTCTTAAATATATGAAAACTATTCATACAGAGCTTGGGAATATTACAGATATTGTGTATCGTATTGTGATGTCGCATCCTGAAGTATCGTTAAAGCTGTTTCATAATGAAAAGAAATTACTTCATACATCAGGGAACGGTGATGTAAGACAAGTACTTGCAGCGATTTATAGCATTCAAGTTGCGAAGAAGCTTATTCCAATTGAAGCTGAATCTTTAGATTTCACAATTAAAGGGTATGTAACATTGCCAGAAGTAACGCGAGCGTCTCGTAACTATATGTCAACGATTGTAAATGGCCGTTACGTTCGAAATTTCGTATTAATGAAAGCCATTCAGCAAGGGTACCATACATTACTGCCAGTTGGACGATATCCAATCGGTTTCTTATCGATTGAAATGGATCCAATGCTAGTTGATGTTAACGTACATCCAGCGAAATTAGAAGTTCGTTTTAGTAAAGAACAAGAATTGCTAAAGCTTATCGAAGAAACACTGCAAGCTGCATTCAAAAAAATACAGCTCATTCCAGATGCAGGTGTAACAACGAAGAAAAAAGAAAAAGATGAAAGTGTACAAGGGCAGTTCCAGTTTGAGCATACAAAGCCGAAAGAACCAACAATGCCAAATATTGTTTTACCGACTGGAATGGATGAAAAACAAGAAGAAACAACGACTGTGAAACAACCAGCACAACTTTGGCAACCGCCGAAACAAGAATGGCAACCACCACAGTCGCTTGTAAGAGAAGAAGAAAGTTGGCAACCATCCTCTAAACCAGTAGTAGAAGAAACGGTTCAAGAGGAAAAAGAATGGACTAGCAATGAAGAGGACTTTGAATTAGAGGAATTGGAAGAAGAAGTTCGAGAAATAGAAGAGATTGAAATGAATGGTAATGATTTACCGCCACTTTATCCAATTGGACAAATGCACGGAACCTATATATTCGCTCAAAATGATAAAGGATTATATATGATTGATCAGCATGCAGCACAAGAGCGCATTAATTATGAATATTTCCGTGATAAAGTGGGACGAGTTACGCAAGAAGTGCAAGAATTACTTGTACCGTATCGCATCGATTTATCTCTTACCGAATTTTTACGTGTTGAAGAACAGTTAGAAGAACTAAAAAAAGTCGGACTATTTCTAGAGCAATTCGGCCATCAATCCTTTATAGTCCGCTCGCACCCAACGTGGTTCCCGAAAGGACAAGAAACAGAAATCATCGATGAAATGATGGAACAAGTCGTCAAGCTAAAAAAAGTAGACATAAAAAAACTACGCGAAGAAGCAGCTATCATGATGAGCTGTAAAGCTTCCATTAAAGCAAATCAATATTTAACGAACGATCAAATATTCGCTTTACTCGAAGAACTTCGTACGACGACGAACCCATACACATGTCCGCATGGAAGACCGATTCTTGTGCATCATTCTACTTATGAATTGGAGAAGATGTTTAAGAGGGTTATGTAGGGTTAATAAAATTAGATGTAAGAGGGGAGCAACATATTAATGTTGCTCCCCTCTTACTATGTACACTTGTAATTGTTAAATGAGAATGGGATGGAGTATTATTGCTGTTTATTTAAATTTAAGCTCACCATACTTCATGTTATAAGTAATTCATTTCTTGGCTAGTGCGGCCTTAATTTATCTATGTATAAAAAAGCGCTGTATACCAGCACTTTTTAAAAGGTACGTGAATTGTATAATAAAGATTTATACATTGCTAAAAACGTAACTATGCATGGCCAAATATTGATTCTTATTTGGTTAATTATTATAAGGATCTATACGATTATTTATTTTTATTATTAATTTTTTCAGTGTATAGAACTTGCTCTTTGTAATGCTTTTTAATTGGGAAAGTATGTGTACCTGTGCCATTTTTGAATTTTTTATCAATGGGGTTTTTTAGAGGGATTGTTGTAGTTTCGGTAAATTCATATGGGTAATTTATTTTAGATTTATCTTCAAGCATGAAAATGCCTCCTTTTTAGGGTTTCCTAAATTCTTTACTATAACATGATATGCATATATATTTTTTTGGACTAGTTATTTATATAGGTTAATGGAATTTAATAACATAACTAATGAAATATTTTAAAGGAATACAATTCGAGAAAGATATTGTATGAATAGCAGTTGACTACTATTGTTGTTTTTAGGTTATCGTGATGTATTTGAAATTTTGAAGAGACGTGGCATATAGGTTCATCTAATAATCATTATGCGAGTTTTTTTATTTGTCAGCGAAGTAAACATTGCATATATATTCGTTATAGATTGTTTTTATAATGTAATTTATATGGGGTTTTCCTGATAATATAATGTGAAATATTATATTGTTATTAGGTTATTAGGAACATTTAATGTTGTTTCATAACTGAAAGGGAATTGAAAAAGAACTGAAACTTTTCTCATAAAAATTCAATCTTACTTGAAAAATGAAAGGAAAATGAAATTTTTCAAAAGAAATTCTTTGTTAAGATAAAAAGCATACATACAAAAAAGTATTGACATTTGGAGAAAAACGTATTTTCAAGATATAGTGGGGGAAAAGATGAGATTAGAAAAACAATTAATAAAAAAGATGTATTATGAAACATTCCTAATGGAGAATGAAACACAACCACCTCTTCAAGTACTTGGAGAATCTTATTTAAACGAAGAAAAAGATGAGATTTCCGATGGGTCTTATATTCGTTTTGCACAGGGTGAATTTTATTATCACCATCAAGATTTTGAAGCAGCTATTTTTAAATGGGAGAAAGTTAGTAATGAACTAGCACCATGGGCACAAAAAAATATTGCGGATGCTTACTTCGAACTTAACCGATTATCAGTTGCAGAAGATGTTTATACTTCCATTACTACTGATAACAAAATATTGATGACCGAAATTGGACTGCAATTACTTTCTCTTTACATCGAGCAAAATAACTTTGATTCAGCTTTCACTGTTATTAAAGAAGCAGTTTCTTTAAATCCCGATTATCCAAACGTCACAATAATTGCCCGTTCATTCTATGAGGAACAACAAGATTTTGATAGTGCAGTAGAGCTTGCTGTGAATGAGTTAATTCGAACAGAATCTTATCCGTGGTTTGAGGTTCTAAAAGGATATATCGATAAAGGATTTACTAAAAATATTTCACCAGATTATTTTTATGAAGTATTAGTTACATTAAATAATGTAGATCAAGTGCAATTTACGCAAATTGTTTCAGCACTTTGGAACAGTTATAAAAATGAACAAAATTACTTATTATGGCTTAACACAATAAATGAGTTTTTCTTACATATCGAAATACATTCGTCCGATATATGGGACAAAATTTCTTCTCTTTACGAAGAAACGTACTTTGAATTAATTCAAGGTCAATACATGCTTAGACAATTACATGATATCATTCCAAATCTGTTAACAAATTGGTTAAAGGTAGTCAATCCGTCTCATGCGGTATTTCCATCAGCAGCTGTATTGGCATGGGATGAGATTTTCCCTTCCAAAATAGATTCAGCAAATATAAAACATGCGGAAAACCTACTGTTATATTCTATTAATCATGTGGATGGCTTAGAGTATAGTTTACATCTTTTTGAATCTATTACACAGTGGGCACAAAAGCATGAAATAGAAATGGGTCACCGATTTAGATGGTTAGTTGGCGAGCTTGCAGATTTAAGAACAAATCGTATTTTAGTAACGGGAACGTCAGGAAACGGAAAAACTGCATTTATTAACTCCATATTAGGAGAAAATATATTAGAAAACTCAATCTCGAATGTAGTGGTTTTAAAAAATGATGCTCATACAGAAATTAACGCTATAACAGATGCAGCCATTACGACAACTGAGAATTTCTCTGATTACCATAATATGATGTCTCTACACCATCAAACATATAGAGATAGAGCATGTGTTGAATTTAAATTACCATGCAGATTTTTAAGCAAAAATAAACTTACATTCGTAGTTACACCTGGCTTTAATAGGAATAACGACACTAGAGATGAGATATTTGAATATCTAAATTCTGTAGACGAATTATTGTTCGTATTGAATGCGGATTCACCTTTTACTGATAAAGAACGTGACATTCTGTTAAGCATTCAAGAACATACACCAAATCTACAAATTCATTTCTTATTAAATAAAATAGATAACATTTACAGTGAAGCAGAAATAAAAAGAGTATTACATGATACGCAAGCGAGAATAAACGCATATTTCCCGCATGCGAGACTTTTCCCTTACTCTTCGTTATATACAAGTAGTCAACAACTAAATGATTTAACTGAGTTTATTCGTTTTAACTTTAACTATAAAAATATCGATGCAGAACGTACTGAAAAGCTATTGTTTTTCATTCGAAAAACAATTACATATCTTTTGGATAAACGAGTTGAGAAGGAAAACAATCTAGTGGATGTTATTAATTGGAATGAAGATATGTTAGTTAAACTAAATGGTTGTGTTAATAACCTTACTGCTTTTGAGAAGGAAAAAATTCATTTAATTACAGAATCATATCGTGCAATGAAAACTGAAATTACTAATGATCTTACTGAACGTATTCCGAAGCTATTGCAGAGTTGTTCTGATTTAATTAGTGAAGAAAGCGATTTCGGGCACATTGATATTGAACTAAATACAGCGATGAACAAAAGAGTACACAAATATTTAGAACAAACTGTATTACCTAATTTTGCTCGTTCTATGCAAAATTGGATTGAAACTTCTAATAATGAGTTCCTTCAAAGTCAATCGCACTTAGAAGAACTCAGTGAAGGACTTAATTCTTTATTTGGAGAAAATCGAATACAGTTAGAATGTGACTTTAAAGTGCTTGATGACTGGCGCAGAGATACTGATAGAATGACGACTAGAATACAAATGGAAGAAGTAAATATTTTACGCCGATTTACGCCAGCACAATTTTTACTGAAAAGTGCCGGTAAATTATTTGGGGTTCTTCCTAAAAATAAAGCTATGCTATATAACAAATACAAACAGTATTTAGAAAATGAAGATTATACCGAGGTAACGGCTTCTATTATGAAGAAATTTTTCTTGCAATTTGAGCTGTTTGAAAACACACAAGAGCGGGATATTAATATGTTCTTTAGGAATCCATTTAACTCCTTGAAACAAGCTGTAGAAAATACTCATTTAGAAATACAAGAAAAACAAGAGATATTACATAAAATGAAATCAAATCCTGAAGTTTATCATGATTCTATAACGCTCTTTGAATTGAGATTACGTCAATGTGAAGTAATCTTAAATATAGGTGAGGATAATGCCTATACAGATTTAACTTTAGAAACAACTATAGAATAAACGTAAAACAACTCCAAAATACACAATAAAAGTGGATTTTGGAGTTGTTTTTTGCTTACATCCGTATAATATGTCAGGTCTTTTTTTATATTAAATTGCATCATATGTTATAAGAGAGTAAAAAGGGGGCAACCGTAATTAGTTGCTCCCTTCGCATATATAGATTATTTTTCAGTTTCTTTAATTTTAGTTTTTACTTCTCCAGTTTTAATTTTATTCGGTAAAAGCGCGATTGGTTGTGGGGGCATAATCAGTGGGGTGGATAAAGCTTTTACTGATGTATGCTATTGCTAGATAAGTAGAGTGTTGATAAAACCTTAAATGATTTGAAATCACATTTTAACTATAATATTTTAATGTCAGATAAATATTTTCCAACATACAGACCACTTGCAGCTGCTTGAGATAATGAATGAGTCACGCCTGAACAATCTCCAATTAAAAATAACCCATTCATACTTGTTTCAAAATGGTTATTGATTTTTATTGTAGGAGCATAGAACTTTCCATCAATTCCATATAGTAAAGTATCTTGATCGATAGGTTCTTGGGTAAAGTGTTCTAAGCGTAATAAAAATTCTTTGAGTCCGTCAATATATAATGGAGGAATTTCTTTATTCAAATCTCCATAATCTCCGTATAGTGTAGGGTGTATACGATTATGTTTCATATCTTTTTCCGCAGTAGGTCGTTTCTTTATTAAGTCCTCTAAGCGCTGAATAACAATTCGATCTCGTCCTTGGTTAATGCCTTTAATAATTGAATTTGCATATACATTCGCTTCTTTGAGAGTTGGAAAATAGCGCGGAATAAATAAAGTGAAATTTAAATTAGGAGTGCCAGTTCCTTGCTCTCGAAAATTTTGACCGTCAGGCATAACTAAACCTTCCTCATACTTCCGAATAATGCGTCCTTTTGGATTCATACAGTAAGTAGTTGCTGTGAAATGATCATGTTGATAAGAAAGTTTTGTTTCAAACGTATCTTTTAATATAGAACGTAATTGGTTTTCTTTCATCTCTACTCTAATACCTAAATCTACACGGGTTTGCTTCTGTGCAATTTCAAGGGAAGAGCACATTTCTTTTAACCAATCCGTCCCAGAACGCCCAGTTGCAAATACTAATTTCTTAGAATAGACAGTTTCTTGATTTGTATATATTTTAAAATGGTCTTTCTGCTTAACGATATGTTGTACATCTATATGAAATCGGATATCTATTTTGTTACGTAAAAATTCATAGAGTTGCTGAAAAATGTTACTTGAAAGTGTAGTACCTAGGTGCCTTACTTCTGTTGTTAGCATTTGTAAACCACACGCTTCAGCTCTCTTAGTGAGATTTAGATTTTCTGTAGAATATTTTGAAACTGAACTTCCGCCAAACTGACATAGAATTTCATCTACTTCAGCCATTAGTTGCATAAAACCTTCTTTACCTACTTTTTGCTCAAGTTCTCCTCCAAATCCATTTGTATAATTAAATTTCCCTTCAGATTTTCCTAAGCCACCAAAACCGAAATATTTATCACATGTATTACAGTTACACGTTTTCCCTTGGTCTAAAGGACAATTCCGATGTTCTAGCGGTTTTCCTTTATCAAGAATTAAAACTCTTTTGTTACTTTTAGCTAATACATAAGCCGTAAAAATGGCACTAACTCCAGCGCCGATAATTGTAACATCATACATATTTTTTCACCTGCCAACGAATAGTTTGTTTGCTATTTTCCTAGTGTATAACAATTTTACAAAGTTAAGAAATAGCTTGTATTAATAAAGTTATAGTTGTGGATTTTTTGCTCACTCAATTACTCTGAATGGTGAATTAGATACAACAGTTTTTTATTTGAAAAGAGAGATAGTTTTAAACAATCATTTTATCATATAGTTAATAAAAGCTTAGATATTAAAATAAAAAAGAACAGACCTTTTAAGTAAAGAGGTCTGTTAATAATTTGAAATTAATTATAGTTTTATTACGTATTTTTATTTAGCAAAGACATGGTTACCGATTACTGCTACTGTTTGTCGTGTAGTAATCCATTTGCTTGTTGAAGTTTTTGGATTATAGAAATAAAGCCAATCAGAATTTGTTCCGTTTGTAGAGATAGCCTCTTCTACAGCCATTTTGGCTTCTGCGCTTGCAGGTTGATTAATTCTTCCATCTGTAACAGGAGTAAATGCATATCCGTGTTTAATAGGTTCATAAATAACCCCTGTAATTGTATTTGGAAATCCTTTTGCATTTACACGATTCAAGATCACTTTCGCTACTGCTACTTTTCCTTTATATGATTCGCCACCTGCTTCTGCAGTGACTAAGCGTGCCATTAAGTCCTTTTCTTTTTCCGAAATACTTGAATTAATTTTTAAATGTTGTCCTGTATAAAGCTTGTTTCCGATTGTGTTGTTGATTTGTTTTATAGATTGAACGGTTACATTATAACGCTTTGCTATAGTTTCAAATGAATCTCCTGGCTGTACTTGATAAATAATTTGTCCAGAAATGTTCGCAGGTTTGGCGTTTTGATGAACAGTGACCTCATTTGATTTCATGGATCCCGGAATATGTAACTGTTCGCCAATGAAAGTTTGATCGTTTACTTTATTATTCGCTTGTTTAATGGATTGTATTGAAACGCCATATTGTTTACTAATGTTCCAAAGTGTATCATTCTTTTTTACTGTATGAATAGTAGAAGCATCGGCTATGCTTTGATTACATACGAATGTAATTGCTGCTGCAGATAAAGGAATTATATGTTTTATTTTTAATAATTTCATTGTAAATCCTCCTAATAAATAATTAATTTATAGCAGTTGAGTAATGTGGTTCAGAAGATATATGATGTATATTTAATATTCTAATTTAAGTATATTGGCACATATGAAATAAATAATCATTATAAGTTTTTTATTTATGTAATTTAGGGCCCGAATATGAAATATTGCATATGAAAACACATTGAAGTTCATGTTGTTGATTACTATAATTTATCTAGTAGAAAGGTACCTTAATATGATTTGGAATTGGAATTTATATAATTTAATATATTGTTTAATCGTTATCAAATAGAGGAGTGATATAATGAAACTTTTTAAAAGAGTATTTGTTCCAGCTGTAATAATTTCAACATTTATAGGAATAGGAGGGGGTTTCAATATTATAAAGGCTGATTCTATAGAACAACATAGTAAATCAGAGGTTGAAAGAGAAAAAGATAAGCAAATCATTGTGAAATTCAAAGCGGATTTGAAATTACCATATGAAGATGGTATTGAAAAACAGATACAAGCTCAAAAGAGTGATAAAGTACTAGAAGATCTTTTGGCAGAATATCCAGATTTAACATTTACTCGTTTATTCACATCTGTAAGTCCAGAAGAAATACAAGACCTTGAAGTGAAAGCACCTAATAATGTATCTACAAGCCTATTAAACTACTATATTCTTCAAACTCAAAATGGTGAGCATGAAGAAGCACTAGTAGATAAGTTAAAAGCATCTTCTTTAATAGAAGATGTGTATATTAAGAAACAAGAAAAAATAACGCCGCCTGAAGTGCAACCATCAGGTGTATCTCTTACTCCTAATAGTAATCCTAGATTTAAAAAACAAGGTTATCTTGAATCAGCACCATACGGTATTAATGCGCCTTTCGCTTGGGGAGTTCAAGGCGGTAATGGAAATGGGATAACTTTTGTTGATATGGAATATGGATGGCTATTAAATCATGAGGATTTAGTACATCAAAATATTGAATTGATGTCTGGAAGGAATATAGATCAGCATGTCGGTCATGGGACGTCTGTATTAGGAATTGTTTCATCTGAAGATAATGAAGTGGGGAATATTGGTATTGCGCCAAAAGCCAAAGCAAAAGTAATTTCTCAAATAAGAGATAATGGACAGTATAATACAGCTGATGCAATACTAAGTGCTGTAAATCATTTAGAAGCTGGGGATATTTTATTATTAGAGGCACAAGCATCCTTTGATGGATATGGTGATAAATATTTACCTGTTGAAGTACAACCAGATATCTTTGATGCAATTCGTGCTGGTACAGATAAGGGTGTTGTAATTATAGAGGCTGGAGCAAATGGTTGGAATGATTTAGATCAATTTAAAGATAGAAATGGTAAACAAGTTTTAAATCGTAATAGTAAAGATTTTAAAGATTCGGGTGCAATTATAGTAGGAGCGGGCTCTTCATCTTTCCCTCATGAACGTATGTGGTTTTCGAATTATGGAAGCCGTATTGATGTGTATGGCTGGGGAGAAAACGTAGATACAACTACAGCTGAGCAAAGTAGAAGGGCTGTAAATCTTTATATATCCAGCTTTAGTGGCACGTCGAGTGCTTCGCCTATTATTGCCGGAGCAGCGACTTTAGTACAAAGTATTGCTAAAGAACATTTAGGACAACCATATAGACCAAGTGAACTAAGAACGATATTAAGTAACCATAACACTGGAACGAAATCTAAAAATCCATATTCAGATAAAATTGGTGTTTTACCAGATTTGAAGTCTATACTAGTAAACTTAGGGTATGAACGAAGAGAACCGAACGGTGGGAATGAGTTACAAGTAACAGAAAATGAACCAAATAATGAACCTAGACAGGCAAATAAAGTTAACTTTAATACACCAATGAAAGGAACACTACATAATAGTGATAACGTAGATGTATTTACTTTTCAAATTGACTCACTAGAAAATATTAATATTTCTCTACTAAATGAACAAAATATTGGAATGACATGGGTACTTCATCATGAATCTGATTTAAATAATTATGTAGCATATGGTGAAAATGGAGGGAATGTAGTTAAAGGAACCTATAATGCAAAGCCAGGTAAATATTATTTATATGTCTATAAGTACGAGAATAAAGATGGTTCGTATGTATTGAACATAAAATAAACAAAAGGAACTTCTGCTGAAGTTCCTTTAAATTTTTCTCATGTATTGAGAATATGTGAATGATTTTTTAATTTTACTTCTATGCAATATTTCATATTTATGAAATGTTATTTATTTTTTATTAAGTAGCTTATATCATATTCAATAAGTTTGATATAAAAACAGAAAAAGAGAGGAATAATAATGAGCAATAAGAAGTTTATTTTGAAATTATTCATATGTAGTACTATATTTAGCACATTTGTATTTGCTTTACATGATAAGCAAGTAGTTGCAGCTAGCTCTGTTAATGAGCTTGAAAATTGGTCAAAATGGATGAAACCTATACCTGATAACGTACCGTTAGCACGAATTTCAATTCCAGGAACACATGATAGTGGTACGTTCAAGTTGCAAAATCCGATAAAGCAAGTATGGGGAATGACGCAAGAATATGATTTTCGTTATCAAATGGATCATGGAGCTAGAATTTTTGATATAAGAGGGCGTTTAACAGATGATAATACTATAGTTCTTCATCATGGACCACTGTATCTTTATGTAACATTGCACCAATTTATAAATGAAGCGAAACAATTTTTGAAAGATAATCCGAGTGAAACGATTATAATGTCTTTAAAAAAAGAGTACGAGGATATGAAAGGAGCAGAAGGTTCATTTAGTAGTACTTTCGAAGAAAATTACTTTCTTGATCCGATCTTTTTAAAAACGGAAGGAAATATAAGTCTTGGAGATGCTCGTGGGAAGATTGTATTATTAAAAAGATATAGTGGCAGTAATGAATCTGGAGGGTATAATAATTTTCCATGGCCAGATAATCAAACATTCACCGCAACTTTAAATCAAAATATAAACATAACGGTACAAGATAAATATAAAGTAAGTTATGATGAAAAATTAGAGTCTATTAAAGATACGATAAATGAAACGAATAACAATAGTGAAGATTTTAATCATCTGTATATTAATTTTACAAGCTTGTCTTCCGGTGGTACAGCATGGAATAGTCCATATTATTATGCCTCTTATATAAATCCGGAAATTGCAAACTATATGAAACAAAAGAATCCTACAAGAGTCGGATGGATGATTCAAGATTATATAAATGAAAAATGGTCACCGATACTTTATCAAGAAGTTATAAGAACGAATAAGTCACTTATAAAAGAATAAAGATTGTGATAGTAAGAAGCGATAAAATATGTCGCTTCTTTTTTGTTTTCTAAAAATTAACATCAGGTATAGTTTTAGATATCGTACTTTCATGATAGAAAAAAATCAAAACTTACGCTATAATTACACATGTAAAATTTGTACCTATAAATTTTATATGTGGTAATGAATTTGATTTATTGCAATGAAATGGAGGTATATGCTATGAAGTTTTCACATGATTTTTTATTCGGGGCTGCTTCAGCTTCTTATCAAGTAGAAGGTGCATGGAATGAAGATGGAAAAGGTGTTACGAATTGGGATGAGTTTTCAAAAAATCCTGGCAAAACATACAATGGGACAAATGGTGATGTAGCTGTTGATCATTATCATCGATATAAGGAAGATGTCCGCTTAATGGCTGAGATGGGATTAGAATCGTATCGTTTTTCTATTTCTTGGGCGAGAATTTTGCCGACTGGAGATGGGGAGGTAAATGAAAAAGGAATAGAATTTTATAACAACTTAATTGATGAATGTTTAAAATACGGGATTGTACCGTTTGTAACTTTATATCATTGGGATCTACCATTAACTTTAGAAAATGACGGTGGATGGACGAATAAACGAACAGCAGAAGCTTTTGTAAAGTACGCAGAGATTTGCTTTAAGGCATTTGGTGATAGAGTTAAACATTGGATTACTTTTAATGAAACAGTAATGTTTTGTGGATTAGGGTATTTAAAAGGCGCACATCCACCAGGGATACAAAATGATGTTCCAAAGTACTTTCAAGCGACTCATTATGTATTTTATGCGCATGCGAAAACAGTTGCAGTGTACAAGCAGTTAAAACAATATGGTGAAATTGGTATTACGCATGTTTTCTTGCCTGCTTATAGTGTGGATAATCAAAAAGAAAATATACTAGCAGCAAATCATGCGAATGAATATGAAACGTATTGGTACTATGATCCAGTTTTAAAAGGTGAGTATCCATCTTATGTTGTGCAACAATTAAAGGAAAAAGGATGGACTCCTAATTGGACGGTTGAAGAATTAGAAATCATTAAACAAAATGCCGGGAAAAATGATTTTATTGGCTTGAATTATTATCAACCAATTCGAGTGGAAAGATACGATATGGATATAAAGAATGAGGAACATTCTCGAGAAAACTCAACACTTGCTCCAGGTAACCCTTCCTTTGATGGATTTTATCGAACGGTTAAAATGGATGATAAAACATATACAAAATGGGGATGGGAAATATCTCCCGAAGGTTTCTTAGACGGCTTGCATATGTTGAAAGGGCGTTACGGTGATATAAAGATGTATGTGACAGAAAACGGACTTGGTGACGAAGATCCAATTATTGACGGAGAAATTGTAGATGTTCCGAGAATTAAATTTATTGAAGAACATTTAAAAGTAATTAAGCGTGCGATTCAAGAAGGGATTCATTTAAAAGGGTATTATGCATGGTCAGTTATTGATTTGTTAAGTTGGCTAAATGGATATAAAAAGCAATATGGCTTTATTTTTGTCGATCATAATGATAACTTAAAACGTAAGAAGAAACTTTCGTTTCATTGGTATAAGCATATTATCGAAACGAGAGGAGAAGAGTTATAAAAGATAAAAGAGTATTTTAGGAGAAAGTGTATGAGTGCAAAGTATAAACAAATTGCAGATATTTTAGAGCAAAACATTCGAGATGGACTTTTTAATGAAACGAAAAAATTACCTACAGAAGAAGCATTGATGAACCGGTTTGAGGTAAGTCGTAATACGATACGTAAAGTAATTAGTCAGCTTGTTAATAGAGGTTATATTTTTCAAGTACAAGGTAGTGGCATGTTTTTACGTGAAACTTCTGTAACAGATTACATTAATTTAGGCAGTTTACGTGGATTAACGAAAAACCTCGTTTCACAAAATATTGAAACGAAAGTGTTAGAGCTTGAAATAATAGATGCGAATGAAGAAATAGCAGAACGGATGCAATGTGACGCTGGAACTAGGTTGTATTTTTTGAAACGTTTAAGAATTGTAGACGGTAATCCCTTTTCTATTGAAATTAGTTATTTCAAAAAGGATATAATTCCATATTTGAATGAAGAAATAGCATTAAGCTCTGTATACAGTTATTTCATTGAAGATTTGCGACTAAATATTGGTTTTGCCGATAAAGTTATTAGTTGCGAAAAAGTAAATAAAGAAAACGCACAGCTTCTAGAAATAAATAAAGGTGATCCGGCACTTCTTATTGAAAATACAGTGCATCTTGTAAATGGAACCATTTTTGAGTTATCTCAATCGATGTTTCATTATGAAAAGACCAAACTTTTAAATCGGATTAATTTTAAGTGAAAATGAATATAAATAACTCTGTGAAAAAAGCAACTGATAAGAAAGATCAGTTGCTTTTTATTTTTAAAGTGGATGAGCAAAAAAACCTGAAAGTGGTTGGTCCGTTTTTTGCAAACTTCTATTATGATAAGAGAAGAAAGGTAGTACTGTATTGATGCTTTAAGGAGGACGCTTTTTATATATCTCATTTGTTTAAATAGACTGGCCTTAGAGAGGTGAAAAGACAATGAGTTTTGCAATTTCACTAGTTGTAATTATTGTAATTGTATCGCTGTTTGGGACCGTACTAGTCGCACGAAATGTGGAGGAGAATTACGATAAGTCTACAAAGAGGAATGTGAAGAACTTATCCGCTATCTATATCATCCTTCTTTTAGGGTTACTTGTAGGAGTTACGTGGTATGCGGTCGTTATTTTATAGAGTTTGTATATGATGAAGGTGATTAATACTATTATTACAGTGAATACTGTTATTAGTGAATGAGGGACGGTAGTTTTGAAAGGGGGGAACTAGATGGAATGGAAACCGAATCGTGCAGATAAGACTCCTGTTTATAAACAAATCGCTGATTATATTGAAAGAGGCATTTCTTCAGGCGAATTTCTTTCTAATAGTAAGTTACCTTCTGAACGTAAGTTAGCAAAGGAATTACAAGTAAACCGGAGTACGATAGTAGCTGCGTATGAAGAATTGAAATCACTTGGGGTAGTAGAACGGCAAAAAGGAAGCGGAACGCGGGTAAATACAGACATATGGGGTGTGTCACATAAACGTATACCAAATTGGGGGAGATACGTAGAGGATGGATCGTTTTTACCTAATTTACCACTTGTTCAACAAATTCGAACGGAAACACAAAAAGATGATTTAATCAATTTAGCGAGTGGTGAATTATCACCAGAGTTATTTCCGACTGGTCAATTTCGAACAATTTTATCAGAACAAACATTTATGGAAAACCTCGGTTATGATCACCCACTAGGGAATGAAATGCTAAGAAAAACAATCGTAACACATGTTCAGCAATATAAACAAATAGAAGCTGATTCACGTTCTATTCTTATTACATCTGGGGCTCAGCAGGCACTTAATCTTATCGTTCAATGTTTGTTAAAGCCTGGAGATGCGATTGCAATTGAGGATCCATCTTATTGTTTTTCGCTGCCGATGTTTAAATCAGCAGGGTTAAAAATATTCCATTTACCTGTAGATCAGCACGGTATGAATCCAGATGACTTAATTGATCTGCACAAAAAGCACCGCATTCGTATGGTTTTTTTAAATCCGGATTATCAAAATCCAACTGGAACGGTGCTTTCATTGGCGAGACGTAAAAAGATACTAGAACTATCTTCTGAATTTGGTATACCGATTGTAGAAGATGATCCATATAGTTTAACTTCTTTTAATGGAGAAGTGAATCCAACATTGAAATCAATGGATCAAAATGGAAATGTTCTGTATATAAGTTCATTATCAAAAATTGTTGCATCAGGATTACGTATTGGCTGGATAATTGGCCCTACGCGCGTAATAGAACGTTTAGCAGATGCGAAGCAGCAAGTTGATTTCGGTCATAGTGTATTTACACAGTGGGTAGCAAATCAATTTTTAGAATCAGAGGATTTTCATACGCATATTACAATGCTTCGTGGACAATTGAAAAAAAGAAGAGATGAGTTAATTGCAAGTCTTAAAGAAATATTAGAGGACCGAGTTGAGTTTTTCGTTCCAGAGGGCGGAATACATTTATGGTGTAAAGTTCAAGGTTCATTTGACGAATATCATTTATTAGGCAAATCTATTCAAAATGGAGTAGCATTTGTCCCAGGAAGTGTATTAGGCTCGAAAAGTGAATATATACGATTTACTTTTGGGAGAGCGAATGTAGAACAAATTCAGGTTGGGATTACAAGACTCGCGGAGACTTTAAAAGAGATTTGATGATAAAGCTGTTATAGGTGTGGGAAAATCTAGTATTGAAATGAGGGCAAGCAGTTGAAGTTCTTGACGCTTTTACTTCAAGTAGGAGTGCTATATTTGTTTAGTTTGGCTGGTGTATGGATTCAGGAAGTATTTCATCTATCTATGCCAGGAAGTTTAATAGGAATGTTAATCCTTTTTCTTCTTCTTTCCACTCGTATTTTGCCATTAAAATGGTTTGAGATAGGTGCAGAAAAACTAATAGTATTTTTACCTTTATTTTTAATTCCTTCGACGACTGGTTTAATGGAATATGGCTCATTTCTTTTAAGTAAGGGTAGTAGTATGTTCTTCCTAGTTGTTGTAAGTACTTTAGTAACATTGATTGTTTCAGGCTATGTAAGTCAATTATTAATAACATCTAAAAAATAAAAACGACAAGGTGCACTATTCAAATGGTCTTAATTTTTATTACTGTAGTGATTTATTTATTGGCGACAAAGTTATATAAAAAATTTACGTTTCCATTTACTTTACCGGTGTTAACAGCTACGGCAATTATGATTTGCATATTCCTTGCTTTCGGGATTTCTCATCAAGATTATAAGGAGAATGGGGGAGATATTCTTTCTAGCTTCTTGAGTCCTGCGATTGTAGCTTTAGCAATACCGCTATTTAAGGAACGAAAGATACTTATGAAAAACTTCTTTTCAATACTTGTAGGGGTAGTAATCGGTATAGTGGCTTTAATAAGTTTGAATGTAGTGGTTGGGGAAATGTTGAATATAGATAAGGAACTTATATTAACAACTATACCGCAATTAGCGACGATGCCTATTGCAATTTCGCTAGCCAATCAAATTGGTGGTATCCCATCTATGACAGCTAGTTTTGTAGTTGTTGCAGGAATAACAGGTGCTATTATAGGACCGACAGTACTTAAGCTTTTCCGTATAACAAGTACGATTGGAAAAGGAGTTGGGATGGGCTGTGCATCACATATCATTGGTGTGAGTCGTCTAGTGAAAGAAGGAGAGAAAGAAGCAACTATCGGTTCGGTAACGATGATTGTAACGGGGGTACTAATTAGTATATTAGTGCCTTATGGAATGAAATTTTTATTTTAAAAATCAATGAATCGTAATAAGTAGTATAACACTACTTATTTTAGAAAGTAATGGGGATGATTAAAGTGACAACATGGTTTATAGTTACGTTATTTATTTTTGGTGCTCTTAAAGTACTAGTTTCTAGTATGCCAACTTCTGTTGTAGAATCAATTATTAGTAGATTTGAGTTACATCAAAAACTTGATGAAGAAAACACTACTGTAACGGTTGATGGAAAAAGTATAGAAGGAGAAATGAAACTTCAAGTTATTCACGAATTTAACGAGGCTTTATTTTTAGATAAACATTATTTTCCGCCGCAAGGAGAAGGAACACCATTAGTTATTGATACGAAGAAAGGAAAGAAAATGATTAGATTTTCTATATATAGCTATGAGGAACACGTTGATGTAATAAAGCAATATAAGAAGAAAGTAGTTGCATATCGTTTACGATCTAAAAGTCTTCAAAGTCGCTCAGTTGGAGTAACCGAAGATTATGCATAAGGAGAGACCGTTATAAAGACGGTCTCTTTATTTTTCGCATCCAATTATAAAATTTCCAAATAAGAGAAAAGAAAATGATATATCCAAAGAAAGAATATATATGCTGCCAATCCGTACTATGTATAAATAAACCTAATCTCTCAGCAACTTGCTCAAAAATGCTAGCGCAAACGCCTATTGAAATAATAAATAGAGTTCTAGAAACTGTAGATAATTTTTTTGAAATTTGTATAAACGAGGCTGTTAAAATTGGCAGTACGAACAACGTAAAAGCTATGTTGACTGAAAATGTGGATGAGAAGGGCCTAACTGGAAATGAATATAATTGTTTATTAACAAAGAAAGCATCTAAACAAGTTCCAATAATAGAAGAGAGAAAGATTGTAACTACTAATGCTAGAAAATCATTCTTCTTCTCGAAGGAGGACATTTTTCTTTGCGAGAATTGCGAGTTCAATTCTTTCGAGTGTTTTGCAGTAGTCTTCTGTAATTTGTCCATTTATATTTTCCTCCTTATCGGTTAAATAGTGAATTATTTGCCAGTCGTTAAACCAATCTTCATGTTCTGTTTCTTCGTGTGCTATATTTTTCCATGCGTAAATAAGTGCAGGACTATATATACGATATGAATCCTTTTTTAATTGGCATCGTTTTATTCTTCGTTTATAAAACTCTCGTGAAAAGGATTCATTTACACTTGAAAATAAATGTGGCCAATAATCTTTTCGTGAGCCTGTATGAGGGTGAGTACCTGCCCAATGTGTAACTTGAGATAAAGTACGGTCATCATGAAATAATAATGCGTATAACCTTTTTCCAAGTAATATTCGTTCATGTAGTGAAGTGAAGTGTTTCATTGTGTCACCAATAAGTAATGTTTTAGGATTCATTTTACTTTCGTAAAAGGGAAAAAGGATATGATTGAACTGAAAGAAATCAAACAGTTTGAATCCAATACTATTTAGTACATTTTTTTTGAAGTATTCATTTTGAATGACTCTTTTTTCTAAGTAGTTTTGCTCGTTAATAATAGTTGCGATTGCTAATGTTTTTTTGTTTCCAGTTTTCCAAAAAAAGTTCCACATCGTTTCCATAAATGTTGAAACATTGAGGTGAGAGAGAAGGTGAAAAAGGTTTTTTGATTCCTTTACACTATACTCGTATAGTAAAAATTGAGGGTATACATCTTGAAAGATAAGCCAATTTCCTCGTTCTAAAAAAGAAAAGAAAATAAATTGATCTTTCTCAGATAATAACTTCGTATATAGGTCCCCTTTTAAATCTGTCATGTTCCAACCACCATTACGTGATACCATATGTCCAAGCAATGCCCAATGTATTTCAGGGTATTTTATATAAAATTGAAAATAGGCCTTCGTTCTTGTGACGTTATTTCGATTCAGTAATCTGGTTCGCTCTTTAATCGTATGGATTAATATTTCTTCTTCTTTCGTAAGTCTGTATATGATATTAGTAGTATGGGTGCTTTTTTGTTTTAGTTCATTTTTTACATTGAAGAGGGATAGTGGAGTAATTTTATAAAGTTTATCATTTGAATTATTGTAGTGCACATAGTTCCCTCCCATTCATATCATTTCGTATAAGTCTGTTATCATCAATGTATTAATAACGACTTAAATAAATGATATGTGGAGGAAATGAAAAATTGCATGGAAGCCCGTGTCCAGCTCCAACAAAAGATAATTTACTTGTATTTTATATGCGAGAATATAATGAAATAGAAAAAGTGAGTATGAGGCTGCATGCAATGGGATACGATGAAGTAGAACCTGAAAATCCATATTGGAAAGAAAAGGGGATTACTATAGCGGATCCTGATGGTTGGAGAATTGTGTTGATGCAAATAGAAGAATAGGGTGTAATGAAGTTAGAGGAGAGCGAAGTTTCGAATTTTGATAGGATAAAAGAAAATATAAAAAAGCTTCCTTGGAGGAGATAAACTCATAGGGAAGCTTTTTTTGTGTTTATAATCTGAAAATTAAGATTTGAAATTAGGTTCTGAAAAGATGTAAAATGAGGACGTATATTCTTATGAATTTGAGAGTTTAGTTTGGGAGTGGGTTAGACGAACAGCCCAGCTAAGTTCATAAAAGAAGAATGAATTAATATTTTGATTGTACTAAAGTTTTGATACGGCAGCGATTAAAGTAAGTAATTAACTTATAAATATTTACAAGGAGGAATTATGAATACATATATCTATATGGTTAGGCATGGTGAATCACCAAAATTAGAAGGAGATGAAAGAACACGTGGATTAACTGAGAAGGGAATTTTAGATACTCATAGAGTAACTGAGATATTAAAAACAGAGGGAATTGACACTTTCATTTCAAGTCCGTATAAGAGGGCAATGCTAACGATAGAAAAGTCAGCCGATTTCTATGAAAAAGAAATATTAATATATGAAAATCTCAAAGAGTGTAGGTTTTCAAGTGAGGATAAGATTATATCAGATAAAGAGGTGTATCCACTTGTAAAGAAGATGTTCTCAAAGCCAGAGTTTTCACTAACTGAGGGAGAATCATATGTAGATTGCCAGAGAAGAGTAGTGAGAGTATTAAAAGAAATATTGATGGATTTTCAGGGGAATAAAATTGTAATTGGTACACATGGGCTTGTAATGACACAAATGATGAACTATTTTGATAATCAATATGGGTTTGAATTTTTAATGAATACATCAAAACCAGATATGTATAAGCTAGAATTTAAAGAAGAGCAATTAATAAATGTAGAGAGATTATGGAGAGAAGAATAAAATGGGTATATGGAGTGTGTTTTAAAAGTTACTTTTAAAACACACTCTTTTGTATTAAGTTGAGTTTTATATATTTTCACTGATTTGCTCTTTATTTTTGTTATATAAAGTATGTAAGAGTTTTTGAAATATCTTAAATGAGTACTGAAATATCGGACTTTGGATAAAAGTGTATAGAAAAGTTACGATAAAAATAGGTCCTCCTAGCATATATCCAATGACTAGTACAAAACATTCTACAATGATTCGAGCCCGGCTAATAGACAGCCCTGTTTTGTCAGAAATGGTAAGCATGAATCCATCGCGAGGTCCAGCACCAATCCCAGCCGCAACGTACATACCGCCCCCGATGCCTGTGATTACAATGCCAGAAAATAAAATCAGTAAGTTTATCCATAGGTACTGAGTAGCATGCGGAAGGATATTTGATTGTAAGAAAAAGTCCATAATAGGACCGATAAGTAGTGCATTTAAAAATGTACCTACGTTTATATATTTTGGATCTACTAGTAAAGAGATAAGAACGAGACATAATCCACATATGACACTCCAAGTACCAATTGTCCACCCAAATCGTTGGTATAGAGCCATATTTAAAACTTCCCAAGGATGTAAACCGAGGAATTTAACTTTGACTGCGAGAGCATTTCCAAGTCCAAAGAAAATTAATCCTAAGAAAAAAAGAAAATAGCGAAAGAGAGTTAGCCTCATCTTTAAAACCTCCCAATATATAATGATGTATATTACATGTTTGGATTTTAATGTGCAAATATTATGTCTTTTAATGATTTGTTAAAAATGTAAATGGAATATATATCTTCACAGTCAAAAAAGTTAAAATATTTCGTTTTAAGGATTATAATAGAGAGAGAAATATAAAAGGAGTGAACGAATTTGAAACAAGAACTTATTGAAAGATTTACGAGATATGTAAAGATTGATACACAATCAAATGAAGAAAGTCATACAGTGCCAACAACACCAGGGCAAATTGAGTTTGGTAAGTTATTAGTGGAAGAGTTAAAAGAGATTGGGCTATCAGAAGTGACGATGGATGATAATGGTTACGTAATGGCGACACTTCCTGCTAATACAGATAAGGATGTTCCTGTAATAGGGTTTTTAGCTCATTTAGACACAGCAACAGATTTTACAGGGAAAAACGTAAAACCACAAATTCATGAAAATTTTGATGGTAATGCGATTACGTTAAATGAAGAATTAAATGTTGTGTTAACACCTGAACAGTTCCCAGAATTACCATCATACAAAGGACATACAATTATTACAACTGATGGTACAACACTTCTTGGAGCAGATGATAAAGCTGGTCTTACAGAAATCATGGTCGCAATGAATTATTTAATACATAATCCGCAAATTAAGCACGGAAAAATAAGAGTAGCATTCACACCAGATGAAGAGATTGGCCGTGGACCATCGCATTTTGATGTAGAAGCGTTTGGTGCATCCTTTGCCTATACGATGGACGGAGGTCCATTAGGTGGTTTAGAATATGAAAGTTTTAACGCTGCAAGCGCTAAGTTAACTTTTAAAGGGACAAATACACATCCTGGAACAGCGAAAAACAAAATGCGCAACGCAAGTAAACTCGCTATGGAATTCGATAGACAGTTGCCAGTAGAAGAGGCGCCAGAATATACTGAGGGATATGAAGGGTTTTATCATTTACTCTCTTTAAATGGTGACGTCGAGCAAAGTAAAGCTTACTATATTATTCGAGATTTTGATCGTAATCATTTTGAAGCGCGTAAAAATAACGTTAAAGATATTGTGAAAAACATGCAAGAGAAGTACGGTGAAGATGCGATTGTTTTAGAGATGAATGATCAGTACTATAATATGCTTGAAAAAATTGAACCGGTGAGAGAAATTGTTGATATTGCGTATGAGGCAATGAAAAGTTTAAATATTGAGCCAAATATTCATCCGATTCGTGGTGGAACAGATGGGTCACAATTATCGTATATGGGATTACCAACGCCAAATATTTTCACTGGTGGTGAAAACTATCACGGTAAATTTGAGTATGTTTCGGTAGATACTATGGAAAAAGCTGTTCAAGTTATTGTAGAAATCGCAAGACGATTTGAAGAACAAGCTTAAAAAGAGAACCAAGTAGTAATGAAGTGCTACTTGGTTCTTTTCTATACTAAAAAATACAAGGTAAAGTGATATACTGTTTACAAGATATTTGTAAATTCATGCTTTTTGAAAGGAATCAATGTTCCAGAACCAGTATGTGTGAAGTTTTTACATGTGAAAAAACAGATAGATTTACCTATCTATTTTTCATTAGAAAATATTAATATAGAACTCGCCATAAATAAAATGTCGCGTAAGACTCCCAATGTATCCAATTTGCTGCAAATTCCTTTATTTCGTTTTTAGTTGGTTTCTTTTCGGAGCCTGTTATAAATTTGATAGCATTATGCAGGCCAACATCGTCAATTGGAAAGGCTGAAGGAAATCGTAAACAACGCATTAAAACATAGTGGGCCGTCCATGGCCCTATACCGCGAATGCTAGTTAATTGTTTTTCAGCTTGCTTCACATCTTGTATTTGTAATAGAGATTCTTTTGATAGTTTACCTTCTGTAATGAGCTGCGCGATGTCAATTAAGTATTCGCACTTTCTTGTAGTCATTTTTAATGTTGCGAGATCTTCTACATTTAGATTTGCTATTACTTCAGGTGATGGGAATATCCAATGTTTTTGGTCGTTCCATTCTACATGGTCTCCAAATTGTTCGACTAATCTTCTCTTTAAAGTATAGGCGTATGTGAGGTTGATTTGTTGGCCGATAATCCCCCAGCACAGTGCTTCAAATAAACTAGGAATACCTAAAGTACGAAGTCCATAATACTCTGTAATGGTTTTTTGAAGGAGTGGATCATATTTAGCTAATTTGTAGAAGGGAGCTAGATTAGTATCTAAATCAAACCACTCTTTTACATATGTAGCTACAGCATCGCGGATCCATTTTTCAGAGATATATGATTCTCCTAAAAAACGTATTTGAATATTTCCATCAGCATTCACACTAATTTCAATTAAAGGATTTACTTTTTGAATAGGGATGATTTTATAGATTTTATTGTTTTCAATATGAAACATACATTCATTTTTAGAACGCGATAGATAGCGTAAGTTTTCTTGAAAACTAAATTCTTTTGGAACGACTAAAGTTAATGTTTCATTACAATCTTCTGTCATATTTACTCCTTCCGAAACGCTTCTAATTTGAGCAATTCATTCTTCATGTCTAAACCACCTCTAAAACCAGTGAGCTTTCCATCTTTTCCTATAACACGGTGACAAGGAATTGTAATCAGAAGAGGATTTGCCCCAACCGCGGTACCGACAGCACGTACAGCTTTAGGTTTTTGAATTCTTTCCGCAATTTCTGAATAAGAATATGTCTTTCCATAAGGAATTTCACGTACCGTATTCCAAACGGCTAATTGAAATGCAGTTCCGTAAGCATCGATAGGAAATGTAAAGGTTTCTAGCTTGTTTTCCAAATACTTGATAAGTTCTTTAGTATATGTTTGCAGATAATCTGGATTTTGGATGAATGTATGCTGTGGAAGTTTTTTTCTAGCCCACGTATTTAGTTCTTCAAAAGTTTTATTTTGTGATCCGATGAAGCATAATCCATTTGAAGTGGCTGCAATATGCATACGCCAATGTTTATGAATAAGCAATGTCCAATATATAGTTTTATTTTCATATGGTTTCATTATTTCATTCCTCTTTTGTTCTGTTCTTTTTTCGATATTTAGTAGGGGTAAATCCTGTCTTCTTTTTAAATAAAGTCGCGAAATACTCCGGGTTTTCTATCCCAACAGCAGTACTAGTTTCCATAATGGATTTATTTGTATGTGAAAGGTATTCTGTCGCTTTTGTAATTCTGAATTGCTGTATATATTCTATTGGACTTATACCTGTCATTCTTTTGAACGTGCGTTGTAAATGGAATGGGCTACCATGGCACATTTCCGCGAGTATATCGAGAGTTAATACTTCGTCAAAATGCTTCTCGATACAGTCTTTAATTTGTTCTACCCACTCTTCATTAGGTAAAGTTATCCCGTTTGGCTTACAGCGTTTGCACGGACGAAAGTGTTCATACAATGCTTGCTCTGCATTTAGAAAAATTCGTACGTTGTTTTTATTAGGTATTCTCGATTTACACGATGGTCGGCAAAAAATCCCGGTTGATTTCACAGCATAAAAGAATTTGTTATCATATGAAGAATCATTATGAATAATCGCTTGCCAATACTCATTCGTTAAAGTAAATCCTTCATTTTGCAAAGAACATCACCTCTGAAATTAGTATAACCTGAATAATGTGTGTATGTACGTATTCACAAATGTAAGAGCAAGATTACAAAGGTGAAAATATGATTGTTTTTCTATTTTGTGATAGCATGAACTTTGAAAGTGAACATCAAGAGGAGGACTATAAGTGAAGTTAATTTCATGGAATGTAAATGGATTGCGTGCAGTTATCGCGAAGGGGGGATTTTTAGAATATCTCGAGGAATCCAATGCAGATATATTTTGTCTACAAGAAATTAAATTACAAAGTGGACAAATTGATTTAAATCCCGAGGGATATTATACATATTGGAATTATGCTGTGAAAAAAGGCTATTCAGGAACGGCTATTTTTACGAAAAAAGAACCGCTTTCTGTTACATATGGTTTAGGAATTGAAGAGCATGATCAAGAAGGACGAGTTATTACATTAGAATTTGATGATTTTTATATGATAACGCTGTATACACCAAACTCGAAACGAGGGTTAGAACGTTTAGATTACAGAATGGAATGGGAAGATGATTTCCGAGCGTATATTAAGCGATTAGATGAAAAGAAACCGGTTATTTTTTGTGGAGATTTAAATGTTGCCCATAAAGAAATCGATTTGAAAAACCCGAAAAGCAATCGGAAAAACCCTGGCTTTTCGGATGAAGAAAGAGAGAAATTCACATGTGTTTTAGAGGAAGGGTTTATTGATACATATCGATATCTATATCCTGAACAAGAAGGAGCGTACTCATGGTGGTCATACCGTATGGGTGCAAGAGCGAAAAATATCGGATGGCGTTTAGACTACTTTGTGATTTCTGAAAGGTTAAAACATAAAATTACCGATGCGAAAATTAATAGTGAAGTGATGGGATCAGATCATTGCCCAGTTGAGTTACGTATGGATTTCTAAAAAAGAAGTATCTTCTTGAAAAAAAGGAGATACTTCTTTTTTGTTCGATTTATTAAAATTTTTAAAATCATCCTTGAAATAAATAAATATTAAATATATACTTAATAACGATAATCATTATCATTGATAATGATAATGATTATCGAGATGAGGGTGGTGAAGAATTTAATATTAGGGGAAGTGAACAAGGATGAATCTTCATTTTAAGTAGAGTTGTTAATGATGTGAAATATAGATGGGGATTATGTTTCATATAATTAAATTTCATTGTTGGAATAACATATTTTAAAGGTTTCGAGAGGAGATATATAAAGATGAACAAGAAGTTATTTACATTAGGGATGGTTACAGTTTTAAGTGTAGGGTTAGCAGCATGTAATAGTGCAGACAAAACTTCTGGGGAACAAAAACAACAGACAAAAGCTACCGAAACGAAAAAAGATGAAAAACGAAAAATTACATATTTAGGTAAAGAATATACAGTACCTGCGAAGGTAGATAAAATTGCGACAGCTAGTTTAGAGTCAATGGAAGATGCGGCAGTACTTGGAATTAAACCAGTAGGTGCAATTACTGTAGGTGGTAAATTACCAAAGTATCTTGAAAAAGATTTAGAGGGTGCGAAGTCTGTTGGTGAGAAAATGGAGCCGAATTTTGAAACCTTACTTCAATTAAAACCAGATGTTATTACATCAAGTACGAAATTCCCAGCAGAAACAGCAGAAAAGTTTACGAAAGTAGCTCCGACGTTCCCAGTATCACACGTTTCAACAAACTGGGAAGATAATTTAAAGCTAATGGGAGAGTTAACTGGTAAAAAAGATAAAGCAGAAAAAATTATTAAAGATTACAATGCAGATGCTGAAAAAGCAAAAGCGAAACTAGGAGATAAGTTAAAAGATAAAAAGGTACTTGTAATTAGATTAAGAGCAAACGATTTATTCCTATACCCAGCAGAAGTATACTTTAATCCTGTCATTTATAAAGATCTTGGACTAACTGTTCCAGAACAATTGAAAACTGTAAAAGCACAAGAAAAGATTTCTTTAGAAAAACTTGCTGAAGTTAACCCTGATTATATCTTCTTACAATACGAGGCAAGCGAAAATAATAAACCGAAAGTGTTAGAAGACATTGAAAATAATCCAATTTGGCAAAGTATGAATGCTGCGAAAGAAAAGAAAGTATTTGTAAACGTTGTAGATCCAATGGCACAAGGTGGTACAGCTTGGAGTAAAACAGCATTCTTAAAAGAAGCAGTGAAAAATTTGTCTAAATAATACAATAAGTAAGGTGCGTTGAATGATATGCAGAAAACAAATGCGGTACCAGTAACCATTTTATGTATAGCGCCCATACTAATCTTATTTACAGTTATACTTTCTATTTTATATGGGGCAAAAAACATTGATGTTGAAACAGTGTGGAATGCGTTATTTCATTTTGATTCAAGCGATGTAAATCATAATATTATTATTACTTCACGTTTACCAAGGGTAGTTGCAGCTCTTTTAGTCGGAGCATTTCTAGCCATATCAGGAGCACTTATGCAGGGGATGACAAGAAACTATCTTGCATCCCCTTCTATTATGGGTGTGACGGATGGTGCAGCCTTTGTTATTACACTTTGTATGATTTTTCTTCCAGGAATGTCATCGGTCGGTATGGTTTTATGTTCAATGATTGGTTCTGCACTAGGGGCCGGTATAGTGTTTGGTTTTGGTTCGCTCCTTCAAAATGGCTTATCTCCTGTTAGGTTAGCAATAATAGGAACAGTTATTGGAACATTTTTAAGCAGTGTATCGGCCGCGATGGCTTCGTATTTTCAAATCTCTCAGAATGTTAGTTTTTGGTTTAATGCAAAGTTAGATCAAGTGGACCCTAATATAATTAAAATTGCGATACCTTTTGGGATAATTGGGATAGTTTTGGCACTGTTAATATCAAAATCTATTACAATTCTTTCTTTAGGAGAAGAGATTTCTATTAATCTAGGACAGCGTACAAAACTAGTTAAAGCGATGGCGATTTTATCGGTCATCTTTTTAACAGGAACTGCAGTAGCTTTAGTTGGGAAAATCGGTTTTGTAGGTTTAATTATTCCACACATTACTCGCTTTATAATTGGGGTAGATTATAAGTGGATTGTGCCTTGTGCAGGCATTATTGGTGGAGTTTTCTTAGCGTTATGTGATGTTTTAAGTAGATTTGTGAATTATCCATTTGAAACGCCAATTGGAGTTGTTACATCTTTAATTGGAATTCCTTTCTTCCTTTATTTAATCCGTACAAGAGGAGGAGAGAGACATGCCTAAAAGTTCAAGTCAACGTTTTGGAATGACGATGGGGATTATTATATTTTTAATTTTTGGTGCTATTTATATTAGTTTAACGAATGGCACGTTTGATATTACGATTACAGATGTATTTAAAACGCTTTTTAGAATTAATCCAGTACCAGAGCATGATTTAGTTATTTTTGATTTTCGTCTTCCACGCATTGTAATTGCTGGATTAGTAGGATTAGGCCTTGGTATTGCGGGTGCTGTAATTCAAGGGATTACAAGAAATGGTTTGGCGGACCCAGGTATTTTAGGAGTGAATGCCGGAGCAGGTACAGCTATCGTCATTTTTATGTTTTTCTTTCAAGGACAATTAAAGAGTACAGACTGGGTTTCTATTATGATGATGCCGATGTTTGGTTTAGTTGGTGGATTAGGTGCAGCCATAATAATATATCTGTTTTCTTGGAAAAACGGTAAGTTAGATTCCCAGCGCCTTTTATTAACGGGGATTGCGATTGGATCAGGATTTGGAGCATTTTCTATGTATTTATCACTTAAAATGAAGTCAACTGATTTTGAAATGGCTGCAGTTTGGGTGTCTGGAAGCATATATAGTGCAAATTGGAAGTATATTATTGCCATGTTGCCGTGGCTTATTATACTAATTCCTCTTATACAAAAGAAAGCTTATTTATTAGATTTATTTCAATTGGAAGAAACGAGTATTACAAGTTTAGGTGTTTCAGTAGAACGAGAGAAATCAATTTTACTATTAAGTAGTATCGGACTTGTAAGCGCATGTGTTGCTGTTTCAGGAAGTATTGGTTTTATTGGATTAATGGCACCGCATATAGCGAAAAAGCTTGTCGGTATTCAACATAGACATATAATTCCGACGTGCGGAGTAATAGGAATGTTTCTTGTAATAGCTTCAGACTTTATTGCAAAAACAGTTTTCGCACCTGTAGAGTTACCAGTTGGAATCGTTATTTCTATTGTCGGCGTACCGTATTTCTTATATTTACTTTATAAGGCGAAAGCGTAAGAGGGGGAATAAAAGTGAGTATTTTAAGTGCAAAAAGTTTAGAAACGAGTTATGAAAGGCTTACCGTGTTTCGCGATTTAAATGTAGAAATACAAGAAGGAAAAGTAACGACAATTATAGGTCCAAATGGTTGTGGGAAATCGACATTATTAAAAACGATGGGAAGAATTTTAAAGCAAAAAAGCGGTAAAGTGTATTTGCAAGGGCAAGATTTAAATACAATTCCAACGAAAGAAATTGCAAAGCAATTAGCGTTACTCCCGCAAAATCCAATCGCTCCAGGAGAGCTTAAAGTAGAAGAATTAATTTCATATGGACGCTATCCACATCGAAATAATGTAAATAAGTTAACTTCAAAAGATAAAGAGATGATTGATTGGGCACTAGATATAACGAAAACATCTGCATTTCGTACGAGACAAATTGCGAATTTATCAGGTGGTCAACGACAAAAAGTTTGGCTAGCAATGGCGTTAGCACAACAGACAGAGGTCTTATTGCTAGATGAGCCAACTACATATCTTGATATGTCTCATCAATTAGATGTACTACAAATAGTGGAGAAATTAAATAAAGAACATAATTGTACGGTTGTAATGGTGTTACATGATATTAACCATGCAGCGAGATTTTCAGATGAGATTATTGCAATGAAAGAAGGACACATTATTACAACTGGTTGTCCTTCAGAAATTATTACAAATGAAGTGTTAAAAGAGGTATTTCATATTGATGCACGTGTCATGGTAGATTCGTATAACGGGGCTCCTGTTTGTTTCGGTTATGATAGCATCTATGAAGAAGAAAAAAGAGAGCTATATGTAACAAGTTAAAGGGGGGAATATAAGATGAATATAACTATTGAAAAACAGCAAATTAGTATATGGAACACTGAACAGTGGAAAATGTATTCCAAATTAGAAAGCAGAGAATATCAAATTCATATTTCAAAGCCGAAGCAACCAGCACCAGATTCAGGGTATCCGGTCATATATGTATTAGATGGCAATGCCTTTTTTCAAACGTTCCATGAAGCGGTTAAAATACAATCGGTTAGAGCGGAAAAAACAGGTGTTTCACCAGCCATTATAGTTGGTATTGGTTATCCAATTGAAGGGGCATTTTCAGGCGAAGAAAGATGCTATGATTTTACACCTTCTATAATTTCAAAAGATGCTCCTTTAAAACCGGATGGTAAACCGTGGCCTAAAACAGGAGGAGCACATAACTTCTTTACGTTTATTGAAGAAGAATTGAAACCACAAATTGAAAATAATTTTGAAATTGATAAAGAGAAACAATCATTATTTGGTCATTCTCTAGGCGGATTATTTGCATTACATATACTATTTACAAATGTAAATACTTTTCAAAATTATTTTATTAGTAGCCCGTCTATTTGGTGGAACAATCAATCCGTACTTGAAAAAGAAGAGAATCTTATAAATGAATTAAATGAAGCGAAGGTTGAAACGGGAGTATTCCTTACAGTTGGATCATTGGAGCGAGAGCATATGGTTGTAGATGCAAATGCATTATCAGAACGTCTTCTTCAATTCAAACATGAGAAGTTTAGATTCAAGTTTTATGAGGCTGAAGGGGAGAATCATGCATCAGTTGTACCGACTTCTTTAAGTAAAGGATTAAGATTTATTGGTCATTTGTAGAGGGTGTACGTGATATACACGATCTCCATATTTGAACAATTACATCAGGATGATCAAGAAGTGCTTCAAAATATTATTACTATGCTAAAACACGATTTTCATATTGAACATAGTACAATTCAAATTGAAACACTTAATAAGCATAGTGAAATGGTCGTTTAATAAAAATCTACGAAAAGGCTATGGAGAATTTCCTCCATAGCCTTTTCATTTCTGTAAGTAGAATTGTCCTTTTTGAAAGTTTTGTTTCAACTTTTCGTCTAAAGAGACAAAAAGTTGTCACAATTCCGTCACAATTAGCATAAACATAAAATAGACGAAATGAACTTATCCCCATAAAAGCTCGACTGATTCAACTAATGATTAGTAGGGCTGAAATAAACACCGATTAAAAGTTCACTTTATTCTCAAGGAGGTAGATCGTATGAAAACTATTCTTGCTATCGCTGGGCTTATTTGGGTTTTATCACATGGCATTCCAATTTATGAAGGAGAGCAAATTCGTAGTGCTCTAAATAAAAATTTTAATGAATATCATATCATTGATCGGCAAGATAATGTTGTTACTGTTCGAGTAAATGACTGTTTTCATACGGTAACTGTTGAAGGAACTTCAGTAGTGAATGACACAAAAGTATGTGATCAACAATAATTTTATATATAATAGGAAGAAAAAAGCCTCAATTCAAATATGTGAAGATTGAGGCTTTTATTTATCCAGCTATTTGCGGGTTAATAATGAATGAGAGATGAACAAAACCCTCGCTGATTAAAGTTTCACTTTATTGAGTTTTGCAGCGGACTTTATGCTTTTTTGAAAAAGGACAGGGTATAATGACAATTGAGATTGAGAAGCTAATAATTTGTTAAGAATAATCATATGAACATTAGATACTCATATGGGGTATCAATACATAGATATTTAATGCTATAATTGATATACTCAAAAAGACATTTATTTTTATCAGATGAAGAGAAACTTTAAGAAGGTGATAATATGGATCATAAAGAACATGAAGCAGTAACACATAGATCAGAAAAAGAAAAAGAGCAAATTATAAATAGATTAAAGCGAATTGAAGGACAAGTCCGTGGTATTCAAAATATGATAGAAAATGATCGCTATTGTGTAGATATTTTAGTGCAAATTTCAGCGATTAATGCAGCGATGAAAAAAGTAGGAATGGGTGTTCTCAAAAATCATACAAGTCATTGTGTTTCTGGTGCTATTAAGGATGGTAATGGTGACGAAGCAATTGAAGAATTAATGACCGTATTTGAACGATTTTCAAAGGCTTAAGAAACAAGCTAGTATTTGACTAGCTTGTTTTTTTGTTTATTTAAGACTTTTACCTCAAAGCTTAGTATAGGGAGATTCAGCGTGTACTTAATAGTTCGATTGATTAAACTTATTTCATGTACCTATAAGGGGTACCTGTATGTTTTGTCGTGGAATGAATAATGAATGGATTTATTTCAAAGAAGGCTGTGTGGGATAAGAGAAAACAAGGAACTTATAAAAAATTATAAAAATCATTATACAAAACCATTGATTACCTTAGGGGGGTATGGTAAGATGAGGTTGTGATTAACAAACAACGAATGAACAAGAGGAGGATTTTAAATGGAACAGTTAACATTAAAGGTTGAGGGTATGTCTTGTGGACATTGTGTAAATTCTATTGAAAGTAATGTGAAAGAACTAAATGGTGTTGAACAAGTAAAAGTGCAATTAGCAGAAGGAACTGTTGAAGTTACCATTGACTCATCAATCATTACTTTAAAAGATATTGTTAGTGTAATCGAAGATCAAGGATACGATGTTATATAATAATTTTTAAATAGGGGAATAAATCGTACTTTAAATAAAGTGCGATTTATTTTGCTAACAAATATACCTCTTGAGGGTATGTGGTAGAGGTGAATGAAATGAATGAACAAAAAGAAGCCAATTTTCAAATATCAGGAATGACATGTGCCGCATGTGCGAATAGAATTGAAAAAGGTCTTAAAAAAGTAGAAGGTGTTCAAGAGGCAAATGTAAATTTTGCGCTTGAAAAAACAAAAATTTTGTACGATCCAACTCAAACAAATCCTCAAAAGTTTAAAGAAAAAGTTGAATCGTTAGGATATGGTATTGTAAGTGATAAGGCAGAGTTTATGGTATCAGGAATGACGTGCGCTGCATGTGCGAATAGGGTGGAAAAACGTTTAAATAGGCTAGATGGTGTGAGTAAGGCGACAGTAAATTTCGCTTTAGAATCAGCTACTGTAGAATTTAATCCTGATGAAATTAGTGTTACTGAAATGAAGAGCACGATTACAAAGTTAGGATATAAATTAGAAGTAAAGTCAGATGAGCAAAATTCATCAACAGATCATCGATTACAAGAAATTGAGCGACAAAAGAAAAAGTTTATTATTTCGTTTGTTTTATCATTTCCGTTATTGTGGGCAATGGTAAGTCACTTCTCATTTACATCGTTTATTTATTTACCTGATATGCTTATGAATCCGTGGGTGCAGCTAGCTCTTGCAACTCCAGTGCAGTTTATAATTGGAGGCCAGTTTTATATAGGTGCTTATAAAGCATTGCGCAATAAAAGTGCAAACATGGATGTTCTTGTGGCACTTGGAACGTCCGCAGCTTATTTCTATAGTGTTTATTTAAGTATTCAATCAATTGGTTCCTCGGAACATATGACAGATTTATATTTTGAAACGAGCGCGGTACTTATTACATTAATTATTTTAGGTAAATTATTCGAGGCAAAAGCAAAAGGGCGTTCATCAGAAGCTATTAAAAAATTGATGGGATTACAGGCGAAAACTGCTACAGTTGTACGAGATGGAACAGAAATGAAAATTTTAATCGAAGAAGTGGTAGCAGGTGATATCGTCTATGTAAAACCTGGCGAAAAAATCCCAGTAGATGGGGAAATTGTAGAAGGAAAATCAGCGATAGATGAATCGATGTTAACAGGTGAGAGTATTCCAGTTGATAAAACAATCGGGGATGTAGTAATTGGTTCTACAATGAATAAAAATGGATTTTTAAAAGTTAAGGCAACTAAAGTAGGAAGAGACACTGCATTAGCACAAATTATTAAAGTAGTAGAAGAGGCTCAAGGTTCGAAAGCTCCTATTCAAAGGGTAGCGGATCAAATTTCAGGTATTTTCGTACCTGTTGTAGTTGGGATTGCTATTATCACTTTTGTAGTATGGATGGTATTTGTTACACCTGGTGATTTTGGAGGAGCGCTTGAGAAAATGATAGCAGTACTTGTTATCGCATGCCCATGTGCTTTAGGTCTTGCAACACCAACATCTATTATGGCGGGATCAGGAAGATCAGCTGAATACGGAATTTTATTTAAAGGTGGAGAGCATCTAGAAGCGACGCATCGATTAGATACGATTATTTTAGACAAAACAGGTACAGTTACAAATGGAAAACCGATATTAACAGATGTAATTGTAGCAGATGGATTTGAAGAGAAAGAAATATTAAAATTAGTCGGCGCAGCAGAAAAAAATTCTGAACATCCACTTGCAGAAGCGATTGTAGAAGGAATTAAAGAAAAGGGAATTGATATCCCAAGTTCAGAAACGTTTGAAGCAATTCCTGGATTTGGTATTGAGTCGGTTGTAGAAGGGAAAAAGTTATTAATTGGTACACGCCGATTAATGATGAAATTTAATATTGATATTGAAGAAGTTTCTAAATCGATGGAAGAACTAGAGCGAGAAGGAAAAACAGCAATGCTTATAGCAATAGATAAAGAATATGCTGGAATTGTTGCTGTTGCGGATACTGTAAAAGATACTTCAAAAGCAGCAATTGCAAGACTTAAGAAAATGGGTCTAGACGTTGTTATGATTACAGGTGATAATACACAGACTGCCCAAGCAATTGCTAAGCAAGTTGGTATTGATCACGTAATCGCAGAAGTATTACCAGAAGGAAAAGCAGAAGAAGTAAAAAAACTTCAAGCTAGCGGTAAGAGAGTGGCTATGGTTGGAGATGGAATAAATGATGCTCCTGCTCTTGCTACAGCTGACATTGGAATGGCAATTGGAACGGGGACAGATGTAGCAATGGAAGCAGCGGATATTACATTAATCCGTGGTGACTTAAATAGTATTGCTGATGCAATCTTCATGAGTAAAATGACGATTAGAAATATTAAGCAAAACCTATTCTGGGCATTAGCCTATAACGGCCTAGGAATTCCAATTGCGGCGTTCGGTTTCTTAGCTCCTTGGGTTGCAGGTGCAGCGATGGCATTTAGCTCTGTATCAGTTGTATTAAATGCATTAAGATTGCAAAGAGTTAAATTAAAATAGTAAAAGTTTCACTTTATAGAGTAATTGAATATGCTTTTAAACAAAAAAACAATACTTTGAATAAGTATTGTTTTTTTGTATAGAAAGAAAAAGATATAATATAGGAAAGATAGAAGCGGTAGCTTGATGAGGAGATTTATACATGTTTAAAGATATTATAATTAGAACATTCCAGAAAGAGGATTTAGAACAAGTATTACAATTATTCTATGAAACGGTTCATACGGTTAATACAAAAGATTATAATACGTTACAGTTAAATGCTTGGGCACCAGAGAGGCTAGAAAGAGAAAGCTGGCTACAATCTTTAGAAAAGAATATTTGTTATGTTGCAGATTATAAAGGTGTGATAGTAGGATTTGGGGATTATAATGAGGACCATTATGTAGATCGCTTATTTACGCATAAAGATTATCAAGGAAAAGGGATAGCTTCCTACATACTACAGAAGTTAGAAAAAGAAGCAGTGAACTTGCAGCATAGAGATATATTTACAGAAGCGAGTATTACAGCAAAACCTTTCTTTGAAAGTAAAGGTTTTATTTGCATAAAGGAACAAAATAAACAGCATAATGGTCAGATTTTTATTAATTATGTAATGAAAAAAATAGCCTTCTCATAAATGAGAAGGCTATTTTTTCATTATTTTACAGCTTCTTTTAGTTCTTTACCAGCTTTGAAAGCAGGTACTTTAGAAGCTGCGATTTGCATTTCTTCACCAGTTTGTGGGTTACGGCCTGTACGAGCAGCTCTTTCACGAACTTCGAAAGTACCGAATCCGATAAGCTGTACTTTTTCACCAGCAGCTAAAGTGTTAGTGATTGATTCTACTACAGTTTGTAAAACTACAGTAGCTTCTTTTTGAGAAATCTCAGCATTTTGTGCTACGCTTTTAATTAATTCTGTTTTATTCATGTTTTTCACCTCATATGTAAATAATGCTATTTAAGTTGTTATTATAACGTATAAAACATCCGAGAACAAGTGTACGTAGATATATTCACGAAAAAAATGAAATTTGTAATATTTTTCAGGACCACTTTATAGCCATTCAATTTAAGCGGATACAGATTTGTTCTTTAATTCAGTTTGTTCTTTATTGGAAGATAGTTTCTTATTATAAGATATGAAATACGGTAATGCTACAAATAACATACCCCCTACTAAATTCCCGAAGAAAACAAAAATGAAGTTTGGAAAATACTCAATCCAAGTTAAATGACCAGAAAAAATTGCGGCTGGGATGACAAACATATTAGCTACAACGTGTTGGAACCCAATCGCAACGAAAGTCATAACGGGGAACCAAATACCGATAATCTTTCCGCTAAATTCTTTACTTCCCATACTGAGCCAAACAGCTAAACAAACGAGCCAATTACATCCAATTGCAGATATGAATGCTTGTAGTGGCGTATCTTGTAGTTTAGCTTGTGCAATAGACACTGTTTTCCCTAAAAAAGCCCCCTCCGTTAATCCGACAATATGGCCGAAAAAATAAGCAACGAATACAGCACCGATGAAATTGCTAAACGTAACAATAACTAAATTTCGTATTAAGTGAAATAAGGTGATTTTTTTATGAAGCCAAGCCATTGAAACTGTCATCATGTTTCCGGTTACTAGTTCACCGCCCGCAAGAATAACGAGTATAAGACCGATAGGGAAGACAGCGGCACCTAAAAAACTAGTAAATGATCCCCAAGATTTTGGCATTGTCCCAATAACATGAATATCGAGTAAATACCCTAATGCAATAAAAGCGCCACCAAAAAATCCGAGAATTAGCATAGGGAGTAATGATAAATGAGCTTTTTTTCTTCCGGAATTAGCAGCAAGTTCAGTAATCTCTTCTGGTGTACATACAGACATGAATAACCCCTCCGTAATAAAGTGATGGAACGAATAGAAGAAACATTTTTAACAATCTATGTATTATAAAAATATGTTATGAAATGTGTATAAATTTGTCAAATTTAGATGGGGATAAAATCGAGTGCAGCTTAACATTTTTTCATGGTGTCACATCAATGTAACAAAAAGGTTTTAAACTACATCTAGAGGTGAAAACGTGAATACGCATCATGTAAAAAAAAATCAAAAAAAATCAATTTTAAAGAAATTTATTATTAGTTTATTAAGTATATTAATTATTCCAGCTAGCTTGTATTTCTATGCAACAGAAATAGAACGAAGATTAGTAGCGGTCACATGGAATGAAATAGAATCTCCTACGATTCCTAAAGAGTTTAACAATAAAAAGATATTGCAATTCTCAGATGTACATTTAGGACCAGAGTTTACATTGAAACAACTAGATAATCTTGTGGGAAAGATGAATGAGTTACGTCCAGATATAGTAGTTTTTACAGGGGATTTAATAGATAAGTTTGGGACCTATAATGCGGAAAGAGAAGAGGCGAAAGAAATTTTGAGGGGAATTCATGCTCCTCTCGGGAAGTATGCTGTGTTTGGGAATCATGATAGAGGTGGGGGCGGTAGTTTATTCTACAAAAAGTACATGGAGGAAGCCGGTTTTTCTGTTTTAGTAAATGAAGTACAGAAAATTAAAGTGGAAAATGGCAAGTACATTACAATATCAGGTTTGGATGATTTCTTATTAGGGAAACCACAAATAGACTCGACTTTAAAAAACTTAAGACAACAAGATTTCAATATGCTATTAGTACATGAGCCTGATGTTGTAGATAAAGTAGCTCGTTATCCAGTTGATTTTCAAATGTCAGGACATAGTCACGGAGGACAAGTTCAGATTCCCTTTGCGGGCCCTTTAATTACCACAAAATTAGCTGAGAAGTATGTTGAAGGAATGTATGAATTAGAAGGAAAGAGTAAGTCATTACATTTATATGTAAATCGAGGTATTGGGACGACTAGAATGCCTGTTAGGTTTTGGAGTGTACCGGAACTTTCGGTTTTTGTATTGAAGAAAAATAGTAATTAGAATAGGGCGTTTAACATGTTTGAAAAAAAGAGAATTTTTAGTAGAAAGTTCTTTTTTTATTAATTAAAATCTGAATATTGTGTACTTTTTATTTGAAATGTTAAAAAGAAAGGGGAATTTCTATGATAGAAACATGGCATAAAAAATTGGAAAGTTTATATTTTCCACCAAAAGGCATCCCTTTAATTTTCTCAATTATTGGCTTGAAATAAAGAAAAATTATTAAACTTTATGTAATAATTTATAGGGAGGGATATTTAATAATTGTTTAATTCAGAATATTTTGATATATTTTAAATGTAGTATAAGCTTTTTACATAACTCTCTTACATAAATTTCGAAATCAAATTCGGAAGGGGATGTAGATGCTTTGAATAAAAATCTCAAGAAGGACTTACAAATACGTCATATTACAATGATCTCAATTGGTGGCGTAATTGGAGCGGGTTTATTTGTCGGAAGTGGTGCTGTTGTTCATTCAGCGGGGCCAGGTTCTATCGTTTCATACGCATTAGCAGGACTTTTGGTTGTTTTCGTAATGAGAATGTTAGGAGAAATGGCTGCCATTAATCCAACAAGTGGGTCATTTGCAACATATGCACGAGAAGCAATTGGCCCGTGGGCAGGATATACAATTGGATGGCTATATTGGTTTTTCTGGGTAATTGTAATTGCGATAGAAGCGACAGCAGGTGCTGGTATTATTCAATATTGGATTCCGCAAATCCCGCTTTGGTTATTGAGCTTAATATTAACAATATTATTAACGTTAACGAATGTTTTTTCGGTGAAATCATTTGGAGAGTTTGAATATTGGTTTTCTTTTATTAAAGTAATAAGTATTGTTTTGTTCCTTTCTCTTGGACTTGCTGTTATTTTAGGACTTGTCCCAGGAACGGAAGCACCTGGTACTTCAAATTTAATTGGACAAGGTGGATTTATGCCAAATGGTATAAGTTCGGTGTTGCTTGGTATTACAGTTGTTATATTTTCATTTATGGGATCAGAAATCGTAGCAGTAGCGGCTGGTGAGTCTGCTGAACCTGTAAAAGCAGTAAAAACAGCAACAAATAGCGTGATTTGGCGTATTCTTGTATTTTTTATTGGATCTATAGCGGTAGTTGTTACGCTTCTTCCATGGAATTCAGCAAACATACTAAAAAGTCCGTTTGTAGCGGTACTTGAACATATAGGGATACCAGCGGCAGCACAGATTATGAATTTTATCGTTTTAACAGCTGTACTTTCATGTTTGAATTCAGGTTTATATACGAACTCAAGAATGCTTTTTTCTATGGCAGAAAGAGGAGATGCTCCAAAGGCATTTTTAAAGTTGAACAGTAGTGGTGTTCCTGTTCGGGCAGTTTTATTTGGAACTTTCTTCGCCTATATCGGTGTTGTATTTAGCTACATATCTCCAGATAAAGTTTTTTTATTTTTGGTGAATGCATCTGGTGGGATTGCGTTACTAGTTTATCTCGTTATTGCAGTTTCGCATTTAAAGATGCGTAAAAAAATGGGGAAAGTAGAACAAGAAGATTTGAAAGTGAAAATGTGGCTTTTCCCGTATTTAACGTATGTTACAATTGCCGCTATTATAGCAGTTTTAGTTGCAATGTTTGCAATTGAATCCTTACGTTCACAAGCGATTTTAACGATGATTGTTACAGTTCTTATTATAGTTTCTTATTTTATTTTTAATAGAAATAAAACTAGTTCAGCTTTGAGTCCTAAAAATAGGAATGAAGAATCTGTTCGATTCTAATTTCTTGTTTTCAAAGAAAGTTACATCCAATCATCGCTAGAAAAGATTCATATATAAGTAAAGAAACAAGTAATTACTATTAGCATAGTGGAAATGAACTTTTTTCTTGACTTTTTATATGAAGGAGAGCAAAATGGTAAAAAAGGAAGGGGGGATGATGATGGAAGAGTACGTATTAGACCTGTATAATCTGCTATATACGACAGAGTGGCAAGATATTGTTTCGTTTCTTGGGATATTATTTTGCATGAAAATTGTAATTGTATATATGGAAGAGCAAGGTATGTTCTATTCCTTCTCATCCCCGTTCGATTTGCAACGTGAGCCGTTGCTAAACTATGCCAATGTAAAATACGAACAAATTCCTTTTGTTATATTCTTTATGATTCGTTTTATAACGGCGATTGTGAAGAAGAAGGAAAGTGACGAAGAAGAATGCCATCCAACTTGTTATATAGCCAACGCTTTTTAAGCTAAATACAAGGAGGAGATTTATATGTGGTTTCGATTTCTTATGATTGGTTTCTTTTCATTAACAGCAATTTCATTAATGGGATATCAGGTGTCTGAAATATTTCAAGCGTATAGCAGTACGTTTTTTAACAAAAACTAATCGCATTGCTATTTGAATAATAAAGCGATAAAATCCTTCTTAAGAAGTATTGTTAAGAAGGATTTTTTCTTTGTTTGATCTTACTGTGTCAAAGTATTGTCACATTTACACCGTGAATAATATGTTAAAATAGTGAGGTTAATTATACATATTTGAAAGAAGAGGAGTGACCAATTTGGTAGATCAATCAATAAATCAGAAAAGCTATGCTCCTATTGTGATAACGCTTTCTGTAATTGTAAACGCGATTATATTATTTTTGTTCTTTGGACCTGTTGGATATGAAGGAGAATTACATTTTGATGTAACTATCTTACCAATGTTAAATGCAATTTTTAATAGTTTTACGTTTGTATTTTTATTAGCAGCTTTATTCTCTATTATTAAAAAGAATGTAAAAATGCACCGTGGTTTTATTCTTGCAGCATTTACAACGACTTTATTATTTTGTGTGTCATATTTATCGTATCATTACTTGGCACCAGCAACGCATTTTGGAGGAGAAGGTTTCATTAAATATGTGTATTTCTTCATTTTAATTACACATATTATCCTTGCAGCGATTATCGTACCACTTGCATTGTTCGCACTTGTATTTGGTTTTACGAATCAATTAACACGTCACCGTAAAATTGTACGTTGGACGATGCCAATTTGGTTATATGTAAGCTTATCTGGTGTTATTGTTTACTTAATGATCTCACCTTATTATCAATAAAAAATCTCAGCCTAGAGGCTGGGATTTTTTTGTTAAGCAAATTTGTTTGTGAAATTTTAAAAATATGGTATACAAAAGTATAGTTGCTTTTAATATAGAAGGGTGGTAAATAAGAATATGCAAAATTTTGTATTTCGTAATCCAACAAAACTTATTTTTGGTAAAGGACAATTAGAGCAGTTAAAAACTGAAATTCCACAGTTCGGTAAAAAAGTTCTTCTCGTATATGGAGGAGGAAGTATTAAAAGAAACGGTATTTATGATAATGTAATTTCTATTTTAAAAGATATAAATGCGGAAGTGTTTGAGTTGACAGGTGTTGAACCGAATCCTCGTTTATCAACTGTAAAGAAAGGGATTCTAATTTGTAAAGACAATGGAGTTGAATTTATTTTAGCAGTTGGTGGAGGAAGTGTAATTGACTGTACGAAAGCGATTGCTGCTGGTAGTAAATATGATGGAGATGTATGGGATATTGTAACGAAAAAAGCATTTGCTAGCGAAGCGTTGCCATTCGGTACTGTTCTAACTCTTGCGGCAACAGGTTCTGAAATGAATGCAGGCTCTGTAATTACAAACTGGGCAACAAATGAAAAGTATGGCTGGGGCAGTCCAGTTACATTCCCTCAGTTTTCAATTTTAGATCCAGTTCATACTGCGTCTGTGCCGAGAAATCAAACAATTTATGGTATGGTCGATATTATGTCGCACGTATTAGAACAATATTTCCACCATGGAACAAATACAGAACTACAAGATCGGTATTGTGAATCGATTTTAAAAACAGTAATAGAAACAGCTCCTAAGCTTTTAAATGATCTAGAAAGTTATGAGCACAGAGAAACAATTCTATATTGTGGAACGATGGCGTTAAACGGTATTTTAGCGATGGGAGTAAGAGGAGATTGGGCAACCCATAATATTGAGCATGCAGTTTCTGCAGTTCATGATATACCACATGGAGGTGGCCTCGCGATTTTATTCCCGAACTGGATGAAGCATGTTGTGGATGAGAATGTGAATCGTTTTAAACAGTTCGCTATTCGTGTGTTCAATGTAGAATCAGATGGGAAAACAGATAAAGAAATTGCAATAGCGGGGATTGAAGCAGTACGCCAGTTTTGGACGTCAATTGAAGCGCCAGTAACATTAGCAGATTACGGCATTGGGGAAAATGAAATTGACTTAATGGCGGATAAAGCGATGGCTTATGGTGAATTCGGTAACTTTAAAAAATTAAATAAAGATGATGTTCTTGAAATTTATAAAGCTTCTTTATAAGTAATTTGAAAATGAGACCTTATTTGATCGGAGTATCAAATAAGGTCTTTTTTGATTGTTTATTAACGGAATTGAATGTTGATGATTATTTTTGAGTGATTTTGATTGATTTTTGTGATCGTTTTCATTATACTGTAATCAAAGGAGAGGTGAATAAAATGTTAACTCCTGAACGTCATCAAATGATACTGCAGCTTGTAAAGGAACAGAAAGTTGTTAAATTGCAGCAATTAGTTGAAAGAACGGCAAGTTCTGAATCGACAATTCGTCGTGATTTAGCGCAATTGGAAAAACAAAGGTTATTAAAAAGAGTTCATGGCGGTGCCTCCATATTAACTGGAAAAGGGCAAGAGCCAACGATGGTTGAAAAATCATCCAAAAACATTCATATAAAACAACAAATTGCCAAGTATGCCGCTAGCATTGTTGAACAAGGTGATTGCATTTATTTAGATGCAGGAAGTACGACTTTTGAAATGATTCCGTTTTTAATAAATAAAGATGTTACTGTCGTTACAAATGGTCTTATGCATATTGAAGCTTTAGTTGAAAATAACATTCGGGCGTATTTACTAGGCGGAATGATGAAGAGTAGGACAAAAGCTTTAATTGGTGCCATGGCACAGGAAAGTATGCAAAAATATCGTTTTGATAAATGCTTTTTAGGAGCTAATGGTGTACATGAACAGTTAGGGTATACAACACCAGATCCAGAAGAAGCACTTTTGAAACAAATGGCATTAACATTAGCAAACGAAGGGTATTTCTTAATTGATGAAAGTAAATTTTCAGAAGTTGCGTTTGCGAAAATTGCAAATGTTGAAGAGGCAAACATTATTACAAACTATTTAGAAATTGATTTAGAAAAATATAAAAGACAAACCAATGTAATTGAGGCTGATAAACAATGATCTATACAGTTACTTTAAACCCATCTATTGATTACGTAGTACAAGTTAATTCTTTCGATTTAGGAACAGTAAACCGAGCGGAGAAAGATATGAAGTTTCCTGGAGGAAAAGGAATCAATGTTTCTCGTGTTCTTCATCGTTTAGGTGTTGAAAATGTAGCGCTTGGTTTTACAGGTGGATTTACTGGTCAATTTATTGAAAATGTATTACATGATGAAGGTGTAACAACAAACTTCGTACAAGTAGACGGAGATTCACGAATTAATGTGAAAATAAAAGGACAAGAAGAAACAGAGTTAAATGGACAAGGTCCTATTGTGACAAATGAGCAATTTGGGCAGTTAATGAAAAAAATTGAAAGTATGCAACCCGGAGATTGTGTTGTACTAGCAGGAAGTGTACCTGCTTCTATTCCAACTACCTTTTATGAATCAATCGCAGCGTTTGGAGCAGAAAAAGGTATTCGCGTAGTAGTAGATGCAAGTGGAAGTGCGTTACAGCATGTAATTAAAAATAACCCATTTTTAATAAAGCCAAATCATCATGAACTTGGTGAGTTGTTCGGAGTGGAGCTTTCAACAGTAGAAGACATTTTACCGTATGGAAGAAAATTAATCGAACAAGGTGTAGAGCACGTTATAGTATCAATGGCCGGAGATGGAGCTTTATTATTTACGGCAGAAGGTATATATGAGGCGACTGTCCCGAAAGGTATTGTTATTAACTCAGTTGGAGCAGGGGATTCTCTTGTTGCAGGATTTGTAGGGAAATATGAACAGACAAAAGATATTGAAAAGGCATTTCAATATGGCGTTGCAACAGGGAGTGCAACAGCATTTTCAGCAGATTTATGTACAAAGGAAAAAGTAGAAGAATTATTGTCGCAAGTAATTGTCACAAAGCGATAGGGGGAAACAACATATGAAAATTACAGAACTATTAAAAAGGGATACAGTCATTATGAATATGACAGCTTCAAATAAAGAAGCTGTCATAGATGAATTAGTTGAGAAATTAAACGGAGCAAATCGTTTAAATAGTAAGGCTGAATTTAAAGAAGCTATTTTAAAGCGTGAGTCACAAAGTACAACTGGAATTGGTGAAGGTATTGCAATACCTCATGCGAAGACGAAGACAGTTAAGCAACCAGCGATTTGTTTTGGCAGAAGTGTAAGCGGTATCAACTATGAATCGCTTGATGGACAGCCCGCATATTTGTTTTTTATGATTGCTGCAAGTGAAGGGGCGAATAATACTCATTTAGAAACGTTATCTCGTCTCTCTACGTTATTGATGGATGAAGGGTTTCGCAAGCAATTATTAGAAGCAAAGGATGAAGATGAACTTCTCCGTTTATTTGATGAAAAAGAGAATGAAAAAGAAGAAGAAGTTGAAGTAGCAAAGCCAGAAGGGAATGAACCATATGTATTAGCTGTTACAGCTTGTCCGACTGGTATCGCTCACACATATATGGCTGCTGATAGTTTGAAAGCAAAAGCGGCAGAGTTAGGGATTGCGATTAAAGTTGAAACGAATGGATCAACAGGTGTAAAGAACGGTTTAACGAAAGAGGATATCGATCGTGCAACAGCAATTATTGTCGCTGCAGATAAACAAGTAGAAATGAACCGTTTCGCTGGGAAGCATGTCATTCAAGTGCCGGTAGCTGATGGTATTAGAAAAACTGAAATCCTTCTTAATAGAGCTGTAAAACAGGATGCGCCAATCTTTAAAGGTGTAAAAGAGGATGGGAAGGTAGAAAGTATAGAGAAAGAAAAAGGGTTAGGAATTTATAAGCATTTAATGAGCGGTGTAAGTAATATGCTTCCATTCGTTGTTGGTGGCGGGATTTTAATCGCACTAGCATTTTTGTTCGGTGGAATTAAGGCAAAAGGTCCTATTGCTGAAATATTAATGGCTATTGGTGGTGGAGAAAAAGGAGCTTTCTTATTCCTTGTTCCAATTTTAGCCGGATTTATTGCAAGCTCTATTGCTGATCGTCCTGGTTTTATGCCTGGTGTTGTTGGTGGCTTTTTAGCAGCACAAGCGAATGCTGGATTTTTAGGTGGATTAATTGCTGGTTTTTTAGCAGGATATGTTGTTGTCGGTTTGAAAAAGCTATTTTCTGGTTTGCCAGCGCAGTTAGAAGGGATTAAACCGGTCTTGCTATATCCGGTATTTGGGTTATTAATTACAGGTGTTATCATGTTAAAAGTAGTCAATCCACCTGTAGTTGCGTTAAATGAAATGTTAACGAGTTGGTTAAATAGTTTAGGTGGTACAAATGCTATACTATTAGGTTTAATTTTAGGTGGTATGATGGCAATTGATATGGGGGGACCAATTAATAAAGCGGCGTTTACATTCGGTATCGCTGCAATTGCGGCAGGAAACTTTGGTGTACACTCGGCGGTTATGGCTGGTGGTATGGTACCGCCATTAGCGATTGCATTAGCAACTACATTCTTTAAAACGAAGTTTACAGAAGCGGAACGTAAATCAGGTTTAACAAATTATATTATGGGAGCGTCGTTTATTACAGAAGGTGCGATTCCATTTGCAGCTGCAGATCCGGTTCGAGTAATTGTAAGTTGTGTTGTTGGTTCAAGTATTGCAGGTGCGTTATCTATGCTATTCCAAATTACATTACCGGCACCACATGGTGGGTTATTTGTTATAGCATTAGTAAATAAACCGTTGCTATATATTTTCTCTATATTAATAGGGACAGTTGTTTCGGCTGTTATGATGGGGATTTGGAAGAAAAAAGTTAATTAAAGGGTAAAAAGGGACAGCTAGCGGGAGCTGTTCCTTTTTTATTACAAAAAAGTGGTTTAATAATTGAATCATGATGGATTTTGGTAAAAGATGTAATGAAAAACGATTTTTTTGTAACAAAACAGTAATATTGTAATTTTTTCTGGAAAAAAACACTCATACTAATATGTGGGAAATATATGAAAACTATTGATAATTTTGGTAGAAATACAATTCTTTAATATGGAAATTTATGTTACAAATCATTAATCGTTTGTTACGAATGCTTTGTAATTTTGTGATTTTCGAAATTCCGTAAAAAACTGTTGCTATAATGAGAACACGAAAACAAAGCGAATGGAGGCTATTCATGAAAAGATTATTAGGTATAGCAACGGCAGCAGTTTTTGGTCTTGGGATTTTTGTAGGTTCTGCAAAAGCAGAAACGATTGTAACGACAGATGTATTAAACGTTAGGGAAACCCCAACTGTAGAATCAAAACTTGTAGGTAAAATGTTAAGTGGAAATAAATTAGATGTTATAAATACAGAAAACGGATGGTCAAAAATTAAATTAGACGGTAAAGAAGCGTTTGTAAGTGCTGAGTTTACGAAAAGTACTTATTATGTAACAGCAAACGTATTAAATGTTCGTGCTGAAGCGAATACTGACTCAGAAATTCTTGGCACGCTAAAAAAAGATGACGTGATTGAAACGACAAATCAAGTGCAAAACGAATGGTTACAATTCGAATATGGTGGGAAAGCGGCATATGTTCACGTACCCTTTTTAACAGATACAGCACCTGTTATTGAAAGAAAAGAAATTCCAGCTCAAGCTGAAGCACCAACTAAGGTGAAAACGGCGGTTAAAAATGATACGGCAGTTAACAGAAAAGCACCTGCTAAGAGTGAAGAAACAAGTAAACCAGAAGCGCAAGCGAAGCCGACAGCTAAATCAGTGGCGAAATCTACTGAAACAAATGCACCAGCTGGTGGTCGTGAAATAACAGTAGAAGCCACAGCGTACACAGCTAATCCAAGTGAAAATGGCACATATGGTGGTCGAGTGTTAACTGCGATGGGTCATGATTTAACAGCGAATCCAAACATGAAAGTTATTGCTGTTGATCCGAAAGTAATCCCTCTTGGATCAAAAGTGTGGGTAGAAGGGTATGGAGAAGCAATTGCTGGAGATACTGGTGGCGCGATTAAAGGAAACCGTATTGATGTTCTAGTTGGTTCAGATAGTAATGCGGATAGTTGGGGTCGTAAATCCGTTAAAGTGAAAGTTATACAATAATTTATCTGTATTAAAATAAAAAACGGCTGCTTGAAAATGTCTAAGTAGCCGCTTTTTTTATATGAGATTCACTGAAAGGGATAAACCGTTTTACCTGTAATAATTTTATACGCGCTGCAAAATTGAGTTTGCATGTACTCTGTATTTTTATTTTCTGGATGTAACGTCGTTTCTTGAAGGGTAGAATGAAAGGAACGTAGTAAACAATTTAAGGCGAAGTATAATTCTTCTTGTGAACAATTTTGTTCTTTTGTAGCAGTAGCTAAAATGAGGTCTTTTGTTAATGATGAAAAATCGATAGTGGTTTGTTTCATAGTCATTGCACCCTCTCCGAGCTATTTTTAATCATGTATATGCAAAATTGGACAAACTATGTTCTTTTTTTATATATAATTTCATGTACTGGATTCAAAGAACTTGCAATCACACCATTAAAATTGGTAAGATTGGGTATAATGATTAGGTGGAGTATATTACATAAAGAGAGTTGAGTTATATGGGAGAAGTGCAACGTGAAAAAGTTGCTGTCATCATTGGGCCAACTGCTGTCGGAAAGACGAAATTAAGTATCGATCTTGCAAAAGCATTGAATGGTGAGATTATTAGTGGTGATTCCATGCAAATTTATCGTACGATGGATATTGGGACTGCAAAGGTAACGACGGATGAGATGGACGGAATTCCGCATTATATGATTGATATAAAAAATCCGGAAGATTCATTTTCTGTGGCGGAATTTCAAGAACGTGTTCGTAAGTACATTCGAGAGATTACAGAGCGTGGGAAATTACCGATTATTGTTGGTGGAACTGGCCTTTATATACAATCTGTTTTATTCGATTACCAGTTTACTGATGAGGCTGGGGATGCTATATACCGAGAGCAGATGGAAAAGTTAGCGTTAGAACGCGGTGTGGAATATGTACATAAAAAATTGCAAGAAGTAGATCCAGAAAGTGCGGAGCGTATTCATGCAAATAATGTAAGGCGTGTTATTCGGGCGTTAGAAATTTTTCACACGACGGGTGAAAAAATGAGTAACCAGCTCGAAAAACAAGAAAATGAGTTACTGTACGATGTTTCATTAATTGGCTTGACAATGGATCGAGAAATGCTATACGATCGCATTAACTTACGTGTTGACCTAATGGTTGAACAAGGTTTATTAGAGGAAGTAAAAGGTCTGCATGAAAGAGGAGTGCGAGAGTGTCAATCTATTCAAGCGATTGGTTATAAAGAGATATATGATTATATTGAGAATCGTGTCTCTTTAGAAGAAGCGGTATCACAATTAAAGACGAATTCACGCCGTTATGCAAAACGTCAATTAACGTGGTTCCGTAATAAAATGGATGTCGCGTGGTTTGATGTTACTGATGGTGAAAAAACGTCAGAAATTTTACGATACATAGAAGGAAAGCTACAACTAAAGTCGAATAATAGTAAGTAGAGAAAAAGAGGAGGATTCGACATGAAGCAATCAATCAATATTCAAGATCAGTTTTTAAATCAACTCCGTAAAGAGAATACGTTCGTTACGCTGTACTTATTAAATGGTTTTCAGCTTCGTGGATTAATTAAAGGGTTTGATAACTTTACAGTCCTACTGGAAACAGAAGGTAAGCAACAGCTTATTTATAAACATGCAATTTCTACATTTGTACCTCAAAAAAATGTTTCAATTGAATTAGAGTAGTAATGAATTGTACATAACAAAAAAGAGCGAGTTTCTCGCTCTTTTTTTATTTGTCATAAACAATAAATAGTGAAATTTAAGCGATTCTAAATATAGTAAGTCGAACGTTAGTGTTTCCGGTTGAAGGGAGCGTAATCTCGTTAAGAGTAGATTGGAGAGAAATATTTGCGCCAGCTGCTAAAGTTTCAATTGTTGTAAAGGAAAGCGAGTCGCCTATTAAATTAGAGGAGAAATTATCTGTTGCGACTGTACCATTTATTGAAATTCCAACACCAAATGGGGCGCCGCCTGGTGCAGTTGTAGAGATTGAGACGCTAATTACATAAATACCAGCATTGACGACGGTAACTGTGTCTGTGCCTTTAAAAATAATATTGTTTACATTAATTGCAGTGCCGAAAATGAAGTTATTAAATTGGAGTACAGTTTGTTGAATATTATTTTGTACAACAATTGTCGCGACTGGGAAGTTTGGTCCAGTCGGTCCGGTAGCACCCGTGATACCTTGAGGTCCAGTGGCACCAGTAGCGCCAGTATTACCTTGAGCGCCAGTATTACCTTGAGGTCCAGTGGCACCAGTAGTGCCTGTGATACCTTGAGCACCCGTATTACCTTGAGGTCCAGTGGCACCAGTAGCGCCTGTGATACCTTGAGCACCCGTATTACCTTGAGGTCCAGTGGCACCGGTAGCACCTGTGTTGCCTTGAGCGCCAGTATTACCTTGAGGTCCAGTAGTACCTGTGATACCTTGAGCACCCGTATTACCTTGAGGCCCAGTGGCACCAGTAGCGCCCGTGATACCTTGAGGTCCAGTGGCACCAGTAGCACCTGTGATACCTTGAGCGCCTGTGTTACCCTGAGGTCCAGCACTACTTGGAAAGCATGGTTTGGAGAATTTATTTTGATTGTCGTTAAAACGAGACATTAAATCTCTCCTTTCTAATTAGACTGTGAGCGAAACTCATCATAGTAGATGCAGAGAATAGGTAAATGGTCATAGTAAAATTAATTGTTTCAAAAAAAAATAGAAAAAACGCCTTATTATAAGGCGTTTTTTCTATTTTCTGCGTATTGATAATATCGTTTTAATGAAATTTTTGATTTGAAGCCAACTAATTTTATGATTTCAGGTTCTGGGATTTGTTTTTTTATTAGGCGTAGAATAAAGGTGTTCCGAAAATGTTGTCCGGAAATGCCTTTACGTAAATTTGCTCTTGCTACTTCAAGTCGGATCATTTTTTGGATGGCAATTTCTGTTAAAGCCTTTGGTGCGTCATTTTCATATACCCATCTATATGTTCCGCGATTAAAATCGAATGCCACAAATAATGGATCATTGCTATGGTATTTGGGGCGAACTGGTTCTGGGATACTTTTATAATATGTGTACAATTGTTTTTTGTCTTCATTTGTTAATGTGATTGCTCTTGCTACTCCTGCGGTTGCTGGAATAGACAATGTATTGGTTTCAAAGTGAACTTGATGCATAGTTAATGCTGTAAGTTCTTGTAAGGATAGTCCGTAGTCGATTAGTAGGTTTAAAATAGCGATATTACGATCCATTAATAAAGGGCGAACAGGACGTTGCTTTTCTGAAAGGCCTTCCAATGAAGTGACTATATGTTTTAATCTTTTTTCTTCATCGGATGAAATGAAATCTTCATTACGTAATGCACGGTTTGGTTGAATAACGATTTCCATATTCTTCAATGGATTAGGAATGTTTAGAAAATGATACATTCTATTTAATACAATAAATACACGATGCATTGTTTTCTCTGAGTAGTGTCGATTCTTTTTTAAGTCGGAAAAGTAATCTTCATAGTCTTTTGTACAAAGTGTAGCCCATATATTACTGGAAGGGAGCTTTTTGTTTTTTTCTAACCAATGTCCGAAATCTTCGATGTCATAGACATATCGTTTAATAGTTGAAGACTTTCGGCCTTTATTCAATAAAAAAATAGAAAAGGCTTGTATTGTATCATGGAATTCCGTTGTTTCCATAGTCCCACCACCTTAATTATTTCTTATATTATAGCAAACTTTTCTGAAAATAGGCATTTGTAAGGGGGACGGGAATAATAATATTTGATGAGTGGATAAAATGAGGTGATTGTATGGAACAATCAATGCGTAAGAAAAATAACAATCAAATTAATATCGTGTTAAACCATCGGAAGAAAATTTCGTTACCGGCATCGGAAGATAAAACTGTAATTTCAAGTGAAACCACTACTAAACATGAGATGTTGCAGAGAATTGAAGAAGAGATGGGAAAGCTTGTTGGGATGGATGACATAAAAAAGATAATTAAAGAAATTTATGCTTGGATTTATGTAAATAAAAAAAGACAAGAGATGGGGTTGAAATCTGAGAAGCAAGTGCTTCATATGTTGTTTAAAGGGAATCCGGGTACTGGGAAGACAACTGTTGCTAGAATGATAGGGAAATTGTTGTTTGAGATGAATATTTTATCAAAAGGGCATTTAGTTGAAGCTGAACGTGCTGACCTCGTAGGGGAGTATATCGGTCATACAGCGCAAAAGACAAGAGATTTAATAAAAAAGGCTATGGGAGGTATTTTGTTTATTGATGAGGCGTATTCTTTAGCGCGTGGGGGAGAGAAAGATTTTGGAAAGGAAGCCATTGATACACTTGTGAAGCATATGGAAGATAAGCAACACGGTTTTGTATTAATTTTGGCTGGGTATTCAAGAGAGATGAATCATTTTCTTTCGTTGAATCCAGGGTTACAATCTCGCTTTCCGTTTATTATTGAATTCGCAGATTACTCAGTAAATCAGTTGTTGGAAATTGGGAAGAGAATGTATGAAGAGCGTGAATATCAGTTATCTAAAGAGGCGGAGTGGAAATTTCGAGATCATTTACATGCAGTAAAGTATTCGTCGCAAATTACATCGTTTAGTAATGGACGATACGTACGGAATATTGTTGAAAAATCAATTCGAACACAAGCTATGCGATTGTTACAAGAAGATACGTATGATAAATATGATTTAATTGGGATATCAAGTATTGATTTGATGCTTGAAGAGGAGACGCACAGTACGTAAGCTGTGCGTCTGTTTTTTTTTGTACATAACTTCGTTTACTCTTTTTTTTCTTTTTCTTGGTAAGATTTATGAAAGCGTTCCATTTTAGCGCTCTTTTCATGTGCTGAATTTGGATCGTGTCCAAATTGGTTTACGGAGCTTTTTTGAGCTCCTTTATTAACATGGTTTGTCATTTGTATTCACCTCGCTTTAAAAATTAGTATAAACATTATGTAAAGAAAAACTCGTTAGAAAAGAAAAACCTCTTTACGATATGTAAAGAGGTTAGATTGCTATTTATGCATTGAACGTTCGTTTGTATCGATGCGTCTATGCGGTAAATGCCATTTGTAATGAATAGAAACCATGCGGAAGCAAACAATTAAAATGAATAAGGTGTATAGAGCCCAATCGCTAACGATAATTTGAGCCCCAATTAAAAAACCTGCTAAAATCGTCCAAAATGCATATACTTCAGCTCGAAGGACGAGAGGTTTTCTGCGGGCTAAAAGGTCACGAATAATACCGCCGCCAATGCCGGTTAAAACAGCGGCTACGATTGTAGCGCTAATTGGTAAATTTAGTTTTTGTGCATAAAGTGCTCCTTGTACGGCAAATGCTGATAAGCCGATGGCATCCGTGATGTTTTCCCACTTTTTCCAATGTCTAATCAATTTATTTGGAAAAAGAAAAATAATCGTCATTGATAATAGTGCGATTTGGAATAACATGTCTTGTTGCCAAAACGCGACGATTGGATAACCGATTAATAAATTACGAAGGGCACCTCCCCCAAATGCGGTTGCCATTCCTAAAATATACACCCCGAAAATATCATAATCTTCTTCCATTGCAACAATGGCTCCGCTTAGTGCGAAGGCGATTGTGCCTATGATGCTAAAAATCTCCCATGCCATGAATTTTCTCCCCCGCTAACTAGATGAAATGTGCTTCCTCTGCTATTATATTAGAAGGTTTAAATTTCGAAAAGGATGAGTGAACATATTTGATGGAAGAAAAAGAAAAAGTCATATTAGTTGGCTGTCAATTGTCGCAAGATGATGATGAAAAATTCATGCATTCCATGAAAGAGCTTGCATCGTTAGCGAAGACTGCGCGAGCAGAAGTGTTAATGTCCACAACGCAAAAACGCCCGAAGTTTCATCCGGCGACTTATATAGGAAAAGGTAAACTAGAAGAGCTTACGATGTTAACTGAAGAATTAGAACCAGCTGTTATTATATTTAATAACGAGTTAACGCCGAGCCAAATTAGGAATTTATCTTCAGTATTAGATGCAAGAGTGATTGACCGAACGCAGTTAATACTAGACATTTTTGCGCAACGTGCGAAATCGAGAGAGGGTAAGCTTCAAGTAGAATTAGCTCAGTTGCAATATACAATGCCGCGCCTTATGGGGCAAGGTCTATCTTTATCACGTCTTGGTGGTGGAATTGGTACAAGGGGACCGGGAGAGACAAAGCTTGAAACGGACCGTCGTCATATTCGATCACGTATTGATGAAATAAAGAAACAACTTGCGGTTGTTGTGGAGCATCGAAAAAGATATCGTGAGAGAAGAAAAGATAATAAAGTATTTCAAGTTTCATTAATTGGATATACAAATGCAGGGAAATCTACGTTGTTTAATAGATTAACGGAAGCGGATACGTTTGAAGAAAACTTATTGTTTGCAACGTTAGATCCGACAACAAGGAAGATGCCGTTACCTTCTGGTTATACAGTGTTATTGACTGATACGGTTGGCTTTATACAAGATTTACCTACGTCGTTAATTGCTGCTTTTCGATCTACGTTAGAAGAAGCTGGTGAAGCGGATGTTATTTTACATGTTGTTGATTCGGCAGACCCTAATTATGTAGGGCATGAGCAAACGGTAAAACAACTATTATCAGATCTTGAAATTAATCATATTCCTATTATTACGTTATATAATAAAAAAGATGAATTGCATCAAAATTTTATTCCATTTCCAAAAAGTGATTTCTTAATGACTAGTGCTTTTGAAGAAAATGATTTATTACGTATTAAAGAAGCGGTAGAAACGAAGATGGAGGAAGAAATGGTTGTTTATCAAGTGAAACTCCCGCCTAGTGAAGGTAGATTGTTAACACTTTTAAAAACGGAAACGTTGCTAACAAAAATGGAGTTTTTAGAAGAAGAATTTGTGTACGATTGTACAGGATATATATTTGCTCATTCATCGCTTAATGGGCAATTAAAGAGATTTTTAGTGGAAGAAGGAGAAAATAATAATGTTTGATCGTTTGAAAAATGGAGAAAAAATTGCTCCAATCGTAAAAGAAGTAGAAAGTCAAGTTACAGAAGTGCATAAACGTGTGGATGAAGTAATTGAAAGTAACCAATTTCGTGTATTAGAAAGTTTTCGTAAACATAAAATTAGCGATTCGCATTTTATTCCGACGACAGGTTATGGCTATGATGATATTGGTCGTGACACGTTAGAGAAAGTGTATGCTGATGTATTTGGAGCTGAAGCTGGTCTTGTTCGTCCACAAATAATATCGGGTACTCACGCAATTTCAACAGCTTTATTCGGTATTTTACGTCCGGGAGATGAGCTGTTATACATAACGGGAAAGCCATATGATACGCTAGAAGAAATCGTTGGTGTGCGTGGAAAAGGTGTAGGTTCTTTTAAGGAATATAATATTGGGTATAAAGCAGTTCCGCTAACTGAAGAGGGGTTTGTGGACTTTGAAGCTGTTGCAGCTGCAATCCATAGTAATACGAAGATGATTGGCATTCAGCGTTCAAAAGGGTATGCTACTCGTCCGTCGTTTACCGTTTCTCAAATTAAAGAGATGATTGCGTTTGTTAAAGAAATTAAACCTGATGTTGTTGTATTTGTAGATAACTGTTATGGCGAGTTTATTGAAGAGCAAGAGCCGTGTCATGTTGGTGCAGATTTAATGGCGGGTTCTCTTATTAAAAACCCGGGTGGAGGAATTGTTAAAACTGGTGGTTATATTGTTGGTAAAGAACAGTATGTGGAAGCATGTGCATATCGTTTAACATCTCCAGGAATCGGTGCGGAAGCAGGGGCATCTTTATACAGTCTGCAAGAAATGTATCAAGGTTTCTTCTTAGCGCCGCATGTTGCGGGTCAAGCGCTGAAAGGTGCGATTTTTACAGCTGCATTTTTAGAAAAGTTAGGAATGAATACATCACCAGCGTGGAATGCATCAAGAACGGATTTAATTCAATCTGTTCAATTTGATGATAAAGATCGTATGATTGCATTCTGCCAAGCGATTCAATATGCATCTCCAATTAATTCTCATTTTACGCCATATGCAAACTATATGCCGGGTTATGAAGATGATGTAATTATGGCTGCTGGGACGTTTATTCAAGGTGCAAGTATCGAATTGTCGGCTGATGGCCCGATTCGTCCGCCTTATGTTGCTTACGTACAAGGTGGATTAACTTATTCGCATGTAAAGATTGCGATTTGTTCTGCGATTGATGCGTTAATTGAAAAGAATCTATTAACAATTTCTTAAAGGGAAGCTGTCGATTTCGACAGCTTTTTTTCATGTGAAAGTAATGGTTTGTGCCATTAGAAAAAAAGAATGAAAAAATTCCTAAAAAAATCATGTAAGAAAAGCTTACATCTATTGACACTAAACATAACATGATATAAAATGAGAAGCAGTTAAGGCGAAGGAGGAACTGAAACGATGAAAGAAGATAGACGTTCTGCCCCGCTGTTTCCTATTGGTATAGTAATGGATTTAACACAATTGTCTGCACGTCAAATTCGCTACTATGAAGAGCATAATCTTGTTTCTCCAACCCGTACAAAGGGGAATCGTAGATTATTTTCATTTAACGATGTAGATAAGTTGTTAGAGATTAAAGATTTATTAGATCAAGGCTTAAATATGGCTGGTATTAAGCAAGTGTTACTAATGAAAGAAAATCAAACAGAAGCAGTGAAAGTAAAAGAAGAAACGAAAGAAATTTCAAAAACTGAGCTTCGCAAAATACTTCGAGATGAACTACAACATACAGGTAGATTTAATCGGACTTCATTGCGACAAGGTGATATTTCAAGGTTTTTTCACTAAAGATAACTGATTCTGAAGGTGTTTAGAGGGACTAAGGAGGAATTTATAATGGCTAGGTACACAAAAGAAGATATTTTCCGTTTGGCGAAAGAAGAGAATGTAAAGTATATCCGCTTACAATTTACAGACCTTTTAGGAGTAATTAAAAACGTAGAAATTCCAGTGAGCCAATTAACAAAAGCTCTTGATAACAAAATGATGTTTGATGGATCTTCTATTGAAGGTTTCGTACGTATTGAAGAATCTGATATGTATTTATATCCGGATTTAGATACTTGGGTAATTTTCCCTTGGACAGCTGAAAAAGGTAAAGTAGCTCGATTAATCTGTGATATTTACAATGCAGATGGCACTCCATTTGAAGGAGATCCACGTAACAATTTAAAACGTGTATTAAAAGAAATGGAAGCTTTAGGATTCTCAGATTTCAATCTTGGACCAGAGCCAGAATTCTTCCTATTTAAAGTAGATGAAAAAGGAAATCCAACATTAGAATTAAACGACAACGGTGGATACTTCGACCTTGCGCCGATGGATCTAGGGGAAAACTGTCGTCGTGATATCGTTCTTGAACTTGAAGAGATGGGCTTTGAAATTGAAGCGTCTCACCATGAGGTTGCTCCAGGGCAACATGAAATTGACTTTAAATATGCAAATGCAATTCGCTCATGTGATGACATTCAAACATTCAAACTTGTTGTAAAAACAATTGCTCGTAAGCATGGTTTACATGCAACATTTATGCCAAAACCATTATACGGTGTAAACGGTTCAGGTATGCACTGTAACTTATCATTATTTAAAAATGGTGAGAACGTATTCTTCGATCAAAATGGTGAATTACAATTAAGTGATGATGCTCGTCACTTCATCGCAGGTATTTTAAAACATGCACCAGCATTTACAGCGGTAGCAAACCCAACTGTAAACTCTTACAAACGTTTAGTACCTGGATATGAAGCTCCATGTTACGTAGCATGGTCTGCACAAAACCGTAGTCCATTAGTACGTATCCCTGCATCTCGTGGTATTAGTACACGCGTAGAAGTACGTAGTGTTGACCCAGCTGCAAACCCATATTTAGTAATGGCAACATTATTAGCTGCAGGTCTTGATGGAATTAAAAACAAATTAACTCCACCAGCTGCGGTAGACCGTAACATCTATGTAATGACAAAAGAAGAGCGCGAAGAAGCAGGTATCGCTGATTTACCAGCAACATTAGCGCAAGCATTAGTTACATTACAATCTAATGAAGTAGTATGTGGCGCGCTAGGAGATCACTTACTTGAGCACTTCATCGAAGCGAAAGAAATTGAGTGGGATATCTTCCGTACGCAAGTTCACCAATGGGAACGCGATCAATATATGTCTCTATACTAAGAGCAAGAGAAGCCTTGATACTACGGTATCAGGGCTTTTTCGTCATTTATCTACAGTAAATTGTGGCGAATGCTTCCAAAAGGGCTTGATACTCTTATTGGAGATTGTGGAGTGAGGCTTTCAGGTGGTGAACGCCAACGACTTGTACTAGCTCGGGCGATTTTAAGGCAAGCGTTCATTTTAGTATTAGATGAAGCTACGAGTGCGTTAGATACTGAAAATGAAGTGAAAATCCAATCAACATTAGAAAGATTGAAAGGAACGATGACTATTATTGTTATTGCGCATCGTTTATCTACGATACGTAATGCAGATCAAGTTATTGTTTTAGGAAAAGGTGAAATTGTTCAAAGAGGTGAATTTAATCAATTGGCTAAAGAGAGAAAAGGTGTGTTTCGAAATTTATTGGGCTCACAAATGGAAGTTGGTTCTTAGAGGAGAAAAAATGAATGAAGTTTTGTATTAATGTAATTAGAATTGAATGAAAGCCTGGATAATGGCCTGTTACAGTAGGACCTTATTCGGGCTTTCATTTGTGTGTTTTCTATATTTAGGGGATAAATATAGTTAAGTACCTTGCAATGAACAGTACTAAGTGGTATATTATGGATAAAATAGGTACCGTGTATTAAACAGTACTAAAATAAGAAAGGAGGACTGTCCTTGAACGTTCAGTTTAAAAAAGGTGTGTTAGAACTGTGTGTATTGGCACTTGTAAAACGTAAAGATTGTTATGGCTATGAACTGGTTCAACAAATCTCTAATAAGTTTTTAATATCAGAAGGATCAGTATATCCGTTATTGCGTCGTTTAACGAAAGAGGGATATTTTCAAACATATTTAAAAGAGTCTACGGAAGGGCCGCCTCGTAAATATTATCAACTAACTGAGCAAGGTGAGACGCAACTTCATTTATTAGTAGCAGAGTGGCGTGATTTTGCGAAAGGTGTACAAGAAATTATTGAAGGGGTGAATTGGGATGAATAAAGAACAGTTCCTTCGGGAATTATCGAATCAGCTTAGAAAGTTACCGGAAGAAGAGAGGAAAGACATTTTATTTGATTATGAAGAGCACTTTCAGTTTGGGGTAGAAGAGGGGAAAACTGAATCGGAGATAATAAAAGGACTTGGTTCTCCGAAAGTGATTGCAAAGGAATTACTTGCGATGTATCGCTTTGATGAAATGAAAAAAGATCCATCGACTTCAAATGTGACAAGAGCTGTCATGGCGGCGATTGGACTTAGTTTGTTTAACTTTATTATTGTGTTAGGCCCATTAATTGCAATTATTGCTACTATATTTTCTCTTTGGGTTGCGGGGATTTCTAGTGTAGTGACGCCATTTTTCGTTATTTTAAAAGTGTTTATGGGTACTTTTTTATGGATTGACTTATTCGTTAGTATCACGTTTGTTGGAGTTGGTTTGTTGTTATGTATTGCAGCTTATTATAGTACGAAGTGGTTTAAAAGATTATGCGTACGATATGTAATATGGAACTTCAAAATGATAAAAGGGGAGTAGATGATGAAAAAAATATTGTTAGTAGCTATCGCTTGTATCATTATTGGAGTAATAGGGATTTCACAAACATATGAAAAAGCAGTACAAACTGCAGAAAAAGGAAATAAAGAAGACGTAATTAAAAACGAAACGCTAAAAAATGTAGAAGTTAAGTTAGATGCTGGAGATATTGTTGTCCGAAAATCTCCTGATTCCTCTTTTTATGTAAAGCAATCAGGAGATTTACGTAAACAGGAGATTCGTATTGCTGAAGATGGTGACACATTAAAAATTAATGGAGAAATAGAGAAAGGTGTTTCATTTGATTTCTCATTTTTTACTTTCAATTTTCAAACGCCTACATTGACTATATTTGTACCTGAACGTTCTTATCAAGAGATAAAAGTAAATTCAGCCGCTGGACAAATAGAAATAAGTGATGTGAAAAGTGACCGCGTAAGTGTTGGAACACTCGCTGGAGAAGTGGATTTGAAACATATAACAGCTAAGAATGTGGATGCAACTTCAAAAGCTGGTAGCGTGAATATTAAAAAAGTAATAGGGAAAGTAACAGCAAAAACGGCTAGTGGTGATGTGGATGTTATTGATCATGATTCTAAATATGATCTAGAGGCAAGCTCAACTGCTGGAGATGTAGATATTACTTTATTGGAAAAACCGAAAGACGCAGTTATAACCGGGCGAAGCGCTGCTGGAGAAGTGACAATTTTTAATGAGGAAAATAAAAATATAACAATTGGTAATGGAAGTACAAAGATTAGTGGGAAAACTTCTGCTGGAGATGTTACTATTGAAACGCGTTAATAATTAATTAGATGTATTCGTTCAATTAGTTTTTAAATGAACGGAAATCTATCAAAATACAAAAAGAAGAAAATTACTTATATAAATAAGGTAATTTTCTTCTTTTTATTATTTTTAGTGTAAATCGCGATATACGCCAATTACTTTTCCAATAACTGACACTTGTTTTAAAATGATAGGTTCTAATGAAGAGTTTTCCGGTTGTAGACGGAAATGATCTTTTTCTTTATAGAAACGTTTAACAGTTGCTTCATTGTCTTCGGTTAAGGCAACTACAATTTCACCATTGTATGCAGACTGTTGTTGGCGAACAACGACTAAATCACCATCAAAGATACCAGCTTCAATCATACTATCTCCAGAAATTCGTAACATAAACACTTGATCTGCTCCGGCAACAATGCTAGCTGGAAGCGGGAAGTGCTCTTCTACACTTTCGACTGCTGTAATCGGTAAACCAGCAGTAACTTTTCCGACGATTGGAACTTGAATAACAGATTGTGTTTCTGTTTCCATTCGGTTGTCACCTAAAATTTCAATTGCTCGTGGTTTTGTTGGGTCACGTCGAATATATCCTTTTTCTTCTAGTCGTGATAAATGTCCGTGCACTGTAGAACTAGAAGCGAGGCCGACTGCTTGACCGATTTCACGTACGGAAGGTGGATATCCTTTTTCTTGTACTTTTAGCTTAATAAAGTCGAGAATGTCTTGCTGGCGTTTCGTTAACTTTTCCATGTTTTCTAACACCTCGTTTTCTTTCATTTTTCTTATTAATAAGTATAACATGTGAAAAAACATTCTACAAACATAAGTTCGAACGAAAGGCGGATTTATGATACACTAGAGGGAAAATATAGTGAGAAAGAGGGGTTCGAAATGAATGCAATTATTTATGCACGTGTGAGCACAACAAAAGAAGCGCAGGAAACATCATTATTGCGTCAAAAAGATGAATTATTGCATTTAGCTGAGCGCTATCAAATGAATGTTATAAAGGTAATTGAAGAGCAGGCTAGCGGTTATACAATTGAACGTGATGGCATATTAGAAGTGCTAGATACAATTCGAGATGAACAAGTTGATGTGCTTCTTATACAAGATGAAACGCGTCTTGGTAGAGGGAATGCGAAGATTGCGTTAATGCATTGTTTACATAAAGAGGGAATAAAAGTTTATACGCACACGCATAGTGGTGAATTACAGCTTTCGGATTCTGACTCGATGGTGTTAGATATAATTGGGATTGTTGAAGAGTACCAAAGAAAGATCCATAATTTGAAAATTAAACGTGGTATGCAAAGAGCAGTGGAGAAAGGATTTCGTCCAGAGAATAATTTGAAAAATCGTCATTTAAGCGTAGGACGTGAGAAAAAAGAAGTGCCTATTGAAGAAATTGTACGTTTGCGTAGGAGTGAATTAACTTTTGAAGAGATTGCAGCAACACTTCGTGGTTTTGGTCATAATGTTTCAAAAGCAACTGTACATCGAAGATATGTAGAATATACAAAGCAATTGCTTGATAAAGAAGACTAACTATTGTATGATAATAATCAGTTTTGAGTAGAAGGGGGATTCGAGATGCTAAGTCACGAACTCATTGAACGCATTAACTTCTTAGCGAAAAAAGCAAAAGCTGAAGGCTTAACTGAAGAAGAACAACGTGAGCGCCAATCGCTACGTGAACAATATTTAAAAGGATTTCGTCAAAATATGTTAAACGAATTAAAAGGAATTAAAGTCGTTAACGAAGAAGGCACTGATGTTACACCGACGAAATTAAAAGCTTTAAAAAAGCAAGATAATGCAAAATTAAATTAAAAGATGGGCGTAGCCCATCTTTTTTTGATATTAATAGACAGATTCGCTATTTAATAACTTTCCAGTTATGATTTGTTGTTGCTTCTATCGTTTTATGCTTCAATATATAGTTAGCGATAAGTTCAGACATATCTATTGGTATGTCTTTTATAATGGGCTTATTTTGATACATAAGGAAGTTTCCGCCACCACTTGCACGATAATTATTCATAACGACATCGTATTCTTGCTTCATGTTGATTGGAAGTCCATCATATTCTAAAAAAGTAACTCTTTCGCCAATTGGTTTTGAAATGTTTAATACGTATGAAATTCCTTCCCACATATCGTAATTATAGTGCTGCGGTTTCGGTTCTATGTATGTAGGATTTACAATGATGTTTCCGCCCCCTTGTAATGTGAAATAGGCAGCAGAGAGTTCGAGAGCTTCTTTTATATCTGCTCCAGTCACTCGAATAACTTTTAATGTATTTGGATAAATATAATTTGAAACGATGTCACGCATTGTGACATGTTTTGGAAAACCCGGAGATTCATTGTGAAACAAACTTGTGCAAGAAATAGCAACTTCTGCTACATCCATCTGTATTTTATTAATAAATTCAATAAAGGGATGGTCTCGTAGACGCGTTTGCAGAGCATCAGAAATTTGCATATCTCCATTGATAACCCCAATGGGCTGATCAAGCCACTTTTGTGTTTTATCCTCGTAATCACATACAACAGAAAGGATAGCTTTATCTTCCTGAATCCCTTGTACAGACAATATTTCTGAATGACATTCTGTCGTAATCCATTCATTATTATTTCTTTCAAATGTCACTTTCATTTTTCCTAATGAATGCCCATTACAGCCGACTTGTAAAATTGTAACACCATTCACTTTTGTGTTTGTAATCGTTCGGTGTTGATGACCTGTTAGTAAAATATCTATATCGTCAATTTCATGACACATTGCATAACCTTGATTTTCACCTGTTAAAGCTTCAGTAGGTTCTCCAGTTTGTAAATCGCGTTCAAATCCTCCATGGTAGGCAACGACGAGTAAGTCAGGTTTTTCGTTTTCACGGATGTAAGAAACCCACTTTTTTGTTGTTTCTAGTGCATCTTCAAATAATAAATCTTCAATATGATGAGGTTGCTCCCAATTTGGGATGTAATGCGTTGTTACCCCTAAAATAGCAATTTTTATATTCGGCTCAATTTGCTTTATGATATATGGTTTTCCAAAATACGGTTTCTTTCTGTTTTTATCTAAAATATTGGCTGATAAATAGGGGATATTGGCAGTTGAAATAGCATTGTTTAATATGTCCATCCCGTAATTAAATTCATGATTTCCGATAATTGCAGCATCATAATCTAGATAATTGGCTAATAAGGCCATTGGGTTCTCTTTATCTTTTTCATAAGTAGCATAATGATAAGTGAAAGGAGTTCCTTGGATGAAATCACCGTTATCAATTAAAATCACATGTTCATTTGTAGAACGCTCTTTTTTAATGAGTGTGGAAATTTTGGATAGTCCCACGTCTGCTGGTAAGTTATTTTGATAGTGAATTGGATAAACATTACCATGTATATCGCTCGTTAATAAGATGTTAATAGTTACAAATCGATTTTGATTCAACATAATCCACCTTTTCTATTGTTATCTTACGATCAATCATATCAGATATGTGAAATGAAGTTTGATTGGAATGTTTAGAATGTGTAAAAATTCTGTAAATAAATAATTGTATGGGAAAATATGTGATATATTTCTACGTGTTTACAAAAAGTAAATTTATAACAAGGAAAATGGAGGCTTTAACATGTTGAAAAAAGTTTTTGCAATGGGTACATCGGTTGTATTAGCGGCGGGATTATTAAGTGGTTGTGGGGCGAAGGAATCAAGTACAAATAAAAGTGAAGATACGAAAAAAGGTTATGTACCCAAGACTTTAAATGTTCAATTTGTTCCATCGCAAAATGCTGATACGTTAGAAGCAAAAGCAAAACCACTAGAAAAACTGTTAAGTGATAAGCTGAATATACCTGTAAAAGTTAGTATTTCGACGAATTACAATACGATTGTAGAAGCGATGGCATCAAAACAAGTAGATGTAGGTTTCTTGCCTCCAACGGCATATGTATTAGCGCATGAAAAAAAGGCCGCAAATGTAATTTTACAAGCACAACGATTTGGAGTAGATGATGCAACAGGAGCTCCAACAAAAGACTTGGTAGATTATTATAAGTCTGAGTTTGTTGTAAAGAAAGATTCTAACATTAATAGTGTGAAAGATTTAAAAGGTAAAAAAATCGGGTATCAAGATGTAACATCTTCAGCAGGATATGTGTGGCCTGCAGCTGTATTGCTGAAAGAAGGGATAGATCCATTAAAAGATGTGAAACCTGTTACATTAAAAGGTCATGATCAATCTATTATCGCTCTATTGAATGGGGATGTAGATGCTGCGGTTGTATTCCAAGATGCTCGTAATATTGTAAAAAAAGACTATCCTAATGTGTTTGATCAAACAAAAATTGTGAAATTCACAGAAAAGATTCCTAACGATACTATTTCTGTACGCTCCGACTTAGATGCTGAATGGAGTGAAAAATTACAAGACGCATTTATCGAAATTGGAAAGAGTGAAGAGGGACAAAAAATTATTAAAGAAGTATATTCGCATGAAGGATATATTAGATCTGATGATAGTAAATTTGATATTGTTCGTGATTATGGAAAGAAAGTAAAAACGCAATAATACATACGGATATTTTACAGGTTCAGTGAAAATGGCGACTAACTGGAATTGTGTGTGTTTTCAGTTAGTGGGCCGTTTTTCGATTTTTATTATTAAGTAGAAAGTAGGTAAAAGGCGTGATTGAGTTTCGAAATGTTTCCAAAGTTTATCCGAACGGTACAAAAGGATTGAATAATATTAATATGGAAATTCAAAAAGGCGAGTTTGTCGTTATGGTAGGGTTATCTGGGGCTGGAAAATCAACACTTCTCAGATCGATTAATCGACTTCATGAAATTACAGGTGGAGAAATTATTATTGATGGAGAATCTATTACTGTTGCGAAAGGAAAAGAGTTACGACGTATGCGACGAGACATTGGTATGATTTTTCAAAGTTTCAATCTTGTGAAGAGATCTACTGTTTTAAAAAATGTATTAGCCGGACGTGTTGGATATCATTCTACATTACGTACAACGCTCGGGCTATTTCCTAAAGAAGATGTAGAGCTTGCTTTTCAAGCCTTGGGACGAGTGAACATCTTAGAGAAAGCATATACGCGGGCCGATGAGTTATCAGGAGGACAACAGCAACGTGTATCAATTGCAAGGGCACTTGCGCAAGAGGCAAAAATTATTTTAGCTGATGAGCCAGTCGCTTCTTTAGATCCGCTTACTACGAAGCAGGTAATGGATGATTTAAAGAAAATTAATCAAGATTTTGGAATTACAATGATTGTAAACTTACATTCTATCGATTTGGCTAGAGAGTATGCGACGCGCATTATTGGGTTACATGCAGGTGAAATTGTATTTAATGGACCTGTAGTAGAGGCAACGGATGAAAAATTTGCTGAGATTTATGGGAACTCCATTCAGAACAGTGAATTGTTAGAGGTGGCAGTCAAATGAATGATGTGACTATACATTCGAAAACGATACCGAAACCCCCTAGTAAACTGAAGCATATGTTAACTGCTGCTATTATCATTTTATTATTGTGGAGTAGCAGTGTACAGGTAGATGCATCATTTTCGAAACTTGTAACTGGCTTTCCAAATATGATGGATTTGCTGAAGGAGATGGTACCACCAGATTGGGGCTATTTTCAGGTAATTACAACGGCGATATTAGACACAATTCGTATGGCTATTATTGGAACGACTTTAGGTGCCATTTTAGCTATTCCTCTTGCATTATTCGCGGCGAGTAATGTGTTTTCAAATATGGCTTTATATGGTCCGGCTCGATTCGTTTTAAATTTAATTCGAACGATACCAGATTTATTATTAGCAGCTATTTTTGTAGCGATTTTTGGAATTGGACCACTTCCAGGTATTTTGGCGCTTACTTTTTTCTCTATTGGGCTTGTTGCGAAGTTATTATATGAATCAATCGAATCGATTGATCCAGGTCCATTAGAAGCAATGACCGCTGTAGGAGCAAATAAGGTGCAGTGGATTGTATATGCAGTAATCCCGCAGGTGAAGGCACACTTCGTTTCTTATGTTCTGTATACATTTGAGGTGAATGTACGTGCAGCCGCTGTTTTAGGGTTAGTTGGAGCAGGCGGAATTGGATTATATTATGATCGAACGCTTGGGTTTTTACAATATCAACAAACTGCTTCTATTATTATTTATACACTCGTTGTTGTATTGGGAATTGATTATATAAGTACATTGTTACGGGAGAAATTATGATGAGTGAACCGAAGATGGTGGTACCGAAACCAAGGAAACCGAGTTTATATCGTTGGGTTATTTTTATTGCACTTGCAGTTCTCTATATATGGGCATTTTCCGGAGTACCGCTAGAAGGAATAAAGGATACAGCTGGCGAAATTACAAAAGCGATCATGACAGGGGTGTTACATCCAGATTGGTCGTACGTGTCATTACCGGATGGCGAAGACTTATTGCAGGGTTTAATTGATACGTTAGCAATCGCAATATTAGGTACATTTATATCAGCATTTTTATCTGTCCCATTTGCATTTTGGGCAGCAACAAATATGAGTACGGAAAAAGTGACTTCTGGAACAGGGAAATTTGTACTAAGTTTTATTCGTACATTTCCGGAGTTAGTTATGGCACTATTATTTATAAAGGCTGTTGGTCCAGGTTCTTTTGCGGGTGTATTAGCTTTAGGACTGCATTCTATTGGAATGTTAGGGAAACTGTATTCGGAAGGGATTGAAAATATAGATAAAGGGCCGACGGAAGCGTTGATTGCAACAGGAGCGAATCGTCTTCAAATACTTTGGCATGCAGTATTACCACAAGTATTACCGGATTTCTTGTCATATACGTTATATAGGTTTGAAATTAATGTACGCTCCGCTTCAATTTTAGGAGTTATTGGAGCAGGCGGAATTGGTACACCCTTAATTTTTGCACTAAGCTCACGAAATTGGTCTCGTGTAGGTATTATTTTACTAGGTATTATTTTGATGGTAATTATTATTGATTTTATTTCGAGTTCGATTCGAAAGAGAATCGTATAAGTGTTTTTTGAAGCACCCACTCAAGGTGCTTTTTTTGCATAATAAGAGAAATAATTCGGATAGTATTTAATAACACGGGTATATTTCACATTTGTGGATGTAGTGTTTTGTATAAAAATACAGATAATTCTCTTTCTTCCTAAAATAAAAACATTGAAAAAGTATGTCATATTGAATGCCCATACATTGCCGGAATCATTGATTTTTTTATAAAAAATCAAAAAAACATCAACATATTTGTCGATACATGTTGTATAATCTTGCGTGGGAAGCTATCATATAAATGTATAAAACGTTTACTAATATAAGCGAAGGGAAGAATAGCATGTCACATTCAATCGAACAACTTTCTATCAACACGATTCGCACATTATCCATTGATGCGATTGAAAAAGCAAACTCTGGTCACCCAGGAATGCCAATGGGTGCAGCACCAATGGCTTATACATTATGGACTCAATTTATGAAACACAATCCAAATAACCCAACGTGGTTTAACCGTGATCGTTTCGTATTATCTGCAGGTCATGGTTCAATGTTATTATACAGCCTACTTCACCTATCTGGTTACGATGTAACGATGGATGATTTAAAGAACTTCCGTCAATGGGGAAGCAAAACTCCAGGACATCCTGAGTATGGTCACACAGCAGGTGTAGACGCAACAACTGGTCCACTTGGACAAGGTATTGCAACTGCTGTTGGTATGGCGATGGCTGAAAGACATTTAGCAGCAAAATATAACCGTGATGCGTACAATGTAGTTGATCATTTTACGTACGCTATTTGCGGTGACGGCGATTTAATGGAAGGCGTTTCTGCTGAAGCATCTTCATTAGCTGCACACTTAGGATTAGGTCGTCTTGTAGTGTTATACGATTCTAATGACATTTCTTTAGATGGCGATTTAAATCGTTCATTCTCTGAAAGTGTAGAAGATCGTTACAAAGCATACGGTTGGCAAGTAATCCGTGTTGAGGATGGAAACGATATTGAAGCAATCGCAAAAGCAATTGAAGAAGCGAAAGCTGACGAAAAACGCCCAACGCTAATTGAAGTAAGAACGACAATTGGTTTCGGTTCTCCAAACAAATCAGGAAAATCAGCTTCACACGGTTCTCCACTTGGTGTAGACGAAACAAAATTAACGAAAGAAGCATATGCTTGGACTGCTGAACAAGATTTCCATGTATCAGAAGAAGTATATGACAACTTCCGTAAAACAGTACAAGATGTTGGTGAAACTGCACAAGCTGAGTGGAACACAATGTTAGGTGAATATGCACAAGCATATCCAGAATTAGCAAACGAGTTGCAAGCAGCAATGACTGGTCTTCTTCCAGAAGGTTGGGAGCAAAACTTACCAACTTATGAATTAGGATCAAAAGCAGCAACACGTAATTCTTCAGGTGCTGTAATTAATGCTATTGCAGAGTCTGTACCATCATTCTTCGGTGGATCTGCTGACCTTGCTGGTTCTAACAAAACATACATGAATAACGAAAAAGACTTCACAAGAGCTGATTACAGCGGTAAAAACATTTGGTATGGTGTTCGTGAGTTTGCGATGGGTGCAGCAATGAACGGTATTGCACTACATGGCGGTTTAAAAACTTACGGTGGTACGTTCTTCGTATTCTCTGATTACTTACGTCCAGCAATTCGCCTTGCAGCATTAATGCAATTGCCTGTAACGTATGTATTCACACACGACAGTATTGCTGTTGGTGAAGATGGTCCAACACATGAACCAATCGAACAATTAGCAGCACTTCGTGCAATGCCAAATGTTTCTGTTATTCGTCCAGCTGACGGTAACGAATCAGTTGCAGCTTGGAGATTAGCTCTAGAATCTACAAAAACACCAACTGCATTAGTGTTAACTCGTCAAGATCTTCCAACATTAGAAGGCGCAAAAGACGATACTTATGAAAAAGTGGCAAAAGGTGCATATGTAGTTTCTGCAAGTAAGAAAGAAACTGCTGATGTAATCTTAATTGCAACTGGATCTGAAGTAAGCTTAGCAATCGAAGCGCAAAAAACTCTAGCAGCAGACGGCGTTGATGCAGCTGTTGTTAGTATGCCATCTATGGATCGCTTTGAAGCTCAAACTGCTGAGTACAAAGAATCTGTATTACCAAAAGCAGTAACGAAACGTTTCGCAATTGAAATGGGTGCTACAATCGGATGGCACCGTTACGTAGGTCTTGATGGAGATGTACTAGGTATCGATACATTCGGTGCTTCTGCTCCTGGTGAGAAGATTATGGAAGAGTATGGATTTACTGTAGAGAACGTTGTTCGTAAAGTAAAAGAAATGCTTTAATGATTTTAGAAAAATCTCTCCAGCATGGAGAGATTTTTCTATGTAATTGAGTTTTTTCGACAGAAAAAGTTTTTTCTCTCTCCATAGTCAGACAATCATTGCAAATTTTCTTTTATATAATGTAGGGAAAAGGTTGTCCAGATCGGGAGGGAAAAAATGAAAACGTATGAATTGTATTTAATTCAAGAGGATATTGCGAAAGCTTACTTTGGTCGTGAATATTTGTTTTTTGATTTATTTGCTCGATTTTCAGAATCTGGGTCCCTTTCGGAGAAAAAAGTGTTATATAAGCAAATGATGTATATTACAATGCCGTTACAAGTAATGAAAATTCATCATAAATTAGAACAAGCCTTGCGTGTTATTGGTAAATATGAAAGAACACATCACGCGCATACACTTTATACGGGAGCGGAATATGGTGAAATAATGGTAAAATCACAATATATTCGAATGAATACTTCTGGAAATGTATCTATGGAAACAACTTTCTTTGAGGTGCTTAGAAAGTGTGAGTTAACATTTTTAGCAATGGATTATGAGAATAAAAAGTATGGTTGGTTAAATCCTCTCAAACAAGTACGGACATATGTGTAAAAAATGTCGAATAGTATCTTGTCTTATTGAAATGGTTTTAGTACACTGTAAGGTAGACAACATGAAGGAGGAAAATATATGTCAATTTGGTTAGGTGTTCTAGTGGGCGTAGTAGCACTAGTAGCAGGCGTGGCATTAGGATTTTTCATTGCACGCAAATACATGATGAATTACTTACAAAAAAATCCACCAATTAACGAACAAATGTTAAAAATGATGATGATGCAAATGGGACAAAAACCTTCCCAAAAGAAAATCAATCAAATGATGAGCGCGATGAACAAGCAACAAACAAAATAAGCGCTAAAGGGCACTCTTACCGAGTGCCCTTTCCTTTTGAATCTTGAAAGTGTTTAAAACTTTTAAAAATTCTGTATTTTTGTTAAACTGAAAACATCGCTCATTTTAAGGGAGGAGGATAAATATGAAAGTGTTTTTAAATTTATCTTGGTTTTTTAAACAAGAAAAACGAGCATACATAATCGGAATTATTATGTTATTTGGCGTCGCGCTTCTTGAACTTGTAGCACCCAAAGTACTAGGGATTGTAGTAGATGAAATTAATAATGGAACATTAACGTCTGAAAAATTGTTGAAATGGGTCATTCTGCTAGTAGTTGTAGGGATTACTATGTACATATTACGTTATTTATGGCGAATTATGATATTTGGATCATCGTTAAAACTAGCCCGTCAATTAAGAAAAAATTTATATGAACATTTTACAAAGATGAGCCCAACTTTCTATCAATCGCGTCGTACGGGCGATTTAATGGCACATGCGACGAATGATATTCAGGCGATTCAGCAAACTGCTGGATCGGGTGTTTTAACACTTGTTGACTCATTAGCAGTTGGAGGATGTGTACTCGTAGCGATGGGGTTTACAATTAGCTGGAAGTTGACGTTATTAAGTTTAATTCCGATGCCAATTGTAGCGATTTCTACAAATTATTATGGAACTTTATTGCATAGAAGATTTCATAAAGCGCAGCAATCGTTTTCTGAAATCAATGATAAAGTACAAGAAAGTATGAGTGGGATGAAGGTAATTCGCTCGCTCGGACAAGAGAAAGAGGATTTACAAGCGTTTCGGAAGAAATCGGAAGATGTCGTACATAAAAATATGTTAGTCGCACGTATTGACTCGTTATTCGACCCAACGATTGCACTTATTGTCGGATTTTCGTTTTTAATCGCAGTTTGTTACGGATCACTATTAGTAGTACGGGGCGAATTAACTGTAGGGGAACTAGTAACATTTACAACATACCTAGGGACTCTTGTATGGCCAATGTTAGCCTTTGGGTGGTTGTTTAATATTATGGAGCGTGGACGCGCTTCATATGATCGTGTGGAGAAAATACTTTCACAAACTTCAGATGTAGTGAATAGGGAAAATGCTATACATACTATAGCGAGTGGTGATGTTTCATTCGCTGTTGATTCGTTTTCTTATAAGAAAAATGAACTATTAAACTTAAAAGATATTTATTTTAACTTAAGAAAAGGTGAAACGTTAGGGATTGTAGGACGTACTGGTGCAGGGAAGACGACGTTGTTAAAATGTTTAATTCGTGAGTATGACCATTTTAATGGTGAATTAAAAGTTGGTGAGCGGGATATTCGAGATTTAACACTTCACGGTGTACGCTCTGCAATTTCATATGTGCCGCAAGATCATTTTTTATTTTCAGCGAGTATTGGGGAGAACATTGCGTTTGGAAAGGCCGATGCTACATATAAAGAAATTACCCGTGCTGCTGAGATTGCTTGTATTCATAATGATATTATTCAATTTCCAGAAGGATATGACACGGTAGTAGGTGAAAGAGGGGTTTCGCTATCAGGAGGCCAAAAACAGCGAATCTCCATTGCGCGTGCGTTATTAACGAATGCTGAAATTTTAATTTTAGATGATTGTTTATCGGCTGTAGATGCAAAAACAGAAGAAACGATTTTAACTGCATTGAAACGGGAAAGAGCAGAAAAAACGACAATTATTACTGCGCACCGTTTAAGTGCGATTCAGCATGCAAATCTTATTCTTGTTATTGATGAAGGTATGGTTGTGCAGCGAGGAACACATGAGCAGCTAATGAACGAAAATGGTTGGTATAAAGAAATGTACGAAAGCCAGCAGTTAGAGGCGTTGGTAGAGAAAGGAGGCGTATGATGGCTAAGAAAAAGCGGAGTGATTTAAGGAGATTGCTTTCTTATATGAGGCCATATAAAGGGTTATTATCGCTAGCATTTATATTTCTAGTTGGTGCAACTGTAACTGAAATGATGGGTCCTTTTTTGATTAAACAATTTCTTGATGAACACTTAGTACCACGCAACTTTGAACAATCGGCACTTGTTACTCTATTTGTAGTGTATATTATTGCTCACTTATTAAAAGTGTTATTTACTTATTTAGACCTATTGTACTTTCAAAATATCGCTTTTAAGATTGTTCAGGATATGCGAGTTGAAGTGTATGAACACGTTCAAAAGTTGTCATTAAGTTTCTTTGATCGTACGCCGATTGGTACGCTCGTATCTCGCATAACGAATGATACGGAAGCGATTAAGGATTTTTATGTTAGTGTACTATCAACATTCGTGAAAAATGTAGTCTTTTTAGTAGGGATTTTAGTAGCGATGTTTTTATTAGATGTAAAATTAGCGCTATTTTCTCTCATATTAATTCCAATTATGTTTACGATTATGGTGCTGTATCGCCGGAAAAGTGCAGCTTTTTATTTAGAGGTACGTAATCAACTAAGTATATTAAATGCAAAGTTAAATGAGTCCATCCAGGGGATGAATATTGTTCAAGTATTCCGACAAGAAAAGCGGATGAGAAAAGAGTTTGAAGAAGTAAACAACAAGCATTATAGTGCTGGGCGCCGTACATTAAAATTAGATGCATTACTTTTACGTCCAGCAACAGATCTTGTTCATATTGTAGCAATTGCGTTAGTTCTTGGGTTATTTGGAATCGACGCTTTAAAGAGTCCTGTTGAAGTAGGAGTTTTATATGCTTTCGTTAACTATATTCACCGTTTCTTCCAGCCCGTAAATGAAATGATGATGAAATTGTCTTTCTTCCAGCAAGCGCTCGTTTCATCATCGCGTGTATTTCATTTAATGGATGATAAAGATTTAGCTCCTGTTCAAATGGGGAGTGAAAATCCACGAGTAGATAAAGGAGAAATTCAATTTAAAGATGTTACCTTTTCATATGATGGGAAGCGTGACGTATTAAAAAATGTATCTTTTCACGTAAAGCCAGGGCAAACGGTTGCTTTCGTTGGACACACTGGTAGTGGTAAGAGTACAATTATGAATTTATTAATGAGGTTTTACAATATTAAATCAGGGAATATTGTAATAGACGGAGTCGATTTAGAGAAGTTTGGAGAACAAGAAATTCGGAAGAAAATTGGTCTTGTGTTACAAGATGCATTTTTATTTGCGGGAAATGTAAAGCAAAATATTCGTATGTATAATGAAGAAATTACGGATGAAGAGATAGAAGAAGCAGCACGATTTGTGCAAGCGAATACGTTTATTGAAAAATTACCAGAGCAGTATGATACAGAAGTAGTCGAAAGAGGAGCTGCATTTTCTAGTGGTCAAAGGCAATTAATTGCTTTTGCTAGAACGATAGCAACCAATCCGAAAGTATTAGTATTAGATGAAGCGACGGCAAATATTGATACAGAAACTGAAGAGGCTATCCAAACGGCATTACAGCAAATGCGAAAAGGTAGAACAACGATAGCGATTGCACACAGATTGTCTACAATCCAAGATGCGGATCAAATATTTGTTATGCATGAAGGGGAAATCATAGAAAGAGGAACACATCAAGAGTTACTTAGTAAACAAGGACTTTACTACAATATGTACTTACTACAAAATAAAGGGAGTTTACAAAAGGCCTTGTAATTACAAGGATTTTTTGAGGTATTAATGGAGCAAGTGGTGGAGGTAATGTTTCTCCACCTAATAATGCGACTCCAGTATACGGAGTTGCTGTAATTAATGGAGATAATGTGAATTTACGAAGTGGACCATCTTTACAGTCTAGTGTAATTCGCCAATTGAATCGTGGCGAATCATATGAAGTTTGGGGAGAACAAGATGGATGGCTCGGCTTAGGGACAAATCAGTGGGTATATAATGATTCAAGTTATATTCAGTATAAACATTATGTGGCAACTATTACTGGCGATAATGTGAATCTACGAGACGCTCCATCATTAAACGGGAATGTTATAAGACAGTTACATCATGGCGAATCATATCGAGTATGGAGTAAGTAAGGTGGATGGTTTTGCTTAGGGACAAATCAATGGGGATACTATGATTCAAGTTATATTCAATATGGTATGCAATAAAGTGAAATTTTATTGATGAGGATTGTCCACACTGATTATTGGACAATTGACCAGTACCAATTGGTTTTTACCAGCAGTCTTACTATAAAACGGTATCTTACTTGAGGTGCCTTTTTATAAAAAAATATAATTTTTATAAAGTGTATATTAAAAGCATAGTATAATATAATCGATATATTTATAAAAATAATCGGAAATGAAATAAAGGAGAAAAAACATGGAGTATGTGCTAATAGGTGGAATTTTAATATTATTAGCTGCAGTGTTTGTACTGTTTTATAAAAATAAACAGTTAGAATCAGAGAGTCAGCAAGTAGAATTCGAAAAGAAACAAGCGATTGAAACGTATGAAAGTGAAATTGCAGCTACGATTACAGAGCATAAAGAACAACAAAGTACTTTAAAGAATATGGAACAGAAAAAATATAATGATTTACAAGTGAGTACAGCTAGAGAACTTGAAAATATGCGTATGATGAAAAATCAACTAGCTGTTCAACATAGTAAAGAACGCAGTGAAATGCAAGATAGGCATAGTAATGAACTACATATGTTTCAAAATTTAATTGCAGATTTACGAGAGTATGCCAAAAATAGTGCTGAAGTGAATACACATGAAACATTACATTATATGAAACGAGGTTTTGTTGAACAAGGAATCATACTAGAAGATGAGTTTCATATTATGCCGAACGTTTTTATGAGAAGTAATAAATATAGAGATAAACGTGAAATAAACGATAATCGAATCCATCACCTCATCTTATGCAAAACTGGCATTTATCTAATTGAGACGAAAGAATGGACAGGGAAATTAATCCATGGCTTAACGAGAGAAAATGCGGGTATATATTCATTTATGATTGATGAAATCGGCAAGTATCAATATGAAATTGAAAAAGAAGAGACATTTGAATTTATTACGGATGGAACTTCATTAACTTTGCAAGTAAGAAATGAAGGGAATCCAGCATATAAAGCGAAAAAATTAGCTCAAACTGTATATAATTATTTGGAAGGAATACAAGTAGATATTGTAAAGGAAAAAGTGAAACCGGTTGTATATTTTGAAAATGAGAGTGGCAAAGAAATTATTGACCTTTCTAATGAAAAATTGCCGAGATTAAAAGATAGAGAGCAAATTGTAACGTTTTTCAGAAATGAAATTTTAACAGGTAAAGTAATATATACAGCACAAGAACTACAAAAGATTAGAGATATAATTGGCCAGATGAATTATGTTACGAAGTGAAAAGTAAAGTGAGACTTTAGTCAGTGAGGGTATCCATCCTACGCTGATAATTAGTTATACCAATTGGGCTTTTACGGGCAAACTAATTTCCACTTAATTTCTTTGCTGTACGGCCGAATTTTGAGGTGTGAGTCATACTGAGCTTAAATAGTGGGATAAAGTAGGTGTGCTGGGTGAAGAAAGGTAAAAGTTCTATATTGTGGGGGATATTGTACATTTATTTTTGTTTGCATATATTAATGTACATTACGTTTATTATCGTTATTAATATGGTTCATGTGTCATTGAGTGTAATGAGTGTTTTGGTAGTAGGAATACCGTTTATTTTATTAGTTATTATTCAAAAGTCTATCTTACATGTTTCGGAAAGGCGTAATAAAGATAAGAAACAACTGTTCACAGTAATGATGGTGGGTCTCATTCCATTAATAGTGTGCACTGTACAATTAAGTATAAATGAATATACTTCAAACTTTAATCAGAATCGGTGGTTAAATTATGAAGAAAAACGGGTACATATGGTAGATGACCTATTACAGCAGTATAAATTGATAGGAAAATCCAATGATGAAATTATAAAATTGTTGGGGGCCCCTACGGAAACAAGAGGTTTGGAAGAGGGAATTACTACTTTGTATTATCTTGGGAATGAACGTGGTTTCATTTCTATAGATAGTGAATGTCTTGTGTTGCAATTCGATAGAGATGGTAGGGTTATAGACTATAAGGTGCAACGAGATTGAAATAGTGAGAGGAAGAAGCTATACCTTTTATAGCTTCTTTTCAATATTCCAATATAGAAAAAGTAGGCAAATAGTAGTCATTCCTATCTATACGAATGGGGTAGAGTTTGTTATATTGTATATGGCTATCTAGTTTAGAAGTTTACTAGATAGGATTAAATTTTTAGATTAGGGAGGGAAGTTAACACGAATTTTGATATAAGCGTGTTAAATAATTAGTATGAAAAAAGGATTTTATAATGTTTTAGCTGCATCAATTGTATTTAGTTTGGTAACGATTCCAAGTTCTTCCTATGCTGACACAGTAGAAAAGACCGTAACAATTTCAACTGACGAGCAAGCTTTAAAAAGTATTGAAACCCATATGAAAGATGAAGATGGGCGTGGAGAGGACAAAGGAATAACAAATGAAGCGCAAGGAGATTTTCTTGTACATATAATAAGTTCAACACCTTTATATGATTCTGCTGATTTACAAAAAGCGACAGGTGTTCAGATTTCAAATCAAGTAGTGAAAGCTGAGAAACGAAAAGGAAACGCTTACTATGTTGAAACATCATCTGGAGCTGGCTGGATACAAAATAGTGAAGGAAATGTAGAGGTTAAGGGAATTTATCACTTATCAAACGAACAGTTAGTAATTAATGAAGAAACAGCTACATATTCCGCACCATTCAATTCATATAAAGAAGAGAAAATATTACAGCCGCAAACAATTATTGCTATTGGACAAGCTGGAGAGTGGTTCCAAGTCCAAATAGATAATGAGGTGAAATGGATCTATTCACCTTCAGCAAAATTTGAGGGTACAAAAGCATCTCTTATTCAAAGCACAACCCCAACTCGTAAGAAACGTGAAGCAGTTATGTATGCAGCACCATCAGCAGAGAAAACAACGGATATTTACGGTGTACCATTAAAGGAAATGATTGTACCGACAGGAAATGAAAATATTCGTCCAGGCTATGCGATGAAACCAAAATACATTACAATTCATGAGACAGATAATTATAGTGTTGGAGCAAATGCTAGAAACCATGCACAATATTTATACAGTCAAGCAACAGGAACGACTGATCGTTCGGCATCTTGGCATTTTACAGTAGATGATAAAGAAATTTATCAACATCTACCATTAAATGAAAATGGCTGGCATGCTGGAGATGGAGCAGAAGGAACTGGTAATAGAGAATCAATTGCTATTGAAATTGCTGTCAACCAAGATGGTGATTATAATAAAGCTGTGGAAAATGCTCGCAAACTAGCGGCTTATTTAATGGGGGAATTAAATATTCCTTTAGAAAATGTGAAAAAACATCAATTTTGGAGCGGGAAAAATTGTCCGGCTATTATGATAAAGAATAATGCATGGGAACCATTCTTACAGGGAACAAAAGCTTACTATGATGCAAATCATAAAGATGATATTACAGGCGGTTGGTATGAAGCTGATATTCGTGAATTAAATAAAAGAGGTATTATGGTTGGAGATGGAAATGGTTCTTATTGGCCTGAGCGTCTTGTAACACGCGGGGAATTTGCGAATTTAGTTTCAAGATCATTACAATTACCAGAGGGGAAATCGAATTTCAAAGATTTAAACACAGCGCATCCATCGCTAGTAGATGGTATTAATCGTGCAGCTAGTGCTGGGATTATAAGTGGACGAGGAAATGACCTATTTGCACCGAATGATACGATTAAACGTGATGAAGCTGTCATTATGATTGATCGAGCGTTACAATACAAAAATATTAAGGGTAATTTAGTTCAATTACCATTCACGGATCAAAATTTAGCGTATGATAAGCAAGCTGTTCAACGTGTTTATGGGCTTGGAATTGTAAAAGGAAATGAGAACAATGAGTTTATGCCGAAAGGTTCCGCAACACGTGGAGAATCGGCAGCATTTATTAATAGAATGCTAAAAGTAATAGAGAGTAAATAATATAGAAAGGCATTCGCTTTAGCGAGTGCTTTTTTATTTTTCAATATGTTATAGAAAGGGGATGTGAATTTTGACTGGAATAAGGAATGAAAGCGGAGGTGATGCATATATTTAGATGCATTGGGTAGTTTTTTGTAATATTGTATAAAATGAAAAGGAGGTAAGACGGTGAAAAAGATACCGACTGATGTCCTGAGTAAGGAATTGATGGAAAGAGAAGGGGTTATATCTATTACAGTGAATGAATTTGAAAAGATAGAAGTGGCAGGAGTAGTTGTCTCTGGTCCAGCTGTTATTTTAATTAATCAAGATTAAGTACATATTATCAATAAAGAAAAGTAGTAAGAGCATCCGTTTAGGATGCCTTTTATTTGTATGGAAGAGAGGATATATTAGATAATTGGGGTACTGGAGGGGGATTATGTGGCAATTATTACAACTATGTTATTAATGGGTGTTTTATTAGGATTTGTTGGAGCGGGAGGAGCAGGATTTATCATCGCGATACTTACTTTAGTATTCCATATCCCTATTCATGTTGCGCTTGCAACATCTTTAACTGCTATGGCATTTACGACATTATCCGGAGTAGTAAGTCATTACCGAGAAGGGAATGTTGTACTTGTAATAGGCGGGATTGTTGGGGGATTCGGAGCAATTGGTTCCTTTATTGGTTCAAAGTTTGGTTCGCTAATACCAGCGAATCTTCTACACTGGTTTACAGCGGGGATGTTATTTTTATCTGCAATTTTTATGTTTATTCGTTTGATTATGTTTCAAAACAGGGAGCAGTCGTCTTTAAAAGGGCATAAAGAACTTTCGAATGATAACTTGATTAAATGTATATGTCTCGGACTGGTTACTGGAATGTTAGCTGGTTCATTTGGGATTGGTTCAGCACCCTTTATCCAACTCGGATTAATGGTTCTATTAGGTTTAACGATTCGGCAATCTGTAGGGACGACAATGCTTGTTATATTACCAATCGCAATTGGAGGGGGATTTGGATATAGTTCGGAAGGGTATTTAGATTATGTATTATTAGTACAAGTTTTAATTGGGACAATGTTAGGAGCATATATAGGAGCTAAGTTTACAAATTATGCACCTCGTGTGCTACTAAGGTTTTCGATGATTATGACACCGATATTAGCTGGGTGTATGTTGTTAGTCTAGTGAGAAGTATATATAGAAAACTATTAATATGTTTTACGAATGAATTATGTAAGTAATTCATATTTCCCATATAAAAGGATTTGCTTTAATATAATGAGTGTAAAGTTCGAGTATTCGAAGTATTACTTGAATTATATCCCTATCCCTTTTCTAAAAATGCGAACAAGTTTTGCCCTATTCTATTCAATAGTTTATTGTATAGAAATATATTGTTCGATGACCATTATGGAACGCACATAATGGAAAAATCCCGATCCTTAAAGAGGATGCCCCTAATCTTCATGTGAAAATATGATCGGATGAAAGCTGGCCAATTTATGGTCAGCTTTCTTTTGGTTCAATAAGTAATTCTTCTCTAATCTCTGTTTGTAATAATAAAGTTTTTCCAAAGCGGCGTTTGCACTCAGCTCTTACCTTTTGAATTGCCAGTAGCTGAGAAGTGGCGGGCACTGTGACAATGGCTTGCCGAGGTTTTCGATTTTCTTCACAAAAGACACACTCCACAACATATTTAGAAATCATACTTTCATCCTTCCATATTGAATTTCTAAGAAGGGACTGCTCATGAAGTTGATGTAATCTTTCGTCATCTTTTTACTTTTTTCCTCTTTTTTTCAAGGATAAATATAAAGGAAGATCGAAATTTAGTATGGGGGGAGATGGGATGAAAAGATGGATTGGTACGGCAGCTATATGTATGAATGAAAAGAATGAATTTTTAATGGTACTACAAGGAAAAGTAGATGAAGAGAAACGATGGACTGTGCCAAGCGGGGGACAAAAAGAGGGAGAAACACTTGAAGAGTGTTGTGTTCGTGAAGTATGGGAAGAAACGGGGTATGAAGTGGAAATTATAGAAAAACTATGCGAAAAGAAAGGGGTAACATATGGGGTACCAGTTCATGTGCATTACTATATTGTAAAGTTAATAGGCGGTAACATGAAAATACAAGACCCCGATGAGTTAATACATGAAATAGATTGGAAAGGAATAGATGAAGTGAAAGAATTACCTTTATCTTTTCCAGAGGATCAAGAGCTTTTAAATAAATACATAAATGAAAAAGCAAGTGTTTAAACACTTGCTTTTTTAGTGTAACCAAGATAAAAAAAGTGGAACGATAACTAAGCTAGCGCCGGCTGTTAAAAGCATTGATAAACTTGCAATTGTACCTTCTACAGGACCGATTTCAAATGCTTTTGATGTTCCGGTTCCATTTGCACTAGTACCTAGCATTATACCTTTAGCGAGCGCTGTTTTAATGCGGCATATTCGTATGAGAGAAGGGCCGAGTAATGCACCAGTTAAGGCAGTTAATACGACAAAAACTGCTGTTAATTGTGACATGCCACCAATCATTTCGGAAATAGCCATTGCAATAGGTGTCGTTACAATATGTGGTGCTAAACTCTGTTCTATTGATGAATCAATTTGAAAAAAATTAGCTAGTAGTGCTGAAGTAATAACTGATAGAAAAGAACCGACAATGACATTAATTAAAATAGCAGTTCCATGTTTTTTTAATAGATCAAAGTATTTATAAATTGGCCATGCGAAAGCAACTGTTGCAGGTTTTAATAATTCAGTTAGCCAATGACCACCCGATTCGTAGGTTTCGTATGGTGTATCTAATCCGAGTAATAAAGAAATTAAAATGATTGGGCATACAAGAAGTGGGGAAAGTAAGCTCCAATTCCAGCGTTGGTACATTTTTTTAGATATCCAATATGTGAATAGTGTTAATAGTAAACAAAGAAAGCCGATCATTGCGTTGATCCTTTCCGCTTTAATAGCAATTCAGTTAAAAGTCCTGTTACGAGAGTGACACAAAGTGTACTAATCACGATAATTAAAATGAGATCGATTCCATATTGTGATAACGTATCTTTGTAACGAATGACAGCGACTGCAGAAGGGATAAAAAATAAAATAAGTTCTTTTAATAAAAAGTCTGCACCGTCTTGAATCCATTCTTTTTTCACTATGTTAAATTTTAATGAGATTAATAATAGGAAAATACCGATTATACTTCCTGGAACTGGGAGGTGTGCCTGTTTTGCAATCCATTCACCTGTCCAAGCGAAACAAAATAATAATAATATTTGTCCGCTTAACTTCCACCATTTCATACAGTAACCACCTCTTTCTTTTTTTACATAAAAATTGTAATAAAGAATTAACAATTTCTACTATACGTTCATTCAAAAAGTTTGTCTAATATATAAATTGTATGTTATTAATATATTAGATGTATTAATTGAAAGTGAAAAGGGTGTCCGAAATGGAATTACGGCATTTGCAATATTTTGTTGTAGTGGCAGAAGAGTTACACTTTGGACGAGCAGCTGCTCGTTTACAAATGACACAACCACCGCTTAGTCAACAAATTCAGCAATTAGAAAAAGAAATGGGAGTTATGTTATTTTCAAGAACGAAGAGAAAGGTTGAATTAACAGAAGCAGGAGAAATGTTTTTAAAAGAAGTAAAAAAAGCGTTTGAACAAATTGAAAAAGCAGTAGAAGTTGCACAAAGTGCTCAAAGGGGAGAAGTTGGATCACTTTCAATTGGATTTGTAGGTGCGGCGATATATGATATTTTACCGTCAATCGTCAGAGAGTATAGAAAGAAATTTCCGAGAGTGTCTGTGGCTTTACATGAATTGTCAACACCGGATCAAGTGCATGCACTTCATGATAATCGAATTGATATTGGATTTTTACGTCCGCCAATCTCGACGCAATTACTTGAGTTAGAACCAATTCAAAAACTTTCGTGTACGTTATGTTTACCAAAGGCACATCCGCTTGCTGAAAAGGATGAAATACATATCGAAGATTTAAGAGATGAACCGTTCGTTTTTATTACGAGACCGGTATGGCCAGCTTTATACGATACAATTTTATCGCTTTGCCGCGATGTAGGTTTTAGTCCACGTATTGTACAAGAAGCAACGGAGTATCAAACTGTCATGGGCCTTGTAGCAGCAGGTATTGGTATTACGGTAATACCTGTATCAGCAAATAAATTGTATAAAACAGAAGTGGTATATAAGGAACTGTGTGATTCTAATTTTGTAGCAGAAATGTCGGTAGCTTACAAAAAAATGAATAGTAATCCAGAGCTGTTAGAGTTCTTAAAAATTGCAAGAGAGAAAAAAAGAATTGAAGTGGAAGATGCGAGGATTGAATAATTGATGGAGTTATAAGGCATTCATGATAATTAAGTTATATAAAGATTCACCTCGTTAAACAAAAGGTGGAAGTGCAATTAAAGTGCATTTCCACCTTTTGTTTCTTTTTTATGTTCAACTGTAAAGAGGTAAACATGTCCGTTTTCTAGGACTAAAGGCTTAGTAAAGATTCCGATTGTAGTGCGATGTTTAAAATGTCATATTTTTATACACTAGTAGTATAGAGTACGTATGTTATGAAGTAAGGTAGGGGAAGAAATTTATGTCTTTATTTCGGTTGGCGAAAAAAAATATACAAACATTTGCTACCAAAAGGTTAAAACAATTTATGTGGATCGCTATGAATACAATGATTTGTTTTTTTATGATATCATTCCGATTCAATGAAGTTGTAGTAAGTAAAGCAGGATATACACCTATATTTGTGAATTGGTTTTATGTTTTATTTTTATTTGTAGTTTTTGTGTGTACTTTCATTACTTATAAAATGACAGCCTCTCTTTTACAGGTAAGAAGAGAGGAGTTTAAATCGTATGAAGTGGTGAATATGACGAGAAAAGAAATGTTTTGTTTATTATGTCAGGAGCAATTATTAACTTATGGAGGAGCCTTTGTTTTTGGATTAATTCATGGCATGTTATTTTTGAAATTATTTACTATTATTTTTATGAAAGCAGTAGGAATCCAAGGAGTAACAAATGCTCCGATTACGATGTATGCGATAGTGGTAACAGCAGTTGTTATGATAATCGTCATTATAATATCAATGTGGCAATGTTGTAGATTTACACAAAGGCTAAAGGGTGAAAAGTCACACGAAACGAGGAGAAAGGTATGAGAAATCATGGCTTTTTCTTCATTTATAAATTCCAACAACCATCCTGGACTGAATTTATCGTTCAAGATGGAAATATTATAAATCAAAACATTTTCGTGGAAGCAAGTAAATATTACATTTTATCTTGGTTACCAACTCTTGTGTATGCGGCATTTGCCTTTATGCTTTCCGTTTTAACGAGATCAAGTGGAGGCGCAATCGGTATTTCTTTATTTCTGGCTTTATCAGGAGGAATAGTACTAATTCCAGCGGCGAGATATGAATGGGTGAAATATTTATTGCCAGCGAATACAGATTTATATGGGATTTTGAAGAGTGTAAGCTTTATTAATGGGGTAACATTCCCATTCGCTTCTTGTATGTTATTGCTATACCTTTTTGTATTTTTAGGAATTTCCTATACTGTATTTTTAAAACGAGATTTAACAGCATAAGAAAAAGCCGTTAAGGAGAGAACTTAACGGCTTTTTGTTTGTAATAATTGATGAATAGCTTCTTCGGCTAATAAGGCGAAATACTCTGCGCTAATAGGCAATGCTTTTTCATCTACTGTAAAAGCAGGATGATGCCATTCGTGTGTACCACTTGTGCCCATAAAGACGAATGAACCTGGTGCTTCTTGTTGGTAAAAAGAAAAATCTTCTCCTGCCATGGATGGGTTCGGAGAGATAACGTTTAGATTCATTTTCTCTGCAATCTGAATAGAAAGATCAGTGAGTACTTTATCGTTTTGAACAGCAGGAGGGCCTGGATAAAATCTGAATTCTGTTTTTACACCTAGTGCATCAGAAACGCCTTTAATAATACGTTCCATTAATGCCGGAATCTTTTCGCGTGTTTCAGTTTGGAATGTACGAACAGTTCCTTCTAATGTAGCTTTTTCAGGAATAACGTTCCACGTATTCCCTGAATGAATGTTTGTTACACTTACGACAGCGTTATGAGAAGAACTAATATTGCGGCTTACAATTGTTTGCAAAGCCATAACGATTTGAGATGATGCAACGATAGGATCGACGCCAGCATCAGGTACAGCTGCATGTGTTCCGACGCCGTGGATTTCAATTTCAAATCGATCGACTCCGGCCATTAGTGGACCGTCTTTAATACCGATTGTACCTACTGGTAAATCAGGTTTATTATGCATTCCAAAAATGGCTTGTACATTCTTTAAATGTCCAGCTTCAACAACTTTACATGCTCCGTTTCCGCTTTCTTCAGCAGCTTGAAATATAAAGCGAACAGTTCCGTTAAGGGATGCTTCTTTTTCTTTTAATAAGTAAGCTGCACCCAACATAGCAGCTGTATGAAAATCATGCCCGCAAGCATGCATTTTGCCGTGTATTTTTGAAGTGTATGGAAGGTCTGTTTCTTCCTGAATCGGGAGGGCATCAATATCTGCACGAAGCGCCACAACAGGCCCGCTTTTATTACCAGAAATTTCAGCGATAATTCCTGTTTCTAAATTGGAATCAATAATAGTAATATTAGCTTCTTCTAACCAATTTTTTATCGCTTTTGTCGTTTCAAATTCTTCGTACGATAGTTCTGGGTATTCATGTAAATGTCGACGAATAGAAATAAGTTTTTCTATTAATTGATTTGGAATAGATGCCACTTATTATACCCTCTTTCTTAAATGAAATATTTGTATTCATTATATAACACAATAATAAAAGAGAGGATTCTCAAATGAAAATCCTCTCTCGTTTATGCGGCAACTTTTTTATGAGTATGCTGTTTTCTATAACGTCCACGCATTGCATATGCAATTTGCGGGATTGCGATACCGACTAAAATAAGTGATACACCGAACCATTGTGAAGAAAGCACAGCTTCTTTTAAAACGAATACAGACATAATTGTTGTAACAGGTAGTTCGGCTGCACCAAGAATAGTCGCTAGACCAGAGCCGATTTTTGGAATGCCGATTGTAAAGGCAATGGACGGAATAACGATACTAAATGTTCCTAATCCTAAGCCGTATTTCCAAAGGCCTTGAGAAATTGCCCCGCTAAAAAGAAATGTTGGCGGGAATACGATCATAACTAAAGTTAAAGCACCAGCCATTAAAAGAACACCACGTGGTAATGAAGGTACTTCAACAGCAACTTTACCACTTACGAAAATGTATGTTGCAAATGTAATAGCAGATAATAAACCTAAAATGATTCCAGTCGTATCGAAATCACCTGCTGATTTTTCTAATAACCCGCTTGATAAAAATGTACCTGCAAGTAAGAAAATAACCGAAATTACTTTTTCTTTTGAAGGCAATGTTTTCGTTGCGACTGCCTCAATGATAATCCCAACCCAAACGAACTGGAATAAAAGTATAATTGCAATAGAAGCTGGTACAGTTTTTAAGGAAGCGTAATAAAAAATACCAGTAAAACTTGCAGACGTTCCTGCGACGAATAAAATTAACATTTGTTTAAGTGGAACACGATGCCTAGAAAATAGAAGTGTAATAGCAAGTAAAATAATCCAACCGAACAAATACTGGCTACCAATTACCTCTCCAAGTGAAAATCCTTCTGCATATGCAAGTTTAACAAAAATAGCTAAAACCCCATAACTACACGCTCCTAATAAAACTAAAAGAGAATAACGAAGCATGAAAAATTCCTCCCCATCTATATGAAACTATTCCGTAACGGACATATATAACTAGAGGGAAGTATACAAAATTAAAAATGTAGGGTCAAATAAAAGAAAAGTGTGACATTTTATAGAATAATAATAAAAGTATGATATTTATGCATAATCTTGAAATTAATAATAATGGAAGTATTGTAAAATCAGCTTTGTATTGTATAAAGACAGCATTTTTAAAAAATATTTTTTAATGTCAATATGTGTGTAATCAATCGCAATGTGCTAATGATTTGAGAAACTATGGAACCTTTGTTATGTTAGTAACAATTAGAAAGAGTTTCAAAATTCGATTGAGATTTTTCTATATAATAGAAGGAAATGAAAACGTTTTATTAGAAAGTGTGTGAAAGGGTAGTTTTACTCATTGTCATGTTGGAAAAGTTAGTTCATGAATTGTCCATAGCATTTTTATTTGTTTTTGCTACAATATTGAGGAGGAGAGGAGTGGAATAATGCAAGATATTAGTATATTTTTAGCGTTTGGCGCTGGGTTCTTATCATTTATTTCCCCATGTTGCTTACCGCTTTATCCGGCATTTTTATCATACATAACAGGTATGTCGGTTTCTGAATTGAAAGAAGAAAATGCAATGCTTCGCAAAAGAAGTATGATACATACAGCGTTTTTCTTACTTGGATTTTCAATTATATTTATTGCAATTGGATTTGGTACAAGTTTTATCGGAGGAATCTTTACGGACTATAAAGATTTAATTAGACAGTTAGGTGGTATATTTATCATCGTGTTCGGACTTATTATTGTCGGTGTGTTTAAGCCGAAATTTTTAATGCAAGATCGTAAATTTACTTTTAAAAACCGTCCGAGTGGTTATTTTGGTTCAGTTCTAATTGGATTAGCATTTGCTGCAGGATGGACACCTTGTACAGGGCCCATATTAGTGTCTGTAATTGGATTAGCTGCAACAAATCCAGAATCAGCAATGGTTTACATGATCGCCTACATACTTGGATTTGCTATCCCATTTTTCCTACTTTCATTCTTTATTACGAAAATGTCTTGGATTAAAAGAAATAGCATGACATTCATGAAAGTCGGAGGATACATTATGATTGTCATGGGGGTCTTCCTGTACTTTAACTGGATGACGAAAATTATCGTATATTTCTCAAGTTTATTTGGTGGTTTTACCGGTTTCTAGTATTATTCCGTGAAAATGTTGGAAATACTAACGGAAAAGCATATAATGAAATTATATTTTGCGTATAGCCACAAAAAAAGGATGAGAAAATATGAACATAGTCGTTTTATCAAGTATCGTTGCTGTTTGTATGGCCGTTGGTGCGATGTTTATTCGTTTAAAAGCAGCTAAGAAACCTGCAACTTTGAAAAAAATTATACTCCCACCGTTTTTTATGAGCACGGGAGCATTGATGTATGTTTTTCCTGAATTTCGATTAACTCCGGCAGAAATGTTAGAAGCAATTGGTGTCGGTTTGTTTTTCTCTATTTTTCTTATTAAAACATCTAAGTTTGAAATACGCGGGCAAGAGATTTATTTGAAACGTTCAAAAGCATTTGTATTTATTTTAATTGGATTACTTGTAGTGCGTATCGTGTTTAAAACGTATTTAAGTCAATCTCTTGATTTAGGACAACTTAGCGGCATGTTCTTCTTACTAGCGTTCGCAATGATTGTTTCGTGGAGAATTGCGATGTATCGTTCCTTTACGAAATTGCAGAAGGAAATGGAAAAAGAAGATGATTTTTATAATGAAAAAGATATGAAGCTAACTTGAAAACTGTATATGTATAAAATAAAAAAGACAGCGTCAAAGGCGCTGTCTTTTTTATCGAAAATAATGTGAAGTTACTTTGCGAGTAAAGATTTATAGTTAGAATAATCAATCTCTTTTTCTTGCAGTTTTTTAACTAAAAATTTATGGTCACGCTTTGGTGTAGCAACGATATATCCTTTAATAATTAAATCTTGTGTAATTCTAGGTGCATTTTCTTGTAATGCAAGTTCGCCAATTTTACCAGCAATTTTTGATTTAGCAACATCACGAAATAGTTCAGGAACGGGACTCACTAGTTCCTCTAATAATTGTTTTTGTTTGTCATCCCATAAATGTCTAGTTTTATTAATATAGTGCTCTTCCCAATCTAAAATGGACATACCGTCTTCTTTCGGTAAACGTTTTAGGAATTTTCTGAACATAAAATATCCACCAATAGACATAAGTCCTAATAATACAACAGTCCAAACGACTATAAACCAACTAAACCAACCTTCAAGCAATTGCATGCCCTCCTTTAATGAAAGCAGTAGTTTTCTATTATTTATATTATAAGCAGTGAGATTCATAGAAAGCAAGAACGCTTGGTCAGTTTGACCAAGCGTTATAGTTTAAACGAAGTATAGTTGTTCAACACATAAATTATTATTATCGTCTTCAACGTATTCAATAATAAGTGTGCCAACTTTACGATCTTTATCTTCAGTTGTGAAAATAGAGTAAGAAGTAAAACGTGTTGTTGATAAGCCGCTTATATGTGTAGGTAAAGAAATGTAGTCGTTATCGCGGAAGAATTCCATGAGTTCAACATCTTCAAATTCTTTTCGGTCAACTTGTTTGTTTGTATATTGGCGTTGAAGTTGCTTTAAAGATTCATTCCAAGAAATTGCTTTTGTGTCGTATACCATTGTTCTATCTCCTTACTGTATGTAATCATTTAGAACATACGTTCTATGCTAGTATACTCTTTTTATAAGAAAAGTGGAAGCAAAAAATAATGTAAGCTTGGAAATCCAAGCTTACATATAAATGCGTTCATAATCATTACTATTTTTCATTATAAGTCAGATGGGAATAGGAAACAAGATGATAAGTATTTTGTTGATAGTTTTCAATATTCTGTATATTATAAAATTAGTTTACTATGAGGGAAAAGGAATGAGAGGTATGACTTATGTAATTTCACTTCAAGGACCGATGGCAAGTGGAAAAACAACATTGGCTAAAAGGTTAGAGCAATATGGGCTTTCGGTTATATATGAAAATCCATATCCAATTGTAGAAAAACGAAAAGAATTGAATTTAGATATGAACTCAAAAGAAGGGTTTATTACAAATCAAAAAATGTTTATTGAAGCAAAAATAAAGGGATTTCAAAATGTGAAAGGTTCGGTCGTGATTTTTGATCGTGGGCCGGAAGACATTGAATTTTATACACTATTTTATTCGACGATTATAGGAGAAGAATGGGATATAGAAACCGAATTAAAAGATGAATTATATAAATTAAGAGAATGTCGTTCGGATGCAATTTTTTATTTAGATGTTTCAAAAGAGAATGTATATGATAGAAAAAAGAATGATATAACAAGAAATCGAAGTACATTTGAGGAACAATTTAAATTAGTAGAAACCGAAAAAGAATGGTATAAAAAATTTCCTGTAACTTATGTGGACACGAATACATTATCAGTGAACAAATTAGAAGCATATTTTATGGAATGGTTAAGGGAGAAAGGAATATGAAAAAAATACTTTTATTCGTATACCCAACATTTGCGGAGTTTGAAATTACGGTAGCAACGGCATTACTGAAAAATAATTATGAGATTATTACAGCGGGTTTAACGAAAGAAATGATTATAAGTGAAACAGGCTTACAAGTACAGCCGCATATAGAATTAAATGAAGTGTGTGTAGAAGAGTTTGAGGGGATTCTTATTCCAGGAGGAGACGAAGTACATTTGAAAGATGCAGAACTGCTCTTTTCAGTTATTCGTCAATTTCATGAACAAGAAAAATTAGTGGCAGCAATTTGCGCTGGTCCGTATGCGTTAGCAAAAGCAGGTTTATTTAAAGAAATCTCTTATACAGTGACGATAGATTATCAAAAATTAGATTGTTTTCCAGTCGGAAATTTTGTGTATACAGAAGTTGTACAGCACTCAAATATTATTACAGCGCAAGGACATGCATTTGTACCATTTGGAATAGCGATTGCCTCTTATTTTGGGGTAGCGAATGAACATAATACAAATTTTTATCGTGGAAATGGCAATATAATGATGGAGAAACTTTTAGCGGAAAATGTGTAAAAGCTAGCAAATGCTAGCTTTTTTCCTTTTTACATCGATAAATCGCTAACGTTTTCGGATCGCTCCATATACCGTCATGAAGAGTTAATTCATTTTCTATTTCTTTTTTCAACCAGTCCTTCATTTCGGCGTGAAGGTATATATTATCAGGTATATTCAGAGACGGAAACATGCTAGAAATATAGTTTACGATTGGAGTGGCATGATGAAAAATAAGTGCATTATGAATAATTGTTTCTTCAACAGTTGAAAAAACAGATTGTAATAGCTCTTTACCATTTTCTAAACAAAATGGAGCTGCGGATGGTGATGTTTTTGGTAAATCAAATGCAACTAACATTTTGTTACACATTTCATCTATACGAGGTAATGAAACTTTAGAATTTGTTGTAGCTAAAAGGGCGCCGCCGGGACGAATTACTTTATGGAATCCTTGAATTGTTTTTTCGACATCTTTCATGTGATATAACATATGCCTTGCGACTATCCAGTCATAACAATTAGCTTCGAAAGGAAGTTTATTAGCATCACCCAGTTTCCATTCAATTATGCTATTCTTTATTGCAGCTTCAGAAAGCATAGTTTCCGATTGATCAAAACCGGTTAGATGTCCTGTATGACCATTCGTTTGCAAAAGGGAAAGAAATTTTCCGTTAGCGCACCCGACCTCTAATATTTTTTCTTTCCCTTGGAGTTGTAAATGTTCAATGACGACTTCATCTACATTCACTCGTTTCTTTTCAAAATGTTTATGCGTATCGATACGTGTTTGTAAATGGTTGCTTACGTTGTATTGGCGTTTTACATCATTCATTTTTTCATATTCCACCTTCGTACAAAATTGCTGGATTGCATGTGTTAATACGTCTGTTTTATTTAAACCTTCGTAATGGAGTGCCGCGTCAAATCTTTCAAGTAATTTTTCTTCAATTCGAAAATGAATATCTTTTCGCTTCGCCACTGAAATCTCGCTCCTTTGCATCTGTTAGTGCGACTATAGCACGCTTGAAAAATTTGTGTAAATAATTTGTGTACACAAATTGGAGAAAATTAAAAAAATATTTGAATCATCATTTAAACTATTGACGATTTAAACGTTTTCATATATTCTTAAATTAAGTAATATTCAAATAATTCAAAAGAAATGAGAGAGTCACATGCTTCTTCAAGGAACACATCGAATTGGTCGGATGGCCATGCTGTTGGCACTTGCGGATGAGAATGAAAGCCCTGTATTATCTATTCCAAAAGGTTGGAAATATTGTACGGGGAAAGTGGGTTCGATGAATTCGCAAAAAGTTGTAGCAGCAATGGAAACAGCGGCTAAGAGCAACCAAGTTATTGAAACAGACGTTTACAGAGAAACACATGCACTTTATCATGCAATAATGGAAGCTTTGTACGGAGTGACGAGAGGTCAAATTCAGTTAGCAGACGTTCTTCGTACAGTAGGACTTCGCTTTGCGATAGTGCGCGGTACACCATACGACGGTAAAAAAGAAGGCGAATGGGTTGCTGTTGCATTATATGGAACGATTGGTGCACCTGTAAAAGGATCTGAGCATGAGGCGATTGGTTTAGGAATTAATCACATATGATTTGCCCATAGTCTATTAGTTAGAAGGGGGCCTTGCTTTTTAGGACAGAAGTCTGTCTTAAAAAGGTAAGGTCCCCTTTTGCTTTTTTTAAGGAGGAAAAATGATGATTACGTTAACAGGACACACATTGACAGTTGAAGAAATGAAGAGGTTGTTACTTGAAGGTGAAGGTGTAACAGCTTGCCCAACTAGTATGCAAAAGGTAGCGGAGTGCCGTGAAGCAGTTGAGAAAATCGTAGAAGACGGAAAAGTCGTTTACGGTATTACAACTGGATTTGGAAAGTTTAGTGATGTGCTTATTCAAAAAGATGATGTAAAGGCACTTCAGCACAATTTAATTCAATCACATGCGTGCGGGATAGGTGATCCATTCCCAGAAGAAGTATCACGCGGTATGTTAATTTTACGAGCTAATACGATGTTAAAAGGAGTATCTGGCGTTAGACCACTTGTTGTAAATATGCTTCTTGAGTTTGTAAATCGCAAAATCCATCCAGTCGTTCCGCAACAAGGGTCACTAGGAGCGAGCGGTGATTTAGCACCTTTATCTCATCTTGCTCTCGTTTTATTAGGTGAAGGTGAAGTGTTCTACAAGGGAAAACGAGTTCATGCGATGGTTGCTCTTACAGAAGAAGGACTTGAACCTATTGAATTAGAAGCGAAAGAAGGTCTTGCGTTAATCAATGGTACACAAGCGATGACAGCGCAAGGAGTACTTTCTTATATAGAAGCAGAAGCAACGGCTTATCAAGCTGAATTAATAGCTTCTATGACAATTGAGGGATTGCAGGGCATTATTGATGCATTTGATGAAAATGTTCATAAAGCACGTGGTTATAAAGAGCAAGTTGAGGTAGCAAGCAGAATTCGTGACATCCTTCATGATAGTAAACTTGTGACAAAACAAGGAGAACTTCGTGTGCAAGATGCATATTCACTTCGTTGTATCCCGCAAGTGCACGGTGCTTCTTGGCAAGTTTTAAATTACGTGAAAGAAAAATTAGAAATTGAAATGAATGCAGCAACAGATAATCCACTTATTTTTGATGGCGGAGAAAAAGTAATTTCAGGTGGTAACTTCCACGGTCAACCGATTGCGTTTGCGATGGATTTCTTAAAAGTAGGAATGGCGGAGCTTGCAAATATTTCAGAGCGCCGAATTGAGCGCCTAGTAAATCCGCAATTAAATGACTTACCACCATTTTTAAGTCCAGAACCTGGCCTTCAATCTGGTGCAATGATTATGCAATATGCAGCGGCTTCGCTCGTTTCTGAAAATAAAACGTTAGCACATCCGGCGAGTGTAGATTCAATTCCATCGTCAGCTAACCAAGAAGATCACGTAAGCATGGGAACAATCGCTTCACGTCATGCGCATCAAATTATTCAAAATGTAAGACGTGTTCTTTCAATTGAGATGATTTGTGCGATGCAAGCAGCAGAGTATCGTGGTATTGAAAACATGAGTACAGTGACGAAAACGTTCTATCATCAAGGCCGTCAGCAAGTGCCTTCTATTACAAATGACCGCATATTCTCAACCGATATTGAAAATATCGCGCATTGGTTAAAAGCGAACTATTCAATAAAAGAAAGATTAGATGTAAACGCAGCAATATAAAACGAGAAAAGGGAGAGATTGAAATGGAAAAAGTAAAACAAACAATTCGTGCGCAAAGAGGTACTGAGTTACAAACGAAAGGATGGGTTCAAGAAGCTGCACTTCGAATGTTAATGAACAATTTAGACCCTGAAGTAGCTGAAAAACCAGAAGAATTAGTTGTATATGGCGGAATTGGCCGTGCAGCTCGTAACTGGGAAAGCTACAATGCAATTGTAGATTCATTAAAAACGTTAGAAAGTGATGAAACGTTACTTGTTCAATCAGGAAAGCCGGTTGCAATTTTTAAATCACATGAAGATGCACCTCGCGTTCTTTTAGCGAACTCAAACTTAGTACCGAAGTGGGCGAACTGGGATCACTTCCGTGAACTAGAGAAAAAAGGCCTTATGATGTACGGACAAATGACAGCGGGTAGCTGGATTTACATTGGAACACAAGGGATTTTACAAGGAACATATGAAACATTTGGTGAAGCGGCACGTCAACATTTCGATGGTTCATTAAAAGGTACATTAACACTTACTGCTGGTTTAGGTGGTATGGGTGGTGCACAACCTCTTGCTGTAACGATGAACGGCGGTGTTGTAATTGCTATTGATGTTGATAAGCGCAGCATCGATCGTCGTATCGAAAAGAGATATTGTGATATGTATACAGAATCTTTAGAAGAGGCATTAACTGTTGCGAACGAGTATAAAGAGAAGAAAGAACCAATTTCAATTGGATTGTTAGGAAATGCAGCAGAGATTTTACCAGAACTAGTGAAGCGCAATATTACGCCAGATTTAGTTACGGATCAAACATCTGCTCATGATCCATTAAACGGTTATATTCCAGTAGGTTACACATTAGAAGAAGCAGCGAAACTTCGTGAAGAAGATCCAGAACGTTACGTACAATTATCAAAAGAAAGTATGAAAAAACATGTGGAAGCAATGCTTGCAATGCAAGAGAAGGGCGCGATTACATTTGATTATGGAAATAACATTCGCCAAGTTGCTTTCGATGAAGGATTAAAAAATGCTTTCGATTTCCCGGGATTCGTTCCAGCATTTATCCGTCCGTTATTCTGTGAAGGAAAAGGACCATTCCGCTGGGTAGCTCTTTCTGGTGACCCAGAAGATATTTATAAAACAGACGAAGTTATTTTACGCGAGTTCGCGGATAATGAGCATTTATGTAATTGGATTCGTATGGCTCGTCAGCAAGTTGAGTTCCAAGGTCTTCCATCACGTATTTGTTGGCTTGGTTACGGAGAGCGTGCAAAATTTGGCCGCATCATTAATGAAATGGTGGCAAATGGTGAATTATCGGCACCGATCGTTATCGGTCGTGACCATTTAGATTGCGGATCTGTAGCATCTCCAAACCGTGAAACAGAAGCGATGAAAGACGGTAGTGATGCAGTAGCAGACTGGCCAATTTTAAATGCATTAATTAACAGTGTAAACGGTGCGAGCTGGGTATCTGTTCACCACGGTGGTGGCGTTGGTATGGGTTATTCACTTCATGCTGGAATGGTTATTGTTGCAGATGGAACTGAAGCAGCAGCAAAACGTATTGAACGCGTATTAACTTCTGACCCTGGTATGGGTGTTGTTCGTCACGTTGATGCAGGATATGACTTAGCTGTTGAAACAGCGAAAGAAAAAGGCGTTAACATTCCAATGATGAAATAAGGGGGAAGAAACATGCTGGACACTTTACTAATAAATATCGGTCAATTACTAACAATGGATCAAGAAGATGGCTTGTTAAGACGGGAAGCGATGAACACGCTTCCTGTTATTGAAAACGGTGCTGTTGGAATTGAAAACGGCGTAATTACTTTCGTTGGAACAGCGGAAGAAGCAAAAGGATTACAAGCGAAAGAGGTTATTGATTGCGGCGGGAAAATGGTTTCTCCTGGTCTTGTTGATCCGCATACGCATCTTGTATTTGGTGGATCTCGTGAAAATGAAATTGCGCTGAAATTACAAGGAGTTCCGTACTTAGAAATTTTAGAACAAGGCGGAGGTATTCTTGCGACTGTAAATGCAACGAAACAGGCATCGAAAGAAGAACTTGTTCAAAAAGCAAAATTCCATTTAGACCGTATGCTATCTTTCGGTGTGACAACTGTAGAAGCGAAAAGTGGTTACGGATTAGATGATGAGACGGAATGGAAACAATTAGAGGCAACTGCACAATTACAAAAAGAGCATCCAATCGATTTAGTTTCAACATTTTTAGGTGCTCATGCAGTTCCGAAAGAGTACAAAGGAAAATCAAAAGAATTTTTACAATGGATGCTAGATTTATTACCAGAAATGAAAGAGAAGCAATTAGCTGAGTTCGTTGATATTTTCTGTGAAACAGGCGTGTTCTCTGTAGAAGAATCAAAAGAATTTTTATTAAAAGCGAAAGAACTTGGCTTTGATGTGAAAATTCATGCAGATGAAATCGACCCTCTTGGTGGTGCTGAAGCAGCGGCTGAAATTGGTGCAGCATCAGCGGACCATTTAGTTGGCGCTTCTGATAAAGGAATTGAAATGCTTGCAAATTCTAATACAGTAGCAACATTATTACCAGGAACAACTTTTTATTTAAATAAAGAAAGTTTCGCACGTGGACGCAAAATGATTGATGAAGGTGTTGCGGTTGCTTTAGCTACAGACTTTAATCCAGGTAGCTGTCCAACTGAAAACATTCAGCTTATTATGAGCATTGCGATGCTGAAACTGAAAATGACACCAGAAGAAGTTTGGAATGCGGTAACAGTTAACTCTGCTCACGCAATTAATCGTGGTGATGTAGCGGGGAAAATTAGAGTTGGTCGTAAGGCAGATTTAGTTTTATGGGATGCTTATAATTATGCTTACGTACCGTACCATTACGGTGTTAGTCATGTAAATACAGTATGGAAGAATGGTAATATCGCATATACAAGAGGTGAACAATCGTGGAGCACGGCCACTATTTAAAGAAGAATGCAAAGTTTATCGATCGTGAAGTGACGAAATGGAGCGAAATGATTAAAGATTGGGAGGAAGGTGTAGAAATATTCGGTGCTGCCTTAATTGGAGCACCTCTTTCTAAACCATCCATTAGTCATTCAGGGGCATGTTTTGCACCGAAAACGATTCGTTCAATGTTAGATGCATATAGCACATATGCAATTACAGAAGAACACGACATGAAAGAAAGTGTCCTGTATGATTGCGGTGATATTACGATGCATGTTACAGATATAAAAGAAAGTCATAATCGAATCGCGAAAACAGTTGGTCACTTAACGAAAGTGAATCCGAAAATGATACCAATCGTTCTTGGTGGTGACCATTCTATTAGTTTTCCGAGTATAAGTGGTTTTGCAAATAGTAAAGGAAAGATCGGTATTATTCAATTTGATGCCCATCATGATTTACGTAATTTAGATGATGGTGGCCCATCAAATGGTACACCGTTCCGTAGTTTACTAGAAAATGATGTCATTACAGGAAAACAACTCGTTCAAATTGGGATTCGTAATTTTTCAAATGCACGGGCGTATCATGAATATGCAAAAGAGCATGGCGTGACTGTGTATACAATGAAAGATGTAAGAGAGCGAGAAATAAAAGATATTATTACAGAAAGTATTGAAGTATTAAGAAAACAAGGCGTGACTTCTATTTATATTTCTCTTGATATGGACGTATTAGACCAAGCGTTTGCGCCAGGTTGTCCAGCAATCGGCCCTGGAGGAATGGATAGTACGACTTTACTTGATGCGATTGAATTCCTTGGAAAAGAGCCGCTCGTTCAAGGGATGGATATTGTAGAGATTGATCCAACTCTTGATTTTAGAGATATGACGAGCCGAGTAGCAGCGCAAGTTATTATGAGTTTTCTTTTAGCGCGAGAAACGATTGAGAAAGAGATTCGTATATAAGGAGGAACCTCTCTATTGTTAGAGGGGTTTTTTTCTATATACGAATATTTCTAGATAAGAGCGTATAAATTGACGTTACTATTTAAAAGTAAGTATGATGCGATTATAGTAAGTTTTTTATAAGGGGGAAGAAAAATGGCAAGTTCAAACAATAAAGCAGCAAATATTTATGCAGGAACAAATATAAATAATTGGGGAGCTTTTGAAAACGTTGAAGAAACGAAGCTATTTGATCCGATTCAAATTGGATCTTGGTCTCTTCGTAATCGCATAGCGATGGCACCGATGACGAGATGTTTTGCAAATAATGAGACGGGAGTAGTTGGTGCTGACGTAGTAGAGTATTACCGAAAACGTGCTGCTGATGGGGTTGGATTAATTATTACAGAGGGAATCGTCATTAGCCCAAGAGCAAAAGGGAATCCAGGAGTACCAGGTATTTATACGAAAGAGCAAGTGAATTCTTGGAAGCCTGTTACAGAGGCAGTACATAAAGAAGGCGGAACGATTATTGCGCAAATATGGCATGTCGGACGCATGAGTCATCATGAAATAATTGGTGGCCAATTGCCGCAAGCACCGTCAGCAATCGCTGCAGAGGGAAATGTTCCGCGTTTCCGAAAACCGTTTGATACACCAGAGGCAATGACAATAGAAGAAATAAAAGAAGTTATCGGTCAATATGCACAAGCTGCGAAAAATGCGATCGAAGCTGGATTCGATGGCGTTGAAATTCATGGTGCACACGGATATTTAATTGATCAATTCACTTATGAATTCGCGAATAAGCGAACAGATAAATACGGTGGAGACTTAAAGCAAAGGCTAACATTTATGAAAGAAGTAACAGAGGCTGTTATAGAAGCAGTTGGAGCTGATAAAATACTTCTTCGCTTCTCTGCCTTTAAAGGTGATAACCCTACTTATATGTGGGAAAATCCAGAACTTGCGATTGAGACTTTTGTAAATATGTTCAAAGAAGTTGGATTAACAATGATCCATCCGTCAACGATGAATTATACAACAGTTATTGCTGACGGAAAGAATTTTCATCAATTAGTAAGAAAATATTGGGATGGTACTATCGTAGGAGTAGGGAATTTGAATCCGAAAGAGGCAGAAGAAGCATTGCAAGAGGGAACAATTGATGTAGTGGCATTTGGAAGACCGTTAATTGCGAACCCAGATTTTGTTCATCGAATTAAAAATGCTGAAAGTTTAGTCGAATATGATGCGAAAGAGCATCTTGCTACGTTAGTGTGAATAAGGATAAAAAGAGAACACATCGAGTGTTCTCTTTTTATTATGGAACTTCATATATAGGGGGACGCAGAATGAATGAAGCGCTACTCGTTATTATTAGTATATTGCTCTTTTTGATGCTACTTCTAATTATCTTTTTTATCATTACATTTTTTATTAAAAAACGGACGCATCATTCTATATTAAAATTGCATCCATATTTAGGAAGGATGCGCTATTTACTTGAAAAGATAGGACCGGAATTCCGGCAATATTGGTTTGACCATGATACTGATGGAAAACCTTTTTCGCGTTACGATTTTCAAAGTGTTATGTTTTTAGCAAAATATCGTTCTGAAATACTTGGTTTTGGATCAAAACGAGATTTTGATGCTTCTGGCTATTATATTGCTAATACATTATTTCCAACATTAACAGATGAATTAAGTGTGAATCTAACGCAAGAGCGTGAGGGAAAAAAGTATGTGATTCAAAAAGAGGGATTATTTTCAAGAAGAGAGAAATTGACAGCGGATACAACAAACCTTTGGTTATACGAAGAAGACGATGCAATTATAGTCGGTGAAAATCGTAAATATCCATGGAAACTACATGGCATGTTCGGTGCATCAGCGACTTCTTACGGTGCAATTGGAGAAAATTATATTTTATCAACTGGGTTTGGAGCGAAAATGGCAGGTGGTTCATGGATTAATACTGGGGAAGGGGGCGTAATACCAGAACATTTACATACAGGTGCAAATATTATCGCACAAATTGGTCCGGGGTTATTCGGATATCGTGATGAGGATGGTAATTTTTCAATGAAGGAATTTATTGAAAAAGCGAGAGAAAGCAATATTAAAGCATTTGAGTTGAAATTTGGGCAAGGAGCAAAAATACGTGGTGGTCATTTAGAAGGACAGAAGGTAAATGAGAAAATTGCTTCCGTTCGGAAAGTACGAGAAGGAGAGACGATTAATTCGCCAAATCGATTTTCATTTATTAATAATGCGGTAGAGGCTTTATATTTTATTCAAAATTTGCAAGAAAACGGCGGTAAACCAGTCGGTATGAAAATTGTAATTGGTCAACAGGAGCCGTTGGAAGACTTATTGAAAACAATGAAAGAATTAAACATCTATCCAGATTTTATTACAATCGATGGTTCAGAAGGTGGATCAGGTGCAACGTATAAATCGATGGCAGATAGTATGGGACTTCCACTTATTCCAGCATTAATTACATTTATTGATACAGCGAATCATTATGGGGTCCGGGATAAATTAAAGGTGTTTGCCTCCGGGAAATTAGTCACACCAGATAAAGTGGCAATCGCTTTAGCAATTGGAGCAGATGCTGTAAATTCAGCCCGTGGATTTATGATGGCAAGCGGCTGTATTATGGCACTCCAATGTAATTCAGGACAATGTCCATCAGGTGTTGCGACGACGAATCCTCACTATCAAAAAGCGTTAGATCCGTATGAGAAGAAATGGCGAGTAATGAACTATATAATTAGTATGAGATATAGTTTGTTTTCATTAGCAGCGGCAGCGGGAGTAAAGAGTCCGCGCCATTTAACGAGAGAGCATATTGTGTTTAAAGATGAGACTGGGAGGGTGATTTCTCTTTCGGAATTGTTTCCCGATGTAAGCGAGAAGTAAATGTGTAAGGATGTAGCTAAATAAAAAATGTTGGTCAAAAGTCATACATTTGTATGGCTTTTTTGATTATAGGAATATAGGGAAGTTAGAAAAATATTGCTCGAATATTTCCGCTTGTCGTTTGTACCTTTTATAATATATAGTTAATATACAGCAGTTGTCAGAAAAATATTTTTGATGAAAAAATTAAACGGGATCCTCATTGACAATGAAAAATAATTAGATTATAATAAATCTCGAATTCAAGATAATTTCGAAGGTATTCTAAATAATAAAACCGATATTTTATATAATAGTAAACTAAGCATATTGTAGGAAATGTAGTTTTTTTTGTTAATTATCTCGAATTCGAGATAATTTTAAATAGGGTGGAATGTGTGAGTTTTTAAGGGGTATCTCAAATTCGAGATAAAATGACATTACGGATTGAACTTAATCAAATGGACAAAATGAATAATGAATTTTAGCGTATAGCAGTTCTTTAAAAATGAAATAAAAAAAGGAGTGGGCGAAATGGAAAAGAAAACAATGGGGATTCATCATATTACAGCAATCGTAGGTCATCCACAAGAAAATGTAGATTTCTATGCAGGTGTATTAGGTTTGCGTTTAGTAAAACAAACAGTGAATTTTGATGATCCAGGTACGTATCACCTTTACTTTGGGGATGAAGGAGGAAAGCCAGGAACAATTATTACATTTTTCCCTTGGGCAGGTGCTCAACAAGGTGTCATAGGAGATGGGCAAGTAGGAATAACTTCATACGTTGTACCTAAAGGTACTATAGGATTTTGGGAAAAGAGATTAGAGCACTTCGATATTTCATATACAAAAATGACCCGCTTTGGAGAACAGTATTTAGAATTTGATGACCCGCATGGTTTGCATCTAGAGATTGTTGAAAGAGAAGACGGCGAAGCGAATAATTGGAGTTTTGGAGGAGTTACGCCAGAAGTTGCGATTAAAGGATTTGGTGGTGCTGTCCTTTTATCTGCACAGCCTCAAAAAACTGCCGAACTGTTAGAACATGTAATGGGACTTGAAAAAGTTGGAGAAGAGGGAGAGTTTGTTCGATTCCGTTCTTCAGCTGAAATTGGAAATGTAATTGATTTAAAGTTAAATTCTATTGGACGCGGGCAAATGGGTGTTGGTACGGTTCACCATATTGCATGGAGAGCTATTAATGATGCTGATCAATTAGACTGGAAAGAACATGTTTCACGCTTCGGATATGGTGTTACTCCTGTTCAAGATCGAAATTATTTTAATGCCATTTACTTTAGAGAGCACGGGGAAATTTTATTTGAAATTGCAACGGATCCTCCGGGATTTGCACATGATGAAACGCAAGCAACGATGGGTGAAGAATTAATGCTTCCTGAGCGATATGAACCACATAGAAAACAGATTGAACAAGTACTATTACCAATTGAAGTAAGAGAATTAGACTAATTATATAAGTGATTGAAAGGGGATAAAGGATAATGATGAAACATGTTTTTCAAAAAGGAAAAGATGCGTCAAAACCAACACTATTATTGCTACATGGTACGGGTGGAAATGAATTAGATTTATTACCGCTTGCCGAAAGAATTGATCCCGAAGCTTCTGTATTAAGTGTTCGTGGGAATGTGTTAGAAAATGGAATGCCTCGTTTCTTCCGTAGATTAGCAGAAGGTATTTTTGATGAAGAGGATCTCGTTTTCCGTACGAAGGAATTGAATGAATTTTTGAATGAAGCAGCAAAAACATATGGATTTGATAGAGATAATATTGTAGCTGTTGGGTACTCAAATGGAGCAAATATTGCAGCGAGTTTATTATTCCATTACGAAAATGCATTAAAAGGTGCCATTCTTCACCACCCAATGGTACCGAGAAGAGGGATAGAACTGCCTAATTTAGTAGAGAAAAAAGTGTTTATTGCTGCTGGAACAAATGATCCGATTTGTTCATCAGCAGAGTCAGAGGAATTAAAGGCGTTACTAGAAAATGCGAATGTTAGTGTAACAATGCACTGGGAGAATAGAGGGCATCAATTAACGATTAATGAAGTAGAAAAAGCAACAGAGTGGTATGAAAGAGTGTTTCCACATGCATAAATAATAGGCTAAATCGAGTGTGAAATCATAAAGATTTTATACTCGATTTTTTTGTTGCTATTCAGGGTGTGAAAAAGAACAGGAAAGTTATGTTAAAATATGAAGAAAAGCAAAGGGGTTCCTGTTGTGTTAATGAGCAGGAGTGTAGAAAAATCGGCAATTTGTTTTAAGAGTGTCGATTTTTTAATAATGGAGGGGAATTATTAGATGTCAAACTACGAAAATGAAGAAATGCTAACGGGAGGGAATGTCTCAAACGTATATCGTTCAGAAGATACTGTTCGACGAGAATTAAAGCAGGGCAGTACAAAAATTCATAACCTATTAAACCATTTGGAAAACAAAGGGTTTAGTTATGCACCAAAGTTTTTAGGGATTGATGAAAAAGATAGAGAGATATTATCATTTTTTGAAGGAGAAGCTGGTAATTATCCTTTAAAAGAATACATGAGGTCTAATGATGTTTTAAAAGAGATAGCGAAGATGCTCCGTCTTTATCATGATGCTGTGAGTGACTTTCCGTTATTAGATGATTGGAAACCGATGGATAATACTCCAAATAAAATAGAGGTTGTATGCCACAATGATTTTGCAATATACAACATTATTTTTAATAACGAAAAACCAGTAGGTATTATCGATTTTGATGTTGCTGCTCCGGGTCCAAGACTTTGGGACATAGCGTATACTCTTTACACTTGTGTCCCTTTAAGTAGAGTTTATTATACAGAAACAGGTGAGGCAGTTTATTATAATTCATTACAGCATGCTGATTGTATAAAGCAAAGAGTTAAATTGTTTTTTGAATCATACGGTGATGATATGGAAGAAGATTATTTGGAGATGGTATTGCTCCGATTAGAAGGGTTATGTAAATACATGAAAAGAAAAGCTAAAGAAGGCGATATGAACTTTCAAAAAATGATAGATGAAGGACACCTTGAACATTATGAAACCGATATTAAATTCATTCGTGAACATGGAAGAGAATGGATGTAATGAAATGCGTTTTATACAAAAAAAGCTCAGAGTCATATAGGGACTTTGAGCTTTTTAGCGTGTTATTTTAGATGTTTTCCATAATAACTGAAATACTTATAACAACTAGTAGGTATCTTTTATTATATTGACATAGCATAGTTAAGAGTTTGTTACAGGCTGAGATGCAGCGATGGGTAATTGGATATCAACAGTTGTTCCTTTGTTTAATTCACTTGAAATGAATAATTTTCCGTGATGCTCTTGGATGATTTTATAGCATATCATTAAGCCGAGACCAGTTCCTTTTTCTTTTAAGCTATAAAAAGGTTCTCCAAGACGTGACATGCGCTCTTCAGGTATTCCACATCCTTCATCAATAATGCGTATTGAAATAAAATCATTTTCTAACGATGTTGTTTGGATGAAGATGTTACCGCCATTTGGCATCGCCTCGATGGCATTTTTTAATATGTTAATAAAAACTTGTTTTAATTGATTACTGTCACATTGAATGTCAGAAGTATGATTAAAATGGTCCATAATGATATGAACGCTATGCATAATAGCAGTTGGTAAAATAAAAGTTACTACTTCTTCAATTAATGTTTGTATGTTGCAAGTATGAATAGCAAGCACTTGTGGTTTAGACATCGCCATAAATTGGCTTGTTATGGATTCCATTTGTGAAATTTCACTTAGCATAACGTCTACATACCATTTATTTTCCTCATTTATCTCTGGATGTAATAATGTTAAAAATCCTTTCAATGAAGTTAGCGGGTTTCTAATTTCATGTGCAATTCCAGCTGTCAGTTGTCCTACTACTGCAAGCTTTTCGGATTTTCTTAATAATTTTTCAGTTTCCTTTAGTTCGGTAACATCCCTTCCCATCACTATAAGACCTTTGCGGGAGCCATCAGGGTGGAAGAGTGGGACTTTTGAAATACTTAAAATTAGGTCGAAATCATCTCTATGTATAATAAATTCTTCACCGTGAAGAATTTGTCCTTTTTGCCATGTTAGTTCATCAACTTCTTCACAATGTAAAAAAGCTTCTCGGTACGCTTCGTTATATTGAATGAGTTCCCCATCTTTCTTTCCGTGATAGGGTACATTATGGAAATCGAAGCAAGAAAGTGCATAGTCATTCGCTTCAAGCCAGCGTCCTTCATGATCTTTAAATATAACAAACGCAGGCATTGAATTCATTAATGTGCGCAATCGTTTCTCACTATCTTTTAATACTTTCTCAATTCTATCTGATTTTTCAAGGGGTTTCATAATGGCGTATACACCTGTTAAACGGTTTTCAACAAAAATAGGAACTAATTTTGTTACGACATCTAGTAAATATCCGTCTTTATGATAAATAGAGATAATATACTCTTTTTGATCATTAGCTACAGTATTTTTTATGTATTGTAGCACTTGATCAGAAATATGTGCTTCTAAAATAGAAGTGATTGTTTTACGCTCTAATTCGTGAGAAGTGTAACCTAATATTCTTTCAGCAGAGGGATTAATATGTAAAATAACTCCTTCTAAACTCAATGAAATAATACTATCAGGATTATGTTCAAAAAGAGAGGCATACATTTCTGCTAAAGAACGACTTTGTATATGGTTTCGCAAGCGTCCAGATACATTCGGATGACGCTTTTTTTGAGTAGATGAATATTTTTTACGACTCATAATATTTCCTCCGTACAATTAGCATCTAAAAAAGATGGATCTATTAATAACTATAATATAGGTGTGACATGTATTTCTATAAAAAATGGAAATTACATAATAAAATTTCTTTTTTTATTATTAGTAGAAGGTATAAAAGGTAGTAATAAGAGAATCTTATATTGCTTTATTAATTTTCTGTAAGTTACATGAATGTGTTTTCGTTATAACATTAGAATAGAAGAGGGGGAGAAAAATGAAAAGTTATATTCAAGGAATTGATCATGTACAAGTAGCGGCACCTGTAGGATGTGAGGGAGAAGCAAGAGAATTTTATGGTAATAAAATTGGTATGGAGGAAATTCCGAAGCCAGAAGAGTTAAAGAAGCGTGGAGGATGTTGGTTTAAGTGTGGAAATCAAGAAATTCATATCGGAGTCGAGCAAAACTTTATACCAGCTAAAAAGGCGCATCCAGCTTTTTATGTTTCTAAAATTGACGAATTTAAACAAGAATTAATACAACAAGGTATTGAGGTAATAGATGATAATGCACGCCCAGATGTAATTAGATTTTACGTATCAGATCCATTTGGAAATAGAATTGAATTTATGCAAAATAAAAACTAGGTGGAGTTCCACCTAGTTTTTTACGCTTTTCTAAACAATCCTAATACTTCAACAGTTTCTGTAATATTAACGAATGCATGAGGATCAATTTCAGAAATAGTTAGTTTCATACTTGCTAACTCTTCACGTGAAACGACAGTCATAAGTACACGTTTTTTCTCGTTTGAATAAGCACCTTCGCCGTCAAGAAGTGTGATTCCACGTACAACAGTAGAAAGGAGTTTCTTTTTCATTTCTTCAGCTTGATTTGTTACAATCATAAGTGTAACTTTACGATGTTTCGTATGAACGGCATCAATTACTTTACCAGTTACATAAATTGAAAGTAAGCTTGTTAGTGCTACATCCCAGGTGAAGAAAAATCCTGCAATGACAACAACAACTGTGTTTAACAGAATAAGGAAACCGCCAAGTTTAATATCTCTTTTACGAGATAACAACATACCGATAATATCAAAACCACCAGTTGAACCATGGCAGTTAAAGACAAGGCCAATACCAGCTCCGGCGATAACACCTCCAAATACAGATGATAAAAGTGGATCTGTTGCTACGACTTTTACAGGAATATAATATAGTGCAACAGATAATACAATTACAGAGACAACTGTGTTAAAAATTACTTTTTTTCCAAGACCTATGTATCCTAAAATGAGGATTGGTAAGTTCAATACGAAGTTAATAATACCTGTGTTTACAGGGGTTACAATTCCTAAAATAATAGCAATTCCGCCAATTCCACTACTTAAAATTTTATGGGGGATAAGGAAAAGATTAAAGGCAATTGCAATAATAACAGAACCAAAAATAACACCAAGAAATCTGACCATCTTTTTCCCGTCCTTCATTAAATAATCATATTATTTCAAGATTATATATGAAATTAAAAGTTTTAGGGGAAAACAGTTTATTTCGAGAAATTAGATTAATCTAAAAAGTTTGAGTATTTGACAATTTGGAAGGGGATACAAAAAATGAAGATAACAACGTATCAAAAGAAAAGTCCTTTAAAACACGAATGTGAGGATTCATTTTTTTGTAATGAAGATAATATAGTTTACGGTGTATGTGATGGTGCAACGCCACTTGTCCCATTTTGTGATGAAGAAGGACATAATGGGGCATACATCGCTTCGCGTTTATTTGCAAGTTATTTTACTTCGTTACGGGAGAATATCAGTTTACAAGTTGCAGTTGCAAAAGCGAATGAATTATTGCAGAACAAAATGCTAGAATATAAGGTTGATACGGGAAAAAAAGATCATTTATGGTGTACATGTATAGCAGCAGTTCGAGTAGATGGCGAGAAACTTGAATATGTGCAGCTAGGTGATTGTATGATTGTTACGATACATCAAGATGGAACGATGCAAGTATTAACGAAAGATACAGTTAAAGGAATTAGTAAACGCGCAAAAAAGAAAAGAGAAGAAGACCGTAAAAAAGGGCTATCTGTACCGGAAGAACACGTTTTTCAGGATGTTCGAGAGCAGTTAAAATACAATCGTTATCTTGCAAATATGCCGAATGGCTACTCAGTCGCAAATGGTATGAAGGAAGCGATGATCTATTTACAACATGGGGAATTACATGTAGCCGACGTAAGTGGGATCGTTATTTGTTCAGACGGATTGTTTCACTCAGATTGGTCACTAGAACAAACTGTGGCATATATAAGAAAGAATAGTATAAAAGAATATGTAGCAATCATTGAAGAGTTAGAAGGGGAAAACAGAATAAGACCAGATGATAAAACAGTTATTATGATCGATTTTTAAGAGGAGGACGTTCATATGGAAATTAAATGTGCAAATATAACATTTCAAGATGAGTTAGTTCCTTTAGAAAAAGTAAATAAACTTATTATCCACCATACGTCAGAAGTTGGATGGGATGTGTATAAAACTCACGAATTTCATCAAAAAGTAAGAGGGTGGAGCGGAATTGGCTACAATTATTTTATTGAAGAAGATGGAACTGTAGTCGAAGGACGAGGTTTACATATTGGAGCACATGCGAAAGATAATAATAGTGATACAATTGGAATATGTATGACGGGAAATTTTGATACATACGATCCTACTACTGCGCAAATGAATTCACTATATTCTTTATGCAAGACATTAATGAATCAATTTTCTATAAGTAAAGAAAATATACTTGGTCATCGTGAATTAGAAGGAGTTACAAAAACTTGTCCAGGAAATCGCTTTTCTATGGTAGAGTTAAGAAAAGTATTATCTTAAATATAGAGGAGTAACGAATGATGATGAACATAAAAATACCGACTGATAAAAAAGAAGAGCTTGTAGCACAAATCCAGCAGTTTTTCGTTGAAGAAGATTTAGATGAGATTGGACGTTTCCAAGCAGAACGTTTAATAGAAGAAATGATAAAGTTAGTAGGACCATTTGCATACAATCAAGCAATTGGAGATGCAAGAAAACTTGTAACTGAAAAACTATCTAATATTGAAGAAGATTTGTATGTGTTAGAGAAGAGCGAAAATAAATAAAAAAGAGCCATTTGGCTCTTTTTTATTTATTTTCTTTATGCTCTTTATATTCATGTACTTTTTCTTTTACATTACCGACAGTAATTTTGGCAGTACCTTTTATCTTATCCCATTTTCCTTCAGCTTGTAATTTCTTATTGTCTGTTACTTTCCCGACAACTTCCTTTACTTCGCCTTTTACTTTATCAATGGTACCTTCTACTTTTTCTTTTAAACCATGCTCATGCTTTGTCATACATTTCTCCTCCATGTAGTTTGATTAGAATTCTCTTTTCATATAGCAAGTTGAATGATGTATCTAGTAATAGCGTAACAAATGAAGTTTGAATATTCAAATGATTAATAGGGTAGAAATGGAATTGTCATAAAATGTATACATTCGTAATGGTAAGAAAAAGAAAGTTAATTATAAGTATTTCGCAGTCCATATTGATTTTGTATAAGCGATTTTCAAATGAGCGCGTTCCATGTTATTTTGACTACTGCTACCAAATCGAGTTTGTCCGACTATTAAATGACAGTTTGTTGCTATAGCTGTTTCTATTCGTTTCTGAATTAATGCAGTATGACAACCTTTACACTGAAATTCTGGCAAAGTAGCAGAAGCAGCTAGTGAGGCAATGCCTTTATTTATATATATGACACCGATGCTTGCTGGAATATTTTGCACTTCGGCTATGAAAAAATGCCATCCCTGCTGATTATAAAGAATTTCGTTATTTTGACGAACGCCATCTTTTGTAAATGATGGCATATTAAATCCTCGAACATAAATGTCTGCAAAAGTATGAAACTCATTTTCTTTGAGTTTGCGTACCAAAATATTAGAAGGAAGAGGAGATGAATTTTGTCTAGGTTTATTATATAAAGTTGTATGGAAGCTAGATTGAAAAAATCCCTTTTGTGATAAATATTGAAATAGTTCAGTTGTGGCTTGAGCTGGTGTAATTTCAAAACGGCAAGTGATTTGTAGTGAACGATAATAAGAGATGATTTCATCTATCTCATTTGTATTTGTAAATGTAATGCCTTTTACTGTATTAAAAGTAGGACCAGAGATTACTTTTGATGAGAATGCAGTTGCACTTCCGAATTTTTCTATTTGTACTTGCATTGGATTTTCTGCTATCGCTTGTAATGCCTTTAATCTAGAAGAGAGCATATCAATTTCTGCGCTTTCAATTTCTTTTGCTATATCGAATGTCATAATAGTATTCATAAAATTCCTCCATCAATAAATATAATACATAGTATAAATACGATTTTTGTGCTAGGATTCCTGTTGCAATTTAAGAGAATTACAGGTTTTTTGGAAGGGAATTGGAAGTGCACTGTCGAAGGAAGTAGAAATAGATTAAAGGTGGTGCTCTCATGAGGAAGAACGACGTGCAGACATGCTCTAATTGCGGTTCTCATAATATAGGAGAAGGTGAGTTTGTCGGTTATGCACAAATACGGAAAAAAGAGACGATGTTTACATCATCTCCGGTAGATGCTTACGTTTGTACGGATTGTGGTCATATCCTTTTATTAAAAGTACGAAATTATGAAAAGTTTAAACAAAAGCCGTTATGATTGTTGAGAATTGGTCGTATCCAACGTTGTATACGGAACGTCTCATATTAAGAAAACTTGATATAAGTGATATTTTACATATATATGAGTATGCCTCAGATAATGAGCTGACAACTTATACTGTATGGGATGCTCATCAATCGTTACATGACACATACAAATTTATAGAAGAAATTGTGAGTCAATATGAGAAAGAAAAAGTAGCTCCCCTTGGAATCGTATTAAAAGGGGAACAAAAACTTTTAGGAACGTGTGGATTTATAAAATATGATCAAACTACACATAAAGCAGAAATTGCATACGCCTTATTAAGAAAATATTGGGGAAGAGGATTAGCTATCGAGGCTGCGTTAGCTTTTTTTAGCTATGGTTTTAATGAGTTACATCTTAATAGCATTGAAGCGAGATGTAATTCAGAAAATGAAGCATCTGAGAGATTAATGAAACGATTGAATATGGAGTATGAGTGTACGATTAAAGAGGATTTGTTCGTTAAAGGTAAGTATCGTAATACGGAAAGATATAGTATATCGAGAACCTAATATATAAATGAATAGAAAGTTTTATATGGAAACCTCCTTTAAATTAAATTGTTTAGGGGAGATTTTTTTATTTATTATAACAAATATTCCCTTTAATTGTTATAATTGGTTACTGTAGAGGCTGATTTTTGGTGAGGTTGTAAACATACAAGATAGACAGTTAAATCGTATATAAGCACCTTATATAACACAATCGCAACCGTAAGTTGACAAAGTGCAACCGCAGGAAGATAGAGATAAAAGCAATGTTTACATACAATTTAGTTAAGAAAACAAAGGGGGACACACATATGAGATTTGGTGAAAAACTTTTTAAGTTAAGAAAGGAAAAGGGCCTTTCTCAAGAAGCGTTAGCTGAGAAATTAAACACAACAAGGCAAGCAGTTAGTAAATGGGAAAACGGTCAAGGTTTTCCTGAAACTGAAAAATTAATAATGATTGGAAATGTATTTGAAGTATCCCTTGATTACTTATTAAAAGAAACCGCTGAGCAAAGTAATGAAAAGGAACATGGCTATTACGTAAGTAAGGAAATGGCAGAAGGTTATGTAGTGTATGGACAAAAAATTTCTAAATATATCGCGTTAGGATTTAGTTTGCTCATTTTATCTACAATACCGTATTTATTATTTAAGGAAAATGTAACAATGTCTACATTCCTTGTAATTATTATTGCTGTCCTTGGAATTGGAGCAATGATGGTACCTGTAACGATAGAAGAGAGTCGATACAATGTATTAAAAAAGGAAGAACTATTATTTGATCAAAACTTTCTAAAAGAATTGACAAAAAGATATGCGACTATTAAGAAGAAGTATGCTGCAGTAGTGATCGTTGGATTTTGTTTCATAGCAGCGGGTGCAATACCATTTTTATTTGAGAAGAAGCGTATCACTTCAGGAGAGTTAGTACAGTATTATCCTTACTGCGTTGTACTTATTGCGATTGGTTTCTATCTTTTTGTTCGTGTTTTGGGAGTGTTAGAAACGTACAGAATTTTAGTGGAAAATAAAGAATATAGTAATCGTTTCATTTTTAAACTGAAAAAGAAAGTGAGAAAAAAGGTAGATAATTTATAAATATGAAAAAACATGTTTTGGATCATTGTATTCAAGACATGTTTTTTTGTTTCTGAATTATTTCCAAAGAAATAATTCAGAAAATACAGAAAAATATCGTAAATATTTGTAGAAGTCTGTTATAATGAACGAAATGAAAACGCTTTAAAGGGAGGCTGTAAACATTATGATGATGAATGTACCGCTAACAATTAGTTCTATGATGGAAAGGGCAGAAAAACTATTCCCGAAGAAAGAAATCATTTCACGGACACATGATACAGTTACGACATTGACGTATAAGCAGCTAGGAGAAAGGACAAGAAGACTTTCAAGTGCGCTAACAAATCTTGGAATTAAAGAAGGTGAGCGCATCGGAACATTAGCGTGGAATCATCATCGACATGTGGAAGCATATTTTGCTATTCCAGGTATTGCTTCCGTTTTGCACACAATTAATATTCGTTTATCTCCTCAACATATATCATATATTATTCAGCATGCAGAAGACCGCATTTTACTTATTGATGAAGATCTTGTACCGCTCATTGAGAATATCCAATCTGAATTATCCACTGTACAAGCATATATTATTATGACTGATAAAGATGAGCTCCCAAAAACTACACTTCATCCTGTATTCCATTATGAGAAACTTTTAGCAGAAGGCGATCCGAAATTCCAATTTGTAAAAGATATTGATGAAACTACACCTGCGGGTATGTGTTATACGTCAGCGACTACAGGAAATCCAAAAGGTGTTGTTTATACACATCGTAGCACAGTGCTGCACTGTATGGCACTCGGATTAGCAGATACGACAGCTTTATCAGAAAGTGATGCAGCGATGGCCATTGTACCAATGTTTCATGTGAATGCTTGGGGACTTCCTTTTGCAGCAACTTGGTTTGGGGCAAAACAAGTTCTTCCAGGACCGATGTTTACTCCGAAAATTTTATTAGAAATGATTCAAACAGAAAAAGTAACGATAGCAGCGGGTGTGCCGACAATTTGGCTCGGTGTTTTACAAGAGTTAGAAAATAATAGTTACGATTTATCTAGTATTACGAGAATACTATGCGGAGGTGCAGCTGCACCGAAAAGTGTTATTAAAGCATTTGAGCAAAAATATAATGTTCCTTTCGTACATGCATATGGCATGACTGAAACAAGTCCACTTGTAACGCTTGCGCGTCTAAAAAGCTACGAAACAGATTTGGCGTATGAAGAACAACTGGAGATTCGTTCGAAGCAAGGATATCTTGTTCCTGGTGTAGAGATGAAGGTAGTTGGTGCAGAGGGTGAAGTGAAGTGGGATAGTACTGAAATGGGAGAACTATGTTTACGAGCACCTTGGATCGCTGCAAGCTATTATAACGATGAGCGTACGGTGGAAGGGTTCCGTGATGGATGGTTATATACTGGCGATGTCGTTACAGTCGATGAGGAAGGTTGCGTAAAAATTGTTGATCGTACGAAGGATGTTATTAAAAGCGGGGGAGAGTGGATTTCCTCAGTTGATCTTGAAAATGCTTTAATGGCACATGATGCTATATTTGAAGCGGCTGTTGTTGCAGTACCTCATCCGCAGTGGCAAGAGCGCCCAGTTGCCTGTGTTGTTCAAAAGAAAAATAGTACTGTTACAAAAGAAGAACTATATGAGTTTTTAAAACCACAGTTTGCAAAATGGTGGTTGCCAGACGATATTGTATTTATGGAAGAAATACCGAAAACATCTGTTGGAAAGTTTTTAAAACAGGCGCTTAGGAAAGAGCTTGAGCATTTGCATAAAGGTAAATGAATTTGAAAAGGAAATCTCCGCTTGTAAACTTATAATATAATTAAGTTGACAAAAGGTAAGTAGAAAGATAAGATAACACCTGTAATATGTTATCTGAAATTATTTTTAAGTTTACAAATAGGAGAAGTACACATGAATACAAAAAACTTAGTTTTCGTCGCTTTATTTAGTTCTATTATGGGAGTGCTAGGATTAATACCTCCAATTGCTCTTTCTATTACACCAGTTCCTATTACATTACAATCACTTGGAGTTATGCTTGCGGGTGGATTGTTAGGATCACGCCTTGGTGCACTGAGTCAGCTTATTTTCTTACTTATTGTAGGTGCTGGAGCGCCACTACTTGCTGGCGGGCGTGGAGGTCCAGGAGTATTTGTTGGTCCAAGTGCAGGATATTTACTTGGTTATATTGTTGGTGCATTTGTAATTGGTTATTTAATTGAGCGTTTACGTGAAGTTTCTATTATAAAAGTATTATGCATAAATATAATTGGTGGTATTTTCGTTGTTTATGTATTTGGTATTCTTGTACAAGCTTTCGTAATGGATATTTCCATATGGCAAACGATGAAAGTAAGTGTCGTGTTTTTACCAGGTGATTGCATAAAAGCGATTATAGCAGCAATTCTCGTGACAAAATTACATCGTTCATTGAAACATATTATTACGCCTGCTTTGAAAAATGGAAAATTTACAAATGCGGGATAAGAAAGAGGGGAAACACGTTAATCGCGTGTTTCTTTTTGTTATTTTGTAAAGAAAGGAAGTCTCATATGGGAATTACAGAAGAATACAAAAAATATGCTTCTTTACAACCGAATAAAATAGCGATTAAAGAAAATGATAGAGTTTTAACATATAAAGATTGGTTCGAGTCAGTTTGTAGAGTAGCAAATTGGTTGAATGAAAAAGAATCGAAGAATAAAACAGTTGCAATAGTTTTAGAAAATCGTATTGAATTTTTACAAATATTTGCCGGAGCAGCGATGGCAGGTTGGATTTGTGTACCGTTAGATATAAAGTGGAAACAGGGTGAGCTTGAGGAAAGAATAGCAATTAGTAACCCGGATATTATTGTGACGGAACAGTATAAGTTAAATGATATACCGGGGGAAGAAGAAAGAGTAGTTGAGATTGATGAATGGAAAGAAATGATAGAGAAATATCTTCCTGCATATCATCTTGTAGAAAATGTACAAAATGCTCCCTTTTATATGGGATTTACATCAGGATCAACAGGAAAAGCAAAAGCGTTTTTACGTGCGCAACAATCATGGGTCCATAGTTTTCATTGTAATGTACATGACTTTCATATGAAAAAGACAGATTCTATTTTAATAGCTGGAACACTTGTTCATTCTCTTTTCTTATATGGTGTAATAAGTGCATTGTATTTAGGTCAAACGGTACACGTTATGAGAAAGTTTATTCCAGATCAAGTGTTGTGCAAGTTAGAAACTGAGAATATTTCCGTAATGTATACAGTCCCGACAATGCTTGAGTCTTTGTATAAAGAAAATAAAGTAATTGAAAGTGAAATGAAAATTATTTCGTCAGGAGCGAAATGGGAAGCTGAAGCGAAAGAAAAAATAATGAATATGTTTCCTTATGCAAAAAGATATGAATTTTATGGTGCGTCTGAGCTAAGTTTTGTAACAGCATTGGTCGATGAAGAGAGTGAAAGAAGGCCGAATTCAGTAGGGAAACCTTGTCATAATGTACAAGTTCGAATAGGTAATGAAGCTGGAGAAGAAATACAGGTAGGCGAGGTAGGAACTGTTTATGTAAAAAGTGATCAGTTTTTTATGGGCTATGTATCGGATGGAGCTATAATCCCGCAATTGACCAAAGATGGTTGGATGACAGTGCATGATGTAGGCTATCAAGATGAGGAAGGTTTTATATATATAGTTGGTAGAGAAAAAAATATGATTCTATTTGGAGGAATTAATATTTACCCAGAGGAGATAGAAAGTGTGTTATATACGCATCCAGCTGTTGAAGAAATTGTTGTTGTTGGTATAAAAGATAGTTATTGGGGTGAAAAGCCTGTCGCAATAGTCAAAGGAAGTGCTACAAAGCAACAATTAAAGAGCTACTGCTTACAACGACTATCATCTTTTAAAATACCTAAAGAATGGTGTTTTGTAGATGAAATACCTTATACGAGTAGCGGGAAAGTAGCTCGCATTGCAGCAAAAAGTATATTCGAAAAACGGGAGAAAATATATGAATAGAGCGGTTATTGTAGAAGCGAAAAGGACGCCTATTGGCAAAAAGAATGGGATGTTCAAAGATTATGAAGTTCAGCAATTAGCTGCACCGCTTCTTACTTTTTTAAGTAAAGGGATTGAGAGTGAAATAGATGATGTCATATTAGGTAATGTCGTTGGACCAGGAGGTAATGTTGCAAGATTATCTGCATTAGAAGCTGGACTTGGTTATCATATACCTGGTGTAACGATTGACCGGCAATGTGGTGCTGGATTGGAATCAATTCGTACTGCGTGTCATCTTATCGGGGGTGGTGCCGGTAATTGCTATATTGCTGGAGGAGTAGAGAGTACAAGTACGTCACCTTTTCAAAATAGAGCGCGGTTTTCACCTGAAACAATTGGAGACCCTGATATGGGATTGGCGGCTGAGTATGTTGCAGAGCGGTATAACATAACAAAAGAAATGCAAGATGAATACGCTTGTCTTAGTTATAAACGGACGCTGCAAGCATTAGAAAAAGGATATTTACAAGAGGAAATATTATCTGGGGATTTTAATGGAATGTTGGACGAACCAATAAAGAGAGAAATGAATTATGAAAGAATAATTAAGAGAACAAAGCCTGTATTTTTACAAAATGGTACTGTGACGGCAGGAAATTCGTGTGGTGTAAATGATGGAGCATGTGCTGTTCTTGTAATGGAAGAACAGCAAGCTCGAAAATTAGGATATAAGCCTGTTCTTCGGTTCGTTCACAGTGCTGTAGTTGGAGTGGACCCGAATCTCCCAGGAACTGGTCCGATATTCGCAGTACAAAAACTACTCAGAGAAATGAATTTAGTAATAGAAGATATTGATTGTATTGAGATGAATGAAGCATTCGCTTCGAAAATTGTTGCTTGTGCAAAGGAATTACAAATTCCATATGAGAAGCTCAATATAAATGGTGGTGCAATTGCACTTGGTCATCCGTACGGTGCGTCTGGGGCTATGCTTGTAACACGCTTGTATTATCAGGCGCAAAGAGAACGTATGAAATATGGAATTGCGACATTAGGAATTGGGGGTGGAATTGGGCTTGCTCTATTATTTGAGAAAGTAGAAGACTAGCAAGGAACTAGTTTTCTACTTATTGAGGGACATATACATTACTGCCAGGTTTTGATTTTATTTCGTTCCAAGCAGCGATAGCATCAGCTTTTGATTTTCCTTTGTTGCATGGATCTTCGAAAAAAGCACGAGTAAAACGATTGTATTCAAACTGTGCACCGATGTTTGTTTTATATGCTGGGTCTTTTTTACGTTCGTTTTCTTCATACCAAAACGTTACAGCATCCTCATATGTTTTCCCTGCATTCTCTTTAAAAAACTTTTGAAGGGCTACTGTAAAGCGGAAGTTTACTCCAATTTTTTCTTTAAAAAAAGCACGGACATCTTCGCTACAGCGGTGGTTTTCAGTAATAATCGTTTGAAGAGAAAGATCTTTATAGGAGAGGGAGTTTTTACTCTTTTTTTGATTAGAACAATTCTTTAATATTTTACCTGTAGTCAAAAAGTGTGTAATACGTTCAGAAATCTCAGTTTTAGAGCCGTTTGAGGGTAAATCATGCTCACGACAAAATGTTTGCAGTTCTGCTTTTAACCAATAATAATTTTGAAAATCTTCGAGTGGTATAGCTTTTGTTAAAGGTGGACGCATGAATGTAACAACTTCTTTCTTCCATAATTTCCTTTAATTATAAAACGTATGTTCTTTTTGTGGAAGGGTTAATTTGTAAATTTAATAGGAGTAGGAGAGAGAGTATGACTAATTTAATGCAAGTTCGTGTTACGGGAATTTTAATTGAAGATGAAAAAGTATTATTAGTAAAACAAAAAGTCGCTAATCGGAATTGGTCTTTACCCGGAGGAAGAGTAGAGAATGGTGAAATGTTAGAAGAAGCGATGATTCGAGAAATGCGAGAAGAAACAGGATTAGAAACTAAGATTAAGAAATTACTTTACGTTTGTGATAAACCAGGTACTATACCATCTTTATTACATATTACATTTCTACTTGAAAGGGTTACAGGGGAACTTACGCTTCCTTCTAATGAATTTGATCACAATCCAATTCATGATGTACAAATGGTAGAGATAGAGAAACTAAGTAATTATGGTTTTTCAGGGGTTTTCATTAAACTTGTGTCTGAAGGATTTCTAAACGCAGGGAGTTATCAAGGATTAAAACAAAATATTGGTTTGTAAACATAAGAGGAGGCTGTTATTTTGGAACAGACTCCTCTTACTATATAAGTTGCGATTGTTGTTGTATTTTGTGGGTAAATCGGTATTTCTTATAGAATCGTTGATATATTAGAAAAATCGTTCATATAATTTCATTTACTGTATTACTATGTACGAAGCAGAAAAGAGAAAGGGATGTCATCCAGTTCAATGACATCCCTTTCATAAAATAATCTACACTGCAGATTGTAAAGAAGAAATAAGTTGATTTAAAAACTCATCTCCAGTCATAATTGCTTTCCCACCGCCACGGGCACTCTTTTTATTTCCTCCGCCTTTTCCTTCAATAGAAGGGAGGGCATCTTTTAAAAGTGTATTCATATCGAGTGTCACTGCCTTACCACAAGTAAGGATGCATTGTAGTTTTTCTTCGTTTTCAATGACGAAGTATGTAATTGCCTGTTCTTGTTGTTCTGTAATGATAGCAGACAGTTTTGCGATTTCTGGCATTGAGCGATCTGTAAATACTTTAGAGATAAGTGTTCCAGTATGTAGTTCTTCTGATTGTTGTAATAATTCATTTGCTTCTACAAATAATAGTTTTTCATTCATTGTTTGCATTGCTTTTTCGTTTTCTTTTTGAGAGGTAATAAGCTGGGCTACTTTTGTTGGAATATCAGTTTCGCTACTGTTCAATTGTTTAGAAACATCTTTAATAATTTGTTGGTGCTGCCTAATTAATTTAAGTGTGCGCCAACCAGCGATAAACGTTAAACGTATACCACCTTTGTTGCGCTCCCAGCTAAGTACTTGAATAGGGCCTACTTCACCTGTATGTTTCGGATGTGTTCCACCGCAACCGTTGTAGTCATAGTTTTCGATGATAACAACGCGTATATTTTCTATCATAGTTGGCTCTTTACGAAGGGGCAATTTTTGCGCTTCTTCTAAGGTCATCCATTCAATACGAATAGGGTGATTTTCAAAGACAATTTGATTAGCAATTTGTACTGCCTTTTCAATGGTCTCTGTAGAAAGGTTAGCCGTCTCTAAATCAATTGTCACTGTTTCTTTTCCAAGATGGAACCCAATTGTTGGTATGTTAAAATGATCCCAAAAAGCAGCAGATAAAATGTGCTGAGCTGTATGTTGTTGCATATGGTCAAAACGACGTTGCCAATCTATTTTCCCGTCTACTTCTTTTGTATGTAGTTGTTCTACTATGAAATGACGAATTTCTCCATCTACCTCTTCGACATTAGTTACCGGAATGTCATTTAAAGTTCCAGTGTCATGTGGTTGTCCGCCACCTGTTGGATAAAATGCAGTTTCATTTAGAACAACGTACAAGTTTCCTGCTGAATCAATATCTTGTTTTATAACTTTAGTTGTAAAGACTTGCTGATAAGCGTCGTTGTAATATAATTTTTGTTCCAATTTGTTTTCCCCTTTCGTGTTCACTAGTTTCATTGTAAAGCAATCGAAATAAGTTTCCTAATATTTCAGAAGAAAGAAACTATTTTTAGAATTTTCTTGCTATAATAAGGAAAAGAAAATGCGGGGGTGGAAAGAAATGCTGTATGATAACGGCGTAGATAAACTGCTTAGTTTAAACAGAAATATTTCTGAATTATATCGAGAATTAAATGAAATGACCCGGATTTTAACGGAATGTAATCGAGAAAGTGTGAAATTTGATCGGTTATATGTAAAAGAGTTACTTTGGAAAAAAGAAGATGTGATAGAGAAGTATGATCAATTACTTGTCCAGTTATGTATTAATGAATGCTTTGATTTAAAAAGTGTAATTACTGGCGAATATAAGTATACATATGAAGAAGTAGAAAGCATTGTATTAGAATTTAATGAAAAGTATAATGTTGTAATTTTAATTAAAGATGTTTGTAAAGAATTACAGTTTACATATGGAATTGATATGGACATAACGAGAACAGCTCGGGTGTAAACATCTCAAGTATAGAAAAAGGAAAAAGAAAGCAGATCCTTTGCTTTCTTTTTTTATGTAGAAAAAGGGAGAGTAGATCTAAAGATGAAGGGGAAGTTACAACAGATTCATCCGCTAGGCATGACAATAATTATAGGGACTTTATTTGCGAGATTCGCCACTTCAATGAGTATTCCTTTTTTAGCGATTTATTTAACAACCGTTAAAGACGTATCGGCTGGAATGACTGGTGCTATTATTGGAACGAGTGCACTTGTTGGAGTGTTTGCTAGTTTTATTGGGGGGAATTTATCGGACCGATTTGGCCGAAATATAATAATAATATGGTCCATGATTGTTTGGGTTTTTGTATTTATAGGATTTTCAGTTGCAGATCATGTTTTGAGTTTTTTTCTATTAAACGCTTTGAATGGATTGTGTCGTTCATTTTTTGAACCAACATCAAGAGCGTTATTATCAGATTTAACGAAACCAGAGTATCGTTTACTCGTTTATAACTTACGGTACGGTGCAATAAATGTTGGGGTAGCGATTGGTCCACTTGTTGGATTACAAATTGGAAGTGCCAAATCAACAATTCCGTTTTTAGTAGCCGCTGGAGTGTACATTCTATATACAGCGATATTAGCGTTGCAATTTAAGAAGTACCCACTTGAAAAGAAGAAAATAAATACAGAAAAACCCGTCACGATGTTAAATGCAATTCGTATTTTACGAAAAGACATAGTATTTTTAGTTGCGTTAGTCGGTATTATTTTGAGTAATTGTGGCTTTTCACATTTAACGACGACAGTATCTCAATACTTTGCAAACGCACATATATTTCAAGATGGAGTAAAGTTATTTTCATATATGCTAACTTTAAATGCGATTGTAGTAGTGGCCATTCAATACCCTGTTATTAAAATGTGTAAAAGGTATACGCCATTAGCGTCTATTATAGTCGGAACGTTGTTTGTGAGCGGGGGATTGTTTGGATTTGGAATAGTAGAATCCATACTAGGTGCTGCCATCTGTACAATTATTTTTACAGTTGGAGAAGTTCTAATGTTCTCAATGACAGATGTATTTATAGATGATATAGCTGTTTCAAATCTAAAGGGTACATATTTCGGAGCGATGGGCTTCTCTGGAATTGGCGGAGTAATTGGTCCTTGGTTTGGCGGGATACTCCTCGATTACTATGGATATCAAAATGGTTTTGTAGTATTTTTCATATTAGCCATATTTTCAACTGTAGCATTTCCAGTCCTTTTAGTTACAAAAGGTTTATTGAAAAAAAGATATATTAGAAATTCTAAAATAGAAATACATGCGAAATAACAGAAGCCCGAGCAAACTAAAAATTTGATCGGGCTTCTGTTTGTATTTATATCGATCCTTAATGCGAAAAAAAGACTTTCTTTTCATGCTCATTAGCAACTTCATTTTTGGAAATATGAATGGTTAAAAATCCATTTTCTAAACAGGCTAGCATCTTCTTGTAAATAATATTAGCAGGTAAGGGAATTATTCGCTGTAAAGAAGCATTGTTATGAAGTATGCAAATGTTTAGGCCTGTCTCCATCTTTTTTATGAGTACATTCTGTTCAGTTACATTTGGTACATCTGTTTCCAAAATGTATTCTTGTTCTGTTTCACAAAGGTCAATATGAATTTGATTTGGAAAACTAAAGTTACTATAAGAATCGGAACAAAATTGATCCATCCATTCTTCGAAACCATCAACATGAAAAAGACAATTCTTCTTTTTCTTGCCCATGTACGACACCCTCCGTAAAAGCTCAATTCATACTATGTTATGCATGAATGAAGTAGGGGTGAAGAATAAATGAAAAATATAAACAGTGTATGTGACAAATATAGCTAGTGTGAATGTTTTTTTACATATCATGATGTGCATGATTTTTTTGGCGTGAATGGTTACGGTTTTTTACTTTATGAGACCCGCTTAAAGGTTCAGGCTGCCCAGAAGAGTACCCTTTCTTCTCGTTTTGACGATTAGATTGATTATTGTTTTTACCCATTGTATTTTACACCCCCTCTTTTTATTTAGAATGAGAGAAGTTTGCGAATTTATACGAGAATGTTTTTAGAGAAAAGGGTAAAGATAAGTAGGACTAACTAATATAGAAAGGGGAAAGTATTATGCCATATCATAAAAATAAGCAACAAGCTTTTCAGGCCGCGCAGCAAGGATTTGTTCAAGCGGAAAATGTATTTAATAATATTGTGAAAAATGATCCGAATTACGGTCATGATTTAAAAGAACTACGCCAAGAAGTTCAGGAGGCGTACGAACAGATTCAAAATGCACTTGAAGTAGCATCAGAAACACAACGTCCACAACTTGAGGAATATGAAAGTAATCTCCAAAATATTATGCAGAATGTAGATCAATTAGAAAAGTAAAGGAAGGTTGTTGTGAATTCAACAACCCCATTACTCTTAGCGCTACTATGCTGAAACGAAAAATTTTTATTTTAATTTTTTCCTTAATGTGTGCAGTACATATATTTCAAGTGGACAAAGTGGAAGCGAAAATGTTGTTAAGGAAAGAGTTAGAACCGACTGGTTATGTAACATGGGAAGTACCTAATAATGAGAAAATCATTGCGATTACATTTGATGATGGACCGGATTCAACTTATACACCGCAAGTATTAGATTTATTACGTCAATATAAAGCGGAAGCGACTTTTTTTATGATTGGCTTTCGAGTTCAGCGTAATCCATACTTAGTAAAGCGAGTGCTAAAAGAGGGGCATGAAATCGGAAATCATACGATGAATCATTTGTATGCAAATAGTTCTTCAGATGAAAAGTTGAAAAATGACATTTTAGATGGAAAAAAATATTTTAAAGAATGGGTAAAAGAACCTTTATTGTTCCGTCCACCAGGTGGATATATTAATGACGCTGTATTTACAACAGCAAAAGAAGCTGGCTATCAAATTGTTTTATGGTCATGGCATCAAGATCCTCGTGATTGGGCAAACCCTGGTACAGAATCTATCGTGAATCATGTTGTGAAAAATGCTAAAAGCGGAGATATTGTACTGTTGCACGACGGGGGGAATGATCGTAGTCAAACAGTGGCGGCATTGGCAAAAATTTTACCAGAGCTCAAAAAGCAAGGATATCGATTTGTGAAGGTTTCGGAGCTATTACGTTATAAGCATTAAAAAAAATCCCAAAAGGTGAACCTTTTGGGATTTTTCGTTACTGATTCTTTTTTCGCTTCTTGTTATTTTGTCGCTGCGCAGCTGTTAAAGGCTCATTTGCAAATTCTTCGTTATAACCAGTTCCTTGTCCTTGCGCGGATGCTGCATTCATTCCTGAAATAGTATGATTTGCTTTTCGTTTACCCATTTTTTCTCACCTCTATAATGTTTTTATAGATGAAACATGAGTTGCTCATAACATATATGAACGTAAAGTAGAGTGCTTTACTTTACAATAATAGTATTTATAAGGAGCATGGACACTATTCAAATTTAGAAAGATAAAGAAAACTTATTATAATCTATAAGTTTCTTATTATTTACTTATTTAGAAAGTTGTAATAAGATATTATCGTAAGGTATTGAAAAGTTTGTCTACATTTTATATTCAGACAAATTAGTCACGTTTAACAGGGGGGAAACATAATGGTCAAACATAATCCATTTCAATCACGTGCAACTTTTGAATTAGATGGAAAGACGTATCATTATTATCAATTGAAAGCGCTTGAAAATGCAGGGGTTGGCAACGTATCTCAATTACCATATTCCGTTAAAGTTTTACTTGAATCTGTACTTCGTCAAGTAGATGGACGCGTAATTACAGAAGAGCATGTTACAAATTTAGCGAAATGGGGAACGAAAGATGTTCAAGATATTGATGTTCCATTTAAACCATCTCGTGTAATCTTACAAGACTTCACAGGTGTTCCAGCTGTTGTAGATTTGGCTTCGCTTCGTAAAGCAATGGCAGACATGGGCGGGGATCCTGATAAAATTAATCCTGAAATTACTGTAGACCTTGTAATTGACCACTCTGTACAGGTTGATAGAGCGGGTACGGCAGACTCACTTGCATTCAACATGGACTTAGAGTTTAAACGTAATGAAGAACGTTATAAATTTTTAAGCTGGGCACAAAAATCATTTGATAACTACCGTGCAGTTCCACCAGCAACAGGTATTGTACACCAAGTAAATCTTGAATATTTAGCACCGGTTGTTCATGCGGTGAAAAATGCTGAAGGTGACTTAGTTGCATACCCAGATTCATTAGTTGGAACAGACTCACATACAACAATGATTAATGGTATCGGTGTTCTTGGATGGGGCGTTGGTGGTATTGAAGCAGAAGCAGGAATGCTTGGACAGCCTTCATATTTCCCAGTACCTGAAGTAATCGGTGTGAAATTAACTGGTACACTTCCAAGTGGTACAACAGCAACTGACGTTGCATTAAAAGTAACACAAGTGCTACGTCAAAAAGGTGTAGTTGGTAAATTTGTTGAGTTCTTCGGTAATGGACTAAAGAGCATGCCTTTAGCTGACCGTGCAACAATTTCAAATATGGCACCAGAATACGGTGCAACTTGTGGATTCTTCCCAATCGACGACATTTCATTAGAATACTTACGTTTAACAGGTAGAGATGAAGAGCAAATTCGCGTTGTTGAAGAATATTGTAAAGCAAATGGCTTATTCTATACAGCGGACAGTAAAGATCCAATCTACACTGATCTTGTTGAAATTGATTTAAATACAATTGAATCTAACCTTTCTGGGCCGAAACGTCCGCAAGATTTAATCCCGCTTTCAAATATGAAAGAGGAGTTCCATAGAGCTGTTGTAGCACCAGTTGGAACACAAGGACTTGGATTCAATGAGCAAGAGTTTGATAAAGAAGTGAAAGTTACATTAAAAGATCAAGAAGTAACGATGAAAACAGGCGGAATTGCAATTGCTGCGATTACAAGCTGTACAAATACGTCAAATCCATACGTATTAATTGGAGCAGGTTTAGTTGCGAAGAAAGCAATTGAAAAAGGACTTAAAGTACCTGGTTACGTAAAAACATCGTTAGCACCAGGGTCTAAAGTTGTTACAGAGTACTTAGATAAGTCTGGTTTAACAACGTATTTAGATCAATTAGGTTTCCAAACAGTTGGTTACGGCTGTACGACTTGTATCGGTAACTCTGGTCCATTAGCAGAGGAATTAGAAGAAGCGATCGCAGCAAACGACTTATTGGTAACATCTGTTTTATCTGGTAACCGTAACTTTGAAGGTCGTATTCATCCACTTGTAAAGGCAAACTACTTAGCGTCACCACCACTTGTTGTGGCATATGCACTTGCAGGTACTGTTGATATTGATCTGAAAAATGATGCAATCGGTAAAGATGCAAATGGCAACTCTATTTACTTCAATGATATTTGGCCATCAGCTAAAGAAATTGAAGATGTAGTTCAAAGTGTTGTTACATCTGAATTGTTCAAAAAAGAATATGCGCAAGTATTTAACAGCAATGAGCGTTGGAATGAAATCCAAACTTCAAATGAAGCTTTATATACTTGGGATAATGATTCAACATACATTCAAAACCCACCGTTCTTTGAAGGATTATCTAAAGAGCCAGGTGAAGTTGAAACGTTATCAGGTTTACGCGTAGTTGGTAAATTTGGTGATTCTGTAACGACAGACCACATTTCACCAGCAGGTTCAATTGGTAAGCATACGCCAGCAGGACGCTATTTATTAGAAAACGGCGTACAACCAGTTGACTTTAACTCTTACGGTTCTCGTCGTGGTAACCATGAAGTTATGATGCGTGGTACATTCGCAAATATCCGTATTAAAAACCAAATCGCACCAGGAACAGAAGGCGGATATACAACATATTGGCCAACTGGTGAAGTAACATCTATCTATGATGCTGCTATGAAATACAAAGAAGATGGCACAGGCCTTCTAGTTGTTGCTGGTAAAGATTACGGTATGGGAAGTTCTCGTGACTGGGCTGCGAAAGGTACAAACTTATTAGGTATTAAAGCAGTAATCGCAGAAAGCTTCGAGCGTATTCACCGCAGTAACTTAGTGTTAATGGGCGTATTACCATTACAATTTAAAGATGGCGAAAGCGCTGAAACATTAGGTCTTGTTGGTAACGAGTCATTTGAAATTCAAATTGACAAAACAGTTAGACCACGCGATCTTGTAAAAGTAGTTGCAATCGATGCAGAAGGCAATGAAAAACAATTCGAAGTAGTAGCTCGTTTCGATAGTGAAGTTGAAATTGACTATTACCGTCACGGTGGTATTTTACAAATGGTTCTTCGTGAGAAAATCGAAGAGTCTAAAGTATCGAACTAAATAATTGTAATGAATGATAAGGAAGCTGACATATGTTAGCTTCCTTACTTTATGTACAGAGGAAAGGGATGAAACCATTTGGTTTCATCCCTTTCCTTTTTTTATGCAAATTTGGAGGAATGATGATGAATGAGTATAGAAAAATTGTGTTGCCGCTGTTGCAAGAAAAGCTGTTGTTAATTACTGCGATATGTAGTGGGATGATAGCTGCTATTTTAAATTTATCTAGACCTCTTTTAATGGGGTTAATTGTAGATAACCTTATTCAGCGAGAGTTAGAATGGGCGTATATGTACATTGCATTATTTGCAGGTAGTTGGTTTTTGATGTGGACGAATACACTTTTGTTTGGTTATATAAGTACAAAAGCGAGTCAACGTATATTACGAGAGAAGCGTATAGATTTATTACGTCACTTTTTGTCATTACCATTTGAAGAAAGTGAGAAGGTAAAACAAGGAGAATTAGAAACATTAGTCATTTCTGATATTCCGAGTTGGGTAAGGTTATATGGATCTATATTAATTGAATACATTCATGCAATCGCGCAATTTATTGGGGCATTAATAGCGCTTCAGCATATCGATATACAGTTTATATGGTGGGTTACTCCGTTTTTATTTTTAAGTACGATTGTTCCGATAGTTACGACGAAAAAGGTGAGAAATGTAGCGAGTATTGCTCAAAAAAATCATTCAAGTGTTGTAGAGATGATGTCACAGTTTGTAAGGGGTATACAAGATTTGCGTAGTTTACAAAAAGAGAGCTGGGCAATTGGCTTATTTAAAGGAGTGACAACAAAGTCTTATAAAACGGAAGTAAAAAAGACTATGATACAACATTGTATTGGGATAGTAGGAACGGTAATAGAAACAGGAGCATATATAGTTGTTCTTATTATAGGAGCACAAAAAATAATGAAAGGGGATATGGAAGTTGGATCACTCGTTGCGATATTAGCTACAATTGAGACGTTATTTTTCCCTGTTCGTTATGCGAGTGATTTATTAATGATGACACAAGTTGCTGTTGCATCGGCAAATCGAGTTTTTTGCTTTTTAGATATACGAGCTGAAGATAGAAATGTAGAAAGAGCGATGGGAATGAAGTTGAAAAATGTTTCATTTCAAGAGAACGGTGAGGAGAAGTATAGAATTAAAAATATTGATTTGCAAATTTCTCCTGGTGAACTTGTTATCATTGTGGGAGAAAGTGGTGCTGGAAAAACAACCTTATTAAAGTTATTAACAGGATTATATAAGCCTTCAAGTGGTATGGTTGCTTATTACGGTAAGAAAGCTCGTATGACTACTGTATGGCAGGAACCAAGTTTTTTTCGGGCGACAGTAAAAGAGAATATACATTTTCAAGAAGATATTATAGAAAAACAGTTTAAAAAAAGTATCGAGCTTGTAAATATGAAGACAATCTTAAAAAACTTATCAGAAGGAATCCATACTGTACTGCACAAAAGTGGAGAAGAGTTTTCGGGAGGAGAAAGAAAGCGTCTTGCGTTACTGCGAGCGATTGTAACAGAGCCGAATATTGTTATTTTAGATGAACCGACTGCTGGATTGGATCCAGGTAATCAACAAGCTGTTTGGAATATGATTGAAGGGTTGGGAGAAAACGTAACGAAAATTGTGACGACACATGATGTAGAAAGGGCGATGATAGCTGATCGGGTTATTGTAATGAAGAATGGAGTTATTGTGGAATGTGGGAATCCTAGAGAATTATTAAATTGCAACTCATTGTTCAAAGAGATGCAAACAAAAAGATAAGAGCTGCGTAGCGCTCTTATCTTTATTCAGTCTTATTAAGTTGATACGTATAAGACTCAGGATCGCTAGTACTAAATTCTTTGACTAAAGTAAGTTGATTTGTATCTGGGTTATATTTGAAAATTTTGACCGTATGTTCGCTACTTAGTGATGGATTATATTCTTGAATAGCAAATGTATTTTCAGCAATCTGTGTCATATTACTGGTGGAAGCACTTTCTGTGGAATCATGATTTGTAGAAATTTCAACGACCCTTCCACCGTTGAAAAATAAAAGAACGATTACTAAAATAACTAAGCATATTCGTATATAGCGAAGTTCTTTACTAATAGGGTGTTCTCCCAAAAAAATCATCCTTTCTGTAACTATTGTGTAGTAGTGGTGATAGTCATTGTGAAGAAACTAAGAATACCGAGGCCTGCTAAAAGGATAAATGAGATTAAAGCGATATAGAGACAAATACGTCCAACTTTCTTTTTTTCAGGATCTTTACTGAAGAGCGAGATAATCCAAGTGATAATTCCGATTGGGGAAAATATAAAACTAAGAATATATAATAGTATTTTTTCGAATAAATTCATAAAAATACCTCCCTTTTTGAAAGTTCTATATGTGCAGTTTTCTTCGTATTAGCGCTGCTGTTATATAGGAAAGTACAGAATAAACAGCACCATAAACAATCCAAGCATCTAAGTTTTGTAAAGCTAGGTATATATCAAATCCAGAGACGATAATAAAAAATGTAAGTGGAACAGTAAAAGAAATAATAATAGCAGCCCATTTGAATTTGTATAGTAAGCAACTAAAAAAAATACATAGTAAGGGTAAAGTGAAGAAAACAAAAGTAAATGGGTTGATAAGTAGTTGTAAAATACATATCACCTCGCAGGTTTTGTATGTATTTCTAATTATATGATAAAAAGGAAAATGTTTTATCTCCGCTATGAATATTCTAACTATTTCGAATGTGAATATTTCCAAGCTTGTCCGTATAAGCTAAAATAAGGTATATAGTATTGAGGTAATTATGTTACAAGAAGATAAACACGTAAGGGTGATATAATATGTGGCGGAAACTTACCATTATTGTAGTGTTACTTTGTTTAGCGGGATATGCAGCGTATGAACAGTTTGGTAAAAAGGATCAGGCAGTACAAGGGAAGCAAGAAAAAAGTGAAGCTGCTATGAAAGAGATTATCGCAAGGAACGGTATTGAAATTGGAAAGAGCGCACCAGATTTTGAATTAACAAAGATAGATGGAACGAATACAAAATTATCCGATTTAAAAGGGAAGAAAGTTATTTTAAACTTTTGGGCAACGTGGTGTGGGCCATGTCAGCAAGAAATGCCTGATATGGAGGCCTTTTATAAAGAGCATAAAGAAAACGTAGAAATTTTAGCTATAAATTATACTCCTTCAGAAAAAGGTGGGGGAGAAGAGAAGGTAAGCAATTTTGCTAAGGAAAAAGGAATTACTTTTCCTATTTTATTGGACAAGAACATTGATGTGACGACAGCGTATAAAGTAATTACAATCCCAACGTCTTATTTTATAGATACAAAAGGTGTCATCCAAGATAAGTTTATCGGACCGATGACACAAAAAGAGATGGAAAAACGGATTGCGAAATTGAAATAATAAGTAAAAAGGCAGAGATGGATATTGGCCATTTCTGCCTTTTCTTTTTCATAGAGTGAGGACTTCGTGATATGATAAAAGAAAGATAACCGTTAATAACAGATGAGGGAGTGTATGGATTGGGGAATGTATCCTTACCATTAGATTATGTTGTAATTGATTTTGAAACGACAGGGTTTAATCCCTATAATGATAAAATTATCCAAGTAGCAGCTGTGAAGTACCGTAATCATGAACTGATTGATCAATTTGTATCGTATGTGAATCCAGAGCGTCCAATTCCAAACCGAATTACGAGTTTAACAGGTATTACAAATTATCGTGTTTCAGACGCACCAACAATTGAAGAAGTATTACCTTTATTTTTAGCATTTCTAGATACAAATATTATTGTGGCACATAATGCTTCTTTTGATATGCGTTTTTTAAAGAGTAATGTAAATATGCTTGGACTACCTGAGCCTAAAAATAACGTTATTGATACTGTCTTTTTAGCGAAAAAATATATGAAGCATGCGCCTAATCATAAACTGGAAACGTTAAAACGAATGCTTGGAATTCGCTTAAGTTCTCATAATGCATTTGACGATTGTATTACATGTGCAGCTGTTTATCAAAGATGTGCATCAGTTGAAGAAGAAGGAAAGAGAAAAGCAAAGAAAGAAGTACTGGATGACACAGCGGTATTTGAAGCGGTAAAAGAAATACTTGTGCGAAATAAACGTGATATTGAATGGATTCGTTGTATGAATGTCGGGAGTTATTTAGATATAAAGGCTTTTTATCCAATTATAAGGTTAAAGGTAAAAGGGCGAAAGAAATATGTGTTAACAGAAAAAATGGAAGACGATGTAAGAGGAATTTGTACGAGCTTAACATGTGAGGCAGCATTGAAAAGTGAGATTGGCAACACGAGAATTATGATTGACAGTGTAGAGGACATTTTGAAGTTAGAGAGCTACATTGTAGAAGAATACGATTCGGTATTACGAGCGCTGGATGAATATAGAGCAAATAAAGTAAATGCAGATGAAGAAATTAAAAAGTATTTAAATATGATGGTGTAAAAAATCCCATGCGTAAAATATGCGCATGGGATTTTTTATCAAAACATAAAATTTTCTTATAAATCTGATTAAAGAGTTTTTCATTTGCTCATACTATGTAGTAAGAAAGCGAAGGAGAAAGGGTGAGCAACATGAGAAGAAGTCGCCGCAAGTCGTTTGAAGAACTTGTAAATGAAAATAAACAACAATTATTAAGCGATCGTGATGCAATCGATCGAATTGAAGAGCGAATTGAAAAACGTTATGAAATGAAACTTTTTAAGCAGGCTGAATAATTCTTAACACTAGTACGATACTAGTATTAAGGAGGCGATAGTAATGGGTAATCCGAAAAAGAATTCAAAAGACTTTGCACCAAATCAAATTGGAACACAATCGAAAAAAGCTGGTGGCAATAAAGGGAAGCAAATGCAAGACCAAACTGGCAAACAACCGATTGTAGATAACGGTTAAAGAAAAGGAGAATGTTGCATTCTCCTTTTTATGTATAAATTTAAAGGAGTATAGGTAATTTAAGATAGTATATATAATTAGGAGGGAATAACATGCCGAATCCAGACAATCGAAGTGACAACGCTGAAAAATTACAAGAAATGGTACAAAATACGATTGATAATTTTAATGAAGCAAAAGAAACAGCTGAGCTTTCTAATGAAAAAGATCGTGCTGCTATTGAAGCGAAAAATCAAAGACGTTTAGAAAGTATTGATTCATTTAAAAGTGAAATAAAAGATGAATCTTAACAGAATGTACAAAAAAAGGGGCTGACGGAAGTCAGCCCTTTTTCGTGATTGTAAAGTTTTCAACGAGTAAACGCCAATTTTGTGGGAATGGTAGACCAATTTTCCAATAGCTAATGCCGCCTATACCTTGCTCTTTCATTAAATTAAATTTACTTTGTACGGACCGTGAATCTTCAAACCATACTTCGTGTTGTACGCCGTTTTCGTCAAAGTAATTAAAATGGGGAGCTTGAGCTGTGAAATCATAGCGGATAGGAACATTGTATTTACGAGCTAGTGCAACAGCTGCGACAGAGCTAACTGCTTTTGCTGGTGGATTCCCTTGTTTGAACGGTAGTTTCCAATCGAAACCGTATAAATTTTGCCCCATCATAATTTTTTGTGGAGGCATTTGAGATTTTGCATATTGAAGTACTTCTTTTACAGGACCAATAGGAGAAATTGCCATCGGTGGCCCACCTTGCCAACCCCAGTCGTATGTCATAATAACGACGAAATCAACAATTTGCCCTTGTGCTTTATAATCATGGGCTGCAAAAAATTTTCCTTTTTGAGTGGAGCTTGTTTTTGGTACGAGAGTTGTACTTAATGTGTACCCGTTCGGTAAGCGTGTTTTCACATTTCGTAAAAAACGATTATATGCTTCACGATCTTCGGGCGCCACATTCTCGAAATCAAAATGAATGTCTCGCATGCCATATTTTTCAGCTGTTTGCAAAATGTTTGTAATAAATTTATTTTGGATGGTTGCGTCGCGTAAAAGAACAGATGCCAGATCGGCACTGAAATTTCCATTTTCGATATTTGTAATAACGAGCATAGGGATGGTTTTACCTTGCGTTGCAAGGTTAGCGATTTTAGCTGTTTCGGTTGGTTCTTTTAAAGTACCGTTTCTTTTTGCTTCAAAACTAAAGTAGGCTAAATAGGTTAAAAATGGGTTGATAGCACGTGTAGCACTTACTAAACTTTCTTTTATTGGAATTGTTGAAGGTTGTAAATAAGCGATGGATTCTGCTGCTCTTTTTGTCCCTTTTGGTATATATAATTGTTGTCCGACATGGAGAATAGATTTTAATGAAAGGTTATTAACTTTAGCTAAACTAGCGAGAGGAACGTTATATGTTTGAGAAATTCGATGCAGGCTGTCACCAGGCTGTACATAATAATTATTGCCTTTCGTATTAACGATAAGTGCCTGACCAACAACGAGTGTTTCGGCTGGATTTAGACCATTGTCTTTTACAATCTCTTCAGGTGTAGATCCATATTTTGAAGCTAAACTATATACACTATCACCGCTACGAACAGTTACAATTTGAATCATGTGCTTGCCCCTTTCAATAAAAGATTCACTGTTTTTATTTTATTTTTGATTCCACTGTATTATGATTAAATGTATGCAAGGTAGCAGAAGTGAAAGAAGGCGAATAGAAATGTTTGTAGCAGAACATGAAATTGAAATCCGCTATGCGGAAACAGACCAAATGGGTGTTGTTTACCATTCAAACTATTTAGTGTGGCTGGAACTTGGACGCACGAAACTTATACAAGAATTAGGATTTTCATATGTTGAAATGGAGAAAGAGGGAGTTATCTCTCCTGTATTAGACTTGCAAATCTCATACCGTAAAGCGATGCGTTATGGAGAAAAGGCCATTGTGAAAACATGGATTGATACTGTGAGTCCACTTCGTGTTGTATATGGATATGAAATTTATAACGGCGATGGTGAGCTTTGTATTACGGCAAGTACAACGAATATTTGTGCGAAAAAAGAAGGTTTTCGCCCTGTATCATTTAAAAAATTATATCCTGAGTGGTATGCGAAATATGAGGAAATTAAAAAGAAATAAAAAAGCGTGGCAGTAGCCACGCTTTTTTATTTTTCATAATTAAATTGAGGGAAATCATCACCGTCATTAAGTGTAACTAATAAATTATGTCCATCGAAGAACCATTCGTCATCGCCTTCAATAAAGAAATTAATACCTTCTTCTTGAATTTGAACAGCAGGATGTGCAGGGTCATCTTTACGAATTCCTAAAGAAAGTCCTTTTTGCACAGTACTGCAACCACCGTATTGTACGAAAAAGCGTAGTGTTTCACCTGATTGTAAGTTTAATTCGTCTTTATACCATTGTGCTGCTTCTTTTGTTACGGAAAGATTCATGTATAGTTCCTCCAAATTATATTGCTTTTTCTTAAGTATAAAAAATAACGCAAAAAGACGCTATTAATATGCTTCACGTTTTCTTTTTGCGTTATGTGGGCTACGATCTTATTTTTGCTTTTTTGAAAAGTTTGCTTTTGGTTCAGTTTTATTTATAATTCGTCCGATATTTGCACGGTGTTTATAAATAACCATACCTGCTAATAAACACATCGCAATAATGAAGATTTTATCCCCGCTAACAATGGATGCAATAACAGCAGCAACAGCTGTTACCATAGAAGAAAGTGATACGTATCTTGTTGTAAATAAAAGGCTGAAAAAGATAACAGCTAATATTACAAAAACAACTGGTGAGTAACATAATAGTACCCCAGCAGAAGTTGCAACTGCTTTCCCCCCGCGGAATTTTGCGAAGATTGGATATACATGTCCAAGAACCGCTGCTAATCCGAACCATAGTGGGTGAATATCTAACCCGAAAATAATCGGTAGACTTGTTGCTAAAGTACCTTTTAAAATGTCAGCAATTGTAACGATAAAACCTGCTTTTTTCCCTAGTGTGCGGAATGTATTTGTTCCGCCTAAATTACCGCTTCCATGCTCACGAATGTCGATTCCATAACCGATTTTTCCAACGACTAGTGCAAATGGAATCGAGCCAAGTAAGTAGGCAACGATAAATAAAAGATATGTAGTAACCATAAGTTCAGTCTCCTTTATTCAAATGTGTTGATAAAGGGTAAAAAGAGTTTTTCCCGTATATTGTACCATACATTTGTAAAGAGCACATTTCTTTTTTGTAAATGAAAAATTCATTATTTCGTGAAAAAAATTTCACAGGAATGTTACATTTCTCACAGAAACAATAAGACTATATGTTGTATGATTTTAATCAAAAGACAACAACATGTTGGTGGAGGGTTATGAATGTTGAAACAAAATGTACGTGGAGAAGAATTAATGAAAGTATTTGAGACAATTATCCACGGTAATGAACAAGATTTAATGCAGGAAAATGCAAATGTAGATGGCCGATCTCCAATGGGCGTAATGGGAACGTTCGCATCTGAGAGTGCAAAATATTATGCAGTCGAAAATTTACTATCAGATCAAGTGAAAAAAGCGATAGATCAAAATATATTATATCCACATGATTTAGATTTTTATGCGACAGGAACGACGACTTGTTCACAAATTCCGTTAGCACAAATGCTTGCTAACGGTTTTCATACTGGACATGGACATATGAGACAACCACAAGATATTAAAAGTGCGTTGGCGCTTTCTTCAATTATTTTTCAGGCGAATCAAAATATGCAACACGGTGGTCAATCGTTTGCACTCTTTGATATTGATTTAACTCCATATGTGAGGAAAACAGTAGAGAGACATAAAAAACGATTACAGTCATATCCGCTTACGAAAGAACAAATAGAGGAATTTGCATGGAAAGAAACTGAAAATGATACGTATCAGGCATGCGAAGCTTTCGTTCATAATTCAAATAGTATGCACAGTAGGGGCGGGGGACAAGTACCGTTTATTTCAATTAATTACGGAACAGACACATCAAAAGAGGGAAGACTTTTAATTAAACAACTTTTAAAAGCGACGCAAGCTGGACTTGGCAAAGGAGAAACACCGATTTTCCCTATTCAAATTTTTAAAATGAAAAAAGGTGTGAACTTTGAAGAATGTGATCCGAACTATGATTTATTTGAATTAGCGTTAGAAACGACAGCTGAGCGATTATTCCCTAACTTTTCGTTTTTAGATGCTCCGTTTAATGCTGTGCATTATGATGGTCGACCTGAAAGTGAAGTATGTTATATGGGATGTCGTACCCGTGTTATGTCTAATATCCATGGGGAAGAAACAGCAATCGGAAGAGGCAATTTATCGTTTACTTCTATTAATTTAGTGAAATTAGGGCTAATCAGCGGTTCAAAAGAAGCGTTTTTTGAAGCACTAAGCTATTACTTAGATTTAGGGATTAAGCAATTATTAGAGAGGTTCGCTTATCAATGTACAAAGAGAGCAAGAGATTTTCAGTTCTTATATTCACAAGGTGTATGGCGTGGTGGAGAAACATTACACCCTGAGGATACTGTGGCACCGATTTTAAAACAAGGGACGTTAAGTATTGGTTTTATCGGTCTTGCGGAATGCTTAGTAGCTTTAACTGGGAAGCACCATGGAGAAGATGAAGAATCGTGGAAGATTGGATATGAAATCATTTCCTTTATGAGGGAGAGAATGGATAAGGCGACGGAAGAGCATCAACTCAATTTCTCTGTAATTGCAACGCCAGCAGAAGGGCTATCAGGAAAGTTTGTGAAAAAAGATAGAGAAGAATTTGGTGTAATTAGTGGTGTGACAAATCATAACTATTATACAAATTCATTCCATATACCTGTGTATTACAACGTGCAAGCGATAGATAAAATTCGTTTAGAAGGTCCGTTCCATGCTCTTTGTAATGGTGGACATATTACGTATATTGAACTTGATGGTGCAGCTGTGCATAATCAAAAGGCGTTAAAACAAATTGTACAAGCGATGGCAGAGTATGGAGTAGGGTACGGTTCAATTAACCACCCTGTTGATCGTTGTAAGTGTTGTAGTTATCATGGCATTATCGGGAATGCATGTCCGAACTGCGGAAATGAAGATGAGCATGAAATAGAAAGAATTCGCCGTATAACAGGATATCTTGTAGGAGATATGTCGAAGTGGAATAGTGCGAAACGTAGTGAAGAGATGGATCGGGTGAAGCATAAATGAAAGTTATGAATATCATTCATGATAGTGTAGTAGATGGAGAAGGATTGCGGACAGTCGTGTTTTTTGCGGGCTGTCCGCATCGTTGTATCGGTTGTCATAATCCGAAATCTTGGAATGTTTGCAACGGAACTGAAATGACGGTAGAAGAAATTGTGAAAGAGATTGAAAAAAATCCATTAACCGATGTAACATTTTCAGGTGGAGATCCATTTTTTCAAGCCGCTGAAGTGAAAAAAGTAGCAAAAGCAGTGAAAGATTTGAAAAAAAACTTATGGATTTATACAGGTTATACGTTAGAAGAGATACAGAGTGCCCAAAATAATGATATGATAGAGTTGTTACATTATGGGGACGTTCTGGTCGATGGAAGGTTTGAACTCGAGAAAAGAGATTTAACACTTCCATTTCGCGGAAGCTCCAATCAACGTATTATTCGATTGCAAGAGTAAAAAGGCGGGATAGGTCAGATGAATAAAACAGTATTACTTGTTGAAGATGAAAGAAGATTACGTGAAATTGTTAGTGATTATTTTCGTAATGAGGGCTTTGAAGTAATCGAAGCGGAAGATGGAAAAAAAGCGCTAGAATTATTTGCTGAACATACAATTGATTTAATTATGTTAGATATTATGTTACCAGAAATAGATGGTTGGTCGGTTTGTAGACGAATTAGAAAAGAGTCAGCTGTACCAATTATTATGCTGACTGCACGTTCTGATGAGGATGATACATTACTAGGATTTGAACTAGGTGCAGATGAGTATGTAACAAAACCTTTTAGCCCGAAAGTGTTAGTAGCTCGCGCGAAGACGTTATTGAAACGTGCAGATGGCGCGGTAGGAGTAGCTGAAGAAAATGCTATGTCTTTAGCTGGAATAGAAGTGAATCGATTATCTAGAACAGTTTTAGTAGATGGAGAAGAAATTATATTGACACATAAGGAGTTTGAGCTTCTCGTTTATTTAATGGAGAACAAGGGAATTGTGTTGTCACGCCAACATTTATTAGATCAGTTATGGGGATATGACTACTACGGTGATGATCGAACGGTTGATACACATATTAAAAAACTAAGAAATAAGCTAGGAGATAAAGCGAAGCATATCGGTACTGTCATTCGAGTAGGTTACAAATTTGAAGAATAATCTTTAAGTTACTATGCACTTTAGCTTGGGAATATAGCAAATTTACACTCTCCTTTGTAGGTGGAATGTACAAAAAATACTTTTCTTGTCTACAATGGTAGATAGGAGTATTTTTTTAATTGGATTTCACGATGAGTTCACAAGAAGGACACAAAATGTGACTATACTAAAAGTACGAATTCACCAGAGAGGGGAAAGAAAACATGGGATATTACGACGGACCGAATTTAAATGAAGAGCATAGTGAAATGAGAGAAATGAAAAAATCAGGTAGTAAAAAAGGATATTTTTTCACAGGTTTAGTTGGAGCTGTAGTTGGAGCTGTTTCAATTAGTTTTGCAGCACCGTACATGCCATGGGTGCAAAATAATGGTGCAGCTGTTTCGTCATTTAATTCTAATAAACAAGTAGAAGGAACTGTAGTTCCAGTTGTAAATAAAGCGAAAAATGAAACTGATTTACCAGGTATGATTGAAGGTGCGAAGGATGTTGTTGTAGGAGTAATTAATATGCAGCAAAGCGTCGATCCATTCGCAATGCAACCGACAGGTCAAGAAGAAACAGCTGGTACAGGCTCAGGTGTTATTTATAAAAAATCAGGAAATAAAGCATATATTGTAACGAATAACCACGTAGTAGATGGTGCAAATAAACTTGCTGTTAAACTGAGCGACGGAAAGCAAGTTGATGCGAAATTAGTTGGTAAGGACCCTTGGTTAGACTTAGCAGTTGTAGAGATTGATGGATCTAATGTGAATAAAGTTGCAAGTTTAGGTGATTCAAGTAAAATTCGTGCGGGTGAGAAAGCAATTGCAATCGGTAACCCATTAGGATTTGATGGAAGTGTAACGGAAGGTATCATCAGTAGTAAAGAGCGTGAAATTCCAGTTGATATTGATGGTGATAAACGTCCGGATTGGCAAGCACAAGTTATTCAAACAGATGCAGCGATTAACCCTGGTAATAGTGGCGGTGCATTATTTAACCAAAACGGTGAGGTAATCGGTATTAACTCAAGTAAAATAGCACAACAATCAGTAGAGGGTATTGGTTTTGCAATCCCAATTAACATCGCAAAACCAGTTATTGAATCACTTGAAAAAGATGGAGTAGTGAAACGTCCAGCACTTGGAGTCGGTGTAGTTTCATTAGAAGATGTGCAAGCTTATGCAGTAAATCAATTAAAAGTGCCAAAAGAAGTAACAAATGGAGTTGTATTAGGTAAAATTTATCCAATATCTCCGGCAGAAAAAGCTGGTTTAGAGCAATATGATATTGTAGTAGCATTAGATGATCAAAAAGTAGAAAATTCACTTCAATTCCGTAAATATTTATATGAAAAGAAAAAAGTAGGCGAAAAAGTAGAGGTTACATTCTACCGCAACGGTCAAAAAATGACGAAAACAGCTACATTAGCAGATAATTCAGCTACAAAGAATCAATAACCGGAATTAAAGAAAGTCTCTTTCATGTTGAAAGAGACTTTCTTTATCGGATATACTAAAGGTATAGGAGGGATTAATTATGACAATTGAAAACCCAACTCGTACGGAAATTGGTGAAGTATTAAAGAAAAGCAAAACGATTGCAGTTGTTGGATTATCAGATAAGCCAGAACGTACATCATATATGGTTTCAAAAGCAATGCAAGATGCTGGGTACCGCATTATTCCAGTAAACCCAACAGTAGATGAAGTGCTTGGAGAAAAGGCCGTTTCTTCACTGACTGATATTAAAGAACATGTTGATATCGTAAATGTATTTCGTCGCTCAGAATTTTTAATGGATGTTGCAAAAGAGTTTGTAGAGATTGATGCAGATGTTTTCTGGGCACAATTAGGAGTACAAGATGAAGATACATATAAACTTTTACAAGAAAAAGGCTATACTGTAATAATGGATCGTTGTATTAAAGTAGAGCATGCGATGACAAAATAGTATAGATTTTAAAGATAGAAAGATTGATTCAGCCCTATATAAGTATGAATAGGGCCGATGAACGAGGTGTTCATCATGAGATTTTTTAAAGGCTGTTTTTGGGGATTGTTACTTGTTATCCCGTTTTGGATATTGATCATTTGGATCATGATTAAGGTTTGGAATGTGTAATCTTGGAATACATATCCATTTCTCGTTGACAAACGATTATTTTTCTGAAATAGTAGCCTAGAGGAATCCTTGTGAAAAAAACAAGGATTTTTCTATTGAAAATGGTATATAAAAGAGATAAGATAACTTGCCAAAACTATAGTCGAGGCGTTATTCTATAATAGAAACATATGTTCTGATTTGATTAGGAAAGGGGCAAGGAGTTTGGCAAAGCATCAGTTCCAATACAATGAAGATGCAATTCAAGTGTTAGAAGGACTTGAAGCCGTTCGAAAACGCCCGGGTATGTATATCGGGAGTACGGATAGCCGTGGATTGCATCATTTAGTATATGAAATAGTAGATAACTCCGTTGACGAAGCGTTAGCGGGATTTGGCGACGAAATTTCTGTCGTAATACATAAAGATAATAGTATTAGTGTTATTGATAAAGGGCGAGGAATGCCTACAGGAATGCATAAACTTGGGAAACCGACACCTGAAGTTATTTTAACTGTACTTCATGCTGGTGGTAAGTTTGGCCAAGGAGGTTATAAAACGAGTGGTGGCTTACACGGTGTTGGGGCATCAGTTGTAAACGCCTTATCAGAATGGTTAGTAGTAACGATTAAGCGTGATGGTAACATTTATGAACAACGCTTTGAAAATGGTGGTATTCCTGCAACGACGTTAGAGAAAATCGGAAAAACGAAAGAATCTGGTACGACAATGCATTTTAAGCCAGATACAACAATTTTCAGCACAACAAATTACAATTATGAAACATTATGTGAAAGATTACGTGAATCTGCATTCTTATTAAAAGGGATGAAGATCTCAATAAAAGATGAACGAAATGATTTAGAAGATGTCTTTCATTATGAAACAGGAATTGAAGCTTTCGTTTCATACTTAAACGAAGAAAAAGATTCAATTCATCCGGTTGTATATTTTAATGGTGAACAAAATGGAATTGAAGCAGAGCTAGCATTTCAATTTAACGATGGCTACTCAGAAAACATTCTTTCGTTTGTAAATAACGTACGTACAAAAGACGGTGGAACACACGAAGCTGGATTTAAAACAGCGATGACACGTGTGTTTAATGAGTATGCTCGTAAAGTTTCACTATTAAAAGAAAAAGATAAAAACTTAGAAGGTACAGATATTCGTGAAGGTGTAGCGGCTATCGTTTCTGTACGTGTACCAGAAGAAGTACTTCAGTTTGAAGGGCAAACGAAAGGGAAACTGGGTACAAGTGAAGCGCGTTCTTCAATTGATGCCATTGTATCTGAGCATTTAGCTTACTTTTTAGAAGAAAATCCGGATGTAGCTACACTTCTTGTGAGAAAGGCAGTTAAAGCAGCGCAAGCACGTGAGGCTGCTCGTAAAGCGAGAGAAGAAGCACGTACTGGTAAGAAGAAGAAAAAATCAGAAGGTACTTTAAGCGGGAAGTTAACACCTGCACAATCACGTAATCCTCAGAAAAACGAATTGTATTTAGTAGAGGGTGACTCGGCTGGTGGTTCAGCAAAGCAAGGGCGAGATCGTCGTTTCCAAGCGGTGCTACCATTACGTGGTAAAGTAATTAACACGGAAAAAGCAAAGCTTGCTGACATTTTTAAGAATGAAGAGATTAACACAATTATTTATGCAATTGGTGGCGGCGTAGGAAATGAGTTCGCTGTTGAAGATATTAACTACGATAAAGTTGTTATTATGACCGATGCCGATACAGATGGAGCTCATATTCAAGTATTGTTATTAACTTTTTTCTACAGATATATGAAACCACTTATCGAAGCTGGTAAAGTATTTATCGCACTTCCACCTTTATATAAAGTAAGTAAAGGAAAAGGGAAAAGTGAAGTGATTGAATATGCATGGTCTGATGAAGAATTAGATGGTGTAACGAAAAAGGTCGGTAAAGGCTATATGTTGCAGCGCTATAAAGGACTTGGTGAAATGAATGCGGATCAGTTATGGGAAACGACGATGAATCCTGAAACGCGTACATTAATCCGAGTGAAAATTGATGATGCAGCAAGAGCGGAGCGCCGTGTGACTACATTGATGGGTGATAAAGTAGAACCGCGTCGTAAATGGATTGAGCGTAATGTACAATTTGGTATGCAAGAAGAAGGAAATATTTTAGAAAACGAAATGATTATGGAGACGGAGGTGGAATAACATGCAGGCAGAGAAGTTTCATGACCTCCCGCTTGAAGACGTGTTAGGTGACCGCTTTGCACGTTATAGTAAATATATAATTCAAGACCGCGCGCTTCCAGATGCGCGTGACGGTTTAAAACCGGTACAAAGACGTATTTTATACTCTATGTATGTAGAAGGAAACGTACATGATAAAGCGTTTCGTAAATCAGCTAAAACAGTTGGTAACGTTATTGGTAATTACCATCCACATGGTGATTCCTCTGTATATGAGGCGATGGTCCGTTTAAGTCAAACTTGGAAAGTACGTAATGTTTTAGTTGAAATGCACGGAAATAACGGTAGTGTTGATGGGGATCCAGCAGCGGCAATGCGTTATACAGAAGCCCGTTTATCACCAATCGCATCAGAGTTATTACGTGATCTCGATAAAGAAACAGTAGAATTTGTGTCAAACTTTGATGATACGAGTGAAGAACCAGTTGTATTACCGGCAATGTTCCCGAACTTATTAGTGAACGGTTCTACAGGGATTTCCGCTGGTTATGCAACAGAAATTCCACCGCATCATCTTGGAGAAGTAATTGATGCTACAATGATGCGTATCGATCAACCGAATAGTTCTGTGGATGACTTGTTAACAGTTATTAAAGGACCAGATTTCCCTACAGGTGGTATTATTCAAGGGATAGATGGCATTAAAAAAGCGTATGAAACAGGGAAAGGCAAAATTATTATTCGCGGAAAAGCAGAAGTTGAAACGATTCGTGGCGGGAAGCAACAAATCGTTATTACAGAAATTCCGTACGAGGTAAATAAAGCGAACCTTGTTAAGAAAATGGATGAATTACGTCTAGATAAAAAGCTAGATGGAATTGCTGAAGTGCGTGATGAGACAGACCGTACAGGTCTTCGCATCGTTGTAGAATTAAAAAAAGAAGCGAATGCTGAAGGTATTTTAAATTATTTATATAAAAATACAGATTTACAAATTCCATACAACTTTAATATGGTAGCGATAAATAATCGTCGTCCAACACTTATGACATTACCTAAGATTTTGGATGCATATATTGGGCATCAGAAAGAAGTTGTTACGAGACGTTCGCAATATGAATTAAGAAAAGCAGAAAGTCGTCAACATATTGTAGAAGGTTTAAAGAAAGCATTATCAATTTTAGATGAAGTGATTGAAACAATCCGTGGGTCTAAAGATAAGCGTAATGCGAAAGATAATTTAAGTGCGAAATTTGGATTTACAGAGGCGCAGTCAGAAGCAATTGTTTCACTGCAACTATATCGTTTAACGAATACAGATATTACAGCGTTAGAGCAAGAAGCAGCTGAACTTAATAAGAAAATTATAGAGTTACAGTCAATTTTACAAAGTGAAAAAAGACTTCTTCAAGTCATTAAAACAGATTTGAAGAGAGTAAAGAAAACATATAGTGATGATCGCCGTGCGATAATTGAAGAGGAAATTGAAGAAATTAAAATCGATGTGGAAGTTATGATTCCGCAAGAAGATGTCATCGTTACTGTAACGAAAGAAGGATATGTGAAACGAACAGGTTGGCGTTCGCATAATGCATCGAACGGGAAAGACTTCGGTATGAAAGAGGGTGACATCTTACTTGAGCGTTTCGATACAAACACGACAGAAACCGTTCTTTTATTTACGAACAAAGGAAATTATATTTATCTTCCTGTATATGAAATGCCAGAAATTCGTTGGAAAGATTTAGGTCAACACGTTGCGAATCTTGTATCACTCGAGCGGGATGAAATGATTATCTGGGCGACAGTCGTACCGAACTTTGAGGAAGAAAAACGATTTATCGTATTTGTTACACGAAACGGTATGATTAAGAAAACAGAATTAAATCAATATAAAGTTCAGCGTTATTCACGGGCGTTTGTTGCTGTAAACTTGAAAAAAGATGATGAAGTTGTCGATATATTTGCGACAGATGGGACAAGTGATATTGTTCTTGCAACACATGGTGCATATGCACTTGTATTCAATGAAGAAGAAGTAAGTCCAGTTGGTGTAAGGGCGGCTGGTGTGAAAGCAATTAATTTAAAAGAAGATGACTATGTTGCTTCTGGTAAACCGTTAAATGGTGACAAAGATCAACTTATTCTCATTACGCAGCGAGGTGCTGTGAAACGTATAAAGGCATCAGAAATTGAGAAATCAACGAGGGCGAAGCGAGGTCTTGTTATTTTCAAAGAGTTAAAACGTAATCCGTACCGCATTGTCGGTATTGAAATTGTTCGAGATGATGAATTAGTTTACATGAAGACAGAGAAACACATTGTAGAAGAAATTGATCCGAAGGCGTTTCGAAATAAAGACCGGTATAGCAATGGTAGTTTAGTACTAGATGTTAATGATACTGGTGAAGTAGTGGAAACGTGGACGAAGAAAAGACCGGAATAAAGGAAGAGGATGTCCCAAAAGTTATTTTGGAACATCCTTTTCTTATTAATACGTTACTGTTATTGTCAGTTTGTGTCGGTAAAACGATATATTTGGAGTTGCGGTCGATATATTTGAACCAAAAATAAGAAGGCGCATTCCTCTTCAAAATCTTCGATTTAGTGGAGGTTAGCCTTCTGTAATTTACTTCTCTTGATTCTCTTTGTACGTACGTATAACTTCAATTGGTGCGCCTCCCGTTGTGAGTAACATGTAACTTCTACTCCAAAAATACGGTTTCCAGTAAAAGGTTTCAATTCATCGGGGAACTCTTTTCGTATATAGCGGGAAGTAACTGTTTTAAAACTATTCACAACATTAGCTAAGTGAATTTGTGACGGAGCATCAAACAGGATATGTATGTGATCCTCTTCACCGTTCATTTCAATAATTGTACAATTCCACTTTGTAAATAGGTTGTGTGCAATTTCCTCGAGCCTATTTTTTATGTTTTCATTGATACAAGGATGTCTATATTTTGTAACTATAACTAAATGATATGTTAGTTTATATATTGCTTGTCTATTCTTGTTAAATTCATGCATGAAACCACCCCTTATTATTTTACAACTAAATTAATATAGGTTACATTTTTAACATACTCAAATACGAAAAGGAAGGAGGGTTTGTTGGATGTCCACGACAAAATCTAAAACGTTAAAACATAAAATAACAAATCAAACAAACATCTTTGAACCAACGATTCAAATTTTTAATGAAGCACTTTCGTATTTTATGAAAGTTATTGATAAAGAATTTTTAAGTTTGGACGATTGGAACACAAAAGGAATCGTACCGGCCATGGAAATGTTGACGCATACGACGAAAACAAACCCACTTCCTAAATATAAAGAGTTCAACCAACAATTTTACAAGTTTCCTAGTTATTTCAGGCGCGCGGCTATCGCTTCCGCCTTCGGAAAAGTGAAAAGTTATCGTTCCTTACTCCAAAACTGGGTAGAAGAAAAAGAACAAGCGAAACAAGAGGGAAAACGTTTTTCAAAACGTCCACCTTCTTTTCAACTTGAACACAATGAATTTCCTGTGTTCTACCGCGGTAATATGTTTAAAAAAAGAAGTAACCATGAAGCGAAATTAAAGTTATTTATAAAAAAAGATTGGGTTTGGGTAGATATTACATATACACCAATAGATTTAGAAAAGAGAGGCGTTTCAGATTGGAAAGAATGCAATCCAAAGTTGATAAAAAGTGGTAAGAAATACTACCTAGCTATCTCCTATGAGAAGAAAATGCCGTTAAATAAAACAAACATAAAAGACCAAACGATTATTTCCGTGGACCTTGGAATGACCAATTCTGCGGTATGTTCTGCCATTCGTTCCGATGGAACTGTCATTGGACGTACATTTATTAACCAGCCAGTAGAAAAAGACCGGATGGATCGAATGAGTAAGAATGTAAAAATCGCACAAAAGAAATATGGGTATATTTCCGCTCCTAACCTTTGGAGAAAGATAAACGGTCTACAAAAACATATCATGATAGATACAGCTCGTCACATCGTAAACTTTGCGGAACAGCACCATGCTGATGTGATTGTATTCGAATTTTTAGGGAAAATGAAATTTTCACCTAACACTTACGGAGCCAAACGACTCAAACAAAAATTGCACCATTGGTGCAAAAATGGCATTCAAAATAAAGTAAAACAAATGGCGCACTACCGAGGAATTCGTATTCGTCGGGTAAATGCTGCAAATACTAGCAAACTAGCCTACGATGGCTCAGGTGAAGTTGTACGTAATCATAAAAAAGACCTCGCAACATTCCAAAATGGCAAGGTCTATCATGCTGATTTAAATGCAGCTTACAATATAGGCGCACGTTATTTCTTACGTGAGCATCTTAAAGCTTTTTCTGAAAAGAAAAAGTTGAAACTCGAGGCAAAAGTACCTCAAGTTTCAGCCAGAACACAGCAATCCTTATCTACATTCATTAGTTTTCTTCAGGCGGTCGTACCAACGGTGTGAAAATGCTCGAGTTAACCGTATTTATGATGAAGGATGCTCCATCAAAATCTATGATTTAGGTGGAGAGGTTCACAAAGCGCTCATATACTATTTTATTTTTTGAAAAAGATTACCTTAGGGCTCCTTTTTTCTAAAGTAAATTATTATGTATATGAAAATAATCTTGTTATAATAATGTAATGAAATCGTTCTCATAAATGGAGGGGCAGCATGAAAAAAATAGGTGTAGGGATTGTAGGGTTTGGATTTTCTAGTACAACATTTCACATCCCGTTATTACAAACGATAGAAGCATATGATATTCGTGCTATTTTATCATCAAAAGAAGAAGTAGTGAAACAAGCATTACCAAATACTGAAGTCGTTGGCACAATTGATGAATTAGTAAATCGAGCGGATATTGACCTAGTTGTCATTACTTCGCCGAATACAACTCATTTTCCATATGTAAAAGAAGCAATTTTACACGGTAAGCATGTTGTTGTGGAAAAACCATTCGTTGTTTCAATTGAAGAAGGCGAAGAACTGATTTCATTAGCGAAGCAACATAATGTCGTTTTAAGTGTGTATCACAATCGTCGTTTTGATAATGATTTTTTAACGATAAAGAAATTATTACAAGAAAAAAGAGTAGGGAACGTATATGCATATGAAGCGCATTTTGACCGTTTTCGCCCACATGTACGTGATCGCTGGAGAGAAAAGAATTTACCAGGGTCAGGAATTTTATATGACTTAGGTTCACATTTAATGGATCAAGCATTATCTCTATTTGGTAAACCAGATGCAATTAGTGCAGATGTAATAAAACAACGACCAGGTGCGGAAATAGATGATTATTTCCATGTTGTACTTCACTATGGAGTAAAGCGCGTTATTTTACATAGTAGTAGTTACGTAAAACAAGCAGGCCCACATTTTACACTTCATGGAGATAAAGGTTCTATCGTGAAATACGGTATGGATTCGCAGGAAGAACAATTAAAGAATGGTATAAAGCCGGGCGATAGTGGTTATGGAACAGATAAAGAAGCGAACTTTGCTATTTTAGAAACGGAAGAAAAGTTAGAACGTATTCCAACAGAAGTCGGCTGTTATGAAATGTATTATAAAGAGATTGGAAATAGTATATTAAATGGTGCAGAGCCACCAGTAACAGCTGAAGAAGGTTTGGAAGTTATTAAGCTTATTCAATTAGCAATTGAAAGTAGTGAAACTGGCAGAGCAATTTCAGTGAAATAAAAAAAGACACGATTTCGTGTCTTTTTTTATTTTTGGGGAACGGAAAGTCCATAAAAAAACATCGTAACGATATCTTGTATATGTTTTTCTCGATCTCCTTCAAGAAGCTTTGCTCCGAAGTCATCACCTAACTTAGTAAACATTTGAATGTAAAGTAGCATCATTTCTTTTGAAAGGTGAGGATTAATTTCATTTTTTTGCTGCGCTTTTTCTAGTAGTTCTAAAAACCAAGGGAGTATAGTTTCATTTTGATAGCTATAAACAAATTTCCGAAGTTCTTCGTCTCTTTGCATCACTTGTAGTAGCATATCAGGTTGAAATAATCCGCCAGTTTCCATTTTTCGTACGATCATTTTTTGCATCATTTCGTGAAAAGGCAAATTTTCAACAGCAAGCTCTGTATAGTATTGAAACTCACTTTGTATAAATTCTTGAATTAACTCTCTAAATAGGGCATCTTTACTACCGAAATGGTTATAAATTGTCACTTGAGAGACGTTTGCTTCTTTCGCGATATGTTCTATTTTCACTTCATTAAATCCACGTTCAGAAAATAATTCGAAAGCCGCATCTTTAATGGCACGTTTTTTCTTTTCTTTCACTTTTTCAAAGCCATTCAATTTAATCACCTCAATTAAAATATACAAGAAAAGATAATTGAAAACAATATTTTTGAAATATGGACATATAAATATTTCAAAAAGTTGTTGCGAATATGAAGGATGAGGAGTACAATGATTTTGAAATATCATCAATCAAATATTTCAAAAAATGAGGTGGGTTTATGATTTCAGTTCAAAATGTTACAAAACAGTTTTCAAATGGGAAAGGCTTGTTTGATATTACATTTGAAGTGAAAGAAGGGGAAGTATTCGGTTACTTAGGGCCAAATGGAGCTGGAAAATCAACAACTATTCGTAATTTAATGGGGTTTATAAAACCGACAGCTGGTAGAGCAACAATTTTCGGATTAGATTGCTGGGATGAGGCAGCGAAAATTCAAAGAGAAGTTGGTTATTTACCAGGAGAAATTTCTTTTATTGAAGGAATGAATGGACTAGAGTTTTTAAATTTGATGCAAGGTATGCGCGGGTTAAAGGAAACGAAGAGACGCGATGAATTAATAGAACGTCTGCAATTTGATGTGAAAACACCGATCCGAAAAATGTCTAAAGGAATGAAACAAAAAGTAGGAATAGTTGCTGCATTTATGCATGATCCAGAAGTATTAATTTTAGATGAACCAACATCAGGGCTCGATCCACTTATGCAGCAAATATTCATAGATTTAATATTAGAAGAAAAACAAAGAGGGAAAACGATTCTTATGTCGTCGCATATTTTCACTGAAATTGAACGTACATGTGACCGAGTAGCTATTATTAAAGATGGACGTCTCGTAACGGTTGAAGATATTCACGATTTACAAGGAATGCGAAGACAAGTAATAGATGTAACAGTATCATCTCAAGATGAAGTACAGTCACTTACACAATCAAATTTACAATTCGAGGCTGTGAAAGGGAAAACAGCATCAATTATTGTGCAAGGAAACTATCAAACTGTTTTACAAATACTATCAAACTATAATGTAACGGCACTTCAAACGAGAGCGACGGATTTAGAACATTTATTTATGCATTATTACGATCAGAAAGAAGGGGTAAAGCATGAATAAACAACTATTCTTAGCTAGTTTGAAAGAAACGCAAAAAAGTATATGGAGTTATGCTACTGGTGCAGCTCTTTATTTATGGTTATTAATTTGGATATTTCCATCGATGGTTTCAGCGAAAGGCTTAAATGAATTAATAAGTGCCATGCCTGATAGTGTAAAAAAAATCGTTGGTATGGAAAGCCCAATTCAAAATGTAATGGATTTTTTAGCTGGTGAGTACTATAGCCTATTGTTTATTATCATTTTAACAATTTTTTGCGTCACAGTTGCAACACATTTAATTGCTCGGCATGTAGATAAAGGAGCGATGGCATACTTGCTAGCAACACCTGTATCTAGGGTGAAAATTGCAATTACACAAGCTACGGTTCTCATATTGGGGCTACTAATTATCGTATTTGTTACTTACGTAGCGGGTATATTAGGTGCAGAATGGTTTTTAAAAGATAATAACTTAAATAAAGAGTTATTTTTAAAAATAAATATAGTCGGAGGGCTTGTGTTTTTAGTAGTTAGCGCCTATTCATTTTTATTTTCTTGTATATGTAATGATGAAAGAAAAGCACTTAGTTACTCAGCAAGTTTAACAATCTTATTTTTCATGTTAGATATGGTAGGGAAATTAAGTGATAAGTTAGAATGGATGAGAAATATATCATTATTTACGTTGTTTCGTCCGAAAGAAATTGCAGAAGGAACGTATCATATATGGCCAGTAAGCGTAGGTTTAACTGCCGGAGCGCTTTGTCTCTTTATAATAGCAATTGTAGTGTTTAGGAAGAGGGATTTACCTTTGTAGATTAGAAAGTCCACTGTGAAAGTGGGCTTTTTTGTTTGTAAATTCAAAGGGATATTTTTTAGAGTAATATCTAAGTAGATAGTCAAAATTGAATGCTTGCCTTTATTCTTGTGAAAATATTCAAAAAAGTGAACCTTTTTATAGGCTACTCCGTCTAATAAGTGTAAAGTTGAATTTGAAGAGAGGCTGAAACAGGAGGACCAATTGTGAAAGTAATTCCTTTATATAAGATGATTGTAAAAGAAGAAACGGATGTTTCTTTAGCTAAAAAGGGTGATCATGAGGCTTTCATGGCACTTATACATACAGAAAAAGTGAAGATGTATCGCATTGCGAAGGCGATGTTACATGATGAGACGAATATAGAGGATGCGATGCAGGCAACAATTTTAAAAGCTTATGAAAATATAAAAAAACTGAAAAAGGAAGCGTTTTTTCAAACTTGGCTAATTAGAATTTTAATAAATGAGTGTAACAATATAATTCGCTCTTATAAAAAAGTAATAGTAATTGAGGATTATGATAGTAATATGGTGGCCTTCGATCGATATGAAGATATTGATCTTTGTAATGCTATTCAGTCTTTAACGGAAGAACTAAGAGCTGTAACCGTACTTTATTATTATGAAGATATGAATCAAGAAAGTATTGCAGCGCTTTTAGAAATTCCAAAAGGCACGGTTAAATCAAGATTGTCACGTGCAAGGGAACAATTAGAAGAGCGATTAAAGATGGAGTAGGAGGTGGTTAAAATGGATAAAGAAAAATCATTTGATGAAAAATTAAAAAAGAGAATAGAGAAGGATAATACTGTATTGCCACAGGCACTAAACGAAAAAATTAATGATACACTTCATAATCTTCCTGTAAAAAGAAAGAGTTATAGAGTACATATGATGTTTATTAGTGCCGCTGTTCTAACGCTGTCAATTGTATCTATGTCTGAGTTTTCTATACAGAGCTTTGCGCAAAATGGAGGAGTGTTTAATTACGTAAAGAAGAATGCGTTTTCTGATTATGAGAATGAAGAAGAAATAAAGTCGAACGCCAATTATCCAGATAAGGAAAAGCTTCATCAAAAGATGCTTGATTCAATTGATCATTTCCAAAATGTTTTAGGGCAATTCGAGGAATATTCTAGCTCTACAAGAATTGCTACAACATATAAATATGCGATTGATACGGAGAAACAAAGTGGTATTTCATCTAAAGAAGATAAACTGTCGAAAAAAAGAACGATTATATATAACGAGGGTAGAAAAAAAGAGTTTAATGATGGGAATAATACGTATAAAGAGACGAGATGGAGCCCAAAAGAAAGAAATAATGAACTATTAAAATTAAGTCCTACGGAAAGGCTATTTAGAAAATCAGGTGAGAAAAAACGATACGACGATGAGTATGTAGGGCAAGCCAAATATAGCATTCAATCAGAATTCGCTGATTTATTAATTCGGTATAAAGATTGGAATTATAGAGAGACGAAGTATCTTGGATTAGATTGCTACAAAATAGAAGGGATAATAAACATAGAAATGCCTGTAAGTACATCTGAAGATTTGAGAGGGAAGTTTGAAATGGTTGTAGAGAAAAATACAGGAATTATGTTGAAGTTCCTTAGTTTCCATGAAGGTATGATTCAATATTCGATTACGACTGAATGGATACAAATAAACAAAGGATTGAAAGAGAATGTATTTCAAAAGGATAGCACTAATTATGAAAAGTTGAAAAACATATTAGATGAATAGAAAACGGAGGGAACTATATGGAGAATACCTCTCCTTCAAGAGAAAAGAAAAATAAACGAAAATATAAAAAGACAACGATAATAAGTGTATTGTTAGGAGTATTACTATTTGGTGGAGTTGGATATGGTACCTATGTATATATGAAGACTTCTAATATCGTACAAAAATCAAATTTGAATTTAGCGCGTGGTGAAAAATCAAATTTACGCGAGAAAGCTGTAAAGCCAATTACACACAACGTTTCAATTTTAATTATGGGAATTGATGAAAATCAAGAACGTCAAAAGGAGTATAACGGTGCATTTCATACAGATGCATTATTGTTAGCTACTTTTAATAAAGACGATAAGACAGTGAAGTTAACTAGTATACCACGAGATACATATACATATGTTCCAATCGAAAAGAAAAAAGATAAAATAACACACGCATATGGAAGTGGTTTCGTTAAAAACGGAAAAGATGGAGGACCACAAGCTTCTGTTGAGGCAGTAGAAAAGTTACTGCAAGTACCGGTAGATTATTTTGTGAAATTTAATTTTGGGTCATTTATTAAAATTGTTGATGGGCTCGATGGTGTTGAAGTAGATGTCCCTGTTGAATTTACTGAACAAAATAGTAAAGATGAACCTGATGCAATTCACTTGAAAAAAGGGGTTCAAAAATTAACGGGAGAAGAAGCACTTGCTTTGGTGAGAACTCGTCATATTGATAGTGATGCAATGAGGGGGCAGCGCCAACAACTTGTCATTGAAGCGATTTTAAGTAAATTAAAAAGTGTAGGGTCTATTACAAAACTGGAGAAAATGGTTGAGGCTGTCGATGGTGATTTTAAAACAAATTTAGCATTGGAGGATATGTTATCTTTTTATAAATATGGTTTAGATTGTCCAGTTGAGAAGATTCAACTTGCCGGTGATGATTTATATTTACCTAATGGTCCAAATGGACAACGTGTATATTACTATAATCCTAATAAAACAGACTTACAAAATTTGAGTAATACACTTAGAACACATCTTGGATTAAGTGAGAAGCGAATTGAGGGAAATTAAGGCAGATGTTATATCTGCTTTTTGTTTTGTTTAATAGTATAACATTTACATTTAAATATTATATACTATTTAAAAATTTTATATAATAGTGTAACATAATAAAGGGGTGCAAGTTAAATAGCAAGGGGGCTATCACATAGAATAAATGATTATCATTAATTGAAATAGTATGGGAGAAATGAAAGAAACAGGGGAGTATTGAAAATGAAAATTGTAAAGAATTTAACATTCCAAGTTATTGTGGCAATTATTTGTGGTATTGCAGTAGGAGCGATTTGGCCTAGTGTCGGACAACAAATGAAACCAATTGGTGAGACGTTCATTAATATGATTAAAATGGTCATTGCACCGATTATCTTTTTAACAATTGTGCTTGGTATTGCAAGTATGGGGAATATGAAAAAAGTAGGACGCGTTGGTGGGAAAGCGTTATTATATTTTGAGATTGTTACAACTTTTGCTCTTATCATTGGTATTATCGTAGCGAATGTCGTACGTCCTGGCGATGGGTTAGATCCTTCAAAGCTAAAGGGCGGTGATGTTTCGCAATATGTACAAAGTGGACAAGAAATGAAATGGATGGATTTCTTTTTACATATTGTACCTTCTAATATGTTCGAGGCATTCGCAAAAGGTGATATTTTACAAGTGTTGTTCTTCTCCATTTTATTTGGAGCAGGTTTAACGATGCTTGGAAAAAACGGTCAACCTGTTATCGACTTTTTTGAAAGATTATCGAAAGTATTTTTTAATATTTTGTCGATTGTTATGAAACTAGCACCGGTTGGAGCGTTTGGTGGAATGGCGTTTACAATTGGGAAATACGGTATAGGTACTTTAATACCATTAGGTAAATTGATGATTTGCGTATATGCGACAATGGCATTATTTGTTTTTATCGTTTTGAATTTTATTTGTAAGCTTTATAAATTTAGCTTATGGAAATACTTAGTACATATTAAAGAAGAACTATTAATCGTTCTTGGAACATCTTCATCAGAATCTGTATTACCGCGTATGATGACAAAGATGGAAGACTTCGGATGTTCAAAGCCAGTAGTAGGCTTAGTTATTCCAACTGGCTATTCTTTTAACTTAGATGGAACAACGATTTATTTATCTATGGCAACAATATTTTTAGCGCAAGTTTTTCATGTCGATCTTTCACTAGGCCAACAATTAACTATAATAGCTATTTTGTTAGTTACATCGAAAGGGGCAGCAGCGGTAACGGGCGGAGGATTTATTGTATTAGCTTCTACTTTATCTGCGATGAATGTTATCCCATTAGAAGGATTAGCACTTTTACTTGGGGTTGACCGTTTTATGTCAGAAGCGCGAGCAATCGTTAATTTAATTGGTAACGGTATTGCGACTATAGTTGTTGCAAAAAGTGAAAATGAATTCAATGATGAGAAGTATACGAGAGTGTTAGAAGAAATGAAGAGAGAGAGAATAGCCGGATAAAAAAGTCAGCTTTGCTGACTTTTTTTATTTTTGTAGGAAAGAGGTTTATGATGATATGCATTATTTATTAACAATAATTTACAGGTTCTTTATGGCTTGGGGACATAAAGACTATTAAATCAATACGTATAATTCAATGATGTACAGTATTTCAAAAGAATATGGAATTTTTATGAATATTACTGTAAAAAAATAATTTTTTAAAAATTTTCAATAATAGCACTTTACAAAACTCGAAAAATTAGTAGAATAATAGTTAATAAGAATCTTCTGATAAATATATAAAGAAAAACAAAATTATCAGAAAATTCTTAAATGAGATCGTTAAGAATTAGGGAGGGTACAGAAAGTGAAAAAGAAAAAAATCAAAAAACTAACAGCAGTTGTAGCACCAGTTTTAGCAATGAGTATGGCACTTACAGCATGTTCTACAGGTGGGGATAAGAAGACAAGTACAAATTCTAGCTCTAGTGGAGATAGTAAGTCTGGAGAAAAGTTAGCGGCAAAGCAAGTGTTAAATCGTACTGAAACAAATGAAATTCCAACAATGGATACTTCGAAAAATACAGATACATTAGGTTCTCAAATTTTAGGGAACACAATGGAAGGGTTATATCGTTTAGATAAAGACAATAAACCAATCCCAGCAGCAGCAGAGTCAAGCACGAAGAGTGACGATGGTAAAAAATATACATTTAAACTGCGTAAAGATGCAAAGTGGTCAAATGGTGATCCTGTAACAGCGAAAGATTTCGTATTTGCATGGCAACGTCTATTAGATCCAAAAACAGCTGCTGAGTATGCATTTATCGCATTCCCGATTAAAAATGCAGAAGCGGTTAATAAAGGAGAAAAACCTGTAACTGAATTAGGAGTGAAGGCGGTAGATGACAATACGCTTGAAGTTGAATTAGAACAAGCAGTACCTTACTTCTTAAACTTAGTTTCATTCCCATCGTACTACCCACTAAATGAAAAGTTCGTAAAAGAAAAAGGGGATAAATACGGTTTAGAATCTGATACAACAGTTTATAACGGACCGTTCGTTCTTACTGATTGGAAACATGAGCAAGGCTGGAAACTAAAGAAAAATGATCAATATTGGGATAAAAAGACTGTAAAATTAGATGAAATTAACTATAGTGTAGTAAAAGAAGTAGCTACAAGAGTAAACTTATATGATACAGGTGCAATTGATTCCGCACTTTTATCAGGTGAGTTCGTTGATAAATATAGAAACAATAAAGATGAGTTTGGAACTTATTCACAAGTAAGTACTTACTTCTTACGTATGAACCAAAAACGTGGTGGACAAGATACACCATTAAAGAGCCAAAAATTACGTGAAGCAATCGCACTTTCAATCGATAAGAAGAATTTAGCAAACGTTATTTTAAATGACGGATCTAAACCAGCGGACTTCTTAGTACCGAAAGGACTAGCAACTGGACCAGACGGTAAAGACTTCCAAGAAACATTTAAAAATGGTATCAAACCAGATGCGAAGAAAGCAGCAGCGGCTTGGGATGAAGCGAAAAAAGAACTTGGTAAAGATCAAGTTACAATTGAGCTATTAAACTATGATACTGGTAATGCGAAAAAAGTAGGGGAATATGTAAAAGACCAAATCGAGAAAAATTTAAAAGGTGTAACAGTTAATATTAAACTTCAGCCATTCAAACAAAAACTAAAATTAGAAACAGAGCAAGATTATGATTTATCATACGCTGGTTGGGGACCTGACTACGCAGATCCAATGACATTCTTAGATATGTTCCAGTCTAAGCATTCTCATAACCAAATGAGCTTCTCTGATGCGAAGTATGATGACATGATCAAAAAAGCTGGCGGTGAATTAATGGGTGATGCGAAAAAACGTTGGGAAGAGCTAGGAAAAGCTGAGAAATTACTTCTTGAACAAGATGTAGCGCTTGTTCCTTTATACCAACGTGGTGATGCATATGTTCAAAAACCAAATGCAAAAGGCATTGTTCATCATAACATTAGCCCAGAGTATAGCTTCAAGTGGGCATATATGACTGAAAAAGATGGGAAATAATTTTAAACAGTGATGCTATCTTTAAGTGGATATATACAAGTTCCTTAGCTGATTTTTTGTAGTGGGAATATTACTGTCCACAATAGGAAGATAAAATGATAGAGCATTCCAAAAGTAGACTACTTACTTTTGGAATGCTTTTTTATTATGAGATTAAATTTAAACAAATGAATAAGCGTAAGGAAAAGGAAAAGGGTACTTATATATGGTAGATGGAGGGGAATTCGTATAGTAGTAATTGTAAAATACGTAGTTACTATCAAATAAATTTTTTGAATATTTTTAAAAATACTTTACAAAACAAGAAAAATTAGTAGAATATTAATTAATAAGAATTTTCTGATAACTAGTTATTAGAAAGTCTATCAAAATTAGTTTCGTACATATAATTGGGGAGGGTACAAGAATGAAGAAAAAGATGAAAAAGTTCACGGCGGTTGTAGCGCCAGTATTAGCAATGAGCATGGCGTTGACTGCGTGTTCTGGATCTGGCGGGGAGAAGAAAACGACTACGACGTCTAGTGGTGGGGACGAAAAAAAGTCAGATATTAAATATGCTGCGAAGCAAGTTTTAAATCGAACAGAAAACCAAGAAATTCCGACGATGGATACTTCTAAATCTACTGATACGTTAGGGTCACAAATTTTAGGGAATACGATGGAAGGTTTATATCGTCTTGATAAAGATAATAAGCCAATCCCAGCTGCGGCAGAATCTAGTACGAAAAGTGAGGATGGCAAAAAATATACATTTAAACTACGTAAAGATGCGAAATGGTCGAATGGTGATCCTGTAACAGCGAAAGATTTTGTGTTTGCATGGCAGCGCTTACTTGATAAAAACACCGCTGCAGAATATGCGTTTATCGCTTACTATATTAAAAATGCAGAAGCGATTAATAAAGGAGAAAAACCTGTAACTGAATTAGGAGCAAAGGCGGTAGATGATTACACGCTAGAAGTAGAATTAGAAAAACCAGTACCGTACTTCTTAAATTTATTAGCATTCCCGTCATATTATCCGTTAAATGAAAAATTCGTAAAAGAAAAAGGGGATAAATACGGTTTGGAAGCGGATACAACAGTGTATAACGGGCCGTTCGTTATGTCTTCATGGAAACATGAACAAGGATGGCAGTTGAAGAAAAATGATAAGTATTGGGATAACAAGACTGTGAAATTAGAAGAAATTAATTACAGTGTTGTAAAAGAAGTAGCTACAAAAGTCAATTTATATGATACAGGATCGATTGACTTTACATTACTATCAGGAGAATTCGTAGATAAATATAAATCGAATAAAGATGAATACGGTGAGTATGCAGAATCAAGTACATTCTTCTTACGTTTAAATCAAAAGCGTAACGGACAAGATACACCGTTAAAGAGCAAAAAACTTCGTGAAGCAATTGCATTATCAGTTGATAAAAAAGGATTGGCGAATGTAATTTTAAATAATGGATCAAAAGCAACGGATCAATTGGTTCCGAAAGGGCTTGCAACAGGACCTGACGGTAAAGATTACCAAGATACATTTAAAAATGGTCTGAAATATGATCCGAAAAAAGGCGCAGCAGCCTGGGAAGAAGCGAAAAAGGAACTTGGAAAAGACCAAGTTACAATCGAATTACTAAGCTATGATGATGGAACTGCGAAAAAGATTGCTGATTATGTTAAAGATCAAATTGAGAAAAATTTAAAAGGTGTAACGATTAATACGAAAATTCAGCCGTTCAAACAAAAATTAAAATTAGAGACTGCACAAGATTATGAAATCTCTTATGCAGGTTGGAGTCCAGACTATGCGGATCCAATGACATTTATTGATATGTTTGAATCGAAGAGCCCATACAACCAAATGAGTTATTCAAATCCAAAATACGATGAAATGGTAGAACAAGCAGGTAATGAATTAATGGGTGATGCGAAGAAGCGCTGGGAAACGTTAGGAAAAGCAGAGAAATTATTCCTTGAAGAAGATGCAGGGTTAGTTCCTTTATATCAAACAGGAAGAGCGTATGTAATGAAACCGAATGTAAAAGGAATTGTGAAACACAACATTAGTCCAGAATATAGCTTTAAGTGGGCGTATGTAACTGAGGATGGCGGGAAAAAATAATATGAAAGCATTTCAAAAGTGACTAAGCTGCTTTTGAAATGCTTTTTTTAGTATGTATAAGAGAATAAGGCCCATGAAATTTGAGGTTATTTTCAAAATTCTACTGTAGGATATTAGAAGGAATGCGGTAGTTGGTTAGATGAATGTTAAGTAGAGATTTCATATTGATAAGAAAAATATAGAACTTAGCAATAGAGAAGAATAAGAGGTGGTATGTTTACATATAGTAGATGGGGGATAATTCATATAGTAGTAATAGCAAAATAACAAGTTACTATCATAAAAAAATAAATTTTTAGAAAATTCATAAAATACTTTACAAAACTCAAAAAAATAGTAGAATATTAATTAATAAGAATTTTCTGATAACGAAAGTTGATAGAAAATCTCTCAAAGTTAGTAGCGTACATATAATTGGGGAGGGTACAAAAAATGAAGAGAAAAAAGATGAAAAAATTAACAGCGGTTGTAGCACCAGTTTTAGTAATGAGTATGGCACTAACAGCTTGCTCAGGATCAGGTGATAAAGATAAGGCAAGCACAACGCCAAAAAGTGGTGAAAAAGAGGGCGGAAAATTAGCAGCAAAGCAAGTACTTAATTTAACAGATAGCCAAGAGATTCCATCTATGGATTCTTCAAAGGCGACAGACCAAGTATCGTTCCTTGCTTTAAACAACGTAATGGAAGGTTTATATCGACTTGATAAAGATAATAAAGCAACACCAGGAGTTGCTGAATCATATAAAAAGAGTGATGATGGTAAAAAGTATACATTTACATTAAATAAAAATGCAAAATGGTCAAATGGAGAACCTGTAACAGCAAAAGATTTCGTGTTTGCTTGGAAACGTGCAGTAGATAAAAATACAGCAGCGGAATATGCATACATTATGTTTGATTTAAAGAACGCAAAAGCAATTAATGAAGGAAAAGCAGAGCTTGATACGTTAGGAGTAAAAGCTGTAGATGATTACACATTAGAAGTAGAATTAGAAAATCCAGTTCCTTACTTTGTAGAATTAACTTCATTCGGAACATTCTATCCGTTAAATGAAAAATTCGTAAAAGAAAAAGGAGAAAAATACGGTTTAGAAGCAGATACAACGTTATATAACGGGCCGTTTACATTAGCAAGTTGGCAACATGAACAAGGCTGGAAGTTAAAGAAAAATGCACAATACTGGGATAATAAAACAGTTAAGTTAGAAGAAATTAACTTTAATGTCGTAAAAGATAGCGGTACACGTGTAAACTTATATGAAAGTGGACAAATTGATCGTGCGGCACTTGCATCTGAATTTGTTGACAAATATAAATCAAATCCGGATTTCTTTACACAAAAAACACCTTCAACGTACTTCTTACGTTTGAACCAAAAACGTGGTGGTCAAGATACAGTATTAAAGAACAAAGATTTACGCTTAGCGATTGCGATGGCGTATGATAAAAAAGGCTTAACGAATGTTATTTTAAATGACGGATCTACACCTGCAGATTACTTAGTACCAAAAGAATTTGCGAAAAGTCCAGATGGAAAAGACTTCCGTAAAGATAACGGAGATATTTTAAAAACAGATGTGAAAAAGGCAAAAGAGCATTGGGAAAAAGCGAAAAAAGAGCTTGGAAAAGACCAAGTAACGGTAGAGTTATTAAACTATGATAGCGATAACGCGAAAAAAGTAGGGGAATTCTTAAAAGGAGAGCTTGAGAAGAACTTACCAGGATTAACAGTTAATTTGAAAAACCAGCCGTTTAAACAAAAATTAAAGCTAGAAACAGATCAAGACTATGATTTATCTTATGCTGGTTGGGGGCCTGACTACTTAGATCCAATGACATTTATTGATATGTTTGTTACAAATGGCACTCATAACCAAACAGGATATTCAAATCCGAAATATGATGAAATTGTAGAAAAAGGGAAAGGCGAATTATTAACGAAAACGAAAGAGCGTTGGGATGGCTTACTGAAAGCTGAGAAAATGTTACTTGAAGATGCTGCAATTGCACCATTATATCAACGTGGTGACGCTATCGTTCAAAGACCAAAAGTAAAAGGCATTATTCACCATCCAGTTGGTGGAGATTACAGCTACAAATGGGCATATATTTCTGATGATAAGTAAGAGAGAGGGCGCACAATGCGCCCTTTTTCTATGCACTTTTCTTCCTTCCTGGAATATATAAAATAAAAAAGGGAGAATCCCATGAAACGAAATACGTACATCGATTTTCTAGCTTATTACGGAATAGGGAGTGCACATCCTGGTGGCTTTACGTTAACGAAACAATTGCTATCTCAATTGCTACTTAGACAGGGAGCGAATGTTCTTGAGATAGGTTGCGGCACGGGGAAAACAGCGGCGTATATGACAAAAGCATTTGGTTATAAAGTAACAGCAGTTGAAAAGAATGAAATTATGATTCAAAAAGCGAAAGATAGATGGTTGTTTGAAGGTTTAGATATACAATTAATTCAAGGAGATGTAGAAAGATTGCCTTGTTTAAATGATTCATTTGAGCTTATACTCGGAGAATCTATACTCGCTTTTACGAATAAAGAAAAGGTTATTCCGGAATGTTATCGTGTATTGCAGCAGGATGGAAAGCTTGTTGTGATTGAAATGATTATCGAAAGCCATATTGGGAAAAATGAGGAAGAAAAAATCGTACAATTATATGGAATGAAAGAATTATTAACTGAGGATGAGTGGATTCATTTATTTAAAGCAGCAAATTTTAAAAAAATTACAATTGCGGGTGGCGGTACCATTGCAGAAACAGTTGCAGGACATATGGAAGAGCCGGAGTGGAATGTATCACCGTTTATTCCAGAAGAATTGTATGAGGCGTGGGTGCAACACGAACAAGTACTGCTTATGTATCAACATATTTTAGGACATCGTATTTTTATATGTGAAAAATAGAAAAAAGAGTTGGCTAAAGATAGTCAACTCTTTACTATGTTAGATGAAAAATAATGCAGCCAAAGTAATTCCTAAAATAAAACCAAATCCAAGTTCAACGCCCCAGCCGCCGCCCCAGCCACAACCACCACCGCCGCAACCACCGCTGAAACCATCGCCGCCCCAGCTACCGCCAAATCCGAAGCCGCAGCTGTCACATCTACTAAGACCGCCACAAATATCACAACCACCGTCTGGATATGCGTCATTGTATCCAAATCCTGTATCAAAAGATGACCGTCTTTGTACCGGCTCGATCCAAACAGAATCATTTGTCACGTCTATTATTTTTCCTAAATGGATACGACCATCAAGATCTTCAATTCGAACCATTTTACCGAAATAACGTTGGCATGTATCATAACATTTTTGTCTATGCATGTTCTTTCCTCCTTCGCATTACAGTAATACGATATGTAGGGGGGACAAGTGCGGCTTGTATGAATGACCTACCTATTATAATTGTTATAGAAAAGGGGAAATATATGAACAGCATATATAGTGAGGAGGAAATGAAATGAAATCTACAGATCAATTTCAGACGTACGAAGTTCCTTGGGAAGAATTTATAGAAGCATTGCGAAGTGAAATGAAGAAACAAGTAGGGGCGGATATTATAGATACAGTAGTTAGTAATTTGGAAGATGGTTTTGAGGTATATACATATGTGCAGGGTGATTTGGATTTTGAATATAAGGAAGCACTTGAAAGAAAATATGGAAGCGATGCGAAGATACCTAATTTGTTAACGGTTATGCTGTTAGCTAGCATTTATAATGCGGGTGAAGAGAATATACGTTTACATGCAGATCAGAAGGAAAATCCGATTGTTGAAGTATATGTGAAGAAATAAAGAGCGCGCTAGCAGTAGCGTGCTCTTTATTTTTTGTATTGAGTAGAAAATCAAACCTTTATGGTGGAATTTATAAGGGGAAAAGTATGAAAGCTATGTGTTATTTCGGATATATAATAAGGAAAAAACTCGAAATATAAAATGGGATATTTCAACTTTTCTTACATAATGTTATTGTTGTGAACTGTTGTCCTAAAATACAAGTCATATATCTTGTTTCCTCTCATAAATTTAAACATAGGAATTTGTCTACAAAGGTGGCGAAGCCTCATCATGAAAATTCGAATTTGTGCCACATTCATGATTTTTCTATTTATATGGTTACATCCTTTTTGGACTTTTGCAAAAGGAGAGGAGGCAAAGGAAAGGGTCGTTTCACTTGTATATGATGATTCGGGCAGCATGAGAAATAACGATCGCTGGAAGTATGCCAATTATGCTTTGCAAAGTTTAGTTGCACTATTAGACGAGAAAGATAAATTTTCTTACGTTCCAATGAGCCGACCGAACGATCCGCTAAATATTGCTTTAACAAAGGATAAAAGGCAAACAGAAATTGATGGAATTGGAGCGTGGAAAACGTATTTAAATACTCCGTTTAGCGCAGTAGAAACGGCAATGCAATCAATAAAAAAGGAAGCGGATATAGATGGGAAACGTGAATTTTGGCTTATTGTATTAACTGACGGGGCATTTAATGATTTAGAAAAAGATAAGGTTGGCGGAAAAGAACAAATTACACAGAAGTTAGCACAGTTTAGGAAAGAAATGGACTTAAAAAAGATTTCTTTACATCCAGTCTTAATAACGATGGAAGAAGATTTAGGACAGCAAGAAAAAGAGCAGCTAAATACTTTTAAAGAAATATGGAAGAAAGAGATAAATGGTGTTACGATGCCATCTAGTGGAGAGGATGGTATTGTAAAAAGTGTGAATCAAGTGGCAGCATTAGTTGCAAATCGCGATCCATTTTCTTCTGTTGAATCGATTGTGAAAACGAAAATATCCGGAAAAAAAGTGGAGATTACAACGCCGTTTCCATTAAAGCGTATGACACTTGTACGACAATCGCCTTCTTTGTCTAACTATCAAGTTGTGCAAATCTCTAAACCGTTACAGCTACAATCTTCTTTTTCCATACATGCGCCAGGAGAAGCTAAATTATTCGGAAATATAGTGCATGTAAGTACGGCGAATCAGGAAGTGATTAAGCCAGGGACATATACGATAGAAGTGGATCAAGACATTGAGAAAGAAGGGTTACAAGTACTTGTTGAACCGGCACTTAATTATACTGTTTCTACGTATGACAAAGATGATAAAGATAGAAAAACTGTTGAGAAAATGTACGAAGGTGTAACGGCAGTTATTGAAGCAAAGCCTACTGAGCTACCAATTCAGTCTTCTTATTTTGAAGCAGAAGTAGAAATAGACGGGAAGCAGTATCCGATGAAGTGGGACGATAAAAGGCATGTATTTTATTACGAAATAAAAGTTGGAAAAGAGTTAGTACGCGGGAAAGTTCATATGAATATAAAGGGATTTTATAGGCAGACGAAAGAATTCAAAATTGATACAGCTGAAAAACAGAAATTATCACTTCAAACTGTTACGAAAGATTATGAAGAAAAAGTAACAAATTTAGAAAATAGTAAACCATTTATTTTACAGCCCCAGTTAGATGATAAACCGATGACAGAAGAGGCTGTAAAGAAACTATTAAAATCTACTGGTGTCACATCTAATCAATCGATCAACTACGAATTAAAACAGCATGGTAATCAAATTTACGTTTATCCTCGTCCCTATTACTCCGACACATTCAATTTTACAGATACAGGCACCGTAGAAGCTACCATCACGATCAATGATTCAAAATTACAAGAAGTAAAAGAAAAGATTTCACTTCACATTGAAAATGCGCCGTTTTTTGAGAAGTATGCGCTCATTTTTAAATGTGTAATTCCGATCACGTTATTACTTTTCATAGTAGGAATTATGATTTTAGGATGGATTGTTCGTCCGAGGTTTCACCGGAAAGCATTATTATATTACGAATGGGATCAAGAAGTGGCGAAAGATTGGCTTTACCAATCTGAACCTGAGTTACTTAGAAATAAATGGTGGAAACACTATTTTGGCATTCCATTTCGAGCAGAAAGAAAGACTGTGCAATCTGTAACATTAATAGCGAAAAAAGGATCGAAATCTATATTTGTAGCGAAAGAATCGCAAGTAGTTGGGATGATTATTGACGGGATGTTTATTACAGAGGAAGAAGTGGGAATGGAGCATAAAACATTGTATCCAAATGAAATTTTAATAATTGATAGAGGATATGGTAAGGAGATTTACCGGTATGAATGTGAATAGTAGATGGGGTATAAGAGGGGCGGTGGAGGCTCGGCTCTCTTAATCCTTCTATTCAAACAAGCACGAATAGGAAGGTGGTTCACATGACATTACAAGTTCCAACAATTTTAATTGGCTTAGGTGGAATCGGTAGTACTGTCACACACCAAATATATGAAAAGTTACCTGAGGAGCGTCGTAAAAAGGTAGCGATGCATGTATTTGATACAGATGTGAATACATTGAGTAAATTTGATCATATTCGGAAGTTTAAGACGCAAACGAGTTCGAGTAAAACACCGAGAGAGTATATTGCGGGAGATCCAACGATTCCGGAATGGTTCCCGATGGACCCGACTATACTTGATAAACCGTTAACAGAAGGAGCAGGACAGTTACGGGTTATCTCTCGGTTAGCGCTACGTGCAGCGATGAAAGAAGATAAGCTGACATCTTTTTGGCAAGAAATTGAGAAGATTTTTCCGGTGACAAGCGATCAGACGGAATATGGTGTGCGAGTTATTATTGTAACGTCACTAGCTGGTGGAACAGGTTCAGGGATGTTTTTACAAATCGCATTATATTTACGTGAAATGCTTCGGAAAAAATTGCAGCATCATAACATTTTAATACGTGGTGCATTTTTAATGCCAGATGTTTTAGTTAAGACGAGAACGGTTAGTGCGAAAGAATTTGAAACTGTGCAAGCGAACGGCTATGCATCTTTAAAAGAGCTGCACGCTATTACGCTCGGGTCTACTGGGGAATTATCAAAACGCGGCGGTGTAACGATTGAATTAGAATATCGTCCTGATCAAGTGGATGAAGATGGGAGAACGAATCATACGATTAAGCAGCATCATTTACCGTATAATTATTGTTTCTTATATGATTATGAAAATTTACATGGGCACCATTTGCATAATTTATCGGATTATATGGAGCAAATGGCAAACACGATTTATTTACAGTTATTTAGTCCGATGTCCACAAATCATTTTGCACAAGAAGATAATCAAATCCAGCAATTAGCAGAATCAAGTGGGAAAGGTAGATATTGCGGAGCAGGAACGGCAAAACTTATTTATCCGTATGAGCATGTTTTGAAATATTGTGCATTAAAATGGGCGGTGCAAGGTTTAGATGAATCGTGGCTGCATTTAGATCAACTGTTTCAAGAGAAGAAGCAAAGATACGATCAAGATGTAAAACGTGGTATGCAGCGCGAAAAGCCGGAGCGTGGTAAAAGTTATTTAGAAGATTTAGAACATCTTGCTACTCGTCCAGAACAAGCTCATATTTTTTATAGACAAATGTACAATGAAACGCGTGAAGGGGCAGAGGGCGGAAAGCTCGGTGTTGCAAAATCAAAATTGTTTTTAGATGCTGTAGAGAGTTATGTACACCGTACAGTGCAAAAAGATGAGGAATTAAACCGCCTGCAGCATGAGTGCAAAATATCGGCTGCGAAGCTTAAAATGATGGAACAAATGAAGGGCGAAGTAGCGAGAGTTGATCATGCGGTTCGTTTATATGCTTATGCGATTCCGAGCCGTGTACATGAGCATGTTACTACCCTTCTATATGACATGATCGAATCAGACCGCTTTACACCAAGTGGCTCAGAGGGACAGTCTTACCAATTAAATACATGGTTTTTAAAGAAAACGGATCCTGTTCATCCAGTAGCAGCACGTTTCATGCTGTATGAAATTCGTAAGCAGTTAGTAGAGAAGATGAATCGACTACATGAAAATAATGAACAAAAGCGTAATTTAATTCAAAACTACGATAAGAAATTTAATGTGAGTAATATTGATGGAACTGTAACGGCTGTTCGCCGCGTTGAAATTGCCCAGCAACAAGGTTGGTTTGGGAAAACGTTTTATAATCAGCAGCGTTTGTTCAAAAAAGAATTTGAAGATATCGTAACGCAATATGTACACAAATTAAGTGAGTATCGCAAAGAAATGTTGTTAGAACTCGTGTACCAATCGCTATATCAGGCGGTTGATAAAATGATTCAATATTGGGAAAGATTCTTTGATAATTTACAAGAAACACGTGAAAATTTATTGTTTGAAATTCAAAAGCGAAGTAAAGAATTTGAAGGGAAAACGAATCCGACGAATGTATATGTGTTAGCTGAAGAGAAATTGCAAGAAAAGATTTGGCAAGATATGCAGCAACATTTAAATTTAGGTGTATTACCGAAAGATATATCATCAGAAATTTATATGAGTTTGTACGGGGAATATTGTCGTGATGCAAAAACTGAAGAAATTCAGTCGAAAAAGGTTGAAGACTTCTATCGTGAACATATATTGAGTTATTGTTATGACGAACTTCAAGTGCGCTATCGTGACAAATTAGAGCTTAATATCGTTGAAGCATTGCGAAAAGAAGCAGATTTCAAGAAACGTGATCGTGATGAATACGTTCGTGAAAAAATTGAAGATCTTTTCCATTTAGCAAGTCCGTTCGTTCCGAAAGTTTCTCATCATAGAGAGTTACAATATTGGGGCGTACACCCTTCTTTAAAACAAGAATTGCAAGAAGAGTTATTGCAAGAAATGTTTAAAGAAAAAGATACGGTAAACGAGGCATTTTCACCATTTGAAGTGATTTGTTATCGTGCCCATTACGGATTATCGTTACAAGATTTTCCTAAGCTTTCATCTGGGCATATTGCAAATGGTTTTATGAATGATAAAGGTGACTACTTTCAATCGTATTATCGCCGTGTGAACAAATTAAATAGTAAAAAGTCTAGTTTGACGCCGCATTTAGATAAGTATTGGCACTTACCAGCATTTATGCCAGACTTGAATGCAACACAAACGAAGTTAGACTACGATAAGTGTAATCGTGCTCTTCTATACGCGTATATGTATCGTTGGATTAGTTTAGTTGCTGTTGATGGACAGTTCGTGTATCAATATAACGGTGTCGGGCGTAGCTTTTTAATCCAGTCGATGGGGAAAAATATATCAAGCGAAAGTTATAAATTGCACAGAGCATTGCTCCATAATCCGTTTATTTATGAAAACATCTTGTCACGATTTGAAGAAGAACAAGAAAAAGCTATGATACAAGGTGGACATTTATATACACATGCATTTGTATTAGGCGCCCAAGATATAAGATGGCTTCGTAAAGAGCACGCCCATAATATTTTAGATATGATTTTAATGTATGACCGTGAGGCAAAATATGACCCGACGCTAGAAGAAACATCCGACGAGTTGTTAAGGCTATTCCTTGATGAAATTGAGCTGTATTTCCAAAATTATTACGGAACGGGTGCAGATATGGTTGCGAAGAAAGAGAAAGAGATGTTTATTAAACAATTGTGGGATCGTTCGTATGCGAAAGGGTATGTGGATCCAAATAGTGCACCTTATAAAAAATGGCAAAATTTATTACACGTTCACGATGAAGAAGTGCCAAAAACGAATGTATAATGAATGAAAAGGGAATCCTTAAGAATGGCAATACAACTTTAGAAAAGAGGGATTCCGATGCCGTTTTTAGGAAGTGTATATCAAATATTTGGATTATATCCAGAAATTTATTATGGAATGATTTCAGCAGAGATGCAAGAAGAAGCTCAAAAGGAACACATCGAAAATAATAATGCAGAAAATAAAGTGGAAGAATGAAAAGTGCAGATGAAAATCTGCGCTTTTTTATTTTTTTTAGTGAAAATACTGTGTGTAATGCGTGGGAAAGTTGATCAGTCTATAAATCTAGGTGATTATTTCAATATAACGAATTATCTGGTTTAATTGTAGTTGTATGCAATATCTACATTAAATTTGATGTATAAAAATCAATTCTCAAATAATATAAAGTGTGTAAAAATGGAAAATAACAATGTTTATAAATTGTATTTTATATTTCGAGATATCATTACATTTATAATTATTCAATTTAAGTGAATTAATTATATTGTTGACAATATAATTAATCGTGTGATAAATTCAATCAATCTTCTAAAAACATGCCTGTTAACAAGCGCGTTTTTAGAAGATTGATTTTTCTGATTTTAAAGCGTGTAATTTGTGGAGTTTATATAGGGAGTGATAGTAAAGCATGAATATTATTAATGTGTAATAGCAACAGTAATAAAGAGTGTAATGAGTAAGGGATAATTTTGAAAAAGAGGTTTCTACGAATGAGTTTATTAATAAAGAAAGCAATGGATGAAGAAAAGAAAAAAGTATTGAATCAAACTTTAGGAGCAATTGACCTAACTCTTTTAGGAATTGGAGCAATTATCGGTACAGGAATTTTCGTTTTAACAGGTATTGTAGCAGCGAAACATGCTGGTCCAGCAATTGTATTATCTTTTATGTTAGCTGCAATTGTATGTGCATGTGTAGCCTTTTGTTATGCTGAATTTGCATCTACAGTCCCAGTCTCAGGAAGTGTGTATTCGTATACGTATATGACATTAGGTGAGATTTTTGCTTTTATAGTTGGCTGGTGTGTAATGCTAGAGTACTTATTAGCTACTTCTGCAGTGGCGGCGGGATGGTCAGCCTATTTCCAATCATTGCTACTAGGGTTTAATATTCATATTCCGGCAATCGTTGCTTCAGCACCAGGGATGGGGAATGGCGGAATTATTGACTTGCCAGCGGTTATTATTATTTTAGTTGTTACATTTTTGTTAAGTCGTGGTGTGAAAGAAAGTGCACGTATAAATAATATAATGGTTATTATTAAACTGGCTGTTATTTTAGTATTTATTATTGTAGGAGCGAAATATGTAAAGCCAGAGAATTGGCAGCCGTTTCTTCCTTTTGGATATCATGGTGTTATTGGAGGGGCCGCTACTGTATTTTTTGCCTTTTTAGGTTTCGATGCAGTTGCAACAGCAGCAGAGGAAGTGAAACGCCCACAACGAAACGTTCCAATTGGATTACTTGTCTCTTTATGTATTTGTACAATTCTTTATGTTGGTGTTTCATTCGTGTTAACTGGAATGGTTCCGTTTACGGATCTGAATGTAGCTGATCCAGTTGCATATGCTTTGCGTATTGTGGGAGAGGATAGAATTGCTGGTCTATTATCAGTTGGAGCGATAGCTGGTTTAACGACAGTGTTGTTAGTTGCTATGTTTGCATTTGTTCGAGTATCTTACTCGATGAGCCGAGATGGCTTGCTACCAAAAAGATTTTCAAGCGTTCATAAACGTTTTCAAACACCATTTTTTAATACATGGATTACGGGTATTCTTGCGGCTTTATTAGCAGGTTTATTGGACTTGAATTTGTTGGCAAATTTAGTGAATGTGGGAACGATAACAGCGTTTATATTTGTATCTATAGCTGTAATTGTATTAAGGAAGACACATCCTAATCTGAAAAGACCGTTCCGTGCTCCTTTCGTTCCATTCTTACCTATACTTGCGATAGTAAGTTGTTTATATTTAGCATTAAATCTCTCTAAAACCACTTTAATCAGTTTTGCAATTTGGGTTATTGTAGGTATTTTTATCTATTTTATATACGCAAAAAAACATAGTCATATTAGAAATAAAGTGTAAGCATTAAAATTATGGTTGTAGGTTAAAAAAGGTTTATTTTTAACCTATAGCCATTTTTTAATTGTGTGCACCTTATTTTCGTGTTAACATAAAGCGAATTTTTTTAGGGAGAGAAAGAAATGAAATGGATTTATTTTATTATTATCAACGTTATAGCATTTAGTATGATGGGGCTTGATAAGCGAAAAGCAAAGAAGAAACAGTGGAGAACGCCAGAAAGTACGTTATTTTTATCAGCTGCAGCTGGAGGAGCGGTTGGAGCTTGGATTGGTATGTATACGTTTCATCATAAGACACATAAAAGCAAATTTGTCTTCGGTATTCCAGTGCTCGTTATTGTAACAGTTGGCATGTTTTTATACATATAAGGGATTGGCAAGAGGAATGTCGAAAGAAATGCAGATTGGATATTGGTAAAGTAAGCATGTAAGACCTTATAATGAAGAAAAAAAGAGAAGAGGAGAACAAGGAAGATGGGGAGTCAAACAGCACAACAAAAGCAGGGGATTATATATGCTGCGGGTGCGTATACGATGTGGGGAGTCCTTCCGATTTATTGGAAATGGGTGGAGGAAGTTCCGGCAGACGAAATTTTAGCGCACCGCATTGTTTGGGCATTTGTTTTTATGTTGTTAGTTTTAGGAGTAACGAAGAGGTTTCGTCAGTTTGGTGGGGAGTTAGTGACCCTTTTTAAACGACCTAAATTATTAATGTCATTAACAATTGCTTCGGTACTCATTAGTGGAAACTGGTTTGTATACATATGGGCCGTAAATCATAACCATGTAATAGAAGCAAGTCTTGGTTATTATATTAATCCACTTATAAGTATTTTACTTGGTACAGTTGTTTTAAAAGAGAAGCTTAATTTTTGGCAATATGTTGCGGTTGGTTTAGCCGGAGTAGGCGTTGTTATTTTAACAGTACGTTTCGGATCTATTCCATGGGTTTCTCTTTCACTTGCTTTTTCATTTGGACTATATGGATTAACAAAAAAATTATTAAATTACGACGCGACAATTGGGCTTACGATGGAAACGATGATAGTGACGCCATTTGCGCTTATCTATTTGTTTATGACAGGAGTGCATGGCTTTGGCTCGTTCGGTTCCATTTCGGCTACATCAACGTTTCTTTTAATAGGAGCAGGTATTGTCACAGCATTACCACTCTTTTATTTCGCTAAAGGGGCACAGCTTATTCCGCTCTATTTGATAGGGTTTTTACAATATATTGCACCGACTATTAGTTTAATTTTAGGTGTATTCGTTTTTGGTGAACATTTCACATCTACTCATATGATCGCATTTTTCTGTATATGGGTTGCTTTATTTGTCTTTTCGATAGCGAAAACAAAGTTTTTACTACAGAAACAACCGAAATTTATTAAAAATAAATCAGCAAAAGTATCATAATGCGTAGTATTTTCTACGCATTTTTCTTTATAATTATAATTATATAGAAGTCCATTATAGTCAGTGAGGAGCTGAAAAACATGGAAACAATTTTACATAATGATCCGCTTATGGCAGCTATAATTTCGTGGTTTTTAGCGCAGTTAACGAAAGTTGTTTTTAAATTAGTAAAAACCGGCGAGTTTGATTTTGCAAAGTTTTTCGCTTCAGGTGGAATGCCAAGTTCACATGCCTCGACTGTTACGGCACTTGCTACAGGTGTCGGAGTTGTAGAAGGAGTGGAAAGTTCAATATTTGCGGTTGCCGCTATTTTTGCCATTATTGTTATGTATGATGCTTCAGGAGTAAGACTTGCGGTAAGTAAGCAAGCAAAAATATTGAATGATTTTTTTCACGGCAGGCAAACAGATTATAAAAAGTTAAATGAGCTCGTTGGACATACACCGTATCAAGTTGTTGTCGGAGCGCTATTAGGAATTGTTGTCGGGGTTGGATATTGTTTGTAAGCAGAATGTGTACTACACACATTCTGCTTTTCTTTATTTTCATACATAATTAGCTGGCTTTTCGAATATCGTATACGGACTTAGAAAGGGTGGGTGAATAGAGTGCTACTATATGACAAAGTGCGTGACGAAATTGAGCGGAGAACGACTGCACTTCAAACGATGCAAAGACAAGATGGAACGTGGAGATTTTGTTTTGAAGGGGCTCCGTTAACGGATTGTCATATGATTTTTTTACTTAAATTGTTAGGGCGAGATGATGAAATAGAACCATTCGTGAAAAGGTTAGCATCTTTCCAAACAAATGAAGGAACATGGAAATTATATGAAGATGAGCCTGGAGGGAATTTATCCGCAACGATTCAAGCATATGTTGCTTTACTTGCTTCAAGAAAGTATTCAAAAGAAGATGTGAATATGAGGCGAGCTGAAATGTTTATTAAGGAACGCGGTGGAGTTTCTCGTGCTCATTTTATGACGAAATTTTTATTAGCGATTCACGGGGAATATGATTATCCTGCTCTTTTTCACTTCCCAACGCCGATCTTATTTTTACAAGATGACTCCCCCCTCAGTATATTTGAGCTAAGCAGCTCAGCACGGATACATTTAATTCCGATGATGATTTGTATGAATAAGAGATTTCGTATAGAGAAAAAGTTATTGCCAAATTTAAATCATATTGCTGGCGGGGGTGGACAATGGTTTCGCGAGGAGCGGTCTCCGCTGTTTCAATCGTTTTTAGGTGATGTGAAAAAGGTAATATCATATCCGCTTTCTTTACACCATAAAGGATATGAAGAAGTAGAGCGCTTTATGAAAGAACGTATTGATGAAAATGGAACTTTGTATAGTTACGCGAGTGCTACGTTTTATATGATTTATGCTTTGCTTGCATTAGGACACTCTATTCAGTCTCCTGTTATTGAGAAGGCTGTAACAGGATTGAAGTCTTATGCATGTAAGATGGAAAGGGGGAGTCATTTGCAAAATTCTCCTTCTACCGTATGGGATACCGCTTTACTCAGCTATTCATTACAAGAGGCCAATGTTACAAATGAAAATAAGATGATTCAAAGGGCGACAGAGTATTTATTGCAAAGACAGCATAGTAAAAAAGTAGATTGGAGCGTACATGCACCTTCACTCGTAGCTGGCGGTTGGGGATTTTCAGATGTTAATACGACGATTCCTGATGTAGACGATACAACAGCTGCTCTTAGAGCATTAGCACGAAGTAGAGGGAATGGTAAAGTAGGTAGTGCGTGGGGAAGAGGCGTAGAATGGGTAAAAGGATTACAAAACAGTGATGGAGGCTGGGGAGCTTTTGAACGAGGGGTAACGAGCCGTATATTAGCAAATTTGCCGATTGAAAACGCGAGTGATATGATAACAGATCCGTCTACACCAGATATTACAGGTAGGGTGTTAGAATTTTTCGGCACATACGCGCCGAATGAATTGCCAGAGGAGCAAAAAAAGAAAGCTGTAAAATGGCTAATGGATGTACAGGAACAGAATGGATCCTGGTTTGGGAAATGGGGGATATGCTATATATATGGTACATGGGCAGCGATGACAGGCTTACGTGCATTAGGAATTTCTTCGACTCATGCGTCATTAAAAAAAGCAGCATCATGGCTCGAGCATGTACAGCATGCAGACGGAGGTTGGGGAGAATCATGTCAAAGTAGTGTAGATAAAAGATTTATTTCTTTGCCCTTTAGTACGTCGTCACAAACGGCCTGGGCACTTGATGCGCTCATTTCTTACAATGATAAAGAAACACCGATTATTCGAAAAGGAATTTCATATTTGCTCACGAAGCCTACTATGAATGAAAAATATCCTACTGGTACAGGGTTACCGGGGGGATTTTATATTCGTTATCATAGTTACGGACACATATACCCGTTGCTTGCTTTAGCACATTATATAAAAAAATATAAAAAATAAACCGAGAGTAGCCTCGGTTTATTTTTGGGGTAGTAGGTCCCTTTTGAAAAGAATAAGGAACATTGTAGTGCCTTATTTTTCAGTTGACTGGCGTTTTTGACGTGCATCAGCGGCATCTGCACGTGCGTTTGCTTCTAAGTCATTGTGGTCAGCGAGTTCACGAGAAAACTCAACATCAATGCCATCAGTAGCTTTGTTTTGATCTACATTCTTTTTTTTCATTTGACACAATCTCCTTGTGTTTTATGCGGCGTTGCAAAGTTAGTTTGACACAAATAGACTTTTTTATACAAAGAGGATTTGGAAAGCAAAGAGCCGAAATATACAGTATAACGAATAGAAATGGGGGATAGGGATGGACTTTTTAAATGGGAAAACAGCCGTTGTAACAGGTGCTGCGCAGGGGATTGGAAAAGAAATCGCAAGAGTTTATGCGAAGCTAGGGGCTAAAGTATTAATTAGTGATGTAAATGAAGAGAAGCTACAAGAAACGACACGTGAGTTATCGGATGAAGGATATGAAGTGAGCTTATATCGATGTGATGTGAGTAATCAAAGTGAAGCGAAATCATTAATTGAGTATGCGGTTCAAAAATTTGGTTCATTACATATTTTAGTAAATAACGCCGGAATTACAAAAGATGCAATGTTACATAAGATGGAGAAGTCTGCTTGGGAACAAGTATTACAAGTTAATTTAACTGGCGTTTTTTATTGTATGCAACCAGCACTTCTTTATATGAGACAACAACAGTATGGACGGATTATTAATATTTCTTCTATTAGTAGGGAAGGAAATATTGGGCAAGCAAATTATGCGGCTACAAAAGCAGGGGTAGTAGGTTTAACAAAAACAGCAGCGAAAGAGGTTGGAAGTTTTGGTATTACGTGTAATGCGATTTGTCCAGGATTTATGGATACAAATATGACCAAAACAATACCGGATAAAGTAAAAGAGAAAATGGTTGGAGCGATTCCGGTTGGAAGAATCGGAACACCGGAGGATATTGCAAACGCAGCTGCCTTTTTAGCATCGGAGTATGCGTCGTACATTACAGGAGAGGTATTACATGTTAGCGGCGGATTGCAAGTTTAAATGAAATACATAATGAAAAGAACCTGACTTATCCAGTCAGGTTCTTTCTCGTTAGTTTAAGTTGATCCAAACGCTCTTCACTTCTGTATAGTTGTTTAGCGCATAAGATCCCATTTCACGGCCAAGTCCAGATTGTTTAAAGCCACCAAACGGAGATGCTGCATCAAAGACGTTATAACAGTTTACCCATACTGTACCTGCACGAACTTTACTTGCGATATAATGTGCAGTTTTTACGTTTTCTGTCCATACGCCAGCCGCTAAACCGAATTGTGATTTGTTCGCACGTTCAATTACCTCGTCAATATCATTGAATGGTAATGCAGAAATAACTGGACCGAAAATTTCTTCTTTAGCGATTGTCATCTCATCATTTACGTCAGCAAATACTGTTGGAGAAACGAAATATCCTTGATCGAATGGCTTGTTTCCTCCGCAAAGTACTTCGGCACCTTCTTCAATTCCTTTTTCAATATAGCCCATTACGCGTTTTTGCTGTTCTTCAGAAACGAGAGGACCGATTGTAGTTTCTGGATTTAATCCAGCGCCTTGATTTAATTTTTTAGAATATAGAACGAGATCAGCCATGACATTATCGTACATTTTCTTCGGAATAAATAAGCGTGATCCAGCACAACACACTTGTCCTTGGTTAAACATAACACCAGAAAGTGCAGCTGGAATTGCTCGAGATAAGTCAGCGTCTGGTAAAATAATGTTTGGTGATTTACCACCAAGCTCTAATGTAACGCGTTTCAATGATTCAGATGCTTGTCTCATAATTTGTTTTCCGACTGGAGTGGAGCCTGTAAATGCAATTTTATCAACGAGTGGATGATTAACGAGAGCTTGTCCAGCTGTTTCCCCGAATCCAGGAACGATGTTGACAACGCCTTTTGGGAATCCAGCTTCTTCAAATAATTCAGCTAAGTATAGAGCGGATAGTGGAGTTTGTTCAGCAGGTTTTAGGACGATTGTACATCCTGTTGCAAGAGCGGCTCCCATTTTCCACATTGCCATAAGAAGTGGGAAGTTCCATGGGATAATTTGGCCGACAACACCAACTGCTTCATGGCGTGTATAGTTAAAGTACTCACCGGAAACAGGGATTGTTTGCCCAACGATTTTTGTAGCCCAGCCAGCGTAATAACGCATATGTTCAATTGCAAGCGGGACGTCTGCTGTCATTGTTTCACGGATTGGTTTTCCGTTATCTAACGTTTCGAGCTGTGCAAGCTCTTCTTTATGTTCTTCCATTAAATCAGCAAGCTTGTACATAAGACGACTTCGTTCAGAGGCGCTCATACGTGACCAAGGACCTTCGTCGAAAGCCATTCGAGCTGCTACGACAGCTTTATGAATATCTTCGCGACCAGCTTCAGAAACGACAGCTAGAGTTTCACCGGTTGCTGGGTTAGGAGTTTTAAATGTTTTTCCGGAAGCGCTTTCGATAAACGCTCCGTTCACATATAGTTTCTTTGTACCTTGAAGAAATTTCTCTACCTTTTCATGAAGATTTACAGCTAGTTGACTCATTGTATAACCCCCTTGAAAATATAATGTAAACGCAGTACGAGACGGCGTTTATTCCGAAATCAAGGATGTGGGAACTAGATGAAAAGCCTCTACTTAAAATCATAAATAACAAATACAGAAAATTCAAATTTCATTTATGTTACAATTGTAAAAAATATGTAATGAAACATTGTATTCTATATAATTACAAAAAATCCTGCGCGTTTTTGTTTTCTAGTAGGAAAAACTAGAAGAACAATGGTACAATTATACCTCGTGAGAGGAGGGAGAAAATGAAGAATTATCATGATGATCCACGCTTTCGAATTGCCCATAGGGAAGCGTTAATTGGTATTGGACTAGCTATTATTAATTTTATAATATGGTATGGATTTGCTTATGGGCTTGGTAGTAAGGATCCGAGTGAATATACATATGTATTAGGTTTTCCAGCATGGTTTTTTTATAGCTGTATCGTTGGATTTATCGTAATAGTTATTTTGCTTATTTTAGTTGTTCGTTTTTTATTTCAAGATATTTCACTCGATGAGGAAGAAAAAAGTGAGGAATGATAGATGAATTGGTATGTAATAATTCCAATGATAATTTCTTTTATCGTTGTGTTTTTAATTGGTGTATTTGCATCAAGACGTGTACAAGCAACTGCTAATAATAAATTTTTGCAAGAATATTTTCTTGGTGGGCGTGAGCTTGGCGGCTTATTATTAGCTATGACGATGATAGCTACGTACGGTAGTGCAAGTAGCTTTATTGGTGGGCCTGGTATTGCTTACAATATGGGACTTGGATGGGTGTTATTATCGGCGATTCAAGTTGTAACAGGATATATCGTTTTAACGGTTATTGGTAAAAAGTTTGCTATTATCGCTAGGAAGATGGAGGCAATTACGCTTATTGATTATTTAAAGGGAAGATACAATAATAAGGCGGTAGTTGTTCTTTCAGCATTATGTATTATAATCTTTTTGTTTTCAGCAACAGTAGCTCAGTGGGTTGGTGGCGGACGATTAATTGAGTCACTAACAGGACTTTCCTATACAACGGCACTATTTTTATTTACATTTTCTGTACTTGTGTACGTGTTAATTGGTGGATTTCGTGCAGTCGCTTTATCAGATACATTATTAGGAATCATCATGTTAGTCGGAACAACAATCATTTTAATTGCTACTGTCATTGCTGGTGGCGGGGTTGAAAAGATAATGCATGAACTCGTTCAAATTAATCCAAAGCTAATAACACCATTCGGTGCGGACGGTAGTTTAACAAAAGCATATGTCACATCATTTTGGATTTTAATTGGAATTGGTGTCGTTGGATTACCACAAATTAGTGTGCGTGCTATGTCTTATAAAAATTCAAAAGCTATGCACCAGGCGCTAATCATTGGAACGGTTGTGGTTGGTACAATTATGATTGGTATGCATTTAACGGGTGTATTTGCACGAGTAGTACTTCCAGGTATAACGGTACCAGATAAAGTAATGCCGCTATTAGCGATGGAAGTGTTGCCACCTTGGTTAGCTGGAGTTTTCTTAGCTGCACCAATGGCAGCAATAATGTCTACTGTAAACTCATTATTATTACTTGTAAGTTCGTCAATTATTAAGGATATATATGTGAATTACATAAATAAAGAGGCAGCGGATAGTACGATAAAGAAAGGTAGTCTATGGATTACTGGTATCGTAGGATTACTCGTATACGCTGCAGCTATTAAGCCACCAGATTTTTTAATTTGGTTAAATTTATTTTCCTTCGGTGGTTTAGAAGCGGCGTTCATTTGGCCGATTGTGTTAGGTTTATATTGGAGAAAGGGAAATGCAACTGGAGCTCTCGCTTCTATTTTAGTTGGAGTAGGTTCCTATATGTTTATTCATCTTTGTTTCCCTAATCCATTTGGTATACATACAGTTGTTTTCCCGATTTGCTTTGCTTTTATTGCTTATATAATTGGTAGTATGGTTACGATGAAAAAAGTAGCGGGATAAAATTGAAAAAACGTAGGGACTTCTACTAGGAAGCTTCTACGTTTTTTGTATATAACAAAATTTTTCTTTTTCATTCTGTATGCTGTCATGTATTCATAAAGTAATAACAATTGATGGGATGGAGTTGAGGTCTGTGAAAAAAATATTATTTTTAGGAGACCCGGGAATTGATGACTCTTTAGCAATTATGTATGGATTGTTGCATCCTAATATTGATATTGTTGGAGTAGTAACGGGATATGGGAATGTAACGCAGGAAAAGGCGACGAGTAATGCGGCGTATTTATTGCAAATAGCGGGCCGGGAAGATATACCTGTTATTAGTGGGGCTAAAATACCTTTGTCTGGGGAGTTTGTAACGTATTACCCAGAAATTCATGGAGCAGACGGCTTAGGTCCGATTCGTCCCCCTAAAGCCTTTTCTCCAAATATAAAACCTTTTTGTGAGTTTTTTGATATCATTGAAAAATATAAGGGTGAACTAATTATTGTTGATGCCGGCCGGTCAACAACGTTGGCGACGGCATTTATTTTGGAGAAACCGATGATGAAGTATGTGAAGGAATATTATATAATGGGCGGTGCTTTTTTAATGCCCGGAAATGTTACACCAGTCGCGGAGGCGAATTTTCATGGGGACCCAATTGCATCACAATTAGTTATGCAAAATGCAAAAAATGTGACATTAATACCGCTTAACGTTACATCAGAAGCGATTATTACACCGGAAATGGTGAAATACATTACGAAACATTCTAAAACGAATTTTAAGAAATTAATAGAACCGATTTTCACGTATTATTATAAAGCTTATAAAAACCTCAATCCTAAAATAACAGGGAGCCCAGTGCACGATGTAGTAACGATGATGGCAGCAGCAAATCCATCTCTTTTAGATTACGTTTATCGCCGTGTTGATGTAGATACGATTGGAGTTGCAAAAGGAGAAAGTATCGCTGATTTTCGTCCTCATCCTGATTCGAAAGCATTGAAAAATTGGGTGAAAATTGGTTGGTCTTTACATTATAAAAAGTTTCTTGAGGATTTTGTGAAAATTATGACGTAGACATAATAGTAAAATACAAGTTAAAATAATGGAGATGATTATTTAAATAATTATCTTCATTATTTTGTTATTAAGAGATAAATAGAGAAGAGCTACACAATAGGAGAGGAATTTTACTTGAAAAAAACTATAGTATGCGCAGTGATTGTGGGTATTTTTGTTTTGCTAATATCAGGTAACTTTTTGGTGAAAAAAGTTTGGAGTTCAAATAATGATGATGCGCAATATATAGCATCCTTTATTGAAGAACATAAAGATGAAAAAAATAGTGCACTTCTAATAAAAAGAAATGATAAAGTTGTTTATTCTGTAAATCCAAATGTTGTATTGCCAGTTGCTAGTACGATGAAGTTAATTGTGGCGCTTGAATATACGAAACAAGTTACAGAGGGGAAAATTGATCCGTCTAGTTTCGTCTCAATTAATGATGTGAATCGTTATTATGTACCAAATACAGATGGTGGTGCACAAGACAGGTGGCAAAATTATTTGCAGAAAACGGGGAAGATAACTGAAGGAGCGGTTTCTTTAGAAGAAGTTGCAAAAGGAATGGTTAAGTTCAGTTCAAATGCAAATACTGAATATTTAATGGAAGTGTTAGGGTTAGATAATATTAATCGAAATTTACAAAGCTTAGCGCTCCCTGCACACCAACCACTGTTTCCAATTGTTTCATCTTTATATATTCCAGGATATTTGCATAAAGAATTACATGTTCCGAAATATAAAATAGAGAAGAAGTTAAAAGAAATGTCTCAAGAGCAATATCGAGAGTATGCCATGATTATTCATGAACGCTTAAAAAAGAAGGGGCCATTATTATTACAGCAGGAAATTCCCCTGTATTTAGAGGAACGATATGATAAAATTTGGTCGGATAGATTACCTGCCGCATCGGCAAATGATTATATGGTATTGCTTCAAAAGGCAAATCATAAAGGTGGCCTTACAGAAGCTGAAGAAAAAGTGTGGGCGAATATCGTTGAAACAGATATGAGTGCAAAGAAATATCGTAAAACATTCAGGCATGCTGGACAAAAGAATGGCTATACACCATGGACGGTAACTAAAGCAGTTTATGCAATGGATAAACGCGGAAACTGTACAGAAATTGTTTTCTTAGCAAATAATTTAAATGAAGATGACAGCGCTGAAATACGTAAACACTTGGCAAATTTACATTTCCAAGTGTTGCAAAGTGATAAGTATGATGCGACTGTTATTAAATAAACTCGGTGCTATAAGCGCCGAGTTTATTTTTGTGTACAAGCACTTTTTCGCTATCGCTGGGTATGATGGGTAGTAATACTTAGGCGAAAGGGGAAAAGGTGATGAAACAGAGTAAAGAAGAGTTTATAAAGAGTGAAGGCGCTGATTTCCCTGGGAAATCATATGTGGATTGTGTATTACAACATGTATTTGATTTTCAACGCAATTATTTATTGAAAGATATGTTTCAAGTGCATAGGGCACATATTACTATGTTAACTGAAGAAAAGTTAATGAAAAGAGAAGAAGCTAAAGTTATATTAACAGCACTTAAAAGGGTAGAGGCAATTCCAAAGGATCAATTGCGATATACGGAGCAGCACGAAGATCTTTTTTTCTTAGTTGAACATTTAATTGTTCAAGAAGCGAAGTGTGAATTTGTAAGTAATATGCATATCGGTAGAAGCAGAAATGATATGGGTGTAACGATGTATCGTATGAGTTTGCGGCAATATGTATTGCGGTTAATAGAGCACCATTTATTACTGCAAGAAAGCATGCTCCAACTTGCTGAGGAACATATGGAAACAATTATGCCTGCGTATACACATACACAACCAGCGCAACCGACAACATTTGGTCATTATTCTTTAGCAATTTACGATACGATGCAAAGAGACCTAGAACGAATGAAAAGAACGTACCATCTTTTAAATCAGTCTCCAATGGGAGCTGCGGCCCTTTCTACAACAAGTTTTCCGATTAAGAGAGAACGAGTGGCGCAGTTGCTTGGATTTACAAATGTAATTGAAAACTCATATGACGCCGTTGCTGGAGCGGATTATTTATTAGAAGTTAGTTCGTTACTTATGGTAATTATGACGAATACGAGTAGGTGGATTCATGACTTCTTATTATTGGCAACGAAAGAGTATGACGGTATTACTGTTGCAAAGTCATATGTGCAAATTAGTAGTATTATGCCGCAAAAACGAAATCCAGTTTCAATTGAACATGCCCGTGCTATTACGAGTAGCGCTTTAGGTGAAGCATTTACTGTATTTCAAATGATTCATAATACACCATTTGGTGATATTGTTGATACGGAGGATGACTTGCAGCCGTATTTATATAAAGGAATCGAAAATGCGATTCGTGTTTTTTGTATTATGAATGCAGTTATTCGAACGATGAAAGTAGAAGAGGAAACGTTAAAAAGTCGTTCCTATAAACATGCAATAACGATAACAGATTTCGCAGATACTTTAACAAAAAACTATGAAATTCCATTTCGGCATGCTCATCATGCAGCAAGTACTATAGCGAATATGTCATTAGAGCAAAAAAAGGAGTTGAATGAATTAAATTTCAAGGACGTAAATGTATACTTACAAGAAAATTTGAAAGTGAATTTATTAGAGGAAGAGTGGAAAGAAATTATATCGCCAGAAGCTTTTATTCAAAAAAGAAATGTATACGGTGGACCGAGTAAAAAAGAAATGGAGCGTATGATTAAAAGTCGTAAAGAGTCATTTCGGAGTGAAGAAGAGATATTTGAAAAGGAAAAACGGAGAATTTTACGAGCTGAAAATGATTTAAACACATTAGTTTCCAATATTATCGAATCGTAAAAGAAGGATTTAATGAATTAATCGCCAATATTTAATTAAAATAAAAATTGAGGGAAGAGATTGTCGATGATTCAATTGCACGTATATGAAGAGGTTATTCGTTTTAAAGAAGATGTTATACCATTTTTAGAAAAGAATGAGCAGGAAAATAATTTAATATTAGGCGTATTACAAGTTGTTCAAGAACCGATATTTATGGCGGCAGCGAAACAAGGAGAAGAAGTGGCGATTGTATTTCTTCAAACAGTGGAGAAACAAATGATCGTCGCTACGTCTGAAATTTCGGAAGAGGATATAGTGGAACTTGCAAAGGAGTTAACGAAAGTATATTCAAATATTCCTGGATTGATCGGTAATAAAAAAATCGTACAGAAATTAACTGAAGAGATTGCGATATTAGAACAGAAAAAAACTACTGTTGTGATGGAGCAAGGTGTGTATGAACTAAAACGAGTAAAGAAGAAGTGGAACGGGAATGGGATTTTTCGAGAAATAAATAGCGATGAACTTCCATTAATAGAAAAATGGGTATATCAATTTTGTGAAGACGTGAAGCTCCCTACTACGAAAGAAGAAGCAAAACAAACTGCACATACGTTAATAACCACCAATCGTCTATTCGGTCTGGAAGTGGGAGGTAAACTAATCTCTATAGCTGCAAAAACGAGACCGACTACAAATAATATAACAGTCAATTTCGTTTATACGCCGAAAGAAGAACGGAAAAAAGGGTACGCATCTAATTGTGTAGCCGCACTTAGTCAACGTATGTTAGATGAAGGTTACAAAACGACTACATTATATACCGATCTAGCGAATCCAACATCTAATAAAATTTATCAAGAAATTGGTTATGAGCAAATTATGGAGTCTGTACTTATATTTTTAGAGGAATAGAATGAAACGATTTATTTTTAATTGAATATATACAAATGGCAAGAATGCAGAGCAGATAGTAAGGATTGATTATCCCTACTATCTTTTTTATTTAACCGAATACATAAGTAATAGATAGATAATTCGTGTTATTGAGATTGGAGAGAGATTTTGGACAGCTTTTATCTCAAAAAGAGCAGAAAATTTAAAGTCAATACTTAAGGAAGCATATTACTTAAAAATGAATAGATAAGGGCAGTAGTTGAAGAAGTGAGAAACAAAAGGGTGAAAAATTGTCCGTTTTCTTTTGATGAAAAATCCCGTATCGACAATTACTTAGTAGTTGTCGATACGGGATTTCAAATCCAATGCTTAGTCAAGAGTATGTGTATTTTACAAAATACAGCTCTCGTTATTCGTCAATTCGAATAACCTCGCCTTGCGGGAAGTCCTCAGTTTCTAGTAAATTACGAATAGCTTTCGCAACATATTCAGGTGACAGTAGCTTTCCTTCTGCTTTTAATGCGGTGAATCGATCTAAGTTTGTGAAATCCTCTTTGTTAGCCCCGCGAATTTGTTTTTGCATATTTGTATCAACAACACCTGGTGCAAAAGCGACGATTTTTACAGGGAATTCTCTTTCCGCTTCTTCAGTAGCTACGCACTGTGTAAACATATTGACACCGGCTTTCGTTGTGCAATAAGCTCCCCATCCGAAATAAGGATTTTTTCCTGCGCCAGATGAAATATTTATAACACGTTTTTCTACTTTCCAATTTTTCGTATGTTTCATGAAAGTGGAAGTAAGGATCATCGGTGCAAGTAAATTAATGTGTACGTTCGTAATTAAAAGTTCACTTTCTGATTTTTCGATGGGTTTCATTGGTGCAACTGTGCCTGCATTATTAATTAAATGAATAGATGAGACAGTGTCTTTTTTAATAGATGAAAAGATTTCGTTAAAGTAAGTTTCTAAATTATGTACATCTTGAAGATCTAAGGAATGGAAAATACAATGGCTGTTTTTTTGCTTTGCGAGTTTTGTAAGCTCTTTATTCTCTCTTCTAGAAATAGAGATGATTGTTGTGTTTTCTTCTAACAATTGCGCGGCGATTGCCTCCCCTAAACCTTGTGAAGTTCCTGTTATGATAACGTAGCGCATAGTTTAGTAAACTCCTCTCCATATATGTGGAATTTTGTTGGACAACGTACATTGTATAGTTTGTCTACATTTTATAGTATAGAGCACTTTTTACTATAAATGAAATGAGATGATTGTGTGCCTTTTATGAACCGATTTACAACGACAGTAACGGATATGGAACAGTATATGCAAGTGGGAAGGAAGGTGGATATTCTTGCATGAGAAAAAATATACAAGTTCTCGTACAATACAGGCTGCATGTTAAACTAAATTATAAGGAGGAAAAAATATGAGACATCAAATGAGACTATATAATGAACCTTTTCAATCTATTTGTTCTGGGAAAAAAGTATTTGAAGTTAGATTGTATGATAAAAAGCGTCAACAAATAAAACAAGGTGATGAAATTGTATTTACTAACCTTGTGACGGCGGAAATAATTGCTGTAAAGGTAACGGAGATAAAGCGATACGAGAGCTTTAAAGAAATGTATGAACAAATTGATGGAAAATTATTTGATCGTGAAAACGTTAGTATAGAGGAAAGGTTGGAAAGTACATACAAAATATATACGAAAGAACAAGAGAAAGAGAAAGAGTGGGGAACAGTTGCAATTGGTATTAAGGTAATAATATGAGAAGAAATCGCGGTGCAGCTATAATTATACAGGAAGGTAAAATCGCACTTATAAAACGTGTTCGAGAAAGTGAGATGTATTTTGTTTTTCCAGGCGGGGGAATTGAAGAAGGAGAAACACCTGAAGAAGCAACGAAGCGAGAGGTTTACGAAGAATTAGGGATACATATACAAGTGAAAAACCTTATCGCAAAGGTGGAGTATAAATGTACCGAGTATTATTATGATGCTTATGTTACTGGTGGAGTGTTCGGAAGTGGTAACGGCGAGGAGTTCGAGTTGAAAGATAGAGGGAGCTATATTCCTGTATGGATGCCGATAAAAGAGTTGTTAAATATAAATATAAAACCTTATGATGTGGCAAAAAGTGTATTCGATTATTATGGAATATAAGGTCTGACAACATACAAAAAAAACCATTGACATAGCCTTCTGATTTAAGTATTGTATTCGAGTATGTTTATAATCAGGAGGTTTATATGAGCAATCAAACTACTACACATCATGTGAAAATGACAACAGCAGATCCATCTGGAATTGGTCTATTTGGATTAGCGATGGTAACACTTGTAGCATCATCTCAAAAGTTAGGCTTAACAGATGGCGTTTCACTTGTATTACCATGGGCAATCTTTTTAGGAGGATTTGCACAACTCTTTGCATGCATTCACGATGCAAAGCATAACAATACGTTCGGTACAACAGCATTTGGTGCTTATGGCCTATTTTGGTTAGGTGTTGGAATGTCTTGGTTAATTCAACTTGGAGTATTTGGTGAAAAATTAGCCCAAACTGCAGATTCAAAACAGCTTGGTGTAGCCTTTATCGGATACTTGATTTTTACGATTTTTATGACAATTGGTGCAATGGAAACACATAAAGTATTATTTATGATTTTCGTCCTTATTGATTTCTTATTTATTGGTCTTTCATTAAGTACATTAGGTGTTATGCCGCATGCAATGCATAATTTAGCAGCGTATTCTGAACTATGTATTTCATTATTATCTTTCTATGGTTCAGCAGCAGCAGTGTTAAATACACACTTCGGAAAAGTTGTATTACCAGTTGGAAAGCCATTTGGTATTTTTAAAAAGTAATAAAAAAGAACGGATGATTGTATAGTCATCCGTTCTTTTTTATTTATTGATAGCTACAGCAGTAGATCCTGTCATTTCGGAAATCTTTTGAGAGCTTGCTGGGTTGCCGTCTATTGTTACATGAACTTGTTGCTTAGGGTTCGCGGTAACAACCCAGGCGTCTGGTAAATAGCGTGATTTATGAGATAAGGTTGAAGGGATGTTTAAAATATCTCCCATTGCGTACAATGTCGCTGACGAGCCTCCGTCCATTGCCATTGCATTTACGGCCCCTTTTTCATAAAGAATATCTTGGCAGTCTCTTAAAGAAGCTCCGATACTATGAGGTTGTCTTCCGTCAATAATGAAAAACATAATTGATCCATCTTTTTTCTGAGCCATAATACTTCGGGGACCATAGCCCCATCCGCCATCATTTGTAATCATTTTTTCGCCATTTACAATTAGTTGAGGCATAAAGCCAGCAGCGGAAACGACATTTTTATTTAACAGTTGATTAGCAGAAAAATCTCCTGAAACCATTTGTCCGTATTTTGTAAGTCCACTTACGAGAGTAGGGGTATTAATGTCTTTCGGTGTGTTTATAACTTTCCCGTTTTCAATAACAATACCGATGCCTGTTTTACCACCACCATGTCCCGTTTCATCCCAAAAACCACTAGCATTTACAGCAGCAAGTGCATGATTTCGCTTTGCCATGACATATATCTTTTCTCCAACGTCTTTTCCCTGTGAACCTTGTTGTGTAACGAGTTTTACATTTAATGGATTACTAATAGTCATTAATTTACCTTCGAAAAAATGGTCGCTATATTTTTTCTTAACTGTTTCAATCGAAACAGTTAGTGGTAAATTTTTCTTTCGCTCTAATTCTTGTTTTGAAAGTTTAATATTAGCAAAATCGCTATTTTTCCATTTTGGATTTGTAATGGATTGAGAAATATCATTTAACTCATTATCAGACAGTAGTGTGATTTTTGCGTATTGCGGATGTTGAGACGTTAAAATACTTTCCGCTGCGATGACACGTAAATTATGGCCGTATGAAGTGCCGAATAGAATAATGGCACCTACTGTTAATAATAGTGCTGTCAAAAGGGATGATATTTTTAAAAGTCTAATAAAAAATTTTTTCATTATAAAGACTCCTCTTTTTGTAAGATCGAAATTGTTTGTTACCTGAAAATAATGAAATGTGTAAAGGGCCTTTCACATTATATATGCAACATATTAAATGTGAAAGGATGTATATACAATAAGTTGAGAGACCAGATTTGGCAATAGATGAATATGAATGTTAATACTCAAAATGAAAAGGTAATAGTCAGATATACTATTTCTTTTAACATAAACGAAAAGGATATAAATCGGATGAAAAATAATAATTGAAATTGATTCTCATTATTAATATAATGAGAATGAGAATCATTTATTGTAAGAGGGGGATGCCAAAGTGGCGAAAATTTTAATAGCGTATGCAAGTATGTCAGGAAATACAGAGAGTATAGCTGATTTAATTAAAGTAAGTTTAGATGCCTTTGATCACGAAGTAGTATTGCAAGAGATGGAAGGTATGGATGCTGAAGAATTGTTAGCTTATGATGGAATTATTTTAGGATCTTATACGTGGGGCGATGGTGAATTACCATTTGAAGCGGAAGACTTCCATGATGAGTTAGAAAATATAGATTTATCGGGTAAAAAAGTAGCTGTATTTGGATCAGGTGATACGGCGTACGAACTATTTTGTGAAGCTGTAACGATTTTTGAAGAACGTCTTGTAGGATGCGGGGCAGAACTTGTACAAGAAGGATTGAAAATTGAATTGGCTCCGGAAGACGAAGAGGACGTTGAAAAATGTAGTAATTTTGCAATTGCTTTTGCAGAGAAGTTCTAAGAATGGGAGTGTCAACGTGGAAACAATGTTAAGTGCAACGGCTATTACAAAGTTAAGGGATGGAAAACTTTTGTTAGCTACTACATATAATGGCTTATTCATTGAACAAGATGGAGAATGGAAACAGATTTTAAATGAGTTTCAAAAACGAATTCGAGATTTACATAGCGAAGGTAATGTAGTTTACGGAGTAGGAGACGAAGGAGTTTTTATTCGTAGTACGAATGGTGGAGAAACGTGGACGGTCCAGCGCTTCCCGACGAAAGCAACAAGCTGGAATGTATGTAGTAATGAGAATGGAACGGTAATTGCTCATGGAGATAAAACACTGTACCATTCTACAAATTTTGGTTCCACCTGGGAAACTATTCATCCATTTCTTGATTACGGTAGTAATGCACCATCTATTCGTTCATTATTTTTATATAAACATTACTTATTTATCGGTACAAAAATACATGCTAAATATGGTGGTGTTTGGCTTTTTAATCTAGAGACACGTAAATTAAAAAGGATTAAAATAGCGACGAATCAGATGATTTCTGCGTTGATTATACACAATTCCTATTTAGTAGCAGCAAGTGGATCTTGTAAGGGGATTAGCGGGAATATTTCTTTTTGTAAAATAGATGAGAGTGCTGAGAGTGATAAAATATGTTGGCATACATGTCAAAATGAGCAAAAAGCTAGTAGCTATTTAGACTTAAGTGTAGATCAACATGTGTTATATACAACGTCAACGCAAAATAAGGCGGGAATTAGCACAGTTTGCCGTGTGCTCCTTGATGAAGGAATTGTTACAGTATGTGATTCGGTCAAAGGGCATGGTTGGCGCATTGTTAATGAAAAAGAAGGCTATGTTGTAGCTGGGTCAGGTGAATCAAAAGCGATGCAGTGGAAGAAAAAAGTTGTATAGCTTAAAAAAAACTTTACTTTTATTATATTGATATGATATAGTTACTTTAAACCATTTTACTTTTAATAATATAGAGATTTAAATGAGCTGTAACTTCCGAGGAGGATAGCAATGTTAAATCTCCTTCGGGGGTTGCAGTTTTTTAATGTCTGACGTATTATTGTAAAGTGGTTGAAAATGAATATGTACATATAGGTACATTGTAGGAGGATTTTTTTCATGCAAAACGGTAAAGTAAAATGGTTTAACTCAGAAAAAGGTTTCGGTTTCATCGAAGTTGAAGGCGGAGAAGACGTATTCGTTCATTTCTCAGCTATCCAAGGCGACGGCTTCAAAACTTTAGAAGAAGGTCAAGAAGTTACTTTCGAAGTAGAACAAGGTAACCGTGGACCACAAGCTACTAACGTAAACAAGAAGTAATTATGAAAAAAAGAAGGGCTTGCCCTTCTTTTTTTTTGCGTTTTTTTGGTGAATGAAAGTCCTCCTATGTAGATTCGAAGATGAGACTGAATTTTCAATTTGTATTCAAGCGTATTAAATGTATAAACTGTATGTATAAATAGATACTGAAAATAAAGTGAAACTGCTAATTAAGAATTGGCATCAAAAGGAATTAGAAAGAGGTAAACAAATTGATAAACTCTACACATTTCATTGTGTTCGATATTGAAAGGAATTTCAGGCCATATAAATCAGAGGATCCGTCAGAAATAGTTGATATTGGAGCTTTAAAAATAGATGTGAGTACAATGAAGGTTATTGGAGAATTTTCAGAGTTAGTAAAACCAAGTGCTCCATTAACTCGTCATACAACAAAATTAACTGGCATTACAAAGAGAGATTTAATCGGTGTAGAGAAATTCCCTCAAATTATAGAGAAATTTATTCAGTTCATCGGAGAAGATTCTATATTTATTTCATGGGGAAAAGAAGATTATCGTTTTCTATCTCAAGATTGTACATTACACGGTGTAGAATGCCCATGTATGGAAAAAGAGAGCAGATTTGATTTGCAGAAATTTGTTTTCCAGGCGTATGAAGAATTGTTTGAACATACACCAAGTTTACAATTTGCAGTGGAGCAGCTCGGTTTAACTTGGCAAGGTAGGCAACATCGTGCTTTAGCAGATGCTGAGAATACAGCAAATATATTTCTTAAAGTATATAACGAGAGAGATATTAATAAGCGATACAAGAGACATGGTGAGCTTGAACTTGTAAAGAACGGAAAACTAACAGAAAAAGCGAAAAAAAAGATGCGAAAATGGGTATTTAAAGAAATGAGAAAAAATACAGAGCACCCTTTTGTATGGAGTACATTTGAAAGTAGTGACACGTGGGAAAGTATAACGGAAAGGTATTATATAAGTGACTCTGCAGTAGAACTTCTGAAAAAACATTTTCGTACGGCGGTGAGAAAAGCGGAAAGGCAGTTGAAGTATTTGGCTGAGATGGAGAAGGCGCAGGAAGATAATTTCAGTCGGTAAAGGAAAATCGAAGGTATTAAAGAAGTTGAGGTCAAACATCTTTTTTAAACAGGGAAATGTATTAATGAATAATATAAAAACTCCTATTCCATTTAAAGAAATAGGAGTTTTTTAGTATTTATTTTTTAAGCCAGTTGATCGTTCAGAGTTCTATTCAATCCCGCTTGGATCATACCCAAACTGCTGCTTTTTCTCAATCCGCTCAATTACGTCTTGCAACTCATCTGGCTTCAGAAACTCAATCGGAGAGAAACCTTTTTCGAACGTAAGTGTGTCAGCCTCAATCATTAATACATAGCGGTCGTTTACCTTTGCGATATGTATTAGGTCTCCGAAATCAGCAAGCAACGCCTTCACAGAGATATGATCTGCTTTTAGCTTTAGTTCCACTTCAGGGGCGTGCTCGACGATTTGAGCAGTAGCTTCCATTACTTCTTCTGTTGAAAATTGTTCCATAATTTCACGTTTTGGACTGGCAGCCCATACTTCCATCGCTTGGTCGAATTGTTCGCGTTCTTCTGTACCTTCTTCAAATACATCTTCAATTTGGTCGTATACCATGTCCATTACTTGTGTTTTCATAATTTCAGGCATAGAGCGTTCGTACTCGACGAATTTTAAGAAGTCTTCAAAGTAGCGGGCGTGTGATGCTTGGTGTATTTTTAGTTCACCTACTTCGACAATACCTTCTTCAGGCATGTATGGGTATTGGATAGATTTCATATTCTTTGTTGTAATAGCCATTTCAACGTTACGAATAAGTGTAGATTCATCAGAAATTGAAGCGACTTTTGGTTCGAAGTCACATTTCATAACGAATACGAATGGATCATCAAAATATTTGCGTAGTTTTGCTTGAGCGATTAAAAATACACCACCACGTACAGCGCTTGTGTCTAGATATGTATAAACGAGAGGTTCGCTCATATCTTTGAAGTTTTCTTTCGTTTCTGCAAAACGAATACGATTAAAAAGGTTGTAGTGAGGGTTGGAATCTAATTCATGTCCTTCTTCTACAATAAAGCGACCGATCTTTGTTGGAGCTTGTTCTGTTTTTGCATGACGTTCGACTTTTCGTTTCGATATTTTTAATAATTCACCATTCAAAAATTCTTTCAAAGAGCTATCTTCATACTCTTCCGCATCTAATGTTTGAAAATGCTTATAGCGTTTATCAACTGCTTCTCCTTTTCCTTCCACTTGTACAACATAAAAGGAAAGGAAATTTATTTCAAAATCCATATTTATCACCTTGTTTCATTTCGTTAACTCTTATCAGTATAGAGATGGAAAAAACTTTCGTCAATTTATATAAGGAAGGGAGAGTCCCTTCCTTATATATTTTTTATTTTCGAAATTAAAAGCCGTCTTCTAATGCTGAAAATGGAATGTTAAGTCTGTTTTCTACTGTACGTAAACGCTGATTTAAGCGGTTTAGTCTACGAGTATGTCGCTCAACTGTGTTTTCTAGTTGACGTACTCTTTGTTCAAGCTCATTTACTCGTCGTCCTAGTTGACGGTTTCCAGTGCCAGGAAAAGAGATTGGAAGTTGAAATTGTCTATTTGGATCATATGGATTAACTTGCTCTGTTTGATCTATATATTGTTGATATTGTGCTTGTAAATCGTATTGAGGTTGATATTCATATTGGTTATATGGATCATATGGGTTGTAGGGATACATATAAACTCCTCCGTTTCTTTAAAGTGGGGTAAATTCATCATAATGTATGTGCGAAAGCGGAGTAATGGCACGGCAAATACCTATAAATGTTTCAGTGGTTCATTATTTATGGAAAATTAAGAACATGGAGGTTTTATAATTGTATTTAATTTGGTTAATGGTATATACTGGATATAAGAGTTACATAAAGGTTACAATTCTATCGAACTTAAATTTTTTATGTGGATATGTATAGACATTTTGGAAAGAAAAGAGTAATTTATATAGAGTAAAAATAACTTGTAACATTTTCTAAATATATTGTAAAATGATTGTAACAAAACATACATAAAAATGAAACAATACATAAGAAATGATGTTGGGAAAAAGGGGAGAGTATATTGTTACGTAAAGTAAAGGGTATATTAGTAGGGGTGCTATGCATAGCTGTAGTAAGCGGTTGTGGTGCAAAAGTGAGTGATGTGGCATTAGTAAGTGATATCGGCGGAAACGTTGTAGAAGCTAAGGCAGAAGTACAGGATAGCATTAGCTTAGTGGATGGTCGTACTGGCACTGAAGTGAAAAAAATAGATTTATCAAGCTTAGGCTATTTTGAAGATGAAGCGAAATTCAAAAAATCGGTAACGAAGGTTGCTAGTGAGGTAGGGAAGAGCGTCGATACAAAGATGGTTCCTTCACGTATAGCGCCTGATGGAACTTGGCAAGAAGGAAAGCCTTCGTATGAATTAATGGAAAAAGAATTAGTAGATAAATTATTAAATGTAGGTATGTGGGATTCTTCTTATCAGTTACCAATTGTGGAGAAAAAACCTACTGCAACACTAAATGATGCGCAAGGTAGTGGTACTGTAGTTGGTAGATATGAAACGAATTTAGGTGGCTCAACAGGTGGCCGAATTGAAAATATTCGTTTATCTGCGGCGAGCGTAAATGGGGTTGTTTTAGCGAAGGGAGACCGTTTCTCTTTTAATGCATTAATCGGTGATACAACGCCAGATAAAGGATATCAATTAGGAAAAGAAATTGTAGATGGTAAATTAGTAGATGGTTATGGTGGTGGCGTTTGTCAAACATCATCTACTTTATTCAATGCAGCAGATCAAGCTGGTTTGACAATGGTAGAGAGAACTACACATTCTAAAACAGTAGGTTATGTTCCACAAGGAAGAGATGCTACAATTGCATATCCATATTTAGACTTAGTATTTGAAAACACGAATGATGCTCCTGTTAAGCTTTATATGGGTATACAAGGTGGAAAGTTAGTTGCTGAAGTACATAAGATGAAATAAATATCATAAGCTATAAAAATATAAGATTTGAAGCCGGTATTTCTAAGTTTGTTAGAAGTGCCGGTTTTTTGTGTACAGTTTATTAAGGATAGTAATTTTGATGGCGTATTGTTTGTATGTACGAAAAAAGTCTGGATTTAATTCTTAGTTTTCCTATTGACATTGTTTTGATTTAACTGTATTCTTCATAATAACAACTCAATAAATGGAAAAATTTATTAGTTTTCTTATCAAGAGAGATGGAGGGACTGGCCCGATGAAATCTCAGCAACAGGCTACAAAAGTACTGTGCTAACTCCAGCAAACGCAATATGCGTTTGGAAGATGGGGGGAAATGGATTAACATTCAACTCTTCTTATATGTGTAAGAAGAGTTTTTTGTTTAGAGAGGGGGGGATAGAGTGAAATTTGATGTAACGTATTTTTTAGAAAGTTTTCCGCAATTATTTAAGTATGTATACATAACTTTAGGGATTACTGTTGTTTCAATGATTATTTCTTTCGTTATAGGGATTGGCTTGGCGATCATTACAAAAAATAAAACAAAATTTTTATATCCAATTGCAAGGGTGTATATTTCTTTCTTTAGAGGAACACCGTTATTAGTTCAATTGTTTGTGTTGTATTTCGGATTGCCACAAATATTCCCGACCTTTACAGTACTTACAGCTATGCAAGCAACTTTAATTGGTCTCAGTTTAAATAATGCAGCTTATTTGTCAGAGATAATTCGAGGTTCATTAAATGCTGTAGAATCAGGACAAATGGATGCTTGTTTATCAGTAGGGATGACAAAAGCGCAAGCGATGCGACAAATTATCTTTCCGCAGGCTATTCGTGTAGCAGTGCCGTCACTTGGAAATAATTTTGTTGGATTGTTAAAAGAATCTTCGTTATCTTTTGCACTTGGGGTGGCTGAAATTTTAGCGCAAGCGAAAATGCTAGCGGCGCAATCGTATCGTTATATGGAAAGTTATTTAGCGGTAGCGATTGTGTATTGGATTATTACAATCGTAATTAGCTGGGGGCAGAAAAAGTTAGAAAAGAAACTTGATGCACCGTATTTATAACAGAAATGAGGTGAAATATGTGATTGAGATAAGTGATTTGTATAAATCCTACAAACATAATGAAGTGTTAAAGGGAATTTCACTTACTGTGAAAAAAGGGGAAGTGGTAGTAATTATTGGACCTTCTGGTTCAGGAAAATCGACACTACTGAGATGTTTAAATTTATTAGAACAACCGAATGATGGAAGTATTAGAATTGAAGATTTAGAGATTCATACGAAGAAACTTTATAAAAAAGAAATAATACAATTACGACAAAAAGCAGCTATGGTTTTTCAAAACTATAATTTATTTAAAAATAAAACAGCATTGCAAAATATTACAACGCCATTAACGGTTGTACAGAAAAAAAGTGAAGAAGAGGCAAAGGGAATAGCGAGAGAAATATTAAAACAAGTAGGTTTAGCTGATAAAGAAGATTTTTATCCAACAATGTTATCAGGTGGGCAGCAGCAAAGAGTAGGGATTGCTAGGGCAATGGCTTTAAATCCAGCTGTATTATTGTTTGATGAACCGACTTCAGCGCTTGATCCAGAATTAGTTAATGAGGTATTGCAAGTTATTAAGGAATTGGCAAGACAGCATATAACGATGGTTATTGTTACACATGAAATGAATTTTGCAAAAGAGGTGGCTGATTGCGTTATTTTTATGGCTGATGGAATTATCGTAGAGCAGGGAACGCCAGAAGAGATTTTCCGAAACCCACAAAATGAACGTACGAAAAAGTTTTTACGGCAATTAAATGCATCTGAAGAAGGAAATCATTTCGTTATTTAGGAGGAAGAGTTATGAGAAAATCGTCATTATTACTAACAATAGCATTAACACTATCAGTTGGAAATTTGTCTGCATGTGGTTCCAATGCAGCAAGTGAAAAAACAAATGAAAAAGTAGTGAAAGTTGGAACTTCCGCGGGGCGTAGCCCATTTATATTTAAAGAAGGTGAGAAAGTAAAAGGTTTTGATGCTGAAATTATTGAAGCGGCTGCTAAAAAAGCTGGATATAAAGTAGAATGGAATGTTTCTGATTTTGAAGGATTATTTGGTTTATTAGATTCAGGCCGTATTGATACGATTGCAAATGAACTATCAGTTTCTCCGGAAAGAAAAAAGAAATATGACTTTTCGATCCCATATGTGTATTCAGGTTCTGTTTTTGCGGTGAAGAAAGATAATAATACAATTAAATCGCTAGAGGATCTAAAAGGAAAGACAGTAGGTGTTGGGCTTGGTACAGCTGGAGAGCAAGAATTAAAAACATTAAATAAAAATAATGCTTTTACGATTAAAACGTTCTCAGAGGATCCGACAGCGGAATTGAATGAAGTAGGACTTGGGCGCGTCGATGCTTATTATAATGATAAAGTTCAAGTGGAAACAACAATAACAAAGGCGAAACTAGATAATGTGAAAGTTGGATTTGGTCCACTTGAATGGGGAGAGATTGCATTTCCATTTGCAAAAAAGAGTGAAAAGTTAGAAGATATAAATAAAGCGTTAAAAGAATTAGAGCAAGATGGAACATTAAGTGACATATCGAAAAAATGGCTAAAAGTTGATGCTACAAAAAAACAAAATTAAGGTGTATTTGTTGAATGCGGCTATTGCCTATCAACTTATATAAAAAACTAAAGGGGAACTGGAGAGGAAGTTATTCATGGTACAAATTCATCCGAAAACACGTATTGGTCATGTTGAATTTAAAGTAAAAGATTTAGAGCGTCAAATTGCTTTTTATGAGAATGTAGTAGGGTTAGAAGTAATTAAGCAAGAGGGGAATAAAGCATATTTAGCAGGAAAAGGTGGTAAGAATACGTTACTTGTTCTTGAGCAGTTGGAAGATGCAGCGCTGCAAGAACCGCGTACGACGGGTATATATCACGTTGCCTTTTTAGTTCCGACTCGTGAAGCTTTTGCTTCGGCACTATTTGGTGTTATTCGCAATAAAAAGGTAATTGATAGTCCAGCTGAACAAGAAGGGCGTTATACATATTCAAATGAAATTTTGCCAATTTCAAGATTTAATAGCGCAAGTGATCATACGTATAGTGAGGCGTTTTATTTACAAGATTTAGAGGGGAATGGTATCGAGATTTATGCAGATCGCCCGCGAGATCAATGGGGAGAGGGACCAGGAGGAAGTACGCCACTTGATTTAAAAGAACTAGCAAAGCTCGTTAATTATGAGTTTGATGGATTACCTGCTGATACTGTCGTTGGGCATGTACATTTACGAATAGCTGATGTAGAAAAGTCACATGAGTTTTATGTAGAAACAGTAGGTTTTGAAGTACAACAGCGTGAAGATGATTGCTTATTTATTTCGGCAGGTGGTTATCATCATCATATCGGTGCGAATACGTGGAATGGGGTAAATAACCCGCACCCACCAGCACATGCAACTGGATTAAAGGTGTATACGATTGTATTACCACATAAAGAAGCGTTAGATGAAGTAAAAGAAAGATTAATAGACAAACAACATGAAATAAGTGAAACTACAAATGGATTTACGGTAGTAGATCCGAGTGGTATTACAGTACAGTTTGAAATAGAAGTAGTATAAAAGAAACCAGAAAGTGGTATTTTAATCACTTTCTGGTTTCTTTTTGATATGTAATCCAGGTAGGACAAGGGTTAAAAGGAAAGGATTTTAATATTTCCATTGCAAACATACTCGTTGAATCGAATTCACCTTGAATGAAAGAATAGCCGTGTTTATTTGCATACATAGTTTGCTCAAAAACAAGTAGTTTTAGTAACGATAAATCGTTCATAGTTTGGGTCCCACACCATCCTAATTCTAACGTACTCTCCTTTTCAGAGGTATGGAGGAAAGAGTACCCCATAATCTCGTTCTCTTCATCTATAATTAGAAAACTCCCATCTAGTAGTATATCATTAGCTATAATCATTTCTTGCCAAGTTTCGAGAGGGAAGGAGGCAACAGGATTTGCTAAGTGAGTATGCTCATAATTCATTTTTACTAAGTGAGCTAGTTTTTCAAATAAACTATTATTGGATAAGATGTTTGATAAAGTTTGTAAATGATAATTTGAATTAAGCATTGTATTGGTAGGTACTATTTTTTGTACGTTTAGTATCGGCATATATGTTCTTCGGATTTCCGCAAAATTATTTTCTTTGTAATAGGCTTTTAAATGAGCTGACGTTTCCCATATGGAAGTTTGTAATGGTAGATTGAAGCTTTCTCGTTTTTGAATCTCAGTTAATAAATATTTTTCAATGTGTAGTTGCGAATAGAAAGGATTTGTGAACATTCTAAAGTATATGCAGTATGGATGGAAGTTACTGTTCCAGGCGATAAAGATGCCTACTACATCTTTGTTATAGTAGGCAACATACGCACAGTTTACTTTATTATGTCGTAATAAGTTAAGTAGATAAGATTCTTCATTGTATAAGTCAATAAGTTGTTTTACTTCTAATTCATTACTTTCTCTATATTTTTCTATAAAAAAATGATGTTCGTTGGATGAACTATTCATAGCTCAATCCAATACCTTCTTACAACATTTCCATTTTCTTCAGTAAAATCTTCATCACGGAGACCGTCGTTATGTAAAATCGTTTTCTCTGAAGCAGTATTCACTTCGTCGCAAACGACAAGTACTTTCGTGATGTCTAATTCTTTCGTTTTTTCTAGTGACAACTCTAGTAACTTCGTAGCATAACCTTTTTTTCTTTCAGAAGGGCGAATGCCATAACCGATATGACCACCAGCGTTAAATAGATGATCAGTTAAACTATGACGTATATTAACAACTCCTACAACTCTATTTTCATCTGTCACGAGCCAATAAGTAGAATCTGGTACCCAAGTTTCAGGAATATTTATTCCGTTATGTGCATCGAGTAATTCTTGAATCATAGCTGGGAAGTTAGAAGGGTCTTTTGAAATAACCCATGGAATCATCGTTTCACCGCTATCTTTCCATTCGTTATAAAACTCTAAGTATTCTTCTTGTAAATCAGTAGTAGGTGTAATTAAAGAGACGTTCATTGTTAGTAAGCTCCTTTTATTTATGCTTTATTTCACAAAAATTGCGGCATGAAATGAAAGCATTTTCTGACTTTCTCAACCTCATTTCATGCAATCCACATTCCGTTTTTAAATGAAAATTAGTTTGGCTTTAAAAATTAAAGTTTTTCGTATAAAAAGTAGGTTGTTTTTTATTTTATGTTAATATTTAAAATATTAACATAAATTCACTGGAATATTAAATATATTTTAATAAAATGCTTTTATATCGATGGATAGATACATGTGATAATTTTTGTTTTATCTCTCTATAATGAATAAAAGGGGGAAGTGCTCGTGAGTTTAGATATTGATTTTATTATACGAATCGGTGTTGCTGGTTTGTTAGGAGCAATGATTGGTATTGAAAGAGAAATTCGTTCAAAAGAGGCAGGGTTAAAAACGCATTTCTTAGTAGCGGTAGGAAGTGCTTTAATAATGGTTGTTTCGAAATATGCTTTTTCAGATATTATGTTTGAAGATCATATGTCTCTTGATCCGAGTCGTATTGCAGCACAAGTTGTTAGTGGAGTGGGGTTTCTAGGTGCAGGTACAATTATTATTCAAAAGCAGGCAGTGAAAGGATTAACGACAGCGGCTGGTTTATGGGCAACTGCAGGAATTGGATTAGCAATTGGAGCAGGTATGTATGTAGTAGGGATTGGAGCGACGATTCTCGTTTTAATTGGTTTAGAGATTGTAAGTCGTATTTTTAAGGTGCAATTTTTATTTCCGCAAAACATAGCGGTGCAAATGTGTATGAATAAACACGAAGCAGTTCAACAAATATTAGAAATGTTACAAGTGAAAGGTATTCCAATCCTTTCATATGAAGTTGATGTTTTACAGCAAGAGGAGGGCGTAATCTATAAAGTAGGAATGCAACTAAAAAATATATCAGCAGAAGAAAAGAATACATTCATTCAACATATGCAATCGTTACCGGAAGTTACGTTTATAAAGCTAAAATCATAATAGTGAAAAAGAGGGATAAGTAATAGTAGAAATTTTAATGTAACGAAGGAAAATAATATCGGAATAAACTGGGTTCTTTATTCAGAAGCAGATTTAAATAATTATATTACGTATGCTCAGCCGCAAGGAAATAAATTAGTAGGTAGTTATTATACGTATCCAGGGAAGTATTATTTACATGTATATCAATATGGTGGGGGATCAGGGAATTATACGGTAGAAGTGAAATAGTAAAAAGGTCGCCATTCATGGCGACCTTTTTATTACGCGTTATACCCAAATAATTTTAAATCTTCTCCAGATCCTGAAATAATTTTCTCAAATCGCAATCCTACTTTTTCTAAAAGCTTTCCTGAATCAGCGTTATCTATAGAAGTAATTGCTACAATTCGTTTAAGACCCAGCTCATTTTTTCCGTATTCCATTACCGCAGAAGCTGACTCATAGCCATATCCTTTTGAACGGAATTTTTCTAAAAAGGCAAACCCGATATCAATATCTTCTAGTGAATCTCTTTTAATAAGGCCACACATACCAAGTGGAGTAAGATCTTCTTTTCGTTCTACTAAGTAAAGGCCAAAGCCAATTTTGTTATACATATCGACTGGACCGTTTAAAATATAATTTTTAGCATCTTCTAAGTTTCTAACCCCTTTATCACCGATAAACTGAATCCATGCAGGATCGTTTACTAACTCGAGAATAAATGGAGCATCTTTAACATCGAACCAGCGAAGAATGAGGCGTTCAGTTTCACGAACTATCAATCTATTGCACCACCTTTAAAAGTTATAACAATTAGTATGAATTGTGCAAAACAAAAGTGCAAGTTATTTTAATTGAGTTCTACTTGTTCACATAAAGTTCGATTGTTTTGTATAAAAGGATATTTTATAATTAAAATTAACTGGAAAGAGTGAGATGCTTATACAATGACTCCTAGGAAACTAGGAGTTTTTACTATATAACTATCATTATTACTAAATATGACACACTACACATTCTACTTAAGGAGGTATATAATGAAGAAATTATATAATGCATCGTTTACTTATTTAATTATAGGTTTACTATCGGGAATATTCGCTAGAGAGTATGGAAAATATAAAGGGATTTTAGGATCTACACTATTAAATCTTTTGCACACACACACGCTTGTGCTTGGCTTTTTCTTCTTTTTAATTGCTTTAGGATTAGCAAAAGTATTCGCGTTTCATGAAGTGAAAGGATTTAATAAATGGTTTGTTTTACATAACATCGCATTAACTTTAATGTTAGGTTCGCTGGCAGCGAGAGGACTTCTTCAGCTAAATGGAGCGGACTTTAAAGGATTAACTTATATTGTAGGATTCTCTCATTCGATGATGGCATTCACATTAATTTGGTTTATGCTTTTAATAAAGAAGTCATTTAAAATGTAGTTAAAAAAGAACTTGTAGCGTATGCTGCAAGTTCTTTTTTATGTACAAGTAACGTAAACTTACTATTCTGATTATTTTGTATAAAAATGGTATAATTATTGTGAAGTAAATAATATAAAAGGGGAGCTTGTTATGGAAATAACAATTGAACATTTAGTAAATGAATTAAAGGATGTACTTCCAGAAGATCGAGTAGTTGTTAATACGACAGTAAGAGAGTTACATAGTAAAGATGAATCTTACCATACTAGTAGTTTACCTGATGTAGTTGTGTTTCCAAAAACGACCGAAGAGGTTAGAGAGATAATGAAAGTAGCGAGTCAGCATGGAAAGGCTGTCGTTCCATTTGGAGTAGGTTCCAGTTTAGAGGGGCATATAATTCCTTATGAAAAGGGGATTACGGTTGATTTTTCATTAATGAATAAAATACTTGAAATAAGAGAGAAAGATTTTCTAGTGAAAGTACAACCGGGAGTGACTCGTTCTCAGCTTAATAAAGAATTGAAAAAGTATGGTCTGTTTTTTAGTGTGGATCCTGGTGCGGATGCAACATTAGGAGGAATGGCTGCTACGAATGCGAGCGGAACGACAGCAGTGAAATATGGTGTTATGCGTGATCAAGTTCGTGATTTAGAAGTAGTTCTTGCTGATGGGCAAGTGATACATACTGGCAATTTAGCGGCGAAGTCATCATCAGGTTATCATTTAAATGGTATTTTTGTAGGATCGGAAGGCACGCTTGGATGCTTTACAGAGCTAACATTAAAAGTATACGGCATACCAGAACATGTTATGGCTGCGAGAGCGTCGTTTCCATCTATAAATGATGCAGTAGAAGCTGTTATAAATATATTGCAAGCTGGCATTCCAATTGCGAGAATCGAGCTTGTTGATGAATTATCTATGAAACAAGTAAACCATTACAGCGAAACAAATTATAGAGAAGAACCAACGCTATTTATAGAGTTTCATGGCAATGAAGCAGGGCTAAAACAAGATATTGAATTTACGAAAGAAATTGTTTTTGATCATAAATGTAGAGAAGTTGCTTTTGAAACTGAAACAGCGGCGAGAAATAAATTATGGGATGCAAGACATAACTTAGCATACTCTTACGTTCATAGTTATCCTGGTAAAAAGCTAATGAGTACGGATGTTTGTTTACCAATTTCAGAATTAGCTGGCGCAATACAACATGCGAAAGAGACATTAGATAAAGTTAGTCTTGTTGGTGGTATTCTTGGCCATGTAGGAGACGGGAATTTTCACGTGCTCTTAATGGTTGATCCAAACGATAAAGATGAAGTGAAAAAGGCGGACGAAATAAACGAAAGTATCGTACTGTATGCTCTTAAACGTGGTGGAACGTGTACGGGAGAGCATGGCGTTGGAATAGGAAAACTAAAGTATCAAGAAGAAGAACATGGTGCGGCATTATTGGTAATGGAGAAAATAAAGAAGGCTCTTGATCCGCAAAATATTTTGAATCCAAATAAAGTTTTTAAGCTAAAAGATAAGGGATGATGAAATTTGGAGAAACGAATTATACATCTTGAAGGATTGGTCGTTTTATTAGCTGCTATTTATATATATGCATTATGTGGATTTAGTTGGTTATTATTTATCGTATTACTTTTGGCGCCTGATTTAGCAATGATAGCGTACGCTATAAACAATCGTGTCGGTGCACAAATTTATAATCTATTTCACACATATAGCATATCCATATTACTTGTTTTAATAGGGGTCTATTTTAAGATGGATTCAATTTTAATGGTCGGTTTAATATGGACAGCACATATTGGGATGGATCGAATGCTTGGGTATGGATTGAAGTATGAGACGGATTTTAAGGACACTCATATTCAGAGGTTATAAAAGTGATTTGAGAAGGATGGGGCAATTGAACCGATTTATTACTGTTGAGAAATATAATACACAGTGGGAAAGTGAATTTTGTAAATTACAGACGTTTCTTAATAACGTAATGGGAGAACTCATTTTTTCTATAGAGCACGTTGGGAGTACATCTGTTAAAGGTCTTGCTTCTAAACCGATATTAGATATCGATGTTGTAATAGAAAATTATGATGTTTTTCCTAAAATAATAAAGAAACTTGAAAAGATAGGGTATTTTCATCAAAAAGAGTGGAGTTTTAAGGGGGGAGAAGCTTTTGGGAGAAAGGATCAATATGTTCCGAGGGATGGAAAGAATGCCATTTGGATGGAACATCATTTATATGTATGCGATAAGGATAGTGAAGAGTTAAGAAGACATGTAGCGTTTCGGGATTATCTTCGTGAAAATTCCAATGCTATTATCGAATATGGACAGTTAAAGAGAGAATTAGCAGCAACTATGAAAGATCGAGCGAGTTATAGTTCAGGTAAGACGGAATTTATTAAAGGTGTATTAGAAAAAGCTAAGAAGGATAGTTAAATAAAGGAGTTTGTATCAATAAAAAAGTGGACTAAGGTGGCAGAAATCATATTATGCCACCTATTATTTTTGAAACAGAGGTTGTGCTCTATAAGCACTGACCTTATAAAACAATTACAAATCTGCCCCTGTTGAATAATAAATCTCATAAATATAATGGGAAATAAGAAGATAAGAAAAGAGGGAGTTTATGTACATACCTAAGCATTTCGCTATACAAGATGAAGAGACGAAGTACGAAATTATTGAACAAAATAGCTTTGCAACTTTATTTTCTCAGCATAACGGAGCACCATACGCAACACATTTGCCGTTATTGTTAAATAGGGAAACACTTACTTTATACGGGCATTTTGCACGCCAAAATGAGCAGTGGAAAGATAGTGGGAATCAACAAGTGCTAGCCGTATTTCAAGGGCCGCATAGCTACATTTCTCCGTCATGGTACGAAACAAATAAAGCAGTACCAACATGGAACTATGTTGCGGTGCATGTATATGGTGAATTAGAAACTGTTGAAGATGAACAAGAATTAATAAATTCTCTTCAAGATTTAGTACATAAATATGAAAATTCAAAGAGCACCTACTCGCTGAATGAGGTGGATCCGAATTATGTGGAAGGATTAAGTAGGGGGATCGTTGGCTTCAAAATAAAGATAAATAAAATAGAAGGAAAAGCGAAATTAAGTCAAAATCATTCTGTGGAGAGGCGAAAGTTAGTTGTAGAAGAACTAGAGAAAGTTGGTAGTGAGGGGAGTAGGGGAATTGTGGAGTTGATGAGAGAATTAGAGTGAGAAAGAAATTTCTATGTAATAAAGGGAGAATCTTATTTTTGTAGAAAAATAGTCTACTTGAAAGAAAAACATTCTAAATAAGTGCATTTAAAAAGACCTTCTTAATTGAAGGTCTTTCATTTTTTAAAGTGCTTTTTCAGCTGTTGTTGAGTTGTAGTCTTTACTTACGTCAACGGATTGAACAAAGTCAGACCTTTGAGGTGCAGGAAGATCAGCATGACCTGCTTGATATGTAAATGAACTATGTATACCAGTAGCCAAAATACCAAAAACAGATAGTCCTAAAAAGACAGAGCCAATTTTTTTAATCATTTTAATGCTCCTTTCTCAAATGTTTTTTCTTTTGCCTGTAATGCCTGATGAAAATATTCACTTGCTTTAATATGATTATTTTCATCATAAAATTTAACAGCTAATTTTTCTGAGTATTCTTGAGTGTAGTTATATAATAGTTCTTTGTCGAAATACGTAATTCCTTTAAGAATAATTGTTTCTAGTTCTTCAGAAGCAACATTATTATTTAGTGAGTTTAAAATGTTAAAGTGATTTATATATTCTTCATTATTTAAGTCCATACAAATTTTTAATCCCTTTTGAATTAACTCCTCAGCGATATTTATTTCATTTAGTTTAGAGTGTTCTCTTGCTTGTAAGAAGAGAGCTTTGAAATGTGTAGGCTTCTTTTCAGTTACTTCTGATAGGTGACGGATTGCTAGTGTGGAGAGGTTTTGATTCGCGTATAACCAACCCAAATTATTGCGTACACTTAAAATTAATTCTTTTTCATCAGATTTTTGTAAAAGGTGTATTGCTGAATTATATTGCTCTTCTGCTTGTTCATATTGTTTTAAATATACAAATGAGGCACCTAATGTATTTTTACATAATCCAACTTTAACTTCGTAGCCAATTTGTTTATCGAAAATCTCTTTAGCCTTAGTTGCATATTCAATAGATTCAATTGGTTGGTAAAAGTGATAATGGAAAATCGCCATTCGATAATAAAATTCAGCATGTTCTAGATTATCAGTGATATTTATTAATAATAACTTAGCCTGTTCATAATGTTCGCTAGCTAAGTTATAGTTTGTTGTTAAAGTTGCATAAATTCCTTTAAACAAATGATAGTAGTAAGAAAGTGGATGATTAGATGAGATTGCGTAAGAATCTATCTTATCAAAACTGTCTTTTGTAATGCTTAAACCATCAGTTAAAACTTTGAATCGAAAATCTAATAGGGAATGGTATAAGGCTAAGTTGTCATCTTCTTTAAAGTTTAGTTCCTTTTCCTCAATTTTATGCTTTAAATTTGTCGCCTGTGAAACATCTTGCTTTAGCATAGCTAAATACCAGTCATTAAATAGTTTTGTAACTTGTTCATTACCTTGTAGTTGAACGTTCATGAAATCCCCTCGCTTTTTGAATATTCTTATAAATAATACTATCAAAAATAATAATATATAGAAATGGAATTTTTATTTCTCAATATTTGTTTTAAATTGTATATACTAAATTGATTTAAATAGGGGGATTTCGTTGGTCTAAAGAGGGTGACATATATGTAACACACTTTTACGCGGAATAGCTACTAGTGGAATGGCATTTCATTGTTTTCGTTAGAGAGGGAAATGTATAAAAAAGTTGTGTTCACACAACTTGTATGAACACAACTTTTTACATATTAAACAATCACGTCCCACAAAAAGTCCTATAAGGACGATTTGTCGGCGCTGGAGGCGTGCAGTAATCCGCTTGTTCTGGAGAATATTCATAAGGATTTGATAAAGCTTGAAGGAGTTTCTCCATTACGCTATAGTCTCCATCTTTAACGGCTGCTTCTAGTGCTTCTTCTACTCGGTGGTTTCGAGGGATGATTACTGGGTTGGTATTTTTCATCAGCTTGTAGGCATCATCTTTTGATTCTTTTTGTCTTTCTAATCGAGATTGCCATAGCTCGTGCCACTCTTTAAATTCAGGACTTTCAAATAAAGGTGCATTTTCTAATGTGTTGTCAGTTAATGCACGGAATGTATTTGTATAATCTGCTTTATGTTTTTCCATCGCTTTTAAAAGTTTCTCAATAAGTGGTTGATCTTGTTCCTCGTTGCTAAATAGTCCTAATTTCTTCTTCATGCCGAGGAACCAATTGTTTTCGTACTGCACGCTAAATTTTGAAATTTCATCTTGTGCAATTTTTAGTGCTTCTTCTTCATCTTCGTGTAATATCGGTATTAAAGATTCAGCTAAACGAGCGAGATCCCAGGCAGCCATATATGGTTGATTTCCATATGCGTAGCGGCCTTGTGTGTCAATAGAGCTAAAGACTGTTCCTTGGTCATAACTGTCCATAAATGCACAAGGACCATAATCAATCGTTTCACCGCTAATCGTTATATTGTCAGTGTTCATTACGCCGTGAATGAAGCCGACGAGCTGCCATTTTGCGATAAGGTTTGCTTGTTTTTTAATAACTTCTTGTAATAATGAAACGTATGGATTTTCATGAGATTCAACTTCTGGATAATGTCTTTTTATCGTATAATCAGCTAAAGCTTTGAGATTTTCGATTGAGCCGCGAGCTGCTGCGTATTGGAATGTTCCAACACGTATATGACTGCTTGCAACCCTAGTTAAAATCGCCCCAGGTAACTTTGTTTCACGATAGATTAGTTCGCCAGTTGAGACTACTGCTAAACTGCGAGTAGTTGGAATATCAAGTGCGTACATCGCTTCACTAATAATATACTCACGTAGCATCGGACCGAGCGCAGCACGGCCATCACCACGGCGTGAATATGGAGTAGGGCCAGAACCTTTCAACTGAATATCAAAACGTTCGCCTGAAGGAGTAATTTGTTCGCCGATTAAAAGAGCACGACCATCTCCTAACATGTTGAAATGGCCAAATTGGTGTCCAGCATACGCTTGAGCTAGTGGATGAGCTCCTTCTGGAATTGCATTACCAGCGAGAATGGCAATTTTAGCTTCCTTTTTTAGTTCCTCAGGATTAAAACCAAGAGATATTGCTAATGAATGATTTAGTTTAATTAACTCCGGTGAGCTTACAGGAGTTGGGGGTATTTCTGTATAAAATGATTGTGGTAATGTAGCATAACTAGTTTCTAAATTCCAACCAGCTTCATTATTTTTAGTCATCTTATCTCCTCCTTTTTTATTTTTTAATTATGTATTTGTACTTATGTATTCTTTGTAAAGTTAACGAAAAGTATAATATGATATTTCCCCTTGAAATCTATTGTAAGGACTTCCTTACATTGTGTCTATTTAACTGTACTAAAAAAGAAGAGCCTTCGTTTTGTAACGAAGGCTCTTCTTTTTTCCCTTTTATACATACACAATTTACGTAAATTGTGTATGTATAAAAGGGAAAAAGTAATTTGGGGCGTAATCTATCTATATGATAATTCAAAATGAAATTTAAGTCTATATTTTTGTTGTTTTTTTGATTATATTTATGTCACTGAGCTCAGAAGAATATATGTGGAGGGAAAATATATGAAATCGAAACATGTACCAGTTTTAATTGTTGGAGGGGGATTATCAGGATTAGCGTCTGCGTTATTTCTCGCAAAACATAACGTTGATTACTTACTTATTGAACGCCATCAGACTACTGCGATTCATCCAAAAGCAGGTGGAATCACATTTCGCACAATGGAATTATTTCGAGAATTAGGTTTAGAAAAAAGCATTAGATTAGCCGGTAAATCATTAGAGAATTGTCATGGGAGAATCGCGGTTCAAACAATAGCTGAAGTAAATAATGAAGAGTTGGAACAAATAAGGGCGGCACAGTATGAAAATAATGAAAAGTTAGTTCGTAAAGTGGAAGAGATTAGCCCATCAAAACAAACTGCTTGTTATCAAGTTACTTTAGAAGAGATGATGTTACAGTACGCGAAAAAAATGGGCGGCGAATTATCTTTTTATTATGAACTAGCTTCTTTTGAACAAAATGAAAACGGTGTAATAGCAACTATTCGAGATCGAAAAACAGAAAAAGAAAGTATAATCCATTGTGACTATGTAATTGCAGCAGATGGAGCGAAAAGTAAAATACGTGAGCAGTTAGGGATTGCAACTGAAGGTCGCGGTACAATCGGTGGCTATTATATGAATATTTACTTTGAGGCTGATTTAAGTGAATTTATACAAGGAGACGCCTTTGGTTTTTCAATGGTACTTCATCCAGAGGTGCTTGGTGCGCTCATTCCAGTTGATAACGTAAAAAAATGGATTTATCATGTAGCTTACGACCCATTAAAAGGAGAACGACCAGAGGATTTCACTATAGAACGTTGTAAACAAATTATTCAAACAGCAATTGGGAGCACGAATATTGAGTCAGAAATATTAAGTGTTTTACCGTGGGAAGCGACTGAAAGTATAGCTACAAAGTTTCAAGATAATCGCATTTTTTTAGTTGGCGATTCTGCACATAGTATGCCGCCAACAGGAGGATTCGGTTCAAATACAGGAATACAAGATGCGCATAATGTAGCTTGGAAATTAGTGGCTGTTTTAAAAGGGAAAGCAAACCCAAAATTGTTAGAAACGTATCATGAAGAGAGATATCCTGTTGCGAAATTAACGACGGACCATGCGAGTAGTATATTATTTCGTGCTGCGGGCAGAGATGAAAGTAATTTGAGTAATATGGATAGTTTAGCTGTTACTGCTGGGTATCAGTATTGTTCAAAGGCGATTATAGATGACTTAGCAACTCCACATAGAATGGATATAGTAGAGTTGAACGGAAGACCTGGCACGCGAGCACCACATTTTTGGGGAACATATGAAGGAAAAGAAATTTCGGTACTTGATTTATTCGGTAACAGCTTTGTGTTACTAACTGGAGCAGAAAATAGTCTTTGGGCTCAAGCGGTACAGGACGTTTCATCTAAATTAGGAGTAAATATAAAAATGTATCGAGTTGGTTTAAATGGGGACTTTATTACTCAAGAAAATATCTTTAGCAAATTATATGGGATAGGGAATGAAGGAGCTGTATTAATTAGACCAGATGGCTTTATAGGATGGCGTACGGGAAAAACGGTAGTAAATCCAGATGTAGTACTTGGAGAGGTAATGGGTAATTTATTATGTGATTTTTAAATAATTATGGGAGTATTGTTTTATATAAGACAATGCTTCTATTTTTTTAGCTTACAAAGTAAAAATATTGTAAGTTGAAACAGGGTTACAATTTCATGATGTCAAATTTAAAGGCGAAGTGCTTATTGAGGAAAGGACGATATAGGATTATTTTTATGCACTAGACACGTCTATTTCCATTCCGAATCGAATGCAACTTACCGCGGAATGGATTCATAAGAAGTTAGATGAGTTTGAAAAGAAAGAAGCGAAAAAGACTGGATAGAGATAGAAATTCGGTACCTTAAATAAAGAAAATTATAATCGCTTGTATGAAAAATTAGAGAAGTATAATCAATTTGATTATTATGAACGGGAATGTGAGTCATTAACGAAATATGAAGTGAAGAGACATTATTATTATAAAAATATATTTAAGTTAATTTCCTTTCTTTTTGTTGTTAGAATTTTTTTAGTTTTTAGTTTTAAGTGTTGGCTATTACTAGATTGAGTCATTTTTTTAGTGTATTATATTTCTTAGAGATTACATATTACGCTAGGGAGTGGGACTATTGAACCTCTTATTTTATCAAATAAAGAAGTATATGTATTAACTGGTATGTTTGACCGTGAAACTATGATTGGAATTGAGAACCCCTTTGAAAATTGGTCAGATGAAGAAATAGACAAAGAATTAGATGTAATGCACGAGAAGTGGACAAACGAAGAGCTACTCATAATAAAAGAAGATGAAACATTATGTAACAAATAACTTTTAGAATATTTTCGCATTTGTTTAACTACAGGATTTGTTATTGAAGTACAGATAGATAAAAACAGCGCTTTAGAAAAAAACATTTTCTATTTTAGTGAAAAAAAAGTTATACAAAATGTAATAACAGATGCTAACGGTGATAAACAATGTACATTTAAAGAGTGCGGGACACCAGAGGTAGCTTGGCAATTTATATATCAAGCATTACAGCCTAAAAATACTTTCTCTCGTCCAAATTATACATTTAAAATTCCTTCTTCTGCATATAAAGAAGACATTTTAACTCAATCACACAAGCAATTAGTAGACTACTTGACACTTTACTTAGATGATGAAGCCTCCTCAGAATTAGCAAACATTATACATAATCGTGAAGAGTTAAATACGGTTCAAGTTCATTATTATATAAAGGATTCATGGTCTACAGACTGTATTCAGTTTTTATATAGTCAAAACCAATATTGGCTAATTCAAAAAGTATTAGATAATGAACAAACACAAACAAATTTTATTTGTCTTGATACCTTTACAATTACTGAAGAGATAAAAAAATGGTGCTTTATCTTAAATCATTAGGCGGTGAAACAAGGTGAGCGGTGAAATTAAGGTTACTCCTGCCCATTTAAGGAAACTGGCTTCTAATATAGAACAAACAGCTCATGAGCTATCTGAAACATATCAACATATCAATAAGCAGTTATTTGATCTGCCTTTCCAGATATCTGGAAGAGATGCTGTGTTAAATCAATCCCAATACGCAGGATCAATGTTAGCTACTATAACGACCGTTTTAAAAGAACATAGTGATTCATTAAGAAAAGCTGCTGATCGTTTTGAGAAGGCTGATCAACAAGAAGTTTCATTTGGAGAAGAAGCAATTGATATAAAATGGTTCGCACCGTTTGGTGGCGATATTGGTGATTGGAAGGATAACCCTGCAGGGTCTGCATTTACTTTACTGGGTACCGTAACGGAAGGTGCAGTTGCCTATAAATTGGCATCTTTACATAATAAAGGCTTGCGTGTAACACCCTACACAGATAGAAAAGGAAAAGAAATGGTAAGATTTCAAAATCGCACCGTACTAAAGGATAAAAATGGACTTAATGTGATAAGGCGTACAAAATTACCTTTAGCCGAAGTAAAGCAAATAGACGATGTAAAAAGATATGTTTTATCACCAAAAGAAATTCTTAAAGATTCATTGAAATTAAAAACAAATGTTTTAGGCTATGCAGCTGTAGGATGGGATGTAATTAATGATACAAAGGAAAATATTGAAAATAAAGCGTCAAAAACTAAGATAGCTGGTGATATTATTGGTGATGCAGCAATTGGGATTGGTTCTACTGCTGCTAGTGCATTGGCTGGTGCTGCAATCGGTACTGCATTTGGGGGACCAATTGGAACTGTAGTTGGAGCCGGAATTGGCTTTGGTGTTTCTATCGGGATAAGTTGGTTAACAGATGGAATCAAATTTAACAAAGGTGATTGGAATCATGATGGCAAACAGGATTCGGTAAAAGATAGAGTTAAATCAGGAATTGGAAATGTATTAGATAAAATTTTTTAATTTTTATGAGGTGTATAATGGACAAATATAATGGCAACAACATAGATGATTGTATGCGGATATTAATACCATTTGATATAAGAAATATTGTAGGGGCCTTTGTGTGGGTTATCATGAATTTTCTTCTACTCATCATTTTATTCATATTTCCACCGTACAATATATACTCTTACGCAGCTTTTCCATTTTATGTGATATGTAATCTATGGGGAATTTGGGTTTCTATTCATAAGCCTCGGCAGCCTCAATTGCAACATTTACTATATTCTGGATTTGTTGCGTTAAGTATTTCATTTTGTAGTTTTATAGCTGTGCAAAAGTTAGCTTACGAATTCGTAGAAATAGAGTCTCCTTTATTTTTTATTCTATCGCTTATTGCATATAGTTTAATTGTTTATAAATCTGAATTATTTTGGATTAAATATTTTACAGACCGCTTAAGGGGGACAACTAATCAAGGTGTGAAAATTCCTAAAATTGTATTTTTTTCAAGTTTAGGTTATATGATTGGTCAAGTTAGTATTGGAATTTTGAGCCAAAAAGCTATGGCGATTGTGCTAATCGTTATTTTTTCATTTATTTCAGTTGTTTTCCTAGGGCTAAGTACACATTTGTATTTTTACTTTGATTTCAAAAAACAAGGTATTACTTCGCGACATTTAAAAGAATTATATTCTCAAAAGAAGCCTAAACTGTCAAGGAAGGAAAGGAGACAATCCACGGCTGCTTCGGGACATGTAAATATACCATATTCTCAAAAGAAACCTAAACTTACAAGAAAGGAGAAAAGACAATGAATTCGCAACTTTTTCCTATAGGCTCTATTGTAATTTTAAAGGAAGGTACAAAGAAACTCATGATTTTCGGGCGGAAACAACAAGTAGAAACGGATGAGGTAAGAAAATTCGATTATATCGGGTGCCCGTATCCAGAAGGCTATATTAACCCAGATTTCACGTATTTATTTAATCATGATGATATTCAAGAAGTTGTTTCAACAGGATATGAAGATCAAGAAGAACGTACTTTCCAAGAAAATGTATTGTCTAAAATATAATAAGAAATAATGTGAAAAACTGTTTAAACAAGCAGTTTTTTTTACATTATTTCTTATTAGTGATGCAGCAAATGGAACCTTTATTGGAGTGGAATAAGCTTGGATGTTTTTATAGAAATTAATATAGAAACTGATGGAATCAAATTTAACAAAGGTGATTGGAATCATGATGGTAAACAGGATTCGATAAAAGATAGAGTTAAATCTGGAATCGGAGCAGCTTTAGATAAAATTTTTTAGTTTTTGGGAGATTAATATGGAAAAATACCATGGAAAAAGCACAGAACAAATTATTCGGAAATTGATGCCTGACAGTGTAAGATCGAGTGTCGTTATGGTGTGGGTAGTTATTAATTTTATGATTTTAACCCCATTTTTATTTCCTCCAACCTTTACCATATACTTATATATAATTTTACCTTTTCTTTTGACTGCCAATATATGGGGGTATGGGTATTTTTGTAAACCAAATGAGCCAAGGTTGGTACACATTTTATATAATGGATTTATGGGAATAACTTTTTCTTTTGGAAGCTTTATAGTGATTCAAAAGCTTGCATATACTTTTATTAAAATTGAAACACCTCTGTTTTTTATTGTTACTTTTGTGCTTTACATTTTTACAATTTATAAATTGATTTCTATTGGAATGAAAAGTTTTTTAAAGCGATTAAACAATGAAGAAAATGGAAATATCAAAATTTCTCCAATTGTTTATTTTTCAGGATTGGGATATATTATTGGACAGATATGTATAGGTTCATTATCACAAAATGCTTTAGCGACGGTCTTAATTTTAGTCTTTTCTTTATTAGCTGTTGTGTCTAGTATATATGGTGTATACATATGTGTATATATTGATTTGAAGAAGCAGAAAACAAAGCTAGGTTCCTTAAATTCTTAGCAAAAAACAATTAATAAGGAGGGGCCATACAATGAATTCGCAACTTTTTCCTATAGGCTCTATTGTAATTTTAAAAGAAGGTACAAAGAAACTCATGATTTTCGGGCGGAAACAACAAGTAGAAACGGATGAGGTAAGAAAATTCGATTATATGGGATGTCCTTATCCAGAAGGCTATCTGAATCCAGATTTCACTTATTTATTTAACCATGATGATATTCAAGAAGTTGTTTCAACAGGTTATGAAGATCAAGAAGAACGTACTTTTCAAGAAAATGTATTGTCTAAAATATAATGCATGTTTTCAAAGTTAAGTATAGTTTCAAATATACTTTAAAATAAGTTCCAGGTAAGGATATACGAAACTAAGAATTTGTAATTAAGTAAAATGTAGATATACGTAAATATCAAGTGAAAGTTACTATAAAGAATTTGAACAGAATGTATCCTGCATTAATGAGCAGTAAAAACTTCCACTAATAATCAGTAGGAGATGGATAATCCATCCGGATTAAAGCTTCACTTTATTGAAAAAATAATATTCACAAATTTTAATAGGTTTGGTATGATTAAATTCAACAAGTTGATAGAGGCCGGAGATATTTGAGAAAAGCCATAAATTTATTTAGGGATACAGGAGTGTCCTCTAAATGATTTATGGCTTTTTTTATTGAATGGGACATACACAATAGGGAGTACTATCGCGATATGTTACATGTGAAGGGGAGGGAATATAGGGGTTAAATAGTATAACAAGAGTTTTCTATTGTATAAACAATAATAGAGTGAATATATGTAAGATTGGAATTTTAATATAGGCTTATAAAAATAATGAAAGTATGTCTTCTATTTCGTGTAAATCGCATTAGCTTGTTGAAATTTGTAACGTAGGAAGGGTTAGAAGGATGAGAAAAATTATTAGCGTATTAGTTATTTTCTTTACGATGGGAAGTATCTTTGCTGGGGGAGCTGTTCATGCGAAATCAGAAGGAAAGCATGAAGGGGATACGAATAAGTTTTTAAATATTGCACATCGCGGAGCAAGTGGACATGCACCTGAGCATACTTTTGCTTCGTATGATCTTGTGAAAAAAATGAAAGCGGATTATTTGGAATTAGATATTCAATTAACAAAAGATGGTCAATTGATTGCAATGCATGATACATCAGTTGATCGAACTACAAATGGAACAGGCGAAGTACGAGATAAAACGTTAAGTGAAATAAAAAAATTAGATGCGGGTTCATGGTTTAATAAAGCTTACCCAGAAAAGGCTAAGCAAGAGTATATTGGTCAAAAAGTTCCGACTCTTGAAGAAATTTTTCAAAAGTACGGAAGAAGCATGAAGTATTATATTGAAACAAAATCACCAGATGTGTATCCAGGAATGGAAGAGAAATTATTAGCTTTGTTAAAAAAATATAATTTAATAGGTCAAAACATGTCTTCTAGCCGTGTTATGATTCAATCATTTAGCAAAGATAGTTTAACAAAGATTCATAGTATGAATGAGAATATTCCATTGGTTCAATTGCTATGGTATTATCCAAATGATAACAATGAGATTGTTGAATGGTCTGGTATTACACATGAACCGAAAAGTGTAACGAATGATGATTTTCAAGAAATTGAAAAGTATGCAGTTGGTATTGGACCAAACTTACGTAATGATAACGGAGAATTAATTATTGATGAGTCATACATGAAAATGGCTAGGGAAAATGGATTGCTAATTCACCCTTATACAATTAATGAGAAAGAAGATATGAGATTGTTAATTAAATGGGGTGCTACAGGGATGTTTACAAATTACCCGGATCGATTACATAGTGTTTTAAAAGAAAAATAAGTGGGATAGGATAAAAGGTATACCAGTGTTTTGGGTATACCTTTTTCTATGTTTCGGTTCTTCGTTTCATTCCACGTATTTTCTTTTCACGCATTGTGAATCAGCTCCATAAACTTTTGTAATGCAGCTGAGTGAAATATATCTTTTCTAGTAATAAAGGTAGTAGGAACTTTTTTGAAGTTATTTGGTAAAGGGTTGAATGATACGTCATGTGCATGAACATTTAAAATAGATTTCGTCATAATTGCTACGCCCATACCGGATTTTACACAAGCGAGTATTGCCTCAATTGTTCCAAATTCTAATACTCGTTTAGGTGAAATACCTTCCTCTTGAAGCCAGTTTTCTAATAAACTTCTATAATAGCAACCGTGACTAAAAGCGAGTAAATTCATGTCTCCTACTTCTTTAAGGGAGGATAAAGGATGTTTACTAATGAGAATTAATTCTTCTTCACAAAATACATTTGTATGAAGTTCAGCATGCTGAGTAGTTCCAGCGATAAACGCTCCGTCTAGCTTTCGGTCTAATACGAGTTGAATTAATTCTTCCGTCGTATTTGTTTCTAAAATAAATTCGACTTTTGGGTAATTCTCATAGTAGTTCGTTAATATAGATGGAAGCCTTACAGCAGTTGTAGATTCTGTACATCCAATTTTTAAAATGCCTTTTGGCTCGGTTCCGTTACTTTGGATAGCTTTTACAGATTGGTCCATTAAGTGGATAATTTGTTTTGCGTATGATAATAAAATTTCACCGTTTGAAGTTAAAGTAACACCTTTCCCATTTCGATAAAATAAAGGCACACCTAATTCGTTTTCTAGTTGTTTTATACGCATTGTTACGCCAGATTGAACATAGTTTAAATTTTTAGCTGCGTGAGATATATTACTTTCTTTTGCAACTTCGTAAAAAACAGTTAAATCCTTTATGTCCACGTATCATTCCTCCGAACAAGGTATCAATTTTTTTGATGGATTATATGATTAATCTTTATTTTATATGATATCAGAAATTTCATACAATAGAAGGGGATGGAGGGATTTTCATGTTAATGGAAGAGCGTGTGAATAGTACTTATAAGTGGATTATGTTAATTTTTGCGACTATTACTCAAGCAACAGCAACACTTATAACGTATGGTGTCGGAGCTTTCGCTTTATTTTGGAAAGAAGAATATTCGCTAACGAATATGCAGAGTGGATTGTTAGTAAGTGTTGTAAATATTGGACCGCTATTTTGTATGCTTTTTGTCGGGCGGTTACTTGATCGATATAATGAAAAATTATTAATTACTATAAGTTCTTTTTTACTAGGAGGTTCGCTTTTACTCACTAATACCGTAAATGAATTTACTGGATTACTCTTTGTACTTTTATTAGTAGGAGTGTTTTATAGTGTTTCGCAGCCAGGAGGAAGTAAAGTGATTATAAAATGGTTCTCAAAAGAAAATCGTGGGTTAGCGATGGGGATCAGGCAAGCTGGTATACCGATTGGTGGTATGTTAGCGGGAGTATTGATTCCGTTTCTTACAATAAAATATAATGTGGCTTATGCGATAAATATTATTGCATGCATTTGTATAATTGGAGGGTTTTTATTTTTCATATTTTATAAGGAACCATATGTTCAGGAGAAAGTAAAAGAAGAACGTATTAAACTCTCTTTTTGGATGCAGTTAAAAGCAGTGATGTGTAAAAAAGAGTTGTATCCAATTTATATAACTGGTATTTGTATGATTTCATTACAAATGGTGTTAGTTGGGCATTTTATAAAATTTTTAGTAATGGAACAATCAATTACACCTATTTTAGCTGGAAAAGTATTTTCGATTTTGTTCTTTTCCGGAATGATTGGCCGGGTTGTATTAGCAGCTGTTAGTGATTTGCTTTATAAGGGGAATCGAAGCACACCTTTATTTATAGTTGTCTGCATTTCTATCGGTTTCATTCTAATATTCGTTATAAGCATACATACAATAACGATTGGAGTATTGTATGGTGTAAGTGCATTATTAGGTTTTTTTTCAATTGGATGGTTCAGTCTTTTTATGGTTGAAGTTGCTGAATCGGCAAGTGAAGAATCTGTAGGGATGACAGTGAGCTTTGCACTTACACTAAATCAAATTGCTATAATTGTTGCACCTGTTTTATTTGGTTATATTGTAGATGAGAAAGGGTATACGTATGCGTGGTTGTGTATAGTTGTATTACTAAGTATATCGGCCGTTAGCTTATATAGTAAAAATAAATAATAAAGGAATGTTAGCAATGTAAATTTCTTTAGATTTGCTGTATAATCGGAATATACATGAGATTCGATTTCAATTATGTTCATTTCCTCTTTTGAAATTGCCGGTAATTTTAGCCATAATAAGTTGTTTTTCGTTTTCGTTATTTGCCCGATTTATTTTGTTCAAAAATTTTTCAGCGTGATTTCCTTTTAAAGTCATAATTTGTTTTCCGTAATATTCAATTAAAACCATGTTATTTTTAGTTACTCGATAATGAAACATCATATCGCCTAAACGATTGCGTTTATCAGTATTTTTCAAATCTGCACCTTCATTTTTGCTAATGTGTAACGAATGTTACATAAGAAATTGAAATTGAAGTTAGATGTATCCGATTGTAAGGTGGAAATTTTGCAAAAAAGAAATACAATAGAGAGTAGTCAAAATTTGAATGTGAGAAAAAGGAATCTAGTTTAATATGATGAATATTAGATAGATGGTATAATTATAAAATGTTTAGAGATTAATAGATATAGAATAAGAATAGAATGGAAAAGTATAACGTGAAATTGGATAAAAGAGGGTCCCTATATGTGTAAGAAATGGCTAATTGCTTTCTTTATTTTTGCTATTTTTTGTGGGAGTGTCGCTGCACTCATACATGCAAATAAAGATAAGAAATATAATTTGAAGGCATTTTCAAATTTTGAGAATAAGACTGAGAATGATAAACCGAAAGTCGATGCAAATCAGCAAAAGCGTTATGAGATTGCAGCAACAAAACTAGATCAATATTTAAAAGATAAAGGATTTAATGGAACGGTCCTTGTAGCTGATAAAAATAATGTAGTTTTACGAAAAGGATACGGGTATGCGAATGTAAAAGATCAAATTTTAACAACGCCAAGAACAAAATATCGCATCGGTTCCATTACAAAAACGGTAGTTGCAATATCTATATTGCAGCTAAGAGAAAAAGGGAAATTAAATATAGAAGATAATGTGAATAAATATATTCCGTCCTTTCCAGCAGATAAAAATATTACATTGAGAAATTTGCTAACGCATACTTCGGGATTACCTGAGCAGGGACAAGGTAGAGTTGAGGCAGCATCACGTTTAAAGTTAGTAACATGGATTGGATCTCAAAAGCTTGAATTTCCTGCAGGTACAGGATGGCGATATACAGATTATAATTATATGGTACTTGCGTATATTGTAGAAAAGATATCGAATAAACCGCTCGCTGAATATGTGAATGAAAATATTTTTACTCCTGTTGGGATGCATGAATCTGGGATGGGTGCAACGTTGCCTGGGGATATGTTTTTAGCAGAAGGTTATACGAAAAAAAATAATGAGTTAGTAACAACACCTCGTTTAAAAATGAGTTGGTTATATGGTTGTGGTGAAATGTATACAACTGTTGATGATATGAAAAGGTTAGATGAGGCAATTATGGATGGTAAATTACTTTCTAAACAAAGCTTATCAGATATGTTTACTGTATCACCAGCTAGAAAATATGGATTTAGTTTTTACATTTACCCAGATTATAATCATAATCACGGGGTGCTAGCTGGTTGGAACACTTTTAATAATTTTACTGGGGATAAACGAACTTTTGTAATTCTTTTCTCAAACGTACAAAATGGAATGAATGATGCATTTAATCAAGAATTTAGAAAGATGGCAAAAGATTTGTTAGCAGCAAACTAAGTGTTTAATATGTAATAGAAATGAAAAAAGGTAGTAGCTATATAATGAAAAATCGGTATGGACAATTGTCCATACCGATTTTTTATTTAGGTCGTTATTAAGAAGTTACATCATATAAAGGCTAGATGTATGGAATATTATGTCGGATGTAAAAAAATGTTGTTTTATATTGAAAAAAAGCTTGAGCTTCACACTATGTGAAGCTTTACATTGTTGTAGAGAAAATTAGGAGGTTTAGAAATGAAAAAAATAGTAACGCTTTGTTTGGTAGCGGCTCTATCCGCATCAATTATTGGTGGGTGTGCTCAGGAAAAAGATAATGAGAATACTGAGAAGGTAGAGGCGCAAGAAAAAGTAGGGAAATATACAATGCCGGACGAAAAAAGCAAGCATGAAGGCACATGGCTGCAATGGCCACATGATTACACATATGGACAGGAGTATAAAAAAGAAGTAGAACCTATTTGGATTGAAATGGTAAGTGCATTAACTGAAGGTGAAAAAGTTCACATTGTTGCATATGATCAAGAAGAAAAAGAAAGAATCAATCAACTTTTAACAGATGAAGGGCTGAATATGGAGAAAATTGATTTTTTTATCGCTCCTACTGATGATGTATGGGCAAGGGATAGTGGACCGATGTTTGTTTATGATAATAATAAAAATCTAAAAATATTAGATCCGGGATTTAATGGTTGGGGGAAGAAAACGCCTTATAAAAATGATGCCCGTATTCGTGAAAACCTTAGTAAACAATTAGGGGTGGAAAGAATTGATTGGCATAAATTTGTACTTGAAGGCGGGGCAATTGAATTAGACGGTAACGGTACGGCTTTATTAACTAGAAGCGCTGTAACGAATAAAAACAGAAACTCGAAATTATCAGAAGCGGAAATTGAGAAATATATTAGTGAACTTGGAGTAACGAATTTTATTTGGTTAGACGGGGTACCAAACATAGATATTACTGATTTTCATATTGATGGATTTGCAAAATTTCACGATAAATCTACCATTATAACGCTGGCTGAAGACGATTTGGTGGAATGGGGATTGTCAAATAAAGATATTGATACACTGATGCGTGCAAAAAATGCTGCAGGTGGGAAATATAAATATGTATACCTGCCGCTAAGTAAAAATAAGGTTACGTTAGAAAGTGGGAAAACTCTCGATTATAAGGGGTCATATGTGAATTATTATATTGGGAATAAAGTTGTGTTGGTGCCTAATTATAATGATCCAAATGACAAAATAGCAAATGAAACCATTCAAAAACTATATCCTGATCGTAAAGTAGTAGGTATTGATGTGAGAGAACTTTATAAAAATGGCGGTATGATACATTGTATTACACAACAACAACCCGTTAGCTTGAAGTAGTAAATTGAAGTTTAATCATAGGCAAAATAGATAACGTGGTATCTATTTTGCCTTGTTTTATTTTCTGTAATAAAGTTTCTATGAATTTATAATTACATCTTTGTTTTTTAGTTTTTATTAAATAAAAATTTATTATGAAAAAGTCTGTCAAGAGTCAATTTATCGCTCAACCACGGCTTTATATTTTTTATATAAATATATAATATTACCCCATGCTATAATCCATTCATGAAATGTGCACGTTTCAAAAAAACAAGTAAGCATAGGAGATTTGAATAGAGGGATAGCAGTTTTTATCGTGATAAAGACGTTTTTCTAATTAATCATAAAAAGTGAGGGGATCAATATGGAACACATACAGGGCGGGATTATTTTTACTGCGATACCAGATAAATCGAATGAATGTTATCGACCATTTTATGAAGATCTTATTTATTTTAATGAGAACTTAAATGAAAATAAAGCATATACAGATCAACTTATATCTTTATCTATTGAAGAACAAGAATTTCATACAAGCCATTTTGAGTATGACGATATTTGGCTGAGAGATGTTGCACCAGTTGTAACAAATCACCTTGTTAAATTTAAATATCAACCAAATTACTTACCAAAAAATCAAGGACAATATTTAAATCAACAATTTAATAAGTGGTTAGGAGAAAATGACTTTAAATATGTGACATCCCCATTGATATTAGACGGCGGAAATCTTATTTGGAATAAAAAAGATACTGTTATACTAACGGAACGCATATTTGATGATAATTATGATTGGACGGAAGAAGAGATTATAGAGCAATTGGAATGGGATTTAGATGTCAGTCGTGTTATTATCATTCCTGCTGAACCGGGAGATGTACTTGCTCATGCGGATGGTATGGTGAAATTTATTGATAATCATACAATGTTTATTAGTGATTTTCTAGGGGATCATGAATTTAGGCATAGCGTTCAAGAAATCATTCAAGAACAAATGCCAGAAGCTGAATTTATAGTTGTTCCTTCCTCATATACAGAGAAAGGGCAATATGATCAAGAGATAGCATCAGCAAAAGGTTTATATATAAATATGTTAGAGACAAATGATACTATCTACGTTCCTAAGTTTGGATTAGCTAGGGATAAAGAAGTATTTCAATATATTCAAAAACATACTGATAAACATGTGATTCAAGTTCATGTAGGAGAGATATCAACAATGGGAGGAGCCATTAATTGTTTAACGTGGTATTGTCCTAATCATTTGTTACCTTCAAAAATAAAAAGATTGAAGAATCAAAATGAGGAATTTTCAATTAGGAAATTTTTTGATTGGTTTTAATACATGTTTACAGGTGTACTTGCTTAAAAGGGTAGAAGGTGTTTATAGGCTTATAAAAGATAAAGCATTAAAGGAGCATGTATATGTACACAATCACTGAATTTTCTCGGATTTGTAAAATGAGTACGCGGATGTTAAGACATTATGACCAAGAGGAGATATTAAAACCGGCATATGTTAATCCGGTAAATGGATATAGATATTATGAGCAGGAGCAATTAGAAGTAGCGTTAAGAATTAAAAAATTAAGAGAGTATAAGTTTCCTCTCTCGAAAATTAAAATAATTCTTCAGTCATCAGATCAAGATTCATTTATTAAACATATGCGATCGCAAATTATAGAGTTGTCTCATGAAGTGAAACAACACTTACAGGTTATTTCTGAAATGAATGAAATGATAAATATGAATAGAGATTTACATGCAATTCAGCATAAAACATACGATATATTCATTGGAATGAGAGGAGAAATAACTGTAATTACTCAAAGGTTACAAATCGATATAAATGATATGGACGACTATTTTCATTCTTTATATGAAAAAGTACAAATGAATTGTTTTACAGTAATCGGTTCACCTTCTGCTGTATTCTACGATGAAGAGTATATTCCAAATCGCAGTGATATTGAATTAAGAATTCCGATTATGTATGAGAACAATGAAGAATCTTCCCGAGAATGTGAGATAAAAAAGCTAGTAGAGCATCAAACTGTTACTACGATGCATTATGGAAGTTATGATTATATAGGCTACGGTTATATGACATTAGAAGAGTGGATTGAAAAGAATGGTTATATAACTGATACGCCGCCATATGAAGTGTATGTAAAAGGGCCTGAATGTGAATGTTCAGTAGAGGAGTATGTGACGCAAATTTGCATTCCAGTTACTAAAATGTAATACGAATAATAGTTGACCTTAACACTATGTCAAAGTATAGACTGGACGTACATTCATAGAAGGGGTGAACAAGTATGGGAAATATAGAAAATAGTTTGTTTTATATGCCTGCGGAATGGGAAAAACATGAGGGGACATGGCTCCAATGGCCTCATGATAGAACTCATAGAGGTGGAGGGTATAGAGCGAAGTTAGATGATATTTGGGTAACGATGGCAAAGGAGCTTCATTATGGAGAGAATGTGCATATTGTTGTATATAATGATGAAGAAAAAACGCGTGTTGAATCGAAGTTAATTGAAGCTAAAGTAAATATGGATAAAATCGATTTTTTAATTCAAGAAACTGATGATATTTGGATAAGAGATAATGGCCCTATTTTTGTAAGAAATAAGGAAGGGAATCTTTCGCTAACACATTGGATTTTCAATGGCTGGGGGAATAAATACCCGTATGAAAAAGACGCTGTTATTCCACAGAAAATAAGTGAAATGTATAGTATTCCAAAAGTTGAAGTCAATGTTTGTCTAGAAGGTGGAGGAATAGAGGTAAACGGAAAAGGAACCCTTATGGTAGCAAAAACGTCAGTCATGAATGAGAATCGAAACCCTACGCTTAGTCAGGAAGAAATTGAAATGGAGTTGACGAAGTATTTAGGTGTAACGAACTTTGTATGGATTACTGGCATTCGCGGAGAGGATAATTATGATGAAGATACAGATTACCATATTGATGGGGCAGCACGTTTTGTAAATGAAAATACAATTCTTTATGAATATGATCCTTTCGGGGAAGGCGAATCGTACCTTTTGGAGGCGTACGAAAAGCATTATCAAGAATTGCGACAAGCAAGAAATATAGATGGAAATCCATTTCAGCTCATCCCAGTACCGGTAACACGGCAAGTGGTAAAAGAAGCAGACTGTAAAGGGTCGTATTTAAATTTTTATATTGGAAACGAAGTTGTATTGGTTCCTATATACGGTGATGAACATGATAAGTTAGGGCTTCAAATTATTGAAGGGCAATTTCCAGGTAGAAGAATTGTTGGTATTAATGTAAATGAATTATATGCGTATGGTGGCATGATTCACTGTGTGACGCAACAGCACTTGGATTAAATGAAAAAAGAATGCAGAGTATATCTGCATTCTTTTTGTCTATAATGTTGAAAATTCTTCAACTAGTGCATTGAAGCGAATTAATGCACTTTCAATTGGCTCTGGTGTTGTTAAATCTACACCAGTTTTCTTTAGTAGATTTAGTGGGTAGTCTGAACTACCACCTTTAAGGAATTCGATATAGTTTTTCTGAACATCTGGTTCACCGCTTAAAAGTTTATCAGCAATTTGGATTGCAGAAGCGAATCCAGTTGCGTATTTGTACACGTAAAATGGTCGATAGAAATGTGGTATTCTAGCCCATCCGTATTTTACTTCTTCGTCAAATACGAGGGAGTCGCCATTATATTCTCTAAATAAGTTTTCATAAATTTCGCTAAAGACTTGTGCGTTTAATGGTTTACCTTGCTGAGCCATTTCATGTGTGATTTTTTCAAACTCTGCGAACATGATTTGTGTAAAGAAGGTACCTTTAAATTTCTCGATGAAATGATTTACTAAATGATTACGTACATCCGTATTTTTTGCTTCTTTTAATAAATGATGAATTAATAGCACTTCATTTACTGTAGAAGCGACTTCTGCGACAAAAATGGAATAGTGTGCAGAAATTCTTGGTTGGTAACCGTGTGAGTAGTGCGTATGCATACCGTGACCACATTCATGAGTAAGGGTGAAAAGGCTATTTAAATCATCGTGATGATTTAAAAGAATGAAAGGGTGGACACCGTATACACCAAAGTTATAAGCACCAGAACGTTTTCCTGGTGTTTCTCTCACGTCTATATATCGCTTATCTTTAAAGCTTTTTAATGTTTCAATATATTCTTCACCTAAAGGAGCTAGTGACGCGATCATTATGTCAAACGCTTCGTCATATGAAATGTCTTGTTTTACACCTTTTACTAAATCGACGCTTAAGTCGTATTGTCTTAGTTCATCTACGTTTAATTTTTCTTTGCGCAAATGATTATAAGTATGTAGTGATTGAATATTTTTTTTTGTTGTATCGATCAAGTTTTCATAAACTTCTTTCGGAACCATATCACCAAATAATGATTTTTCTAAAGCGGATGGATATTTTCTTAGCTTTGAAACAGTAACATTATTTTTAATAGCTGCGGATAAAGTAGAAGCAATGGAGTTCTTTAATTGAACATAGGGTTTGTAATACGCTTTATAAGCTTCTTTACGTTTCTCACGATTCTCATCTTCTATTAGCTTTGAATACATTCCACGCGTTAAATTTACTTTCTCTCCATTATCAGTCGTCACTTCACCAAATATTATATCTGCATTATTTAGCATACCAAATGTATGCTGCGGAGAGGAAAGTACTTCACCCATTTGTGATAAAATTTCTTCTTGGTCCTTATTTAAAACGTGTTTTTTATAACGGTATAATTCGAATAAATCTTCTTTATAATATTGTAAGCCTTCTGTTTCTTCTATGTAAGAATGTAATGTGTTTTCATCTACACTAAGTAAGAATGGAGAAAAGAAAGATTTAGCCGCACTTACTTTTATGTGTAACTGTGATACTTTATCGACAAGAGCTTGGGAGGCAGTATCACGTGTATCAAGGTCAGATTGTAGTCTTGCATAAGCAAACATTATTGATAAAATGCTAGATATTTCTTCACTTTTTGTTAAGTAAGCAAGTAGGCTACTGCCATCATGAATATTTCCATTAAACTCGTTCAATTCATTTGTTAATACTTCAATTTTGTTATAATCACTTTCCCAATCTTCAATTGTATGGTAAATATCCGTTAAATCCCATTTTTCTTTATCAGCTATTTGTAATCGATCTTTAAGTTCTGTCATAATCATTTCCTTTCTAGATATGTAGTTATATTCCTATATAACTATGAAATACAACAAATTGCAAAAAATCCCTGCTGAAAAATGAAAAGCCTTGCCGGAAATGACAAGGCTTTAAAGGTTATAAGGAAATACCAAACGTTGAATGTAAAAGATTTGTATATTGTTCTTCTGTAAGTGATTCTTTAAGTTTCTTGCCTTGCTTTGTTATAGTGAGGCTATCTTTCGTTAATGAAGCATGCCCATCATGAGTTAGCTTTACTATTAAAGGGACTTTATTGAAAGGTGATTTCTCGTGCTCTACAATAATTTTTTGCGCTGCATTTACCTTTGTTTCATTCACTTCTTCTAAGTAAAATGCATAGCCTACGGTCCAATTATCAGTAGAAGATTGATCTAAAAACGCATTGTTTTTACGCATTTCTAAAATATGATCTCCTTTTTCAGTCGTTTCTTTACGAATACGATAATCGCCGGTTACAGAATGAACAACTTTACCTGAGAATGGAACAGGGGCAAGAGGTAAATATGATCCGAAACCTACTTCAATTAAGTAAAGTTCATTTTGATGTTGTAAAACAGTTGCGATATGTCCTGAATCAACAGCCCATATCGAATTTGCAGCGTTATAAACTGTTCCTGAAACGAGATGAACATCGAATCCAGAGTCTTTAAGGAAGTAATACATAGTCGGATTCAATTCATAACAAAGGCCACCACGGTTGTTTAATAAAATTTTCTGGTGAAGGCTGTCTTTTGAGATTTCAGTAAAAGTGTTTTGAAGAATATTTAAGTTTTCAAAAGGGACGGCTTGTGCCATCGCGTACATAATATCATTTACATCATCGAATGACACAGATTCTTTCTCTTGTATATATAATCTAGTGAAAAATTGTTTTTGAAAGTCTGTCATATAAATCCCTCCGTAATATGTTCTACAAACTAATTGTATGTAATTTTGTACGAGAAAACATCTGCAATAAGTCGGGGGACTAGTCTGTAAATGTGCGTACGACTAAAGTGTGGCACCTTTACTTCTCGCAAAACATATAGTATGATGATTTCAATAAATTAGATTTCAATGACTATAATATAAATTAATGAGAGGTGCTTTTTGTGAGTGCGGTAGGTACTAAATAGGAAAAATTTAATGAAATAAATCGGATAAGACCAGGGGATTTTTATGTACATCATACCCCTAATTTTGTCATGGATTTATTTCGATACCTATGAAGATACCTACAATACTTTATAAAGCGTGTAATTAGAGGAGTGCCATGTACTTTTTTAGATGGTTTATTTCCTCATACGTTATTACACTTGCCTTGTAAATGTAAAAGCTGCGGTATCCCCGCAGCTTTTTTGTATATATTTTTAATGTATAAAAATGGAAATTTAATAATGTAGAGCTCATTGGAATCTAATGAGTAGGTATCTTCATTTATGATAAGAATCAATCATAGTGAGGAGAAACAAAATGAATACGATGACTTTTGAAAAGTTACAATATAACGAATTAAAGGAAATAGTGAAATCATATTGTGTAAGTGGATTAGGTAAGGAATTATTAAATAAATTAGTGCCGAGTACGAATTTGAAAGTAGTGAGAAATCGTTTAAATGAAACGACAGAAGCACGAGCTATATTAGATGCAGAAGGGCATGTGTCTTTCTTCGGAATTTCTAATATCGCTAGTACAATTCAAAAATTAGAAAAAGGGATGATTTTAGATCCAGAAGAATTAGTGAGTGTTTCAGACTTTTTACGTGGATGTAGAAAGATTAAAAAATTTATGTTGGATAAAGAATTTTTTGCGCCAGTATTAGCTTCTTATGCAAATTCAATGACTGAATTTAAAAGTATTGAAGAGGAAATTAACTTTTCAATAAAAGGAAATAGCATTGATGCAGCTGCTAGTAAAGAGTTAAAAAGAATTCGAAATAATATCGATTCTGTAGATGGAAAAATAAAAGAACGTTTAACGAAGTTTTTAAGTAATAGTGCAAATAAGAAATATATTCAGGAGTTCTTTATTAGTAAAAAGGATGATAGATATACGATTCCAATTAAATCTTCATATAAAAATCAGGTTGCGGGAAGTATTGTTGAAGCATCTGCAAAAGGTTCTACTGTATTTATAGAACCACATACGGTTACAAAGTTAAATGTAGAATTGGCTAGTTTAAAAGCAGAAGAAGCGATGGAAGAGTATCAAATTTTAGCGACATTATCAGGAATGATACTAGAAAACATTTATCAAATAAAAATTAATATGGAACTTATTAGCCAATATGATATGGTATTTGCGAAAGCGAAGTTTAGTAAATCTATCGATGGAATAGAACCGAAGTTAAACGATCATGGCCACATTCATTTAGTGAATTGTAAGCATCCACTTTTAACAGGGAAAGTTGTACCGTTAAATTTCGAAATCGGTCAAGAATATCGTAGTTTAATTATTACTGGGCCGAATGCAGGCGGGAAAACAATTGTGCTAAAAACAATCGGATTGTTAACATTAGCGACAATGTCAGGCCTTCATATTGCCGGAGATAAAGAAACAGAAATTGCTATTTTCGAAAACGTGTTTGTAGACATTGGTGATAATCAAAGTATCGAAAATGCACTGAGTACATTTTCATCTCATATGAAAAATCTTTCTGAGATCATGAGGTTATCAAATAATAATACGCTACTATTATTTGATGAAATAGGAAGCGGTACGGAACCGAATGAAGGTGCGGCGCTTGCGATATCTATTTTAGAAGAATTTTATCTTGCAGGGTGTATTACAATTGCGAGTACGCATTACGGTGAAATTAAACGATTTTCAGAAATGCATAGTGATTTTATGAACGCAGCAATGCAGTTTAATAGTGAGACGTTAGAGCCGCTTTATAAATTAGTTATCGGTAAATCTGGTGAAAGTAATGCACTTTGGATTGCAAATAAAATGAACGTAAAAGAGCATGTATTGCAAAGAGCGAAAGAGTATATGGGAAATAAAGAGTATCGTTTAGAAAAAGTGGATGAAAGTAAAATTAGAAAACCGAAATTCGTACAAGAAAAAAGAGAAACGCACTATGAATATAAAATCGGAGACCGTGTGAAATTATTAGATCATAACGACTTCGGAATCGTCTATAAGGAAAAAGATAATTTCTATAATGTCATTGTATATTATAACGGTGAATTTATGGAAGTGAATGTGAAACGTATTACTTTAGAGGTAGCAGCGAAGGAATTATACCCAGAAGGATACGATTTAAATACGTTATTTGTCGATTATAAAGAAAGAAAAATGCAGCATGATCTAGAGCGCGGATCGAAAAAAGCACTTCGTAAAATTGAAAAAGAAATTAGAAAGAATAAAGGATAATATAGAATGGTAACGATTAGACAAGAACAACAAAACGATTATAGCAAAACAGAAGAAGTTGTAAAACAAGCATTTTTAAATGAAGAATTTAGCGATAAAACAGAACATGAACTTGTTAGTCGTATTAGAAAATGTGATGCGTTTATTCCTGAATTATCAATCGTTGCGGTAGATAAAGAAATAGTTGGTCACATTATGTTATCAAAAATTACGATAGAACAGGATGGAACTTCTGTAGAATCATTAGCACTTGCACCGGTTTCAGTTGCTCCAAGCCATCAGAAGAAAGGAATTGGTGGAAAGCTTATCGCAGCTGCTATAGAAAAAGCAAAAGAACTAGGATATGGATCTGTCGTCGTATTAGGACATCAAGATTATTATCCGAAGTTTGGTTTTAAGAAAGCAAGTGATTGGAATATAAAAGCACCATTTGAAGTGCCTGATGAAGTGTTTATGGCAATGGAACTAAGAGAGAATGCTCTTCAAGGTGTAGAAGGGGTTGTTCAGTATTCGGAGGCTTTTTCTGGATAAGAATAGCCATTAAGGTAAAGGAAATATAATCATAAAAGACGCTATCTTTTTGTAGGAATATACAGAAAGGATGGCGTCTTTTTTATTAAGCGGATCTATTTACGTATATTTTGCTCTATGGATAATCGAGATGTTAAAATTGATATAGAAACCTAAGGGGAGAGAATAATATGAAGAAGCAAGCAACTGATAGTAATGTATTAAATGAAAATCAAGATAATCAAGATAATCAAGATAATCAAGTTACGTTATATGTTACAAGACACGGTAAAACTATATTAAATGCTAATCATCGCGTGCAAGGTTGGGCAGATTCTTCATTAGTAGAAAAAGGCGTTGAAGTTGCCGAAAACTTAGGAACTGGATTAAAAGATATTCATTTTACTAGAGTATATAGTAGTGATAGCGGTCGAGCGATTGAAACTGCTAATTTAGTATTAAAATATAATGAGCAATCAAAGTTAAAGCTTGAGAAAAGAAAAGATTTACGTGAATTGAACTTTGGTACTTTTGAAGGTGAAAAAGTTGAAATTATGTGGGATGCTATCGGAAAAGCTGCGGGTGTTACATCAGCAGACGAACTCATGAAGTATTCTGTTGAAGAAGTTATTAATCTGATTAGGGCAGCAGATCCTACAAAACAGGCAGAAGATTGGGAAGTGTTTTCTACTCGCATCAAAAAAGAGATTAACAAAATTAGTGAAGAAGCTGCTGAAAATGGAGGAGGCAACGTTTTAGTTGTGGTCCATGGACTTATGATAACTGCATTAATAGAAATGCTAGATCGTAGTAAAACAAAACTTGGAGTGGAAAATGCAAGTGTAACGAAAATTTCATATCAAGATGGGTCCTATACAGTCGAATCGGTTGGGGATATGAGTTATGTTGAAAAAGGAAAAGAAAGTGTGGAAATCTAATAATATCTCAAATAGAAATAAGAAAAGGAAGCTAGAAAAATCTAGCTTCCTTTTCTTATTTCGTATATCATTTGTGTATTTGAATCGGAATATTCTGTTAAAAATATACCGTGAGAATTATTGTGATGATATAGTAAGAGGGTAGGAACAACAAATCGTCTTGCAGCTTATTGGATGGATAGTAGTATAGTCTTACATCTCGAAATCATAAGTAAGTTTACGAGAAATAAAACAAAGTAGGGGAACGTGTGAATATGGATCGAATATACTTTGTGGACAATCCGTGGCCTAATGGTCATCGAGTTACTAATTTTAAGTGGAGTGCACATTTTAAATATGCAGAGGAAGAAGGGGTAAATGGTATAGCTGGTTTGTATTTTGATTTACATTTAGAGACTGCGGATTATGATGAGGAAGATTTGGATGAAGAAGATGATGAGGAAGAAGATGATTGGCACGCGAAGATTGTATGGAACAACTTCCATAGATGCACTTTGTCATCAGAAGAATGGGATTTTAAAGGGTTTCGTGTAGGAAGTGATGAGGCGCCTTTTGATTTGGATATGCTAAATGGGAAGAGATTTGCAATTGATTTTTTATCCGAAGATGAGCAGAAGAACTTAGATTTAGAGTTAACTGCATTTGACATTTATTTACTTGGACATGATGCGTCAGTCTTTCATAATATTAAGTTTACTAGATTAGAAGGGCAGACGTATCAAATTGAATGGAAAGGGAAATTGGCACTTGCGTATATTGGTGATTATGAATTTAAATATGATTTTCATACACTAATTTCCTCAACATCATTTAGTGGAATTAATATTCCTAATGAAATAACTGATCATGAGGCATACGTTTTGTTAAAAAGATTTGTTAGTAATCCAGTATTGTTTGAATTGCAACATGATAATGGGGATAGACGATTTGTATTTAAATAAAAATATATTGTTGTCGTTGCCTTTACAAAACTATAATGTTTTCAATTTATTTGATTGATTTTTAAGAGGAAGAGTAAGTGATATAAAAACCATACTTTTTAGGTGAGGGACGATATAGTCTGGCGATAAATAGGAGGGGGCTTTTCCACCGTATATGAGGTTTTGAACATGAGTAAAGGTCATACGGTGTTCGGCATAGTTAATAATTTCGGTGTCGAAAAATTTAAATGAAATGATAAATATTATGTTATTTATATTCAATTCTAAGTAGAAAAGAATTTTAACAATTATATGGAGAAGTGATTATGTTGATTAAAACAGTTCATTTTTTATTTGGAAAACCATGTAAAAAAGGTGATTCGTTCCAAACTAAATTTCCACGTTTTATTTATTGGAGTGCAGTTGTATTTTATTTTTTTGGAATGATATTCTTTGGGATTTTTTCTTTTATTGATACTGTATTTATTGGATCGTTGATATCCGGAGGTTTGTTTTTTCCTTTAATATTTAGATTCGTTTATTTTATGAACTTGAAAATGAGTGGTCTAGAAAAAGAAGTATAGACAGAAAAAAATATAAATAACAGGGTTATTAAGAAGAAGCGAAAGTGAACATTAATAAAATGAAAAAAGGAAGCAAAGAAATAAAATCTAGCTTCCTTTTTAAATTGGAACGATTATGGGATTAATAAAATCTTCCCAGTACTTTTTCGGCTCTCTAATAATTCATGAGCGCGGGCACCGTCTTGTAAAGAGAATGTAGTAGGACTTGCGATGTTTAATTTTCCGGTCGTAATCCATTCAAATAATTGAGAGGAACGTTTTTTTCGCTCTTCGTAAGATGTAAGTACATTCCAAAGGTCTCCACCAGTTAAAGTTTTTGAAGTATCCATAAGCATACGTGGATCAACTAGCGCAGGATTACCTCCAGCCATTCCGTAAAATACGACAGTACCACCAGTTTTAGTAGCCTTAAAGCTGTCTTCTAATGTAGAACCTACTGATTCATACACAACATTTACCCCGGCACCATTAGTCACTTCAAGTACATTCGTATGCCATGCCTCTGTATATAAAAATACGTGATCGGCACCAGCTAACGTTGCTATCTTTGCTTTTTCTTTTGATGACGTTAGACCGATCACTTTTCCACCTTGTAGTTTAATCATTTGAACGAGAAGTTGACCAACACCACCAGCTGCAGCGTGTACTAAAGCTGTATCACCTTGTTTTATTTGATAGCTATCTTTCGTTAAATAATGTGCAGTTAATCCTTGTAATAGTACAGAAGCGGCTGTTTCAAAAGAAATAGAATCTGGAAGTGGAATTGCTTTTTCTGAAGGAACGGCAACTAATTCTGCGTTTGCAAATGGGACATCAGCAAATGCAATGCGGTCTCCAGGATTGATTGTAGTAACGCCGGCTCCTACTTTTTCAACAATACCAGCCCCTTCATAACCTAATATATAAGGCGGGTTGCCAGCGAGATGATAATCGCCACGGCGTCTATAAATATCAGCGAAATTTAAGCCAATTGCTTTCGTACGAACAAGGATTTCATTTGGATTTATGATTGGATCAGGTATTTCTTTATATTGTAGTACATTAGCGTCTCCGAATGTTTCGAAACAAAGTGCTTTCATATGGAATACCTCCATTTATATTGTTTGTATATATTTTTTATCATACAATACAAATATCAATAGACAAAGAGGATTATTTCGATGGAATCAATCGGGAATTTCGATTGAAAAGAGGGATGATAAATGGAGATAAAACAATTAATTACATTTAAAGTAGCTGCAGAAAGCTTGAATTTTACCCAAACTGCGAAGAAATTAAACTTTGCCCAATCGAGCGTAACAGCACAAATTAAAACGTTAGAGACTGAGCTCGGTACGCCATTGTTTGAGAGATTAGGAAAACGTCTTTTCTTAACTGAAGCGGGGAGGAAGTTTCAATTATATGCGGATAAGATGATTGCGCTCAGTAACGAAGCGAAAATGGCTGTGAAAGATGATGAGGAAATAGCAGGTACGTTAATAATTGGTGCGCAAGAAAGTCAATGTACATACAGGCTTCCTTCCATATTAAAAAGGTTTAAAGCACAATTCCCTCAAATAAAGCTTATATTTAAACCTGCTCATTCCAATAAAGATGCGAAGGAACAACTGATGGAGGGGAAAGTAGATCTTGTATTTATTTTGGACGAATGTAAAACAGAAGATGTTTTACATGTGGAGCCACTTATGAAAGAAGAATTAAAAGTAGTAGCTGCTCCGGGGCATCGTTTACTTGAACAACCTTCCGTTTCTACAAAAGATTTAGAGAGTGAAACACTTTTATTAACAGAACTAGGTTGCTCGTATCGAACTTTATTTGAAGATCTATTTCGTGCTGAAGATGTATACCCAGCAAATAAGATTGAGTTTGTTAGTGTCGAGGCAATTAAACAATGTGTCATTGCCGATTTAGGTATAGCCGTTTTACCGGCAATAGTAGTAGAAAAGGATATACGAGAGGGGACGATAAAGGAGTTAGTTTTAAAGGATTCAATCTCTCCAATCTATACACAAATCGCTTGGCATAAAGATAAATGGATGACAGCTCCTTTACAACAATTTATTGATGTAACGAGGGAGTTTTTTACAACGAATTAAGTGGAGAAATATTTGTTTTATATGAAAGAAAAAATGGCACTTTTGTATAGAGAGAACCGATGCTTGAATGAAACAAGTATCGGTTCTTTTATGTTTTAAATAAAGAATGCTATAAAATGTGTATTTCTCAACTTTTTTTCTTACAAGGATAAGTAAAATTTTTCGTATATTCCAATAACCATAAGGGAATTTACAACGTTTATTCGTTTCTGTAAGATGCCTCTAGGAAGATTGAAAGGAGGGCTTACATAGCAGTATAGATTGTCTTTATGATACGTACTTATTTCGAGGGAGGAGATTTAAAATGATTAAAAAGCTAATGAAAGTATGCGTGTTAAGTGCAGCAAGTGTAGGTGTATTATTTAGTTTCCAAGGGAGTACATTTGCAGCTACTGATTTAAGTAGTTATTATGATGGGAAAAATCCAGCTACAACGAAAGTATACGGGGGAAGTACAACATGTGATGCAGATGGATTTAATGCAAAATCTACAGCGGTATATGAGGGTGGTAAAAAAGTAGGGACCGTTTATTTACGTTACAGTAATAACTGTCATGCAGCATGGTCTAAGCTTGTTTTAGATCAACCAGCACCTTCAGTTTCTGGAGGGATATATGCTTACGCTGTTATTAATAAATATAAAAACGGTGTATTTCAAAAATCAGTAGACTCTAATAGTGGTAATGGAGCAATTAAAACAGGCCAAACAAGCACTTATACAGGAATGGTGTTTGATTTAACTGCTGATTTTGGTTATACGGCTGATGCTGAAGCAGTTACAATTAATAACGGTTACGGGAAAACTGGACGTTATTAATAAAGGAGTGGAATTCTATGGGTCTTTATAATGCTACCGTTTCCGAAATTCGGAACTGTGCTGTGCAATTTTTCTAATGGGATTTCTTCTAAAAACGTAAATAGAGTTTCTCTTGTAGAACTAATAAGATTATATTGTTGTTTTAAAACATCTAGCATGCAATTACACTCCTCTTTTGTTTACTGAAATATTTGTGCAGTAAGTAATTCTATATTTACGAGGAGTGGACCTTTTTTATCGTATTGCCTTGGTGCGTTAAGCATATTAGGTGTATTTCTTAATTGTTTCTGGTAGATTTATAAATAAATTGTATATAAAAAAGGGGAATGATAGAGTGAATAGAATAGTTGGTTTAAAACAATTTGAAATAACTCGCGGGGCATTACTTAAATTTATGGAAACTTTAGATGATAAAACTGCGGATACGCAGCCGGAGGGTTTTAATAATACAATTCGTTGGCATATTGGTCACGTGTTATCTGCAGCAGAGTTGTTTATGTTTGGAAGAGAGTTTAAACATTTGCCAAGTGAATATCCAGGTTTGTTTGGATATGGAACAAGACCATCTAAATGGGAAACAGAAGGCCCTTCATTAGAAGTGTTAAAGTCTCAGTTACAAGAGCAAGCAAAGCGCATTAATGCAATTCCAGCAGAAGCGTTTGAAAATAAACTTCCAGAGCGATTTTTAGGATTGGAAACAGTAGGGGAGCTTTACGGTATGATGCTTTATCATGAAGCGGATCATATTGGTCAAATGAAAGCGATGGAACGAATTATTAAAGCTCTATAGATTTGAAGAAGTTAAAAAAACGAAATCCTAGATGGATTTCGTTTTTTTATTGAGTAAGTAGAGAAGCTTAGAAGTTTCTAATATGTATTTACATTATCCTCTTGATTCCTTCAAATGCTTGAGCTGCGTAACAATCATAATACTAATGACAACGAGTAAAAACCATGAGCTAATTTTACTAAGGTGAACGAGATTCCATGCCTCCCGTTGATTTGGATATTGCCACGCCCCGAAAAATGTTGCGATGTTTTCTGCAATCCAAATAAAGAATCCAATAAGGAAAAATGAGAGTACGAGCGGCATTTTATATGTAACTCCTTGTAACGAAAATTCTACAAATGTCCGAAAGAATACAATGAATAAAAGTAAGGTTAATACCCATCTAAAGTCATATAGAAAATGATGTGTGAAAAAATTGAAATAAATCATAGCTCCTAACGGTATTGCAAAAATAGCCCTCGGCCAATTATACATTTGTAAATGCAACCTTCTCCACGCTTGACATATATAACTTGCGACACTTGCATACATAAAACCACTGTAAAGCGGAACACCTAAAACTTTTGAATATGCCTCTTCAGGATAACTCCATGATCCAAAGTGCACTTTATATATTTCTAGTAAAAGTCCAATCAAATGAAAAACAGTAATTACTTTCAGCTCATCTTTCGTTTCAAGTCCGGTTTTATACATTATATATTGCATAAGAAGACATACGATGAGTATGAAATCATAACGATATAGCCCTGGGATAGAAATGAGTTTTGAAAGGGCGAGTGTTAAAAAAATAACGACAGGGAACAAACAGGATAATGCTTGTTCGTAAGTAAAGTGTAGTAGTTGTTTTACATAAAACATTTTTTCACCTTCGATATACGTATTTGGAAAATTGAAACAATAACTTAGTATACTATAAATTTGAAAATATAACACCGCGCTATTTTGCATGTATTTGTAAGTTTTAGAAGGGAATTGTAATAAGTATTTTAATATTTTAACAAAGTAAAAAAATAGTTTGCTATTTAAAAAAAGTGGGGATATAATATCTAAATGAAAATGATAATTATTATCAATAATGATTATAAATAAAAAATTATTATAAAAAACAACTGAATATAAAGGATGAAATGAAACATGTTACATAAGTCTACTGTACATGCTGGCAATAATCGCTGGATACATATTAAGTTCGTATGTTTTATGAGCTTAACAATTTTATGTTTAATTGGGTCTATATTTTTAGCTATTGCATTCGGTGCAAAGGATATTCATTTACAAACGGTGTGGGCAGCGGTTTTTGATTACAATCCAAAATTAACGCAGCATCAAATTATTTATGAATTAAGGCTCCCGAGGGTAATTGGCGCGGCAGTTGTAGGAGCTGCTTTTGCAGTCGCTGGGGCTGTTATGCAAGGGGTAACACGAAACCCTTTAGCTGATGCAGGTGTATTAGGAATAAATGCTGGTGCGACGTTTGTAGTAGCACTTAGTTTTGCTTTTTTCCCGCATATGCCGTATTCCTATTTAATGATTGTCTCCTTTATGGGAGCTGTTTTAAGTACAGTACTCATTTTTATTATCGGATCGGCAACATCAGGTGGGTTAACACCGATGAGGCTAACGATTGCAGGAGCAGTTATGGCAGCGCTTTTACATTCGTTAAGTTCAGGTATCGCGATTTATTATGATCTAAGCCAAGATTTAGCGTTTTGGTACGCTGGTGGAGTTGCAGGGGTAAAGTGGGATCACTTGAAATTTTTAGTGCCTATTATTCTCATAACGATTGTTTTTGCGACAGTGCTAGGGCGGTCTATTTCACTTATATCAATGGGGGATGATGTTGCTACGAATTTAGGAGTAAAAACGAACCGAACGAGAATACTTGGGATGATTATAGTAGTCATTCTTGCAGGTGTATCTGTTTCAGCTGTTGGTTCCATTGGGTTTGTAGGACTTGTCATTCCGCACATCGCTAGAAAATTAGTAGGTGTTAATTATCGGCTTATTATTCCTATGTCAGCATTATTAGGTGCTATGTTAGTAGTTTTAGCTGATTTAGGGGCAAGAACAGTAAATCCTCCTAAAGAACTTGCGATAGGAATTATGGTAGCTCTTGTTGGGGTTCCGTTCTTCCTCTATATAGCACGTAAAGTTGGGAGGGAGCTATAAGTGAAAGATCTTTTTAACACGGATAAAAAGAGGGCTATTACTGTAACTACAATTTTCGGATGTATAAGTATCGTTGTAATTTTGATTAGTCTAAATACGGGGACGCTGAGTATTGCACCGCTCAAAGTGATTCAAACGCTTTTTGGTTATGGTGATTTTGAGAGTGCAACCGTGCTATACGATTATCGTATGCCAAGAATTATAATCACAATGCTAGCTGGTATTGGCCTTGGGATTTCCGGTGCGATTTTGCAAGGGCTATCCCGTAATGCACTCGCAGATCCAGGTATTCTCGGATTACATTCGGGTGCATCTTTCGGGCTTATTGTCTTCGTTACTCTCTTTCATTCTATTAATGAGAGTGCATCGATTTTAATACCGTTATTTACATTTGGCGGGGGAGTGTTAGCTGCATTTCTTATTATTATACTTGCGAGTGACCGGTCAAAAGGTTTACTTCCCATTAGACTTATTCTCGTTGGTATTGCAGTTTCAGCTGGATTTAGTGCGATTTCGTTATTTTTCTCTCTTAAGTTAAATGATGAGACGTATACATTCGCTTCTAGATGGCTAGTTGGTAACGTGTGGGGAAGAGATTGGATTCATGTCCTTGCGCTATTACCTTGGATTTTTATACTAACTCCGTACGCGTGGCTAAAATCAAAAACGTTAAATGCACTGTCACTAGGTGATAGTGTAGCAGCAGGACTTGGTGTTTCTGTTCAAAAAGAACGTTTATTACTTTTAGCTACAGCGGTTGGATTATCTTGCGCGAGTGTATCGATGGCAGGAGGGATTGGTTTTATCGGCTTAGTTGCTCCGCATATTGCAAGAAAGTTAGTAGGTACTACATATCAACACTTTCTTCCGCTAGCGGGTATTATCGGAATGATTATTTTAGTACTCGCAGATACGATAGGACGCTCTTTATTTGAGCCAAATTCTATTCCAGCTGGTGTAGTAGTAGCGGCTTTAGGAGCACCGTATTTTCTTTATTTACTTACAAAAACAAAATAAACACTTCAAAGAGGAGAACATATGAAAAAGAAACTTACTATTTTATTTAGCATTATGTGTATTTTAGTATTATCAGCATGTGGTCAAACGAAATCTAGTGAAGAGGCAACTAAAAAAACTGAAAAAAGTAATGATCCAAAAATTGCTTCTATGTCTATTCATTTAACGAATGATTTACTTGCATTAGGAATTACACCAGTAGGTTCTGTTATTGGTGGAGATTTAAAAGATTTCTTACCACACGCAAAAGAGCAGTTGAAAGATACGAAGAAACTCGGTGTTGTAACAGATCCAAATATGGAAGCATTGCTTCAATTAAAGCCATCTGAAATTTATGTTGATGAAAAATATGCTGGCAAAGATTTAGCGAAATACGAAAAGATTGCAAAAACACATGCTTTCAATTTAGATGAAGGTACGTGGAGAGATCATTTAAAAGAAGTTGGTAAGCTTGTAAACCGTGAGAAAGAAGCAGAGAAATATATTCAAGACTATGAAGAGCAATCAAAACGAGTAAAAAGTTTAATAGATAAAGAGTTAGGTAATAACGAAAAAGTAATGGCAATTCGCGTTACTGCAAAAGAATTACGTGTATTTAGTACGAAAAGACCGATGGGACCAATTTTATTCCAAGACTTAGGATTACAACCCGCAAATGGTGTAGAGAAAATTGATGGAAACCGTCCTTTCGAAGTCATTTCACAAGAAGTATTACCTGACTTCGATGCGGATGCGATTTTCGTTGTCGTAAATAGAGACGATAAAGCAAAAGCCGCATTTAAACAACTACAAGAAATACCAATTTGGAAAGACTTAAAAGCTGTTAAAGGTAAGCACGTATACATTATTAATGACCAACCATGGCTTGACTATTCGGCTTTAGGAAACAAAATGGCAATGGATGAAGCAGAGAAAATGTTTACGAAGTAATATCGTCTTGTTGTTAGGAAGGCCCTCTAAATTTGGAGGGTCTTTTTATCATTGTTATTGTTAGAATAAACAAAAAATATACAATGAAGTCGATCTTTTTTATTTTGTGAATTTTTGAGAATAAGAGATTTTCGATTAGAATATGATATTAAAATCGAAGCGAGTGTAAAAAATTACAATTATGAAAGAGGTGTTTAAAGATGGAGCAAGATGAGATTTATTTACGAGCTAAAAAAAGGGTGGAGAATTTAAAAGCATTTTACGTTCATTTAACGCTCTATATACTAGTTAATCTGATGCTTTTTTTAATAAATGTAATCTCTGATTCAAGTAAATTATGGTTTTTATATCCACTTGGAGGTTGGGGAATAGGTATTGTTATACACGGTTTGACAACTCTTCCATTAGGGGTATTCGGAAAAGAATGGGAAGAACGAAAGATTAAAGAATATATGGAGAAAGATAAGTAAATCTTTTTATTTCATATCTTTCTTGCATGGGGCGTTTCCTCCAAAAAGATTTTTTAATGTAAATAATATTATATTCTTGTTTCAAGCACGTAAAAAGGTCGCAAAATGGCAATGGATGAAGCAGAGAAAATGTTTACAAAATAATATCGTTTCGTTGCTAGGAAAGGCCCTCTAAATTTGAGGGTCTTTTTATCGTTATTATTGTTAGAATAAATAAAAAACTATACAATAAAGTTAATTCAATGTAGAGGAGATGTGCCAATGTCAGCGCTTATTGTAAGTATCCTGTTCATACAACAGTTCAAAGGACAAGGGGATAAATAGGCTAGAATAATTATCCCCGCTATTTAAAAAAAGGGGAGTTTCAAATGACAATTAATCTTTTTCAAGATAAAACAATTAAATTATCAGCTATTAGAGTAACTGATGCTGAAGTAATGGCTGTGTGGCAAGAGGATAGTGAGTATTTAAGAAATGTAGATACAGACTTAGCGTTCCCGCAATCTTTACATGAAATATCAAATGATGAGCTATTAAAGGGGCGGAGATCAAATAGTATTTCTTTCATGTTAAGAACGGTTCAAGATGATCGTCTAATTGGTTTTGTTGCAATTCATGGTATAGAGTGGAATAACAGAACAGGTTTATTAGCAATTGGAATAGGAGATGCAAATGATAGGGGAAAAGGATATGGAAGAGAAGCAATACATCTTATTTTAAGGTATGCTTTCTATGAAATGAATTTACACCGGGTCGGCCTCGACGTTATTTCTTATAATAAAGCAGCCATTGCACTGTATAAACAGATGGGTTTTCAGATGGAAGGGTGTATGAGAGAAGCAGTTCAGCGAGATGGAAAGTGCTTTGATCGTATGATTATGGGGATGATGCGGGATGAATGGATAGAGCTGCAAGATTAAAAATACATTCCATATTACATATGTAGTATGCAGGAGATATAACAATAATTGGCGAATTTTTACAGTGTACTGATTGAACTTATAAGGAGTTATGTAAAATGAACTTAGAAAAAGCAAAACCAGTAAATGAAGAGGTCGCTGAATTAAAAGAACTAATTAAAGAATTGCACGGAAGTGTACACCAACTTCAAAGTGAAGTGCAGCAACTAAGGCACGAAAGACCAGTTGTTGAAGTGAGAAAAGGTGTTCAATTATCGCCAGCAATTATCGGACAAATTGGTGGGATTATTTTAGGTGGATTAGCAATTATAGGTATATTTTGGTGATGGAAAAAGGTATGCGGCGTAGTGCTGCATACCTTTTTGTATTGTTTGAAAGTTTTTCGTCATTTGTTGGTAAGTAAATAGCATGTCCTTTACATTAAGTAACGTAAATATATGTAAACATGTGATAATAATAATGCGATGATTGTTAGTGGTAAGCCGATTTTTAAGAAGTCCATATAAGAAAATCCATGTCCTTCACGTTTTGCAATACCAGCAACGACTACGTTTGCTGATGCTCCAATTAACGTTCCGTTTCCTCCTAAGCAAGCTCCAAGAGATAACGCCCACCATAGTACTTCGATTTGCGGAGAATCGACAGATAGTCCGAGTCCTGTAGCTAAATCTTGAATAAGAGGGATCATCGTTGCGACAAATGGGATATTGTCAATTGTCGCAGATGCGATGCCAGATACCCATAAGATAAGTATAGCAGCGAAACCGATATCACCATTTGTTACGTTAAGTACTTCTTTTGCGAGTGAAGAAATGAGTCCGATATCAATTAACCCGCCAACGAGAACGAATAGTCCAGCGAAGAAGAAAATTGTCACCCATTCAACGTGAGCAAATATATCTTCTATTTCATGTTCTTTCGCGCCGATTAACATAAGAAGTGTAGCACCTGTCATCGCAATAACTGCAGCGTCTACATGAATAATAGAATGAAGTACGAAGCCTAAAATGGTTAGTCCTAAAATCGTAATGGATTTTAAAAGGAGGCTTTGATCTTTAATGTAATCCTTTTCATTTAATGCCATTAGTTTTTCGATTTGCTCAGATGTTGTTTTTAGTTTGTTACGATACATGAAGTAAATAATTCCTAATGTAACGATAGAAATAATAAGTACGATTGGAGCTAAGTTTAATAAAAAGGCATTAAAGTCTAAATGCTTATTAGCCGATCCAATCATAATGTTCGGTGGATCACCGATTAGTGTTGCTGTGCCGCCTATATTTGAAAATAGTACTTCTGAAATCAAATAAGGCACAGGATTTACTTTTAAAATACGTGTAATGGATAGTGTAACAGGCACGATTAATAATACGGTCGTTACGTTGTCCAAAAATGCAGAACCGACTGCGGTTAATAGGGATAGTAATAATAAAATGCGGATCGGTTTTCCGCCAGCTGCTTTTGCTGCTTTAATGGCTACAAATTCAAATACGCCTGATTGACTCGTAATATGTACGAGAATCATCATCCCGATTAAAAGAGTGATTGTTTCCCATTGAATATGTGATGTGAAAGCAGTATGTAAATCTACGATTCCAAAAATAATCATAATAGCAGCACCGAATAGTGCGATTACAGCACGATTCAATTTCTCAGAAATAATAAAACCGTATGTGACTAAAAATACGGCAATTGCAAAATAATATTGCCAATTTGCTACTTCATGTACTGAGTGTTCCAAGCATGTCACCTTCTTTAAATTATGTATTCAATTGTCGAAATGTATCCCTCTACATAAAATATATTGTAGCAAATTCAAAAAAGAAAGAAAACTGTTTAACAAAGTGAAAGAAAAAATGATGATTTTACATATCATATAAAAAATAAAAAAAACACAGTGCAAATTATTAGGAAAAGTGAGCGTTGTCCTCTAATATAGAGATAGCAATTTACATTATTTTTGCGTAAAATGGTTTAAAGAGGTGAATTCCGATGGAAATAGTAAAAGATAGTTCTCTTATTCAAAATGAAATTGAACGTTTTGTAAATAAAGATGTATATATTCATTTAGAAACGACGAACGGAGCGTATGCATCACACATAAATGAAAAGATGATGACAGTTGGTGCTTTCATTCGAAATGCAATTATCCGCTTTGAACGCGGGAAGATAACTGGAACAAACCCATACCGAGTTGGTCTGAAAATGGATCACGGATGGGTATATGCTGAAGGTATTACGCATTGGGAAGTAGATGATCAAGAGCGTTTATTACTAGCTGGACATGATAATTTAGGTCGCCTAGCAGTTGCGCTTGAATTAAGCTTAACACCATTTAAGTAAGAAGGAGGGAAACTTATGGAGAGACATGTACTTGTTGTATTTCCGCATCCAGATGATGAAGCATTTGCTGCGGGAGGAACAATTCGCTTATTAACAGATCAAGGAGTACCTGTAACGTATGCATGTGGTACTCTTGGACAAATGGGACGTAACATGGGTAAGAATGTATTCGCTAACCGTGAAACGATTCCAAATATCCGTGAAAAAGAATTGAAAGATGCATGTGAAGCGATGGGGATTCAAGATTTAAGAATGCTCGGTTTCCATGATAAAACGTTAGAGTTTGAAGATGTTGATTTCGTTGCAGACAAAATTGAAGCAATCATTCAAGAAGTAAATCCATCTCGAATTATTACATTTTATCCTGAGCATGGCGTACACCCAGATCATGATGCATTTGGCCGTGCTGTAGTTCGCGCTGTATCACGTATGCCAAAAGAAGAGCGTCCAGTCATTCATGCAGTTGCAATTACAAAAAATCGTGAAGCTGTACTAGGTGAACCGGATGTTGTAAATAATATTAGTGAAGTATTTGAACATAAGTTAGCTGCACTAGGCGCGCACCGTTCACAAACAGAAGCAATGCTTGAAGACACGCATGCAAAAATAAAAAATAAAGATGCAGCAACATTAAAATGGCTGCAACTTGAACAATTTTGGACTTATAAATGGGAGTAGGCTAGAAGGATACCTTTTAGTAGCTCTTACATAGAAAAAGCGCCGTCACTTGTGATGGCGCTTTTTCTTGTTGAAGTGTGGTGTGTTATGTTTGTTGATTAGTCAATCCATAATCTTTAAGGTACGAATGTATGTATATCCCTGTATCTGGTGAATTATCATGATTGGCTCAAGAATTTCAAAGCTGCTTCTGCCTGTGCTATCATTTTTCAGATTAACCATGATTTTAGCTACAAGGGTGCTGTCTCATCCGTGAACTAGCCTACTTTCCGGACAACCTCTTTTTGTGTGCTATTTTTTCGTACTAGCCAAATACATTAGCATGTGGAATTTTTCGTCTATTACATGATAATCAAAATAAGGTCCTGGATCTGTACAGTAACCGATATTTTCACTTTGCATGATTTGGAATTCGTGGCCTGATAAATTTTCTTCTAAGTATTTTGGATATAAAATATGCTCGTGGGAATTTGGATATAAGGCTGAAATATTTTTCAAGGATTTGGCCGAGCTATCATAATACGAGTATCCGCCGACAATTGTTGAGCTGCTATGTAAATAGTTTTTTAGAACGTGAATTGGGAACTTCGGATTGAGCAGTGAAAAATCAGTTACTGAAAAACTATCCACAAAAACATCGATGCTAAGCGGTTTTAATGGCAGATTTAAATCAGAATTCAAAATATAAAGGACACGTGGTTTCGGTTTCATACGCTCAATTCTGTTTCTAACCTTCTTGAGCATCGCAAGAGAATAGCCACTGAATACATAGGACGCGCTCGTTTCAAGAACATCGATATATTTGGGTAGTGACACAAAAGCGTCAACGTTTGTTTCCACGATTAATTTGTTTTTCAAATCTATATTTTGTAGAACTTTTTGAAACTGAAAATTAATTTTTTCAAATAAGTTAATCATTTTGGGATTGATCTCTTTAATCGTTTCTTTATCGTAAAAATAAGATGGATAAGGGGACGTCTCGTACAAGTTTGCGGTAATGATAATACCATCCTCGATAGCTGCCTCATATCCACAGGAACAAGTTAAACTCCCCGTGTGAATGTAAACTTTTTTAATCGTTACATCTTTCATTTCAAGTGGAATGTGGCACTTCGGACAATAGAGCAGATCTACAAAGGAAAGTGGGATCCCTGTAAGATTCTCTTCTTCAGATGAAGGCGAGCTAGTTTGAACCGCTTTTTCAATTAATTGGATGGCTTTTGATATGTCTTCTTTTTTCTTGGCCAGCTCGTTCTTTTTATCAATGAGCAAGTTGTTGTAGTAGTCGATATCCTCATGATCCGAGAAGTTTGTGACACGCCGATACGATAAAATTCGTTGGATTTCTAGCAATGAAAAATGAAATTTTTTTAGCTCAGTAATAAAAGTCATGTCGTCGAAGCACAATTGGTTCATTTGATACTGAGTGTTTTTTTTGTCTGGTATTAATAATCCAAGTTCAATGTAATAACGAACGGTATCAGTCGTAACATGAAAAAGTTTTGCAAATGTACCAATCTTCATAGATGTCCCCCCGATGAAAAAAAGTGGAGTTACTCCATTTTTTTCGCAAAATGAATTCAAAAAACTCTAAAATGGCTATTGACTTGGAGGAAGCTCCAAGTCATATTATTAATTCAATAAGTGTGAATATTTCGAATATTTTTGAGTGTATTGTAACATACATGTCACGAAAGGAGAAGGATTAGCTATGGATAAGATGGATCGAATGGATACTCTCTCATTGTGGACGGCGACTGCAAACAGCTATGACAAAGGAAAACTTCTTGAAGGAAATGAAGAGGCGGATGTTGTCATTATTGGTGCAGGTTTCACAGGTCTTTCTTCTGCATATCATTTGCAAAAATTAGGGAAGAGTGTCATTGTCCTTGAGCAAGAAACAATCGGATATGGCGCAAGCGGTCGCAACGGCGGGATGGTATTGCCAGGCTATAAGCCGACGATGCAGGAGCTTGCCAAGAAGTATGGTGCCGAAGAGGCGAGACAACTTAACGATCTTTCGCTGCTTAGTGTTGAACTAGTTAAAAACATCATCGATGAGCATCAAATCAATTGTAACTTTAGAAAGACAGGCCACATTGTGGCGGCTTACAAAGCTAAGCATTTTGAAGGATTGAAACTTGAAAGCGAATATTTAAACAAAAATTTTGGATATGAATGTAGCGTGCTTAATCGAAGTCAGTTGCATCAAGAAATAGATTCCCCGCAATATTATGGTTGCCTAGTCGACGACTCGAGTTACTCGTTCCAACCACTGAATTATGCAATTGGTTTGGGAGAAGCAGCTAAATCGATCGGTGCAAAAATCTTTGAGCATTCGAAAGCACTATCTATTGAGTACGGCCGAAATAGTGTGAAAGTTGTTACAGAAAAAGGTGCTGTTACAGCGAAAGACATTATTGTTGCTACAGATGGTTACTCCGGAAAAATCATGACTGAATTGAATAAAGGCGTACTGCCAATTTCGGCACGTATTATTGCTACTGAACAGCTTCCAGAATCATTGGTGAATAGCGTCATTCCTAAAGATCGCATGGTTTTTGATACAAGCAGTTTCCTTTACTATTTCAGACGTACACCAGATAATCGGATCGTATTTGGCGGTGGTGACATTCGTCCAAACTTAGGTGATGCTGTTTATCAAAGTGTTTACGATGCCATGGTTAAAATAATGCCAAAACTAGAAGGAAGCAAGATTGATTACAGGTGGGGTGGATTTATCGGCGTGACAATTGATACGTTCCCGGTTATTGGCAGATCTAAAGAAGGCGCATATTTCGCAACGGGTTATACGGGCCATGGTGCGTCTCTCTCAACATTGTTTGGTAAGTTATTGGCACAATGGATCACAACGGGGAGTGCAGGTGGATATCGATTTGAAAAGGAACGCCTCAAATCATTCCCGTTCTATAATCAGAAAACGATGCTGGTCAATATAGCACATATTGGTTTCAAACTAGTAGATATTATTGCATAAAGGAGAGGTGTTTATGGAAATTAACATGTTCATTGACGGGAAATGGGTAGAAGCGTTATCCGGTGATAGACGAAACATTATTAACCCTGCAACCGGAGAGGTTATTGCAACGTCTGCTCATGGATCAGCGGATGATGCGAAGATAGCAATTAAGGCAGCTCGTAAAGCATTTGACAGCGGAATATGGTCGGGTTTATCGGCGGATGAAAGAGCTGACTATTTATATAAAATTGCAGACCGTCTTGGAGAGAAGATAGTTGAAATTGCCCGTTTGGAAACGGCAAATAATGGTAAGGTTATTCGTGCCACAACCTATGTGGATATTCCTGTATCAATTCAATGCTTCCGCTATTATGCTGACTTAATTAAAGGCATGAAAAAAGAATCTTACACTCGCGAGGATGCCTCGGAAACGATTATTATTCATGAACCGATTGGTGTTTGCGGACTTATTGTACCTTGGAATTTCCCGCTTATGTTAGCTGTTTGGCAAATTGCTCCGGCACTTGCCGCAGGGAATACAATTGTAATTAAACCTGCTGATGTCACTCCTGTAAGCGTATACAAATTGTTTGAAATTATCGAAGAAGTTGGGCTTCCTGACGGAGTGGCAAACTTAGTATTGGGACCTGGCTCAAAAGTTGGGAATGAGCTTGCAGAGAGCCATGATGTTGATAAAGTTGCCTTTACCGGTGGAACAACAACAGGCCAAAGTATTATGCGCGCAGCTGCTGGCAATATGAAAAAAATCACACTTGAACTAGGTGGTAAATCTCCACTTATTGTGTTTGACGATGTGGATTTTGAAACCGCAGTTGATAATGCGATGTTTGGTATTTTCCACAATGCTGGGCAAGTTTGTTCAGCGGCATCTCGTTTGCTTGTGCAAGAGACCATTTACGATAAGTTTGTTGAAAGATTGGCCGAGCGTGCGAACAAAATTGTAGTTGGCAACGGAGAAAATGAGAACATTGAAATGGGAGCTCTCACAAACGAATCTCATATGAATGAAGTGTTACATTATATCCAGAGAGGAATCGAAGAAGGTGCAAAATTAGTTTGCGGTGGTCAGCGCTTAACAGAAAATGGGCTTGATCGAGGATTTTTCATCGCACCAACAATATTTGCTGATGTAAATGAGAATATGTGTATTGTTAAGGAAGAGATTTTTGGTCCAGTCCTTGTTGTACAGAAATTTAAAGATGAGGAAGATGCTATCCAAAAAGCGAATGATTCCATTTATGGATTAGCTGGTGCTGTATTTACGGAAGATATGGACCGAGCGAAACGTGTTATTAGTAAATTGCGTGCGGGAATTACTTGGATTAATAGTTATCATCTTGCTTATGTGGAAGGTCCTTGGGGCGGGTATAAGCAAAGTGGAATCGGCAGGGCGTTAGGTACTGTTGGGCTGGAGCATTTTATGGAAACGAAGCAAATCAATATCCACCAGCATGCTAAGCCTGTAGGTTGGTATGCAAATTAATTGAGCTTAACTTGCTATATAAATTATTTGTAAGGGGATATGCTCATGAAAATAGTGGACAACCGTCCGTCATCGAAAATAGAGAAACGAGAAGTAAAGAATAAACCGGTGGATGATTCAGTGCTTGGAACCAAAAGTATTCCGTTACTATATTTACGGTTTGCATTGGCAGGGATTATGGCTAACGTAATTCTAGGAGTTGTATCGGTTATCGATGGCTTTTTCGTCAGTGGCTTTCAGGAGCTAGAAATCGAAGGGATCGGAATTGGATTTACGGTCATGGTTATTACCCGTATGATTGGTGTTCTTTTGGGTGTAGGAGCCGGAGCGGTCATTTCACTTCGACTGGGGAAAGGGAAGATAGAAGAAGCTAGAGGTATTATGGGGCAAACTTTATGGTTTACTCTTTTCCTTTCTTCTTTGTTAGCTATACTTGGGTTGGTCTTTGAAAAGGATATTATGATTTTATTCGGAGCAAGTGATGAAGCGCTTCCGTATGCGGTGCAATATAGCCGACTGCTATGGATTTCGTTGCCATTAACGATATTAGCTGTTGTATTAAGTATTTTAACTAATATCGATGAAAAACCTATATTATCAATGAACAGTTGGTTAGTCGCAGCAGTTGTTGCTGGGATTGCAGAATGGATTATGGTAACGAAGTATGACATGGGGATGATGGGTTCTTCATGGGCTAATACGATTTCGCAATCAATTCCTGTTCTCTTAATCTTTTATTTCTGGTTTGGTAAAACAAAACTTAAGCCAAAAATGAAAGATATGATGATTAATCTCAAAAAGATTGGTGAAGTAGTTTGGACTGGATTTGCATCTTTTTCGAGTCAGTTCATGATGTTTATTGCAATTATTTTCACCAACAACTTACTGCAAAGTTACGGTGGTGGTCTACATGTTGCAGCTTTCACGATTCAAAACGGTTACATTACCAATCTACTTGCCTTAGCAGCGCTCGGCGGGATGACAGGACTCCAACCGATTATTAGTTATAATTACGGTGCAGGAAACCTTGATCGTGTGAAACAAGCAATTAAGATGGGACTCATTTTTACAGTTTCCTTCTTTGTAGTTGTGACAGCTATACTAATCATTTTTGCAGATCCAATTGTGTCATTTTTTTCTGGTGGTAATGCTGAATTGCAGAAACTGGGTATTTGGACGACAGTTGTATTTAATTGTCTGTTTACACTTAGTGCAGTCAGCTTACTTATCTCTGGTTATTTCGAATCACAAGAGAGAAACTGGTCGGCAACGTTTATTAGTGTAAGCAAAATATTGTTGTTCATGTTACCATTTCTATTTATTTTCCCGAAATACTGGGGTGTAGAAGGGGTATGGTACGCTGCTCCTGCTGCAGAAATCCCAGGTGTTCTCATTGCCATATATTTTATGAAAAAAGAGTTTAAACGTTTAAAAGATCCAAATGTTAAGCCGGTAGATTTATAGGAACGTATTCTGTCAAAATTACCAATTAGAAAGAGAGGGAATTATCATGTTTTTTGCGAAAAAACTTACAGCAGAAGAAGCTGAGCAACTAGGTGCCTACACATGGGAACCATGGGTAGGCGAACCGAATAAAGGAACGTGGCATGTAGAAGAACAGGAAGTTTTCTATGTGACAGACGGTGAAGTGTTTATAACTGTTGATGGGAAAAAATATCATATCACAAAAGATTGGGTTGTTTCCTTGGCTAAGGATCTTGTTTGTGAATGGGATTGCCCAGTATTTTTGAAAAAGAATTATAAGATGAACCACGAGATTATTCTGAAATAATGTGAACTGGGGATTGGACAAATGCTAAGCAGATGACTGCTCCTGCGTGTGAAATGGATAAGAAATTTAGATTAGTAATGTTGAAGAAATATATGTAAATAAGTTTACATACCGTCTAATGAATGCGCTTTCTTTTTTCGGGCGTAATAACATAGGATGGTTATCTGAAAATAGGAGGTTTCACCATGGTAGTAACGAAAAATGTACAAACGTTGAAAAATTATATTGGCGGACAATGGATAGAATCCACAAGTAAGCATGTTGAAGATGTACCAAATCCAGCAACAGGAGAGATTATTGCTCGTGTACCTCTTTCGACTAAAGAAGATTTAGATAGAGCTGTAGCAACTGCGAAAGAAGCATTCAAAACATGGAGAAAGATAGCTGTGCCTAGGCGTGCTCGGATTTTATTTCGCTATCAACAGCTATTGATTGAAAACTGGGAAGAGTTAGCTAAACTCGTTACCTTGGAAAATGGAAAAAGTTATCAAGAAGCATACGGTGAAGTGCAGCGGGGGATTGAATGTGTTGAATTTGCCGCAGGCGCTCCAACTTTAATGATGGGAGAGCAACTTCCTGATATTGCTACTGGTGTTGAATCAGGGATGTATCGTTACCCGATCGGAGTAATCGCAGGAATAACGCCATTTAACTTTCCGATGATGGTGCCGTGCTGGATGTTTCCACTCGCGATTGCATGTGGAAATACGTTTGTCTTAAAACCATCTGAAAGAACACCGTTGCTTGCTAATCGCATAGCTGAACTGTTTAAAGAAGCAGGTCTTCCAGATGGAGTACTAAATATTGTGCATGGTGCACATGATGTCGTTAACGGTATTCTCGACAATGAGGATGTGAAGGCTGTATCTTTCGTTGGTTCTCAACCTGTGGCGGAGTATATATATAAAACAGCGGCAGCTAACGGAAAACGTGTACAAGCTCTTGCGGGGGCAAAAAATCATTCGATTGTATTAAAAGATGCGGACCTTAGTTCTACAGTGAAAGAAATTACAAATGCTGCCTTTGGTTCGGCTGGTGAACGATGCATGGCAGCGGCAGTTGTTGTCGTGGAAGAAGACGTTGCAGATGAGCTCGTTAATAGACTGCTTCAAGAGGCTAATGCTATTACGATTGGTAATGGTCTGGAAGAAGGTGTGTTCCTTGGTCCTGTTATTCGCGAAGGACATAAAGAGCGAACACTTGGATACATTCAATCCGGTGTAGAGCAGGGAGCGACACTTATTCGTGACGGACGTGAAGATGATGCAGCAAACGACCGAGGTTATTTTGTTGGCCCAACGATCTTTGACAATGTGACACAGGAAATGAAAATCTGGAAAGATGAAATTTTCGCACCGGTTCTTTCTGTTGTACGCGTAAAAAACTTAATGGAAGCGATTCATGTTGCTAATGCATCACCATTCGCAAATGGTGCATGCCTGTACACGAATAGCGCGAAAGCTATTCGTGAATTCCGTGAAGAAATTGATGCAGGTATGCTTGGGGTTAATCTTGGAGTTCCTGCTCCAATGGCATTCTTCCCATTCTCTGGTTATAAGAAATCTTTCTATGGTGATCTCCATGCAAATGGAAAAGATGGTGTAGAATTCTATACTCGCAAGAAAATGCTTACGGCTCGTTATTAAAAAATTTATGTGAAATCATAAAAAGATAGAATGGAGTTGGTGATTGTGCAAGCGACAGAACAAACACAAAGTTTGAAACAAGCAGATGAAAAGTACCTTTGGCATGCGATGAGAGGAGCGGCCCCTAGTCCAACGAATTTAATTATCACAAAAGCAGAAGGAGCATGGGTGACGGACATTGATGGAAACCGTTATTTAGACGGTATGTCTGGTCTTTGGTGCGTGAATGTTGGGTATGGCAGAAAAGAGCTTGCAAGAGCGGCGTTTGAACAGCTCGAAGAAATGCCGTATTTCCCTTTGACACAAAGTCATGTTCCTGCCATCAAATTAGCAGAAAAATTGAATGAATGGCTTGGTGATGAATACGTTATTTTCTTTTCTAACAGTGGATCGGAAGCAAATGAAACAGCGTTTAAAATTGCTCGTCAATATCATCAACAAAAAGGTGATCATGGACGCTATAAATTTATTTCACGCTATCGTGCTTATCACGGTAACTCAATGGGAGCTCTTGCAGCAACAGGGCAAGCACAACGAAAGTATAAATATGAACCATTGGGGCAAGGATTCCTGCATGTAGCACCGCCTGATACGTATCGCAATCCAGAAGATGTTCATACACTGGCAAGTGCTGAAGAAATCGACCGTGTCATGACATGGGAGTTAAGCCAAACGGTAGCCGGTGTGATTATGGAGCCGATTATTACCGGAGGCGGCATATTAATGCCTCCTGATGGATATATGAAAAAAGTAAAAGAAATTTGCGAGAAGCACGGTGCGTTGCTCATTTGTGATGAAGTTATATGTGGATTTGGCCGAACAGGGAAGCCGTTTGGATTTATGAATTATGGCGTCAAACCAGATATCATTACAATGGCAAAAGGTATTACAAGTGCGTATCTTCCTTTGTCAGCAACAGCAGTTAGACGAGAAGTGTATGAGGCATACGTAGGTAGTGAAGATTATGATCGCTTCCGCCATGTAAATACTTTCGGAGGAAATCCTGCTGCTTGCGCCTTAGCTTTGAAGAATTTAGAAATTATGGAGAATGAGAAACTCATTGACCGTTCCAAAGAATTGGGTGAACGACTGTTATATGAATTAGAGGATGTAAAAGAGCATCCAAACGTAGGAGATGTTCGCGGAAAGGGCCTTCTTTTAGGTATTGAACTAGTGGAAGATAAGCAAACAAAAGAACCAGCTGCCATTGAAAAGATGAACAAGGTCATCAATGCTTGTAAAGAAAAAGGCTTAATTATTGGTAAAAATGGTGACACTGTTGCAGGTTACAATAATATTTTACAACTTGCACCTCCATTAAGCATTACAGAGGAAGATTTTACTTTTATCGTTAAAACAATAAAAGAATGTTTAGCTCAACTTTAATTAATCATTGGTAAACTCGATAAAAAGTAAGGTGGCATATTGAGAGATATAGCTTTAAATACTGAATGAATTACTCGAAAAGGGTAATTCCGAAAGGGTTGAGTTTATGAAAGCTGATGTTGTCTTGATAAATGGAGAAGTTATTACAGTCGACCAAAAGAATGCAGTAGTCGAAGCTGTAGCAATAAAAGATAATCGCATCGCAGTTGTTGGTTCGAATCAGGAGGTTAAGAGTTTTATAGGAGAAAAAACGGATGTAATTGACCTGCAAGGAAAAACGCTTCTTCCTGGATTCATTGATTCCCATCTTCATCTCATTTCTTATGGACTAAATCAGTTGGCTGTCAGTTGTAAAGCTGAACATATTGATTCTATCGAGGCTTTGTTAGATGATCTGAAAAAGAAGGCATCAGAGACGCCAAAAGGTGAATGGATACGTGCTTGGGGCTTTAATGAAACAGCTGTGAAGGAAAAGCGATATCCAACAATTACTGAGCTGGATGAAATTTCAGTTGAACACCCTATTATTATAACTCGTACTTGCCACCACATAAGCGTGGTGAACAGCAAAGCATTAGAAATTGCGCAAATTAACGAGAACACACCGGATCCGAGTGGGGGAGTTATTGAAAAAAATCAGGCAGGAAGGCTTACAGGAAAGTTAATTGAAGCAGCAAATATGAGAATGAGCGAGGTTGCAAGTTATACAGAAAGTGAAATGATGAAGGCTGTGAAAATCGCATCAGATCATTTCGTTGCAGCTGGCATAACAAGTATACATGACGCAGGTGGAGATGGACCTGAGAGTTTTCGTTTACTACAACGAGCTGTGAAGAGTAGGGATATTCGTGTCCGAATATATGCAATGATATGTCAAATAAATAACTCTCATGAATTTGTTAATAAAATGATCGAAGCTGGTGTGATAACTGGTACCGGAGATGAGAGATTCAAAGTTGGACCGGCTAAATTATTTACAGATGGGAGTAGTACTGGTCCTACAATTGCAACCCGTAAGTCATATTCAAGTGACCCTAACAATTACGGTATTCTTTATTATAGTGAGGAAGAAATCTATAAGGTTTTAGGTGAAGCGCATAAAAAAGGTTATCAAATCACTGTACATGCACAAGGTGATAAAGCTATTGAAATGTATTTAAATTGTGTAGAAAGGGCGCTAGAGGAATCACCAAGAAAAAATCATCGTCATCGAATCGAGCACGCGGGAATTTCTTCACCGGATTTACAAGAGAGAATGAAAAAACTAGAGATGGTTCCAATTCCAAACCCTCCATTTCCATATGAATTTGGAGAGATATATGTCCGGCATTATGGTGATCGTGTTAATCACATGTACGCTGCTCGTGATTTTATTGATCGTGGCATCATTGCAGCAGGTAGTTCGGATGCACCAGTTACTGACTATAATCCTTTATTAGGAATTCATGTTGCTGTCAATAGAAAAACCAAGTCTGGAATAGAGGTTGGTGCTAATCAATCTATAAGCGTAATGGAAGCTATTAAACTATACACATGGAATGGCGCTTATGCTAGTTTTGAAGAAGAGATAAAAGGAAGCATAGAGGTCGGAAAGTTGGCGGATTTAGTTATATTAAGTGACAGCATTTTAAGTGTCAATCCAAATCAAATTAAAGATTTAAAAGTAGAAACAACAATTATTGATGGTGAAATTATCTATCAAGAAGAACAATCAGTGAAAATTTAATATATCATAGTTTGCATACCACGTAACTCTTGTAATGTTACGTGGTGTTTTATTTAGCTATTATGCGGAAGCGTCGTTTATCTTTATTGAATACTTTCAGTTATCGCCTAGTATGTACGGATTTCTTGGAATTGTAGTTGCGTCTGCTTCTATTATTGGAGCGAAAGTTTCAAAACGGATACTGCCTATTTATAAACCGGAGAAAATCATATATAGGTTATATTGTAATGACAGGGGGAGCAGTCATTTTATCTGTTATTACTTCTGTTGGATCAAATCCAAACATACTATATATGATTGGATTTTTAGTAGCGATGTTTATATTGCTACTAGGAATTGGGGTAGCGTTACCTAACTGTCTAAGCTTAGCGTTAGTAGATTTTCAAGATGTCATTGGTACAGCCGGTGCATTGTTTAGCCTAGGCTATTATATAATAGTGACGATGACGATTTGGGGAATGAGCCAGCTTCATACAGGTTCATTAGTAGTCATGCCCCTATATTTTTTAGTTATTGTAGGAATTATGGTAGTTTTCACTCGAGTATTTATTTGGAATGATAGAGCTGAAAATTCTATTTAAATATATATAAAGTAAAGAGAGTCTCATTGAAAAATGAGACTCTCTTTTTTATAAAAGTTATCATTCGTGTTAATGATTTTTAGTACTACAGTTTTATAAAATTTATTTATTAAACAAGAGATTTCTTTAGCAACTGTTTTTTTTCATCTCCAATAAATTGTGAATATAGTCGTCATGTGGGAGTGTAATTAAATGTTTGCTGTATAAAAATAGGTCGAGTAGATTGTAAATAAAATACTAAATTCATATTTTAAAACAGATTTGTAGATGGAGGAGGTTTGAAATAAGGTTTTATCCAAAAAAACTGATAGTTGGTTTATATTTGGTTTGTATTTGGTTTATGTTTGGTTTATGTATACTTTGCGTTTGTCTTATGTTTGGTTTCATTAATTACAAAATCAGTTACAAAAGTTACAAAAACTATTTTTGTTGTCTAAATAGTCTTATATTACGGAGGAGAGCATGAAAAAAATGTCTTTAGGAGGGGACAAAAAAATTCGGTGAATAAAAATTGTGAATCATTAAAAATGTGTTATTAAACTTGGACATACTCATGTTATGAATCTAATAATGAAGGGGAAAAGTATGAGTAAACCGCTAGCTTTTTAATGAGAACATTATTAACCAGATATTTATGCTCATTTTAAGATGGCAGGTATGATGCAACATAAGATTTTGAGATTTGATAGGGATGATGAAACGGTATAACGTTTTAGATTACAACGCTATCAGTAATTGCTTAGTTTGTAAATGTTGATACCATCAGCTAAGTATTATGTTGTAAACGGTAAGCGACTTAGTAAGGATAATAGGGAAATATCGATTGTTTTTTGTTTGTACGATGATTATAAACTAGGTTTATCAGTACGATTTAGAATTAAATAGTTTATATAAAAGTAAGAGGATAATAAGTTTACTTATAGCGTGCCGTTGATTTAGAAAGAAATACAATTGATTTTTATTTAGGTGAAACAAGAAAGTATAAGGCCACGGAGCGTTTTTTAAGAAAGCTTTGCGGTCTTTTTATATTTTATTACTCTATACAAGTACGCGGTTGATCCTATGGTATTTCAGAACAAGAGCATCATTGTAATAGGTAATTGTTTATTGCTTCTAGTTGGAAAATTTATATGGGGAGTCTTAAAGATATAGTAAATATAAAGGAGATGGGTTAAATAGTGAAATACACACTTAAAGATCTTATAAATATAAATGAGTTTAAGAATATAACAGAGCAATTTTATAATTTAACTAAAGTTCCATTCTGTCTCCTTGATAATAATCAAAATGTTATATTTTCCAAAGGTGACCCTTTTTTTCATAATCAGAAAATCCAATTGCCCCAAGAAATGCATATTCCCATCATTATTGAGCAGGAGCATATAGCAACCTTTGTTATAGGAACAAGTATTAATAAAGAGGTTATTGCGGATTCTCATATAGCACATTTTAAATGCATTGCAAATCTAATTGAAGAGATGGCAACACAACAATTACACCTTAAAAAATTTCATGAAAAAGATTCACAAATAAATACGATAACAAATCATGAAGAAAATTGTTTAGGCAGTGTATTACAAAATATGCCGATTATGATTAATGCTATTGATGAAAAAGGAAATATTATTATGTGGAATCGGGAATGTGAATTAGTAACTGGATATAATGCAGATGAAATAATTAACAATCCAAAAATGATGGAATTGCTACATCCTCATAAACCTTATAGAAATCAGTTATGTAACGAGTTGTTGCATAATGGTCACGAATCTAGAGATTGGGAGGTGAATATAACATGTAAAAGTGGAGAGATAAAAACTATTATGTGGTCCAACATTTTACATAGTATTCCAAATTTAGGATGGAGTATTGGAGCAATTGGAATTGATATAACTAAGCGTAAGAGGATGGAAGAAAAACTTAAACAAACCTCGACTGAACTAGAATTAATTTTTAAAGCAATTCCTGATTTGTATTTTTTGTCGGAACTTGATGGGACCATTAAGGATTGTAAAGTTAATGCTATATCCAAATTTTATGTTCCAATTGAAGAATTTATAGGGAAGAAATTCCAAGAGATATTACCAGTTTCTATCATAAAGCAATTTGAGAAGGCTATTAATCAAATAAAAACTTCATCCGCTCCTGTATTAATAGATTATTCTCTACAACTAGATGATGAAATTTATTATTTTGAAGCAAGACTTTTACCGCTTTTTGAGGATAAAATTATGATTATTGTACGTGATATTACAGAGCGTACAATAACTACGGAATTATTAAAGAAATCAGATACCCTTAATGCAGTAGGGCAATTGGCAGCTGGGATCGCTCATAAAGTTCGTAACCCATTAACAGTAATTAAAGGGTTCATGCAATTATTGCAACAGGAAGTAGGGAAGGATAAAGAATATTTAAGCCTAATACTTTCTGAAATCAGTAGTATAGAAAAAGTTATTCAAGAATTTTTATCTATTGCAAAACCGAATGCTGCAGTATTTGAACCCAAAAACCTTTGTACTATATTAGATAATGTAGTCGACTTAATAAGTACACAAGCAATTATGAAGAATATTCGTATTGCATTAAATATGGATGTTGAAAACTTATTGGTTGAGTGTTGCGAAATTCAATTAAAACAAGTTTTCTATAGTATTTTACAAAATTCTATTGAGGCTATACAAAATGGTCAAGAAATCATCATTAGCGTGAAAAAACATAATAGTACCGAGGTTAAGATTTGTATTTTAGATAAAGGAGTAGGTATTCCTTCAGAAAGAATTAAAAGACTAGGTGAACCTTTTTATAGTACAAAAGAAAAGGGGACGGGTGTTGGGCTCATGATGAGTTACCGAATTATTGAAAGTCATGGTGGAAAAATAAGTATAAAAAGCCAAGTTGGGAAAGGAACTACTGTTACTCTGTTTTTCCCAATTTATAATGGTGACTCAGTTGGTGATGTTAGTGCAAATAGCATGTAATCATAACTAGCAAATAAATCTCTGAAAATGAAAGATCAAGCTATTATCTTGTAGAAACATAGGTGGTCTGAAGTAATTTGATCAGGCAAAGAAAAATGGATTTAATAGAGGGATAATGTAACTTGAATTTGAAGTACAACTCCTAGTTTCAGTAGACGTTATATTTTATGCATAGAAGTAAGAGGCTCCTTTCAAAATTCACTTAAAAAGTTAGATTGATAATTCATAATGTAACGGAAGGTAAAAAATTAATTTAGGGAAAAGAAGGTTGCTCTAAATACCATTTAGGTTAAGTTACATGTATATCTAAAAAGTGAAAAGTTTCTTTTTCTCAGCTATTGAAAAAGAAACTTTTTTACTTGAGTGATAATTTTTTATGATATTTGTGAAAGGGTTTTGTTATATTTTTGAAAGGAAAATGCAATGTATATAAACTAATATGAACTTACGCATATTGATTTTATATCAATCGCCATTGATGAAGGAACCGAGGAGACTTAATGTATGAAAACAAGAATTGCAATTATAGAAGATGAAGATAGTATACGAGAGATATGTAAACGGTACTTAGAAAGAGAAGGGTATGAAGTATACACTGCTGTGAACGGAACAGAAGGATGGAATGTATTTCAACAATACCAACCAGATCTAATTATTTTAGATTTGATGATGCCGGGAAAAGATGGATGGGAACTATGTGAGGAAATTCGCCAACATTCTAATGTACCTATTATTATGTTAACCGCGAGAGGAGAAGAAAGAGAGCGGATTTTAGGATTAACAATGGGAGCGGATGATTATGTAACAAAACCCTTTTCACCTCGTGAATTAGTATTAAGGGTACAAATTATATTAAGAAGAGGAAGTCAAGTAACAATTCAAGGAATAGAGTCTGCATCAGGAATGATAGAGTTTCTAGATTTGAAAATTGATCCAACAAAAAGACGTGTATTTGTTTGTCAATATGAAATAGAGCTAACGGTGAAAGAGTTTGAGGTGCTTTATCTCATGGCAAAGCATCCTAAACAGGTGTTTTCACGGTCCCAGCTTCTTGAACAAATTTGGGGATTTGAGTATGAGGGCTGCACAAATGCAGTAACTGTATTAATGAGTCGTTTACGTGAGAAGTTGGAGAAGCATACAACAAAGAACCGTTGGGTTCATACGGTTTGGGGCATCGGTTATTGTTTCGAACCAGATGGAGGAAACGATAAATGAAGTTACGATATCAACTTTTATTGATGAATCTATTAAGCACGGGTATCATGGTAATTTCTATATGGTACAGTGAAAGGCAAATGTTACTTAGACCAGAACAGACACGATTATTAATAGTAATAGTAATTGTAGCCATGATTATTTCTACGATTATTTATTGGTTAATGACACGTCCTATTATGAGATCTATTCAAAATTTAATTGCCTTAACCAAACAATTTAGTGATAGACAATTTGGAACGATGTACATAATAGGGAAAGAACCGGAAGAGTTTAAAGAATTAGCGGAAGCTTTTCAAGAAATGGCCAAAAAGTTAGACGAAAGCTTTGCTAAATTAGAAAAAGGAGAAAAAGCACGTACAGAGCTGATTGCGAATATTTCCCACGACTTACGAACACCCATGGCTAGCATACAATTGATGATAGAAGCGTTACAAGATGGATTAATTGAAGACCCTGATATGAAACAACAATATTTAAAGACAATCCTAAATGATATACAACGATTAAGTGGATTAATTAATGATTTATTTGACCTTTCTAAGTTAGAACTTGGACAAGAAGTTTTTCATCCAAGTTTAATACATGTAGATAGCATTCTATTAAAAGTAATAGATTCACATGATATCTTATTGCAAGATAAAGAGATTGATTTGCAATTGCACGTTTCTGAGACATTACCACGAATTTGGATTATGCCATGTAAAATAGCTCGAGTTATTAATAATTTGTTGCATAACGCGATTCGGCATTCTCCTATAGGTGGAGCAATCGAATTAATTGTAGAGGAAAATAAACAGAAGCAGCAAGTTCAATTCACTTTGTGTGATGAAGGAGAAGGGATTTCTCCAGATGATCAATTGCGTATATTTGACCGTTTCTTTAGAACGGATCCATCAAGAAGTTCACAATCTGGAGGCTCTGGGCTTGGTTTAGCTATTGCAAAATCGCTAGTTGAACTGCATAAAGGACAAATTGGTGTTCGAGATCGCCAAGACGGGAAACAGGGATGTGAATTTTGGTTTACTCTTCCTGTTACATCTGAGAAGAAATGAGACGGTTGAAGGTCTTTTGTAACATTTACGAAAGTGAATTGAAAGATATACATAATAAGATGACTGTATTGAAGGTAATTATATTTTAATTTCTTTATTTTTGGAGGAACAGCGGAACTGGGACAATTCTTAAGCAGAATCGTATGTGTAATTATAGGGATTTTATCTTTTATAATTAAATCGTTTATCAATAAAAGGAACACAACTTTAAAAAAAGTAGTGTTCCTTTTATTTTTGTCACCTATCAGATTTAAAAATTAGTAAATAGCAAAGTAAAACAGGGAGGAAGCATAGAAAATTTCTTCTTCCTTTTTGTTTGGTTAGGATATGATTATAAAATTCGTTTCTGCAATTTTCTCATCTTTCTATGTGTTAAGAAATTCTGCAACGGAACTCGTTATATCGATAAAGTAAAAAAAGATTTGTGAAAGACTTTTGTAACATTTGCGAAAGAGAAATGAAAGACTTGTTAGATATTATGAAATCAATCTTACTAGTAGATGTTCAAACACGTATAGGAAATATGGAGGAAAACTAAGATGAAAAAATTAAAGCCAATACTTGGTGCAGTAAGTAGTTTAACTATGGCATTGACGATAACAGCTCCTGCTTTAGCTGAAACAAAGCCTGAACAAGACGGAAAAGTAGAAACCTTTAAAGAAGATACAAATTTAAAGGAAGGACAGAATATTATCTATGGCGATTCTGGAAAAAAGGGAGTCATGATTATGGAAGAGCCTCAGGAAAATAATGATTGGGACGAAGATGGTATTCCTAATGATGTGGAAGAAAAAGGATTTAAAATTGTATTTAATGAAAAGACAGGGAAAAATGAAGCCCAGTTATATGACCTAGTGCAAGACTTTGGAAAAAAGAGATTTATAACAAATCCCAAGAGTGCAAACTCAGATGGAGACCCTTTTACAGATAGCTATGAAGTGGAGCATTATGATAGTGATTCTGATATAGATTTTAACCCTATGATCGCGAATGTACCAAATCTACAAATTGCTGTAAAACGTATTGATATTACTCCTGTTGCTAGTATTACAGATTCAAATGGTGAGTCACGTACTAAGACTTGGGAAAAAAGCTTATCTGTACAACATTCTTTTAATGTTGGCTTAGCTGGTGAAGGTGGCGCTGAAGGATCAGCAGCGGGCCCTGTACCATCGGGTAAAGGATCGATAAACGTGGGGTATGGTTATTCAAATACAAAAACGGAAACAGAAAGCATCTCTAATAGTTTTGACTGGTCGACAGCAACCACTGTTGATTCATCAAAAGCAGCAAATGTGAGGCTTCATCTAGAATATAAAAATACGGGTACTGCATCTGCTGGAGATGTTTCACCGCACTTTAACATTCGATTAGGAAATAAAATTATTAATACTGTAAAGGCAACACAAGATCGTTATAAAGCCAACTTGTTAACTACAGCAAAAGGTGGAAATAATAAAACTGAAATTCTAATGGATAGTATAGAAGGCCAAGCGGATGTGAAAATTTCCCTAACACTGGATGAATTAAAAGCGGTAGAACAAGGGGCACCACTTTCTATTGAAGTCTTGCCTACTAGTACGATGAATGTGTATACAATGAAAGACGGACAATTTGTAAATTTAGGAGATTGGTCGCATTTTGCATCAAATGTAAATGCTTCTACTACATTGGTAGAAACAAACTACGGTTCTATACCGAAATATAGAATCTATACACCAAGAACGGGCAAGGAAAAGCCTGCTAACATTAATCATAATCTTTCACTAGACGAATTCTTTGCTCATACTGGGATAGCTGATAAAGGTTGGGTAGCGAATTATATAGTAAATGGTCGCCCAAACGAAGAACGAGTTCGTTATGGTCCAAGTCGGACTCTTTTAGAACGAGGTAAGAACCTTGGTTTCTTTGATAATCGTGCACTACGACCAACTCTATCATATAGCAGTTATGATTATAGCAAGAAAAAGATTTATGCATCGGTTATACCAGGGATATTTAATTTGGGTGAAGAAATATTTGTTACGGTTCGAAATAAAAAAGGTGAGAGCCAAAAGGTAACATTAGTTCGAAATCAGAATTCAAATGTATATGAATCTAAAGAAAATGAGCCTGTAGACATAGCAGTAAACCGTGCATCTCTTGGAGAATATCAGGCAAAGTTTGAACTCATTGATGCAAAAGACAATAAAACTGAAGTCTTCACGCCTCTTGTTTCAAATAAAAGCTATCTAGAAGCTATCGATAAATTAGTAGTAGATAATTCTGGAGAACCTATAGTAGAAGGTAAAAAGTACTATTTGAAGTCATCTGCTCGCTTTTATGAAGGTGTACAGGAATCTTGGTCTGCCGGTACTTTAAATCAATCAATTAATGGGAGATATGTACACTTTTCACTTAAGGGGAATAATTGGGACGGATTGAGACTCGGTCCTATCCAACAAGCAATACATGGACCAGACATTCAAGCAACACCAGTATTGATTGAAAGAAAAGGAAAATCTAAACCTGAAGAACCATTCAAAAAAGATGAAGAAGTATTTCTTAAGTTTACGAATAGTAGCCATAGTAATTACCAGTATTTAAACTTTGGAAACGGTTATGATTATAGCTGGTTAGATACTGAACAGAATAGATCTGCTATTAAATTAGACAAAATTCCTAATCAGAAGAGCTTCTATATAAAATCTGATTCTACTTATATAACATCTAGAGAAAATCAGTGGACTAGTTCTGTTGCAGATAATGGTATTGCCCCGCTTGTAGGTGGTGGTGAGCGTGTTTTAAAATCCGAGCATACAACTTCACCGGGTAATTATCACCAATGGGAATTAGAAAGTATTAAGTAAAGAATGATGCTATATATGTACCCCCTGTCCATATGGATGGGGGGATATATATGAGGTTATAAAGATATCAAATCTTTCTGTTGGAGATGTCAATCTTCTCGTTTCGGGTTATTTGAATTTATTAGCCTGATGGATATGTAGCGAAACCTAGGACGGTAATACTTAAAATAATATAAGTAGTATTACAATTTAAAATGAATGCATAAAAAAAAGACACTCATAAGAGTGTCTTTTTTTAGCAGCTGAATCCACCGCAACCACCACCATATCCCATAATAATTCCTCCTTTACGTAAAAGGGGGAATTATTGTTTCACTCTTTTGTTTTAACGGTTTTACATTACTTTATGTTTTTATAATGAATGAGCAGGTCCTTTGAGAAATAATTAAAGAAAAACAACGTGCAGGGATAAAGTTAGCGAAGCGAAAAGGAGTTTACAGAGGAGAGATAATTAAGGTTTTGTTGAATAAAAATGCGTTACAATAGTTTATTATTTAATAGAGAGTTTTTGGAAAAAAACCTTTATTTTTCAATAATATTGAATTTATGTTTTTAGTTACTAATATAGTAATGGATTGTATTCGATTTGTATATAACAATCTACCAGAAAAAGTAATTGTATTTTTCAGATAAATGAATTATTATAAAATAAGCAATTTTACAATTGTACAAAGGGAGGAAAATGAAGAGGCTTTTACGACTTAATAAAAAGTAAAGAATAACTTTTAAGTGCGCTAAAAATGATACTCGCCTCATCATTTTCAGACCAAAGAGGAATTCGGGGTACAGCATCTTGCTTTAAAATGCGGCTATGAATCATCTAAGAGGGGGAAGTGAAGTGGCAAACAAAGAATTGAAACGAGGTTTAGAAGCACGTCATATTCAAATGATTGCGTTAGGTGGAACGATTGGTGTTGGTTTGTTTATGGGGTCAGCCAGCACGATTAAATGGACAGGTCCGTCAGTAATGCTTGCATATGCAATTGCAGGTATTTTTATATTCTTCATCATGCGTGCCATGGGAGAAATGTTGTATATGGAGCCAAGTACAGGTTCATTTGCAACGTTCGGTCATAAGTATATACACCCGTTAGCAGGTTATATGACAGCGTGGAGTAACTGGTTCCAGTGGGTTATCGTTGGGATGTCAGAGATTATCGCGGTTGGAGCGTATATGCAATATTGGTTCCCGGATTTACCAGCTTGGATACCAGGTGTTATCGCAATGGTTATTCTTGGGGCTGCTAACTTAATTTCGGTTAAGTCATTCGGTGAATTTGAATTTTGGTTTGCAATGATTAAAATTGTTACGATTTTATTAATGATTATTGCAGGATTCGGTCTCATTTTCTTCGGAATTGGGAACGGAGGAGAAGCAATCGGTATATCTAATCTATGGAAAAATGGCGGTTTCTTTACAGGTGGTTTTTCAGGGTTCTTCTTTGCATTATCACTTGTAGTTGGGGCATATCAAGGTGTGGAATTAATCGGGATCACTGCTGGTGAAGCGAAAGATCCGAAGAAGACACTTACAAGAGCTATTCAAAGTACAATTTGGCGTATTTTAATTTTCTATATTGGTGCTATTTTCGTGATTGTAACGGTGTATCCTTGGGATCAATTAAGTTCAATTGGTAGTCCATTCGTCGCAACCTTTGCGAAGGTTGGTATTACGGCAGCAGCTGGACTTATTAACTTCGTTGTTATTACAGCGGCAATGTCTGGTTGTAATAGTGGTATTTATAGTGCTGGACGTATGCTTTATACGTTAGGTGTAAATGGACAAGCACCGAAATACTTTACGAAGGTTTCTAGTAACGGTGTACCTTTATTCGGTACAGTTGGTGTGATTATCGGTTTAGCGGTTGGTGTTGTTTTAAGTTATATTGCACCAAAAAACTTATTCGTATATGTATATAGTGCAAGTGTCCTTCCTGGTATGGTACCATGGTTTGTTATTTTAATTAGTCAAATTCGTTTTAGAAAAGAAAAGGGAGCAGCGATGAAAGATCATCCATTCAAAATGCCATTTGCTCCTGTTACAAACTATTTAACGATTGCCTTTTTAATTATGGTGTTAATCGGTATGTGGTTTAACGATGATACTCGCATTTCACTAATTGTAGGTATTGTTTTCTTAGCTATCGTAACAATTAGTTTCTATGCTTTCGGAATAGGGAAGCGTGTTCCGTTAGATGTTCAAAATGATCAAGAGGTTTCAAGTAAATAGAGAGAATGAAAAAGATGCTGTCCAAAAAAAATTGGTACAGCATCTTTTTATTATAAGAATATTAAAATTGTCAGTTTTTGTCGGTAAATCGATATATACTGAAAATCACCTATATAATTTTAATTACTGTTGTACTGTTTAAAAATGTGTTACATAATTAAAATTCCTCTAATACAATTTTCCCAATTGTACGGCCACTCTCAAGCAATGCATGTGCCTTTTTAAGGTTTTCTGCATTGATCGGTGTTAGCGTAGCGTTTAAAGTTGTTTGAAGAATACCTTCATCTAATAGCTCACTTACTTTATTTAAAAGTTCGTGCTGCGTAATCATATCACCAGTTTCATACATCGCTTTTGTAAACATAAACTCCCAAACGAATGTAGCACTTTTACTTTTTAAAATCCCCATCTCAAGAGGGTGTTCATTTTCTACGATAGAGCAAATTTTTCCTTGTGGTTTAATGATATCACCGATCGCGTGCCAATGTTGATCTGTATTGTTTAAGCAGAAGATATAATCTACATCTTTTAGCCCAAATTCTAATATTTGATCTTTTAAAGGTTGGTGATGGTTAACTATATAATCGGCACCGAATTTTTCAACCCAGTGTATCGTTTCACTGCGAGATGCGGTTGTGATTACATTCAGTCCAGCCCATTTAGCTAATTGAATAGCAATTGAGCCAACACCACCAGCTCCGCCGATAATTAAAATATTTTTAAATGAATTCTCATCTTTCTTATTATAATCAATCCCTAAACGTTCAAACAAACCTTCCCACGCTGTAATAGCTGTTAAAGGAAGTGCTGCAGATTCAGCGTCAGTTAAAGTTTTTGGTTTTTTACCAACAATTCTTTCATCAACTAAATGGTATTCACTATATGTACCTTGTCTCGTAATACTTCCAGCGTAAAATACTTCATCGCCTTCTTTAAATAATGTACAATCTTCGCCAGTTTGTACGACAATACCACTAGCATCCCAGCCGAGTATTTTCGGTATGTCTTCTTTTTTATCTTTCGGTGAGCGAACTTTTGTATCAACTGGATTAACGGAAATCGCGTTAACTTTAACGAGCATATCTCTTCCTGTAGCAACAGGTTTTTCAACTTCAACATCAATCAAACTGTTTTCTTCTTCAATAGGTAAGTATTCATGTAAACCAATTGCTTTCATTTCTATTCCCTCCATTAAAGTAAGAGTCTATTCTTTTTTATTATAGTGGGTAATGTGTCGTTATGTAAAAAAGTAGACTCCATTTTGTTACAGTGGAAGATTTTTAAGGGTATCATGGTGAGATTGCGTTTTATATAGTTATTTTCATAAAGATGGTTTTAGTGTTAGTTTTATAGGAATTTTCTTATGTTACATCACAGCTGTTTTATTGTTCTCGACTATTCGGAGATTCAAGAATAGAAAGTAACAATGGAAGTTGAGAAGGAGTTTATTTCTTATAGGTGGAATTTTTTACTGTATCGTTTTATCTTAAATTATTTGTAAAGGTGGATACATAATGACAGTAAAGAAGCTTTATTTCGTCCGAGCAGGTCGTTGTATGTTGGACCATTCTTCCGTTAATAGTACACTTACACCGGGAAAATTATTAAATTTGCCTGTATGGTGTTATCTTTTGGAGACAGAAGAGGGGCCTATTTTAGTAGATACAGGTATGCCAGAAAGTGCGGTTAACAATGAAGACCTTTTTAAAGGGACATTTGTTGAAGGACAGATTTTGCCGAAAATGACGGAAGAGGATAGAATCATAAACATCTTAAAACGTGCAGGATATGTGCCAGAAGATCTTCTGTATATTATTAGTTCACATTTACATTTTGATCATGCGGGAGGAAATGGCGCTTTTACGAATACACCTATTATTGTACAGCGTGCTGAATATGAGGCGGCGCAGCATAGAGAAGAATATTTGAAAGAATGTATATTACCGAATTTAAACTACAAAATTATTGAAGGGGATTATGAAGTAGTACCAGGTGTTCAATTATTGTATACACCAGGACATTCGCCAGGGCATCAGTCACTATTACTTGAGACGGAAAAATCAGGTCCAGTGTTACTAACGATTGATGCATCATATACGAAAGAAAACTTTGAAGATGAAGTGCCGTTTGCTGGATTTGATCCGGATTTAGCTTTATCTTCAATAAAACGTTTAAAAGAAGTAGTTATGAAAGAGAATCCGATTATTTTCTTTGGACATGATATAGAGCAGGAAAAAGGCTGTAAAGTGTTCCCGGAGTATTTGTAGTATTGTATATAAAAAAGTCATGGGCTCGTTAGCTCATGACTTTTTTACATGCATTATTAAATGATTTTCTTGAATAAGTTATATACTTTTTGCGAATTGCTTTCATTTAATTGATAATAAGTAAGATTCAAGTCATCAGGAGTGTTTTGATGGGCAATCATAACTTCACTACTGTTGTTATCTACTATCCAAATTAAATATTGTTTATAAGTTCCATCCTGAAAAGTAATCCACATGTTACAATCTACTAAATCAGACCCTTCTTCATCTAGCGTTAAATCGCCTTTTTTTGCTGTATCCATACTGTTAATGAAAGTTTTTAATTCATCTGTTTTTGTAAGGAAGATAGATTTTTTCGTCTTAATTGACTCTACATGAATATCTTTTATTTCTTGTTTTCCTAAAAAAACAGGCGGCGCATTTGGGTCTCTTTGCGTTGAAATAATAGTAGCTTTCTTTTTTTGTTTGCTAGATGTATATAGATCTTGAATAGATTTTCCAGAGTTTAAAAACCATACGATTCCAAAAATAATCAATACGCTACTGAGTAGTAAAATTATTTTTTTAATAGGATTGTCTCCTCTCTATGAATTCGAACTAAATAGGCTCTATATTAATATATATGATAAGAGAATGTGTATATTCTACTAATAGTGAAGAAACTATCATGACCTAATAGGGCTATAATTGAACATGGTTATTCTTCACGGTTTTAATTGGACGATCAACAAGTAAATTGTAAGTAAGACCAAGTAATACTAAAATTCCACCAACAATTTTGCCAATTGAGAGTTCGTTTGATAGTAAGAAATCTATAACAGTCCCCATAAATAATTGTCCGATAAAGATGAGTAACGTTAAGTAAAATGCTGATATTTTTGGAGTAATATAGTTTGATAATACAATGACGATAACACCTACTAAGCCACCTAAATATACAGCGAAAGGAATGGATTGCAATGTGTGACTAGATATATACAAAGAGTCTGTACTGAAAATCAAAAATAATGCAGAGAAAAATAACCCGGTAATATAATTGAAGAAAGTGCCTTCCCAAATTCCTATTTTTGTTGCTAAATTCGCATTAATAATTCTGGCAACAACGATAGAAACCCCAACTAAAATAGCGATACAAATATATAACATTTTTTTACCCCCATTAAAAAATAGTCATGACAACAATTCCAGAAGAAATGAACAATAATCCAATCAACTTTTTCTTTTCAAACTTCGCAACCTTCATTCCTAATAGCCCATAATGATCTATAACAATAGAAGCAATGGACTGTCCGAGTAAGCTTAATGCAATCGTAATGGAAGCACCAAGGGCGGAGAAGCTTATATTACTAAAAAGAACAGTGAAAACCCCAATGGCCCCAGCGCTGTATAAATAAAGCGGAATACCTTTCTCAAAAAGAATTTTATTTTTGTTAATGATTAAAACGATAACAACTGCTACTAAGCCAACGAGGTGAATGACAACGCTTGCTGTATAATTCCCTATAGTTTCGGATAAGATTCCGTTTAAAGGAATCATAATTGCGATAAGTGCACCTATAAAGACAGAAAGAAAGTTATACAATGTGATGTCCCCTTTATATTTCATATTTGTAATGACTGTATCATGCTGAAATTGTGTATTACTATGACATATGTCATAGTGAAAGAAGAAAATTTTAATTACAATGGGGATGAGTGGTAAAGGCGGGGGATTATGAAAAAGGTATGTAATTCTAGTAAGCTAGCAGATTATATGAAACAAAATAAAATTGATTCATTTTTTAGTAACGATATGAAGCCTTACATGGAGCTATTATTTTTTAGAAAGAATGAATTCATATGTAGGGAAAATGAGGATATAGATTATTTGTATTTTTTTGTTGAGGGAAAAGCGAAAGCGTTTAACACATTAAGTAATGGGAAATCTGTATTGCTATGTTTTTATGATAGTTTGCAGTTGCTAGGGGATGTAGAATTAATTCACTCTCAAAAGATTACTTCAAACGTACAAGTAATGGCAGATTCGTATTGTGTTGGCTTGCCTTTAGGGAAAGTTAGAAACCAATTATTTCATGATGCGAAATTTTTAAGATGTATTTGTGGATCATTAGCTCACAAATTAAACAGACTTTCAAAAAATAGTACAATTAATTTACTATATCCGCTTGAAAATCGACTTGCTAGTTACATGTTAGCGGCGGGGGAAAGAGCGGTTCAGCATGGAAATAGAATTGTATTTAATGGGAATTTAACGGAAACAGCTGAATTGTTAGGAACGAGTTATCGGCATTTATTGCGCACATTAAATACCCTTTGTGATAAAGAGATTATAAAAAGAAATAATGGTTGCTTTGAAGTGATGAATGTAGAGGTTTTGAGGGAATTGGCTGCGGATGTTTATAAATAATATATTAAAGTGGGGATTTAGATGAAAATAGCTATCATTTCAGATGTTCATGGAAATAGTCACGCTTTAAAATCGGTATTAAAAGATATTGCACGTCACAAGGTCGAAATGATAATAAATTTAGGTGATAGTGTGTATGGGCCATTAGATCCGTTAGGGACAATTGAAATTTTAATGAGTAGCGAGATGATACATATTAAGGGCAATTGTGATCGTATGCTTTGGGAACCTATACAAGAGCAATCTACTACACTAACTTTTGTTCAAAATCAATTAACAAATAATCATATAAATTGGTTAAAACAACATCCTTCACAATTTATTGTAGACGATATTTTATTTTGTCATGGTACACCGACTTCAGATGAGGTGTATTTGCTAGAAGAGATGGACGAAAATGGCGCAGTATTAAAGAATGAAAAAGTTATAATGGATCAACTTCAAAATATTGAGCAAAAAATAATAGTATGTGGACATACGCATATTCCTAGAGTAGTTTATTTATCAGACGGAAAGATAATTATAAATCCAGGGAGTGTAGGACTTCCGGCATACAAAGATGAGCTACCTGTTTTGCATAAAATGGAATCGGGAACACCACATGCAAAGTATGTAATAATGGAAAAAAATGCGCAAGATTGGTTAATTGAACAAATATCTGTTTCGTATAATTGGGAAGAAGCGGCTCAACTAGCTGAAAATAGTGATCGACATGATTGGGCCATTGCGTTAAGGACTGGGAGAATAGAATGAAGGGTAGTTTACTTATTAGTAAACTGCCCTTTTTTTGTTTTGGAAAAATATTGAATTAAACAAAAATAAAATGATATGATTAGGTATAATATGAACATGTGAACAATTATTCATATATTATAAAGGAGGAAAAATGATGCTAGATGCAATTATTGTAGGAGCCGGTCAAGCTGGATTAGCAATGGGATACTATTTAAAGCAGGAACGTTATAACTTTTTGTTACTCGAGGCAGGGAACAGAATTGGTGATTCGTGGAGAAAACGCTATGAATCACTACAACTTTTTACACCAAGGGCATATAGTAGCTTGCCAGGTATGGCATTAATAGGAGAGAAAAATGGATTTCCATATAAAGATGAGGTTGCCAGTTATTTAGAAGGATATGCACAACATTTTCAATTACCAGTACAATTACAAACTGAGGTTTTAAAAATAAGGAAACAAAAAGACATCTTCGAATTACACACTCCTACAGAAATTTTACAATCGAAAAACGTCATTATTGCATCAGGTGGTTTTCAACAACCATTCATCCCCTCATTTTCACAAAATCTTTCATCACAAATTTTTCAAATACATTCATCACAATACAAGTCACCATCGCAAGTTCCAATGGGAAAGGCGCTTGTAGTAGGTGGTGGGAATTCAGGAATGCAAATAGCAGTAGAACTTGCAAAAACTCATGAAGTTACAATGGCTATAAGTCACCCTTTAACGTTTTTACCGTTACATCTATTAGGAAAAAGTATTTTTTATTGGCTAGAAAAAACTTGTTTATTGTATGCCGAAATAAATACAAAGAGAGGAAGGTGGTTTCAGAGGAAAAAGGATCCCATTTTTGGTTTTGAAGGTAAGGAACTCATTCGTAATGGTGCAATAAAACTACAGAAAAAAGTCGTAAGTGCATCAGGAAATAATATTATGTTTCAAAATGGTGGCACGTATAGTGCACAAAGTATTATATGGTCAACTGGTTTTGTCCAAGATTATAAATGGATTGAAATAGAAAAGGCAGTGAATATGAATGGATTTCCTAATCATACAAAAGGAATGAGTCCAGTAAGAGGATTATATTATATCGGGTTGCCGTGGCAATCTCAAAGGGGTTCTGCGCTTATTTGTGGTGTAGGAAAGGATGCAGTACATTTGCTTTCTGAAATCAAAAAAATAGACCAGTAGCAAATACTACTGATCATCCATATGTACATGAATTAGGAGAGGTCAATCATTTATTAGCCTTATTATAATAGATTTTCAGAGACGAAAAAACTAAAAAATCGTATTTCTATGTTGAGAAAGTTTTTTGTATCGAAATATAAAAAAATCGGGATTTTTATTGAAAGAAAATATGATATTTATATTTTAGTAAATTATGATATAGTCTATTTAGGAATAATTTCCTTAAATTAGATTTTTTGTATAGTAATTACATTTGTAGGTAGGAAGGGGAAAAGATTGTGAAGTTTGATGATCAACGTCTACTAGGAGTGCAATTAGGTTCTTTACTCGTAACAGAAGAAAATCAATATTTAGTAATTAAGAAAAAAGATCATTATGCACTATTAAACATACATAATTTAGAATGCACACATGTCGAAGTGCAGTTAGAACATATTGAAGAACTATTGCATGAAGATTTTCAAGAAAGTATAACGGAAATTATCGCACCGGAACATATTAAAATTGTGGCGAAAAATGTTATATAAAGAAAGAGGCTGGGAGAATCAGCTTCTTTCTTTGTTGTTGCTTAGTTAATCATAAGGATAATATTTTTAAAACCTCACCAATAATTCCTTCCATTTGATGAACACCTAAATCCGAGTTTGTCATAATAATAGCGCTATTCCCTCGGGGTGGATAACAAACCATCATACATTGGAATCCAACGCCCCAGCCAAGTGAATAAATTTGTAAGTCTTCATTAGAATCATCTAGAAAAACACCTAAGCCAGTCCATTTTGAGCAGCCTTGAGGAGAAATCATATCTTGTACTGTTTTTGGAGAAAGCGCTAGCTTGCTATTTCCTTGTAAGGAATGAATAAGTTCGATTACTAAAGTTGATAAGTCTGTTGGTGTTGTCCAAATGCCTGAAGCAGCGGCGAATGGATAAAATGGATACTTTTCAGCTGTTACAGCTCCATTTTTATTATGTCCGCAAGCAAAGGTATCCATTTTATTTATATCTTCAGGAGAGAATACCGTACTATTTGTAAGCTGAAGTGGCTGAAAGATATACTCTTCAAGTAAAAGATTGAATGGTTTTCCAGTTATATCTTCAAGCAGTAGCTCGATAATACAAAAGTTTGCATCAGAGTAGTGAAATTCGCTTTCTGGTTCATAAGTTACTTCAATAGGTACTGGGCAATATAATGTTTTACCGGAAAGGAGTTCATGTATTTTAGGTAGTCCTTTTTCAAGTGTATAATGTTCAAAACTATTTGGAGGGTCAATTATTCCAGATTGGTGACTTAATAAGTTGCGCAACGTGATTTTTTTCTGTGAAGTAAATAGATTGGTAGGGATGTTCCAAGATGTGAGTCTATCATTTACGTCTTCGTCTAAATTGAGAGTTCCTTTATCGGCTAACGTTAAAACGAGTATTGCGGTGATGAATTTGCTAATAGAACAAGAATTAAAGATGGAATTTGTAGTAATATTGTTAGTTGTTCCAGATTCCAGTGTTCCGTAGGTTTTCGCTTCGTCTAGTTTGCCATCACGTATAACAGCGAGACTTAAACCGGCAACGGAATGTCGTTTCATTTGCTCGTATATATTTCTACTTAATAAGTTCATAGTATCTCCCTTCTAATAAAACGGAATATTAACTTTATTATACATTAGTAAATAAAGAGAAGTATTGTGAATGGAATTAAAAGGTGAGTTTTAATAGAAGGAGAAAATAAAAGAAAATGGAAAATAGTTGCTTTAAAAAGAACTTGGTCTTGTAAGCCGAGTTCTTTTTAGAATAGTATGAGTTTAGTGTATACAAAGGAGAGATACAGATGAAAAAGAAGCTTATAATAGGAGGATTTCTTACCTTAATTAGTGTAATGGGGATAGTTGTTTACTTGATTTTTCAAGGGATATTCATTCCAAATCAATTAAAAGCGGATAAGTTTTTAATAAAAGGTGTAGATGTCGCATCTTATCAAGGAGAGATAGATTGGAGAGAGTTAGAAAAACAGAATATGAAGTTTGCGTTTATAAAGGCTACTGAAGGGAGCTCGTTTGTGGATGAGTACTTTTCGGAAAATTGGACTAATGCTGATAAGACAAATATGCGTATAGGAGCGTATCATTTTTTTAGTTTTGATAGTAAGGGTGAAACGCAAGCAGAGCAATACATAAGAACTGTTCCAAAACATGAACGAGCATTGCCACCAGTTATAGATGTTGAGTTTTACGGTGATAAAAAAGACAATCCCCCTAAGCGTGAAGATGTTACGAAAGAGTTGACGGTAATGATAAAAATGTTAGAAAAACATTATGATAAGAACGTGATATTGTATGCAACTCAAGAGGCGTATGACTTGTACATAAAAGATGCATATCCTGAATGTGATATATGGATTCGTAGTGTTCTTACAAAGCCGAGTTTATCCGATGAGAGAAAATGGACGTTTTGGCAATACACGAACCGTGGAAGATTAAGCGGTTATAATGGAAAAGAAAAATATATTGACTTGAATGTGTTTTATGGGAATGAGGAAGAGTTTGAGAATTATGGAATGAAAGATTAAGTTTTGAAGCGTACAAAATTTTGTACGCTTTTTTATTAATCGCATGAAAAATATGTAAGAAAAGATGGAACAAACATTTGAGATAAATTGTCTATTATAGGTAATAACTATTTAGTTTGAAAGAAAGGGGGGATGAAAATGAAAAAGAATACGTTATTAAAAATAGGGTTATGTGTTAGTTTACTAGGAGCAAGTCAATTTGCTACTGCAATATCTCCTGTACAAGCAGAACAAGAGGTAGAACAGAAAGTAATAAAAAATGAGAAAGGAACAATTTCAATTTCTCAGCTAAACAAGAATGTATGGGTACATACTGAGTTAGGTTATTTTAACGGAGTTGCAGTTCCTTCAAATGGTTTAGTCTTAAATACTTCTAAAGGTTTAGTACTTGTAGACTCTTCTTGGGATGATAAGTTAACGAAAGAATTAATAGAGATGGTAGAAAAGAAGTTTCAGAAGCGAGTAACTGATGTCATTATTACACATGCACATGAGGATCGAATTGGCGGAATTAAAACGTTGAAAGAAAGAGGTATTAAAGCGCATAGTACAGCATTAACTGCGGAAATAGCAAAGAAAAATGGATATGAGGAGCCGCTTGGAGACTTACAAACGATTACGAATATGAAGTATGGAAATATGAAAGTAGAAACGTTCTATCCAGGTAAAGGACATACAGAAGATAATATTGTCGTATGGCTGCCACAATATAATATTTTAGCTGGAGGCTGGTTAGTGAAATCTACGGAAGCTAAAGATTTAGGGAATGTTGCTGATGCGTACGTAAATGAATGGTCCGGATCAATTGAAAATGTGTTGAACCGATATGGAAATATGATTTCAGTAGTACCTGGTCATGGTGATGTAGGTGACAAAGAATTGCTTTTACATACACTAGATTTGTTGAAATAAGAAACGAGAAATAAAATAATGATGAAGCTTATTGTAGATTTAAGAAACTTTTGGAATACAAAAGAGAGAAGAAAAGAATTTCCTTCTCTGTTTATTCTAGCTATATTTAAATGCTGAAGCTATCGATTACGCCTGAATACGTCACTGAGATTTTAATTCTAAGTATACAAATACTAGTACCGTCATAATTGCTATAACAACGTAGGTAGCATCAAGCATTATAAGTGTTTTTAAAGTTTCAGTCATCAAAGTTCACCCCTGTTATAAAAATATAACATGATTTCTTTATCAATTAGATAAGAGATCATAAAGATAAAAATGTACATGAAATTCCTTAAGTAGTTGTTATATCAACATATCATAAAGTAATGTAAATAATGTTAAGGCAGTGTAAAAATATTGTAAATAAAGAGATTTCTCATAAAGTCTTTAAAACGTTTTTAACAAAAAAATGATTGTTCCTCAAAATGAAAAAAACGCCATTCTTCTGTTGAATGATAGAAAAGGATGGCGTTTTTCTAAGTTTATTTCTGTAACTGATGAATTACAACTATTTGCTTAAGAGATTCAAAACTCTTTATTGCCAAATATATTACGAAATCTTGGTTTTGTACAATGAACTAGTAAGTAAAAGATTTAGTTGCTTTACATATATTGATGAATCAAAATGTCGCTAGCATTTCTTTAAAATAATTATCTAGATGTTTGGAACCATCAATAGAAGTGTCCATGCTTATGTATGAATTTTAAAGTGTCAATAAAAATATTATGTCAACAATATGAACTGTCACAAACTTTTACATATTATTGTGATTGATATCACATCCCTTTTTCTCAATGGGTATTATGCTTAGTTTGTAAGGAATGATTGGGAGAGGGTGGGATGATATGTTTTGTTATCAATGTGAACAAACGCCAACAGGTGGATGTAAAGTAATAGGTGTTTGCGGAAAGAATGAAACCATTGCAAGTTTACAAGATACGATTGTGTTTGGGTTAAAAGGAATTGCAGCTTATCGTACCCATGCTGCTCAGCTAGGGTATACAGATGCATTTGTAGATGCTACAACGCAAGAAGCGTTATATATGACATTAACAAATTCTAACTTTAATGAACAAGAACATATTGATATGGCTATGAAAGTAGGGAAATCAGCTTTACGAGTGATGGAGTTATTAGATGAGGCACATACGAATCACTTTGGTGTTCCAGAGCCTGTTCAAATTACACAAAATCATGTAGAAGGTAAGGCAATTGTAGTTACTGGTCATAATTTATTTGCATTAGAGGAATTATTAAAGCAAACAGAAGGAAAAGAAATTAATATTTATACGCATTCTGAAATGCTGCCAGCACACGGATATCCAAGGCTGAAAAAATATAAACATTTAAAAGGAAACATTGGTAAGGCATGGTATGATCAGCGACGTCTTTTTGAAAAATTTACGGGTGCAATATTGGCTACAACGAACTGTGTTATGCCAATTAAAGGATCATACTCTGATCGATTCTTTTCATATGATATTGCAGGCTTAGAGGGTGTACAAAAAATTGAAAATGATGATTTTACACCATTGATTCAAAAAGCGCTAGAGCTTCCAGAAGTACATATGGAGTCGGATGAACAGTTAGTAACAGGTTTTCATCATAATACAGTATTATCATTAGCTCCAGAAATCATTGAGGCAGTAAAAGAAGGGAAAATTAAGCGTTTCTTTGTTATCGCAGGTTGTGATGCCCCAGGAAAAGGTGGAGAATATTATCGTGAATTAGCAACGTCACTTCCACCAGCAACGGTTATTTTAACAACTTCTTGCGGGAAATTCCGTTTTAATGATGTGAATTACGGTGTTGTACCTGGTACGGAGATCCCGCGTTACATTGACTTAGGACAATGTAATAATTCAATTTCTACAGTGAAAATAGCGGCCGCTTTAGCAGATGCTTTTCAATGTGAAGTAAATGAATTACCAGTGAGTATTGTCCTATCATGGTTTGAACAAAAAGCGGTTGCCATCTTACTAGGGCTATTTAGTCTTGGGATTCAAGATATTCGTATCGGTCCAAAGGCTCCTGAATTTATTTCGTCTGGTGTGCTTGATGTATTACAAGAAACATTTGGTTTAAAACTAATTACAACTGCAGCAGAAGATATGGATATGATGTTATCGTAACAAAAAAATGATCCGTCTTATTAATAAGAAGAGTTAGCCATATTCATTAACTTCTGTATAGTATAGCGCCCCAACACAAAAAGGTAGAATTTTTGTGTTGGGGTATTTTCTTTTCTTAGTAGGATAAGTATGTGGCGAAATTTTTTCAAAAAGAAAATCGGCTGTATCTAATAGGTAATAGTTGATTTTAGAAAAAATATAAAAATCGAGTTGACATCTATCGCTACTTAGTCATACAATGTACTTGTAATAAGCGATACTGAATAGTGTTGTTTCTCAAAATATATTCAGTAAACAATAGGTAATAGCGGATTTTAGAAAAAATTTGAAAATCAGTTGACATCTATCGCTACTTAGTCATACAATGTACTTGAAATAAGTAATACTGAATAGTGCGGTTTCTCAAAAGCTATTCGGTAAAAAATTCGCCTTAGTACTCTGTGATACTGAATATAAGTCAGACAGAATAGGGGGTAGAGGAGGATCATAACATGGAAAATTTAACTGAAATGCTGAAAGGTTCACTGGAAGGGTGTGTACTGGAAATCATCAGTCGCCGTGAAACGTATGGCTATGAGATTACCCGTCACCTGAATGATCTTGGGTTTACCGAAGTCGTGGAAGGAACGGTATATACCATTCTTGTACGATTAGAGAAGAAAAAGCTTGTGAATATTGAAAAGAAACCGTCAGATATGGGGCCACCTCGTAAGTTTTATTCACTAAATGAAGCTGGCCGTAAGGAGCTTGAATTATTTTGGAGAAAATGGGATTTTGTATCGTCAAAAATTAACGTCTTGAAGTCAAACTAGCTTCATAAGATAAGTTATTGCGTCTAATGTTTTTGGAGTTTCTTGTTCTGTTTTATAAAAAAGGAGGAAAATAAGATGTTGGAAATGTTCAAAAAATTAATTGGTGATAAAAAAGAGTACAAAATGATGATGGCAAGAGTTGAGGCTCTGCCAGAGGACTACCAGTTTGTGTTTAAGAAAATTCAAAACTACATGTGGAATTTCTCAGCAGGCAACGGGATGGATATGCTACACATACAGTATGAATTAATCGATTTGTTCGAAGCCGGTGCGGCGGAAGGGAGACAAGTGCTTGAAATCACTGGGGAAGACGTGGCGTCCTTTGCTGACGAACTAGTAGCAAATGCTAAAACCTATGTCTCCAAGTATCGTGAAGATTTGAATCAGAGTATCATGAATCGATTGAGAAAAAAATAAATGCAATAGATAATACCGACTGATTAGCTGGTTACAAATGTGAATTGCCACCATCGCTATTCACATTTGTAACCCGGTACTAAGTAATACAGATTATCAGTAACACTAAATAGAGGAGTGTAGGCAGTCTAGCTTTGCAAAACATTTTTTATAAGGAGGAAAAAAGTATGAGCAATGCAGCGATTTCTGTAAAAGGGTTAAAAAAATCTTTTAAAGACAAGGAGGTCTTAAAGGGGGTGGATTTTGAGGTGCAGCGTGGCGAAATTTTCGCACTGCTGGGCTCAAATGGAGCGGGCAAGACGACGACGGTCAACATCCTCTCGACGCTGATGAAGCCCGATGGCGGCGAAGTAGGTATTTGCGGCTTTGACGTCCAGCGTCAACCGGATTATGTTCGTCAAAGCATCAGTCTGACAGGGCAGTTCGCAGCTTTAGACGGCATGCTCACGGGGAGAGAAAACCTGATAATGATCGCCAAGTTGCGTGGAGTTTCCAATCCCGCTCAAGTCGCCGACAATCTGCTTACAAGATTTAGCCTGACCGATGCGGCCAACCGCCGGGCAGACCAATATTCAGGCGGGATGAAGCGCCGGCTTGACATCGCCATGAGCCTGATCGGGACGCCAGCAGTCATTTTTCTCGACGAACCGACGACAGGGCTTGACCCCGAAGCGCGGATTGAAGTCTGGGATACCGTCAAGGAGCTTGCCGGTGGCGGCACAACCATCTTGCTGACGACCCAGTACCTGGAGGAAGCCGAACAACTGGCGGACCGTATCGCCATCCTGCATGGCGGAAAAATCATCACGACCGGTACTCTTACTGAACTTAAAGAGATGTTCCCACCAGCGAAAGTGGAGTACATCGAGAAGCAGCCGACATTGGAGGAAATTTTCCTCGCGATCATCGGTAAAAAGGAGGAGATGTAAATGAAAAGCAAAACAGGGGTGTTATTAGGACGGTTAATACGAAACATCATGCGCAGTCCAGATACGATTATTACGGTAGCAATTACACCAATTATGATGATGCTGTTGTTTGTTTACGTATTTGGTGGTGCCATAGAGACAGGAACAGATAACTACGTCAATTATTTATTACCGGGAATCTTGTTGATGGCTATCGCATCCGGTGTCGCTTACACTTCCGTGCGGTTGTTTACGGATGTAAAGAGCGGGCTGATGGCGCGTTTCATTACTATGCCCATCAAGCGTTCGTCTGTATTGTGGGCTCACGTATTAACTTCACTTGTTGCTAATGTGCTTACTATCGTGGTGGTTATCCTCGTTGCACTCTTAATGGGCTTCCGTTCCAGCGCTAATATTCTAGATTGGCTCGCGGTAGCTGGGATACTCGGGATGTTTACGCTGGCGCTGACATGGCTCGCTGTCATTCCCGGATTGACAGCGAAGTCTATGGAAGGGGCGACAGCCTACTCGTACCCGCTAATTTTCCTGCCGTTTATTAGTTCGGCCTTTGTTCCTACCGAAACTATGCCTAAAATTGTTCGTGCGTTCGCTGAGAACCAGCCCGTGACTTCAATCGTGAATGCGATTCGTGCCCTCTTGTATGAAGGGTCTGTTAGCAACGATATCTGGATCGCGCTTGCTTGGTGCGTCGGCATCATGGTCATCGCTTACTTCTTCGCCAATAAAGCATTTAAACGTCAGTTAGGGTAAGTACACTATCGGTTCGGTGTCTCGTGACAACTAAATTTTCCGAAATAAAATATATATTTGAAAAAGTGGATTAAAATCACATTAATCTTAGTTATTGCTATAGTTGTTGGTATTTTTACTGGTTACACAGTTGGTACGTATGTAGGTTCAGACGTTGAAAAAAAGCAGACTGAGAGAGTTGAAGGGGAAGAAATAATATTTTGAACTCAATTCTAATCGTCATATAATTAATGCAATTTTTATATGTGAAAAGCCCACCTATTTCCGTAGGTGGGCTTTATCTTTATTACACAATACAAAAGTATACTCTCTTTTTTTCATAAACTTTATGTAATTATGCATATTTAGATAAAACTACACTTAATAAATATTACATATTGTAAAAGATATCCTGTGGAGTTATTCTTTTAAAAGGCGTAACATGTCAATCATTATAGAAGTTGTGGTGGCTCCTTTGGGGGAGAAGTTCCTTTTTTCTGAAAAATGAATATAAATTCATTATATATAATAAATATTCGTAAAAATATTTTTATGTTTTCTTAATTTATTTCTTTACATCTGCATTGATCATTTAGTATAACAGTTTTCACGTCTAAAATAAGGTGCTTCAACAAAGGAGAATATAAGTATCTTTATAACGAGTTCCTAATATAATCAATGTGTTAACAAAAAGAAATCTGTATTATTTTTGCTTTTCTACCGACTAATACAGCTTCAAACGATGGACACAATTGCTACATACCACTTGGAATTAATTATCTATTCATAATTCTGATTATTCAATCTTTCTAAAAATAAAAAAACATTAGACTCGTAAATATTAACGTTATAATGAGGGCGTCGAGAGGTAATCTATTACCGACGGAGAAAATATCAAACATTTTAAAATTGGACAGACTGACACGATTACTTTAAGAAAGGTGTGTGCTTAGAAGGGGGATTTATTCAAAATAGTTCAGCAACAGTGGACATCGCATTAGCTAGCGTAAATAATATCAAAGCTACTGGCGAAGTTATTGAAGCGATGTATAGGGTTGGTTGGAGGATAAATGCCTCGCAAATTAAGAGAGACAGACAGGTTTAGGTGGAATCGATTACAATGTAGAAAATTTTGTAAGCGATTCATTTTTCAAAAATGTTCTATATTCCTAAGCCTAAAAAGAGACGTAAGAATAGGATACAAGGGGGAATAATTATATGAATGGGAATACTGCAAAAAATATAGAATTTCAAGCTGAAAATACTGCAGTAAAAAATGAGGAATATCTAGATCCTAAAAAGTGGCATAAACAAGATACTACCTGGGCATTGAGCCTTTTTGGAACAGCAATTGGAGCAGGAGTACTCTTTTTACCTATTAATGCAGGTTCAGGTGGTTTATTATCATTACTGTTAATTACCATACTTGCATATCCTGTTATGTATTATTCACATAGGGCGCTTGCTAAAATGATATACGCTTCAAATTCTGCTGATGAGGGGATTACAGGCACGATAAGAGAGTATTTCGGAAATAAGGCAAGTATCATTTTTAACATAGTATATTTCGTCTCAATTTATACGATCGTGTTGATGTATTCGGTTGCACTTACAAATACTGCGAGTAGTTTTATCGTGCATCAATTGCACATGCCGGAGCCTCCAAGGGCCATTTTATCGCTTGTATTAGTACTCGGTCTTATCGCTATACTAAATTTTGGTCAAGATATCACTGTAAAGATAATGAGCATGCTAGTATATCCTTTCATAGCTTCTCTACTTTTTATCGCAATATCTTTAATTCCACAGTGGAATACGTCAATGCTTAGTTTTTCAAGTGTTTCTACTGCTTCAACAGGAACAGGATATTTTGGAACGATATGGATGATACTACCAATCATAGTGTTCTCGTTTAATCATTCTCCTATGATTTCGTCATTCGTTATGAAACAGAGAGCTACCTATGGAATAGACGCTACTGATGCCAAGTGTGCTCAAATACAAAAAGTTTGTTATATCATGACATTCGTTGTTGTTATGTTCTTTGTTTGGAGCAGTACTTTAAGTTTGACTCCAGATGATCTTAAGATGGCAAAAGAACAGAACTTGTCAATCCTATCCTATCTTGCTAATGAGCTTAATTCGCCTGTAATCACTATTGCAGCTCCTATCATTGCGTTTGTGGCTATTACAAAGTCTTTCCTTGGCCACTATATAGGAGCGTATGAGGTAATGCGTGACATGATTATCAAGTCCGGTAAAAAACGTGGGAAAGATATAGGAGAAAAAACAGTTAAGACAATGATTCTTACTTTTGTCGTATTAACATGCTGGTATGTTGCTTATGCAAATCCAAGTATTCTTGGAATCATTGATGCCCTTAGCGGTCCGTTAGTTGCTGCTATTTTATGTATATTACCAATGTATGCGATCCGTAAAGTACCAGTACTAGCTAAATACAGAGGGAAAATGAGCAATGTATTTGTCATTGTTATAGGTATCCTTACTGTCCTAGCAAGTATTAAGTCATTATTCTAATTCACTATTGTTGGTTCTAGTCCAAAAATAGTGGGATATGAAAAAAGAACGAAAGAGATTATGGATAAGATAAATCCACATTCGAAACTTAAACAAGCTATTTAATGAGGGTTAAACTCTAATATAAAAAGACATGAACTAAGATTAGTTCATGTCTTTTTTGTGTTGGTGTTATTACTAGAAGAGCGTTTAAAGCAGCGGTAGCGAATAAAATGTTTTTATTAAGTATTTGGATTGAAGTAACTGGAAACTAGGTGAACTCAATATTATTTTTGGTTTAACTGGTCACTGCTTATGGACAGTATAAACATAATCTCTCTTGTAAACCTTCTAACACTTCTTTAGGCACTTCCTTGATTTTGATATCTTTACCTAGGAAAAGTAGCCAATTTGTTATTTCCGTTAATTCATCGAGATCGTTAACGTTGATAAACGTCTTTAGAATGGCTGTGGATTGATAAGGGTTTGTATAAGAAATAGAAACTTTTAAAGGATGATACTTTTTGAACTGGGCAATCGCTTTTGGACCAAGTTCAAGTACAAGGTTGATTGCTTCGTCTTTCTTACTTAATTTTTCTAAAATCTTTTTCTTACTTAATCTCTTTTTCGTCGTATAGGGTACGACATTGATGAGATGATCGACAGGGAGCATCTTCTTTTTTTCTTCCTTTAAATCAAAGCCTTCAATTATCCAATGGCTTTTTTCTTGATAAAGGTGTAGTAGATAAATTGGATAAGACTTGATCAGATTCTCTTCTTTTATGGTAATCAATAAATGGCTATCCAAAAGAAGGATTTGGATGAGTTTTTCTAACATAGGATGAGGGAGGTCAGAAAGCTCAAGTAGGTCGGGATTGTGGGGATTAGTCCCTTCAAAAAGCAAGATTTGATTTAAAAGAACAAGGTCATCCTGCTGGATTTCTGAGATGAGTCCCAGGAGTTTTTCGGCTAAAGATTGACGACTCTTTAGATAGGGGAGTTGTTGATTTCTTGTAGCCATAAAGGCAATAAAAAGAGCTTTAACCTCATTATCAGTAAAGCGAACAACGGGCAAGATAGAGTTATGCATAACAAAATATCCCCCAGCCCTTCCAACTTCAGCGACAAGAGGCATCCCCATGGCTTCAATTTCTCTAATGTCTCTAATAGCTGTCGATCGTGAGATGTTAAATTCTTGTATAATTTCAGAAATAGTAAAGTGGGAGCGGTTATTAATATACCGCATGATCGTATTAATCCGTTCAACTTTTTTCATTTTGGTCTCCTAAACAGTATCATTTTTTGACATGATTTAAGGATATTATAAACTTATCAGATGAAAAGAGAAATCGTTTGATTAATTAAAAAAGAGGAAGGTTTTGAATATGAAAAATTATACTTTAGAAGAAAAAGATAGCTTTATCGTGTTAGGTATTGGAACTGAACTTAAGAGCCACTACACAGACTTTGCAGGCATAAACAAGGAAAAGGCAGACTTTTGGTTGGTCGTCGAACAAGATGGAAGGTTGGACACTTTAAAAGCTTTAGCCACAAATGATTACATTTTTGCTGTTAGTGAAGCGGTGAATAACAAGATGATGTATTACGCTGGTGTCATGACAGAGGAAACGATACAAGAAGAATCTAGAGTTATCCAGTTTCCTAGGGGAGAATACTTAGTAGTGAAAGGGGAAGGCAAGACAGCTGAGGAGCTAAGTGATAAGCTTACTGGTATTGCATTTGGTCAAGTTTTACGAGAAGTAAAGGATTTTGCCTATGTTGGTGGGCCAAATGCAACAGTTGAGATGGGGCAGCGAAATGGCTTAGTATTTGGTGAAATGTGGATTCCGGTTGTTAGGAAGTAAAGAGTTAAAAGGAGAGATAGAATTGTCCAACGTCGTTGATTTTAAAAATGTAACTACAGCTGGCTTAGAGTCTTCACCTGTAGCAGAAGCGCTTGCTGGTTTACGTGCCCATGAGGCCCGTTACTTTATGAACAAATACAAGCATGAATTTATGGTTGTCCCAGCTAGTGAAAGCGAGGAGAATCTTGATTATGTGAACCGCATTTTGAAAGAAGAGCGTAATATTGAGTTTGCGGCGAAACCTATAGAAACATCTTGTTTTCAAGTGGAAAATATTAAATTTACCTACGTCTTTTATGAGGATGGTCTTGCAGTCAACGTCATGTATACACTGGATAACCCGAAGAAGCGGGCTGTTGGATTTAAGCTTTCTGAAGGAATGGAGATACCGAAGGAGTTAGAAGAGAAGTTTAAGTTTGCTAGGCAGAAGTCTAAATTAGCTGGAACAATTCGGGGTTCGTTTTTTGTAATAAAAGGAGAATATATTGTAAGTTGAAGAACCTAGTCGTTTGTTTTATTTTAACAGGCGCGATTATGGAAGGTGGGGCTAACGATCTTGAATTGTTAGCCTTTTTTATACTGTAACAATTAAAAAGCTAAAACCCATATGAGGATAAATAATGTGAAAAAATGAATAAAGTAATAGAGAAAGGCTGATTTCTTGTAAGAGTAGGGATCCGCCTTTTCTTTGTTACCGATAATAGTACGTTATGTTAATCTTTTCTTTCGTCAATCATGATAAAATGAACGATAAGAAATTTATGTAATAGTTTACCTTCAGTTTCTATAATATAACCTAATAAATGGTAATATATGTTATGTATAATAGATATTTTCTTTATAAAATAAGGGGGAATATTATGACTGAAACAAACGAATCTTCAGGAGTCAATCTAGAAAAAGATGTGAAGTTTTCTATTATAATCCCTGCACACAATGAAGAAAAGTACATTAGAAAATGTTTAGATTCAATTGCAAAGGCATCAGAGGCATATAAAGATCAAACTGAAGTCATAGTTGTTTTAAATCGTTGCACAGATAAAACAGAGGAAATAGCAAAATCTTATAACTGTATTACATTAAAAAATAACGATAAAAACTTATCTAAAATCCGAAATGCAGGGGCTAAAATAGCTAGTGGAGAAATAATTATTACTATAGATGCTGATACCCAAATGACAGAGTCTATGTTGTCTAATGTAGATAAATATTTAGCTTCAGGTAAATACATTGGTGGTGGGGTAACTGGGAAGTTTGAAAGAATATCTTTAGGAATATTCCTTTCCGCAATGTTAATAATAATCCCCTTACTTTTTAAATATGGAGCTATATCTGTAGGGATTTTTTGGTGCTATAAAAAAGACTTTATGGCAATCAACGGATTTAATGAAAATATGCTTATGGCAGAAGATGCAGATTTCGCTAAACGGTTAAAAGAATTGGGAAAGCAAAATAATAAGAAATTCGGTACAATTAAAAATGGAATGATAACTTCATGCAGAAGATTTGATAAATATGGAGACTGGGCTTTACTTAAAAATCCAAAAGTAATCTTAGCCTATCTAAAAGGAAATGATAAAAAATATGCAGATAAAACCTATTATGATAACCAAGAAAGATAAAAATGGAGAAAATCGGCAGGGAATAGTGAGAACAGCTGATACTATTTTAGATACATTGAGAAACTAACTTGTACGGTTTTAGTGGATGGGTGGCCGATAAAATCTTGTATCATGTTTGCAATAGAAGTAACAGAAAAAAGGATAACTACAATTAAAGGCTTATATGATTAACCTTAGTTATAAAAAGATAAATATAACAAGAAAACCATCAATTTGATTAATCTTTTTTCAAATTGATGGTTTTTATTTTTGAAATAAATAGCTATTTTATAAAAAATGTTTTTTTGACCCCCATAAATTTTTTTGTTCCTTCGAATATATATATAGTAAAGAAAGAAAATGGAAGAAAAATGATTATGAAAAAACATGATTAAAAAGCAATTTTACACAAGAAACATTAGAAAAAAGCGACAGAAGACTTAGGAAAGTAAGATAAGCTTTTGGCAAAGAAGAAAAAGAAGCACTGAAAGTAAAAGTACACATCGAAAGAAGCATTAATAAAATTGCTAGATCAAACGGGGAATCCGAAATCAATGGATGAAATTACCAAAAATATAGAGAAGAGTTATTCAAAGATTGCAGCTAAAATAGAAAAAGAGCAAGCAAAACAAGCGGACGCTATTGCGAAAGAGAATAAGAAGGTAGATCAAAATGCAGACTTAAATCTAGCACAAACAGAAAAGAATAATCATTAAGAAAACGGTGAAAAAAGTCGGCCTCGAAAAATATGAGCAACAGCAAGAAGACAAGCCCCAAAAAAGTACTAAGAAAATGTGGTTAAATGGTCACTTGTTTAGTGACCATTTTGCTATTTGAAGCAGAAGGAGGCAGGGAGATTACTAGTGTTGAGTTTAGTAATGAAGATCTTAAAAAAAACGAAAATAGAAGATATCGTATATAACATACAAAACAACGGAGGAGATAAGGAAGCTTTTATCGTACAGTATCAGCCTTTTATTAGAAAATCAATTTCGTCTGTCTGCCGCCGATATATTACAGAACAGGATGATGAATATAGCATTGGATTGTTTGCGTTTAACCAAGCAATTGAACAGTATTCATATAAAAAAGGAAAATCTTTTCTAGCGTTTGCTGATCTTCTTATAAAAAGAGACGTAATTGACTATATACGCAAGGAGTCTAAGCATAATCTTGTCTTTTTAAAAGAAGATGAGCAAGAGGAAATGTTAGAAATACAAGTATCGCTTACGGAGTATATGAAAGAGATGGAAAATAGTAACCGTAAGGAGGAAATTCTTCATTTTCAAAGTGTACTAGCTGAGTTTAAAATCACATTTTCAGAGCTTGCTAAGGAATCTCCTAAGCATCGTGATACGCGTGAGCACTTAATAGAAATTGTAAAGA